>NZ_VWVZ01000003.1:0-512398 GCF_011753255.1 Acinetobacter sp. Tr-809
CGACAATAGCAAGAGTGAACCACCTGATCCCTTCCCGAACTCAGAAGTGAAACCTCTTAGCGCTGATGGTAGTGTGGCACTTGCCATGTGAGAGTAAGTCATCGCCAGCTTTTAAATCTAAACACCCTCAACCTAACCGTTGGGGGTGTTTTTTATTGTGCGGAACTAAAAATATTAGAATATATCGGCTAAACTCGGTTCAATCATTCTTAAAACTAACAATACAATGAAAATTTCTTTGCTGGTAGATCACCCTGAGGCGGTTGGAAAAATTGCAAAGTGGTACTATAACGAATGGGCTTATCTCTCTTTACAGATCACCGAAGAAATGATGTACCACAAGGTGCTGGAAAAAGCAGTTAATCGAGATGTTATTCCCTTAGCAATCGTAGCTCATCATGAAAATGAATTGATCGGTGCCTTAGAACTTAAGCTACGAGAGAATAAAAACTATCCAGAATATGAGCATTGGATCGGTGGGATTTTTGTTGATCCCTTATGGAGAGGGCAAGGTGTTGCAAGTAAAATGATGACTATGGCAAAAGAAAAAGCCAAAGAATTAGGCGTAACCATGCTCTATTTACAATGTGAAAGCCATAATATTACACTTTATCAAAAGCATGGTTTTAAAGTACTGCATCAAGCCAATCACCATACTGTAGAAACAACAATTATGAAATATGAACAATAAGAATTGCGAAATTATGTGGAGATAAGATGCAACAAAAGCTATTTCAAGCTGCGAAAGACTTCATGGAGAGACGTTATCCTCAAGGTTGGGGCGGTGTTGCGGCACTCGCCACAGAGAGCGGTAAAATTCTACTCAGTGTTGCCCCTGAAACACGAAATGATGCTTTATCACTTTGTATGGAAGTCGGGGCATGCTTGGAGGCACATAAAATCAATGAAAAAATTACACATTCCCTCTGTATATGTAGAGAGTCGGAACATTCAAATATTCTCATTTTAACGCCTTGTGGAATCTGCCAAGAGCGTCTTTCCTATTGGGGTGGCGATGTTCTAGTCGCAGTTAGTACAGCTGAGAACAAATTATTATTTAAACCTTTAAGAGAGTTGATGCCCTATCATTGGTCGATTGTGAATGGGGTACAGCTTTAATGTGGTGTAAGGAAAAGCTATTCGTGTTTAAAGCATCAGGATATTTAACTATATGCTGAGTTATCGTCTTCTCTGTTCAGCTAATGAAGCTGATATAGCCGGTATTCAAGCTGTATTTGAGGCTACTCCAAATTATTTTAAACTCATTCAAGGATATAGCGCAGAGAAAAATGCTGCTCGAAACGATCTAAAAGCTGTACCTAGTGGACATCCATTTACTGCAAAGTTTTTTTACGCGATTTATCATAAAGAACAGATGATTGGTTGTATTGATATTCTGCAAGGTTATCCCGAGTCATCAATAGTATTTATTGGACTGCTATTGTTTATAGAGTCTCATCAAGGTTTAGGCTATGGTCCACAAGCAGTCAATTTTATTTCGGGTCTTGCGAATACTTGGGGATGTGATCGGTTGAGAATTGCAGTGGTTGAATCAAATGAACCTGCGTTCGCCTTTTGGTCAAGGCAAGGTTTTGTAGAACGTTACCGTAAAGAACTCAGTGAATATGTTGCTCCCGTAATTGTTATGGAGAGAACACTCATTTTTAAATCAGAGGAAATAGATGAAACTCAATTCTTTCTCCCCACTCCCTGAAGATGATGATGAACTGCATCTTCCTGAGCTAGTCTATTGGGCTTCACTTGGTAATGTGGAACAAGTCGAACAGTTACTGGCAGAGGGGATAGACCCAAACCAGACCGATGACGAAGGCTATAGTGCGTTACAGGCCGCTGCTGAGAACGATCATTTGTCCATAGTGAAGCTGTTGGTGAGTAGAGGTGCAAATGTCGCTTATAAAGGCGAATATAGTGCGCTACAGCTTGCTGAAATGGCAGAGCATGCCGAAATCGTTGAGTACTTAAAAAGTCTTTAGCTTGCATATAAAAAAACAGCAGATAAAAAGAAGCCCCATCATCCTGACGGGGCTTCTTCATATTCAGTTTATGTCGTTGATATCCTATTAACGACCACGTCCTGTGTGTTTTATTATTCTCAATGAGACTTCCTGTCTCTCTATGATTTATATGTAGGGGAAAAGTTTTAGTTGGGATATTCGCCAATCGCTGCGATTGTTGTAGGCTTTGGCGTACATCAATTGAGATTGATAAAATGATGGGTTATAAAAAAACGGAATCTAGAGATTCCGTTTCTGTTTAATTCAAGTCTTAGAAATGAATATCTAAACCGATATAGGGACCTTTAAAGTTAAATTTAAGGTCATTTTTTTCGTAATCATCTAGTTTGATATCGAGAATACGGTAACCCGCTTTTAAACCAACATCGACCAATAAATTATCAATAAAGTTGTATTGTAATTCAGCTTGAGCATCGGTGATTTTGGTATCGTTGACATTGCTATATAACAATTCAGCTTTGGCACTTAAACCTGTGAAAGGCAGTTTTACACCTGCAGATCCATAAATCACAGGGACTGTTTTATCGATATCTGTTTTGCTTAAACCCAGTGTTTTTACATCGCCATTCAGGTTGGTTGCACCGAGGCCGACATCGGCATTTACGATGGTGTCTAAGATCTCATAATATAAAATGAAATCGGTATGATCGATGTTGAGGTCATAGACTGGTTGACCAGCAACTTCATTTTCAGTCTGCGATTTTAAATTCACATAGCGAATTTTTGCATTTGGAATCAGTGGAATTGGGTGTTCAAACGCAAGCGAAACTTGCGCAGCGCCTTTACGATCAAGGTCTTGATCTGGTGCTGATGTTTGCGCAGCCATATTAGCTTCACCGTTGTAATTCCAGTAACTAAGATCGCCTTTTACACCAATCACATCCGCTTGCGCTAGACCACAAAAGCTTGTCCCTAAAGCAAGCATTGATATTTTTAATATTTTCATTGCATTGTCCTAATAAATTTCAAAAACCGTAATGAATTGTTGTGAATTCATCAGTGAATGGGCGAATCATATAGTGATCTTAGAAAATATGCAGTAGTCTAATTTTAAATTTTTATAACGAGATCAAGAATAATGACAGATGCACAGAATGTAGTGGATTATCCGCTTTACGTCGCAGGAAAGGCCGTTACAACAGGTCAGTGGTTGGAAGTCCATGATAAGTATCGAACGACGGTCTATGCGCGTGTGGCATTGGCTGATGCGAAGGTCCTTGAAAAAGCCATTTCGGCTTCGGTAAAAGCAGAAGAGGAAATGGCAGCACTCAAGCCTTTTCAAAAGCAGAAAATTTTGCTGCATTGTGTAAAACGCTTTAATGAACTGCGTGAGGAACTGACTGAAGTTCTGATTGCGGAAGGTGGTAAGCCTCGTGGTGCAGCGAGTGCAGAAGTGGAACGTTTAATTAATACCTTCCAGTTGGCAGCCGACGCAGTCACGCAGCTGGATGATGGTCGTATGCTGCCATTGGCAGTCACACCCGCTGCCGCGCGCTTTCGTGGCATGGTCAAACAAGTGCCAATTGGTGCAATTTCCTTAATTAGTCCGTTTAATTTCCCTTTAAATTTAGTCGCTCATAAGATTGCACCTGCAATTGCAGCAGGTTGTCCATTTGTGCTGAAACCTGCGAGCTTGACCCCAATCAGTGCTTTAATGATTGCAAAGGTTTTGGCGGAAACAGAACTACCGAAAGGCTCATGGTCGGTATTACCATGCGATCGCCAAGCAGCAGATATTCTAGTGACCGATGACCGCTTTAAATTACTCAGCTTTACAGGGTCAGATCAGGTCGGTTGGGACATGAAAGCACGTGCAGGTCGCAAGAAAGTAACCTTGGAACTGGGTGGCAATGCCGCAGTGTTGATT
The DNA here is from genome assembly GCF_011753255.1 of Acinetobacter sp. Tr-809. NCBI lineage: Bacteria > Pseudomonadati > Pseudomonadota > Gammaproteobacteria > Moraxellales > Moraxellaceae > Acinetobacter > Acinetobacter sp. Tr-809. The sequence goes on from NZ_VWVZ01000003.1 coordinate 3,904, forward strand.
GATGCAGATACCGTGATTGATGATGCTTTAATTGACCGCTTAATTGCTGCGGCTTATGGTCATGCGGGGCAAGTATGTATCAGTGTGCAGCGGATTTTAGTACATACCGATATCTATGCTGATCTGAAAAAGAAACTCATCGCAAAATTGAAAAAAATCAAGGCAGATGACCCAAGTTTAACTGGCACTGTGGTTGGGCCGATGATCAAAGAAGCTGAAGCTGTTCGCTTAAAAAAATGGCTGGATAAAGCCGAGAAAAAAGGAGCAAAAATATTAATAGGAGGAAGTTTACAAGGCATGCTGTTTGAACCTGCTTTGCTGGAAAATGTAGATGCCAAGCTGGAAATCTATAAAGATGAAGCCTTTGGTCCAGTGGCGATCCTCGAAAAATTTAAAGATTTTGAGCAGGGTGTTGCCACGATTAACCAAAGTCGTTTTGGTTTGCAGGCAGGTGTGTATACGCAAAATCTCAATAAAATGCTGTATGCATGGGATCATTTACATGTTGGAGGTGTGATTATTAACGATGTCCCGACTTTCCGTGTCGATAATATGCCCTATGGCGGTGTGAAGGATTCTGGCCTAGGTCGGGAAGGTATTCATTCTGCGATTCGGGATATGCAAGAGGAAAGATTATTAGCCATCAAACAATAAAAAGGATTGTGGCCCAAGCGGAGTTTAAGCTTCGCTTGATTGTTTTATGTACTTGATTTTTATAGGTTGACTGCAAGGTCAAAATTACAGTCTGTTGAAAAATAATCAGTTGTTTAAAAAACATGATTTTTTCTTGCAGAATTTACAGTAAAAAGAAATAAAAACAGGTATTGTTCGGCTATTAAAAGCAGAAAAACAAAGCCCAATCTTTAAGGAAGATGGTTTGGTTTTTGCTTTGTTTGTCCATGTAAACGGAGACCCACAAGGTTGAAATTTCATGCAAGCAAAACAAGATTTTTTATGGCACTTTTCATGTCTGTTGGATAATAAAAACCTAGGACAGCATGGAACGGCCAGCAGGACAATTTAGGTGTTTTATGGCAGATTCTCGTGAAAACTGGACATCACGATCTGGTTTTATTATTGCAGCTGTTGGTTCAGCTGTAGGTTTAGGTAACATTTGGCGTTTCCCTTACGTTGCTTATGAAAATGGCGGTGGGGCGTTTCTTATCCCTTATTTACTGGCGTTGATTACCGCTGGTTTACCGCTTTTATTCTTGGACTATGCAACAGGTCATCGTGCGCGTAATTCACCGCCAAAAGCATATCGTGCGCTATTTAAAGGCGGTGAGACACTCGGTTGGTGGCAAGTCTGTGTCTGTATCATCATTGGTTTGTACTATGCCAGCGTACTGACTTGGGCAGGTAGTTATGTCTACTTCTCAATTGGTCAGGCGTGGGGCAGTGACCCGGAAAGCTTCTTCTTCAATACTTATTTGCAGACCTCGAAAGCAACAGGCTTCGATCTACAATTTGTGAGTCATTTGTTCTGGCCAATCGTTGGTATCTGGGCACTGACCTTAATCATTTTGTATGGTGGTGTTAAGAAGGGCGTTGAATTATCGAATAAGATTTTCATGCCGTTGTTATTTGTTTTATTTACGGTTCTTGTGATCCAGTCATTACGTTTACCTGGTGCGGTAGAAGGCTTAAATGCATTCTTTACTCCGAACTGGTCAGCGATGATGAACTATAAAGTTTGGTTAGCTGCATATGGTCATACTTTCTTCTCGTTGTCTGTTGGCTTCGGGATCATGGTGACCTATGCCTCTTACTTAAAACCTAAAACCAACTTAACAGGTTCAGGTTTGATCGTTGGTTTTGCTAACGCATCAACAGAGATTTTGGCAGGTATTGGTATTTTTGCTGCGTTGGGCTTTATGGCACATGCGGCAGGTAAAGAAGTACACGATGTTGTGAGTGGTGGTATTGGTCTAGCATTCATCGCATTCCCTAAAATTATTTCAAGTTTAGGTGCAGGTGCGGATTTATTTGGTTTCTTGTTCTTCTCTTCGCTGTTTGTTGCGGGTATCTCTTCCATGGTAAGTATTTTGGAAGTGCCGATTGCTGCAATGCAGGACAAGTTGAAATGGGGCCGTACCAAAGCTGTAACGATTATTGGTGGTGGTAGTGCACTGGTTTCCGTGATCTTATTCTCTAGTGTGAATGCGATTAAACTGGTGGATATCGTCGATCACTTCATCAATAACATTGGTATTATTGGTGGTGCATTGATCTCGATTATCAGTATTGCTTGGTTTAAACGTTCTGCCTTGCGTGAGTTGCGTGATCATGTGAATCGTATTTCGACTGTTCAATTGGGCAAAGGTTGGGATTTCACTTTAACAGTGATCACATCGTTGATCTTGTTAACGACCTTAAGCATGACCGTATTTAACTTGGTGAAAAACGGTTACGATAGTTATAGCATGAGCTTACAAGGCGTATTTGGATGGGGCAGCGTGATTTTCTGTGCTGTCGTTGCAATTGTACTCAGCCGAATCAAAGATCGCTAGGAGAACAAATATGAATACTTCAGCAATCGTAATGATGGTGATTTCAATGGTGTTTTTATGGGGTGGATTGGCATTGTCTATTCTGCACTTAACCAAAAACCCAGAAGAGTTAGATGACGTTCTTGAAGAAGTCAAAGATCAGCATACACTCTAAATAGAATGAATAAAAAAGCAGGCTTTAAGCCTGCTTTTTTATTTTTGATTTATGCCAATTTTTTAATTCGGCAATAATAGAAACCATCGCCTGATTGTGCAGAAGGAAGTAGTTGACGACCATGGGGCTGTTCAATGCCCCAATCAGCTTCAATTTTGATTTCTTCTGCATCAGCATGTGCTGCAAAGAATGTTGCCATTTGCTGCTCATTTTCAGCTTTGAGAATCGAGCAGGTGATATACAGTAAAGTGCCACCGACTTTAAGCTGTTGCCACATCTGCTGCAAAATTTGCTGCTGTAGCTCAACCGTTTGCGCGATATCAGTCGACTGTCTGAGCAGACGAATATCGGGATGGCGACGGATTACACCTGTCGCAGAGCAGGGTGCATCCAACACGATGCAATCAGCCAGTTCCTGTGCCTGCCATGTGGTGGCATCAGCCGTAATAATCTCAACATTGTCCTGATCTAGGGCAAGACGTTCTAAATTTTCAGAAACACGCAGTAAACGTTTTGCATCATGATCAAGTGCAATCAATTTTTTAGGATTAAAGCGCTCAAGGATATGTGCGGCTTTACCCCCTGGTGCAGCACAGGCATCGACAACAACTTGGTCATCTAAGTTTGGTAAAAGCGTCGCGCACAATTGCGCATGTTCATCCTGTACAGAAAAACCACCTTCTTCGAAACCGGGTAAATGGGTAATATTGCCCGTTTGTTCCAGAACAATACCCACATCTGAAAGTGTGCAAGGACGAGCATCAATCTGTTCTTCGTCCAAAATCTCTAAATATTCGTTACGACTCACTTGGCGTTCATTGACACGCAGCGTCAGTGGCGCGACTTGTTTTAAGGCTTGGCATAGCGGCTCTACTTGCTCAGGCCAATCTTTTTTGAGTCGCTTGAATAACCAACTTGGTAAACCATGGGTATTATTCAATGCGGTTTGAAATTCATCTGTTTCACGTGAAACACGACGCAGAATCGCATTGACCAAACCACTCATTGGCTCAAAACCGAGTTGCTTCGCAGCATTTACAGTTTCTGAAATCGCAGCATGTACAGGAATACGCGTACATAAAATTTGATATAAACCCAGATATAAACAACTTTCTAGGGCTTCATTGTCTAATGGTTTTGTGAGCAATGGTAAGGTAATTGCTTTTAACGAATACCATTGGCGTAAACAACCTAAAGTAAGTTCGTGATATAAACCACGGTCACGTTCAGAAACGATATTGATATGTTGATTCAAAACGGAAGACAAAGATTGCCCATTCTGAACCGCCAAAAGTGTTTTGATCACCTGCGCACGCAGATTCAAATTTTTTGCAGATGATTGATTTGATGGGTTCATGGGAGAATTTGTCCAATATGCAATTTTTGGGTTTGGGCAATTTGTACTGGATTTAAGGCTTTAGCACCTGGCCATTGTAAGCTGGTTAAGCACACTGCAGTATTGTCGCCACAGGCAACATGCACGCCTTGCTTATCAATGGCAAGGATTTCACCAACTTGTGCATCGGTTTTGCTGAGCTGTGAAAGTGTAGAACCCCAAACACGTAAAGCATTATTTTCATCGAGTTGGATAAACGCGACTGGCCAAGGGTTAAAGGCACGAATATTACGATCGATTTGAACTGCATTTATAGTCCAATCGATACGGGCTTCGGCTTTCACTAATTTGTGCGCATAAACGGTCAGTGTTTCATCTTGTACTTCACGTTTTTCAATAAAATCCTGCAAGCTTTGTTCTGATTCAAGCACGGTACAAATTGCTTCTGCGCCTTGAACAGCCAATTTGTCATGCAAGCTGGCAGTGGTATCTTCCGCAGTAATTGGGCAATAGGTTTTATACATCATATCGCCAGTATCTAAACCTGCCGCCATTTGCATGATGGTAATGCCCGTTTCAGCATCACCTGTGGCAATGGCACGTTGAATCGGGGCAGCACCACGCCAACGGGGTAACAGCGAACCATGGATATTTAAACAACCGTATTTCGGTGTATCTAAAACCGCTTGCGGTAAAATCAAGCCATAGGCTGCCACCACCATCACATCTGCGCCAAGTGCAGCAAGTTCTTGTCGAGCTGCCAAGCCTTCTTCCGTAGACGCTTTAAAATTCAAAGGTTGATAAACGGGTAAATCGTGTTCAAGTGCCAATTGTTTAACAGGAGATGGCGTTAATTTTTGCCCACGTCCTGATTTACGGTCAGGTTGGGTATAAACCGCAATGATCTGGTGGGATGTTTTTAATAATGCCGCCAATGCGGTTGCCGCGAATTCAGGCGTACCAGCAAAAATGATTTTCACAAATGGAATCCAAATAAAACTTACCTCAAATTATAAGCGAAAAAGCGACGAGTCCCTAATTCACAACCTGAATTGCTTTTGTGCAAAAAAAGATAGGCCTGTTGGTCATCTGTTAAACGATAACTTGTAGTATGATGCAAAGAGCTCAGTATCATTTCGCCAGAGAGAATGTTCTATTCTTCTCGAGCACACACTTGTTGGGAATACAAAATGCCTGATTATCGTTCGAAAACATCAACACATGGAAGAAATATGGCGGGCGCGCGTGGTTTATGGCGTGCGACCGGTATGAAAGATGAAGATTTTGGCAAACCAATTATTGCGGTGGTCAACTCATTTACCCAATTTGTTCCTGGTCACGTGCATCTTAAAGATTTAGGTCAACTTGTTGCGAGAGAAATTGAAGCTTCTGGTGGTGTCGCGAAAGAATTTAATACCATTGCCGTCGATGATGGTATTGCCATGGGTCATGACGGGATGCTGTATTCACTGCCATCACGTGATTTGATTGCCGATTCTGTGGAATACATGGTCAATGCCCATTGCGCTGATGCCATGGTATGTATCTCGAACTGTGACAAGATCACTCCAGGAATGCTGATGGCTGCGATGCGCCTGAACATTCCAGTGGTATTTGTGTCTGGCGGGCCAATGGAAGCGGGTAAAGTTAAATTCCGCGGCGACGAAAAGGCGATTGACCTTGTTGATGCCATGGTGGTTGCAGCAGACGAAAGCTATACCGATGAAGAAGTTGCTGCGTTTGAACGCTCAGCATGTCCTACTTGTGGTTCATGCTCAGGGATGTTCACAGCTAACTCAATGAACTGCTTAACCGAAGCTTTAGGTTTGTCTTTACCGGGCAATGGTTCGATCGTGGCGACGCATGCCAACCGTGAAAAACTGTTCTTAAGAGCAGGCCGTTTAGTGGTTGAACTGGCGAAGCGTTACTATGAACAAAATGATGACAGTATTTTGCCACGCTCAATTGCAACTAAAGCAGCATTTGAAAATGCCATGACTTTGGATATTGCAATGGGTGGCTCAACCAATACCGTATTGCATTTGCTTGCGGCTGCACATGAAGCAGAAGTTGATTTCACCATGGATGATATCGACCGTCTGTCTCGCCAAGTACCGGTATTGTCAAAAGTTGCACCTGCAAAACAAGACGTGCATATGGAAGATGTACACCGTGCAGGTGGCATCATGGCAATCTTGGGTGAGTTGGATCGTGCCAACTTATTGAATACCTCATGCCCAACCGTGCACGAACCTACTCTGAAAGATGCATTAGACAAATGGGATATTATCCGTACAGAAGATGCGGACGTTTATGAATTCTATCGTTCGTCTCCGGGTGGTATTCCAACTCAAGTAGCGTTCTCGCAGAACCGTTATTATTCAACTTTGGATGGTGATCGTGAGAAAGGCGTAATTCGTAATGCTGAACATGCCTTCTCTAAAGATGGTGGTTTGGCTGTACTTTACGGCAACATCGCTTTAGATGGCTGTATCGTAAAAACTGCGGGTGTAGATGAGTCGATCCTTAAATTCACTGGTACTGCGCGTGTTTTTGAAAGCCAAGATGCAGCGGTTGAAGCGATTTTGGATCATAAAATCGTTGCGGGCGATATCGTGGTGATTCGCTACGAAGGACCACGTGGCGGACCAGGGATGCAGGAAATGTTGTATCCAACCAGTTACTTGAAGTCGAAAGGTTTAGGTAAAGACTGTGCCTTGATTACCGATGGTCGTTTCTCGGGTGGTTCGTCAGGTTTGTCGATTGGTCACGTTTCTCCAGAAGCGGCTGAAGGTGGTGCAATTGGTCTAGTTGAAGATGGTGATACCATTCAAATCGATATTCCAAACCGTACCATTCACCTCGATATCGATGATGCAACCATGGCGCATCGCCGTACCGTTCAGGAAGCTAAAGGTTGGCATCCAGCAGAAGAGCGTAAACGTAAAGTGTCTAAGTCATTGAAGATTTACGCAATGCATTCGACCAGTGCAGCCAAAGGCGCAGTACGAGTTTTGTAATCCCTTTTGGTCCCTCTTTAATTAAGAGGGACTTTTTTGTCATTTTATAAGATACTGAACAAACTTATTGGCTCACTTGCTCTTTATTCAATACAAGTTTGGGCATATTTATCTATCTTTCAATTTATGACCATTAGAGGCTATCGACATGTCTTTGTTACGTCGTTGGTTTGATCCCCTCCGATCGAGTTGGTTTTACCAAAAACCTTCGCGTCAGGCGGTGTTACCTACGGAACAGGGTTTAAGCATTTACCTGCGTCTAGACGATGTTTATAGCTATCTTGCAGTACAACAACTGGATCAGCTCAATGAAATTCTGAGTGATGAGTTGAAACCCTTAAAAGTGATTATCTCGAGGCAGGACGCAGAACCTCCGAATGGAATGTCCAAGCAGGAATGGCTCAGTTATTGTTTAAATGATGCCAAGATTCTTGCCAAGCAACATCGTTTTGGCTTTGATGACACTCCAGAAATCCCCAGCGCAGAAGCATTACAACAAGCTGAAACCATTCTTCGAAACACTCCCTTACGTGAACAGAACTTCTTACATTTATTGGAAGATGTGTTTCATATGCTGTGGCAACAACAATACGGCAAATTACGTACCCTCTATGCCATGGCCAGTCGGCACCAAAGCCCTCAAGATTATCCTGAACGTATTTTTAAAGATGTGCCCGTTGCTGCCAGCTATTTCGAATTTGGTGAGCGTAAATATCAAGCCGTTGATGATTTATTGCGTTTGACTCGCCGTCTGAAACAACAAAAATTACTGACTGGAAATCCAATTTTCCTGATTAATCATATCGAATGGCGCGAGCATTTGATCAATGATGGTGAGTCACTTACCGAAGTCCAAGCCATGCATCCTGAGCTAGACTTATACATTGCGCTTGAAGATCCAATGAGCTGGTTGTTATTGGCCTATATCAAAGAAGAACTGGCTAATTATTATAATATTCAGTTAAAGGTTTTTCCGCTGAGTTATCATGGGCGAGACTGGTTTGATTGGAGTCTGGCAACCCGTGTTTCCAAGCGAACACAAGTGACATTTACGCCGTTCTGCCGTCCAACCAAAGAAGCGACGTATGAGATGGCACGACTGTTTTATAGTGTGCCTGAGGAACAGCAAGTTGATTGTATCCACCAGATTTTTGAAGGGGTGTGGACACGGGGTAAAGATCTTTCATTTAAAGCCCATTTTCAGCGCATGCAAAAGCGTCTAGAGATCGAGAACATCACTGAACAGGATGTCGAAGCTCTACTGAAACAGAATGATGAACTATGCCAGCAAAAGCATCAGCCAGATTTTCCTGTACTGGAATTACGTATAGATGGACAGAGCTACGTTTTCAATAGTCTGTATCGGGTTTGGATGATTGAAAGCATTATCAGCAATGTGTTGGAAGACAAATATAGAACGGCCTCAAGCTCTGCCTGAGGCCTGCTCCCAAAAATAAGAATACGGCAAACCTCGCTTTTTTCGTAGCATAACTCCGAAGCAACATCGGAGACTTGGGCGTGACTTTTTTAGCAATTATTGTGATGGTATTTGTCTTTGCAGGCATGATTAAAGGCATGATCGGCTTAGGCTTACCTGCGGTCTCAATGGGGCTACTCACAATTGCCATGAGTCCTTTTCAGGCTGCCTCACTGCTGATTGTTCCGTCTATGATTACCAATATCTGGCAGCTCTTTGCTGAGGGGCGGGTCTGGACTTTTGTACGCCGCTTCTGGTCTTTGTTGCTTGGGATTGTGGTTGGATCGGTCTGGAGTTTTTTACCCACTTTAAGCCAAAGCCATGGTCAAAGCAGTGAAATTCTATTGGGTACGATGCTGATACTGTACGGGCTTTATGGTTTATGCGTTAAGAATCTGCCCCACTTGGGTAAATATGAGCATTGGTTATCTCCCTTGGTGGGTTATATCGGTGGTGCGGTCACTGTAGCAACAGGGGTTGTGATTATTCCTGTGGTGCCTTATTTGCAGTCTTTACATCTAAACCGTGATGAGCTGGTTCAAGCTTTAGGATTAACCTTTACCGTGTCCACCATTTGCTTGGCAGTATTTCTACACCATAACCCAATGCAGGGAATCACACTGGACTATCGTTTATCGGCTGTTGCCTTGGTAGCAGCTTTGGTCGGGATGTGGTTGGGTAAAAAAATCCGCTATCAACTGAATGAGCAACGCTTCCGCCGTCTATTTTTTATGGGGCTGGTCGCTTTAGGTGGCTATATGCTATCGCACTAATTTTGCTGTGAACTAAGGACGATGCTGCAATAAAAAATCTGCAAATTGCTGATAAGTCTCGGGCAGTTGACTGAAATCCTGCGTTGCTAACAGCAGCTTCCGATTAGCCCATGCGCCCAACAGCTGTACCGTGTGGAAATCATAGTCTGGCTCTAAACGCTGCGCAGCACGGGCAGGCATAATCGCTATGCCGACGCCTTTCGCCACCACTTCAGCAATCGCAGCAAAATTGGGTAAACGCAAACGGTATTGGATATTAAAGCCCAGTAACTTGGCCTGGGTTTCGATAGATTGCTGCAAAGAATGATGTGGCATCAACCCAATAAAGCCAAAATGTAAGGCATCGACCAGATTTAATTGTGTGTATTGAGCAAGGGCATGTGAGGCTGGGCAAATCAGTACCAAGGGGTCACTGGCAAATTCTTGGGTCTGCAAAGGGCGAATATCAAAGAAACTGGAAACCAAGCCGAGCTTAGCGATGCCTTTGCCTAGAGCGGCAATAATCTCTGAACTTTCTGCTTCATGTAGGTCAATATTGATGTCAGGATGTCGCATCAGATATTGCGGTAACAGTGGCGGCAGATATTCACTTTGTGCCGAAGAGTTGCACCACAGGGTTAAGGATTCGGGTTGTTGTTGTCGAAAGCGTTGCATCTCTTGTTCGAGCTGATCTTTTTGGCGGATCATACGTCGCGCATGTTCGGCCAAAGCATGTCCGGCTGTAGTTAATTCAACGCCAGTGGTTTGTCGAGTAAATAAAGGGGTATCAAAATATTGTTCGAGTTTTTTAATCCGTTCGCTGGCTGCTTGCAGAGAAATTGCAGAACGTTCAGCCCCTTTGGTCAGACTACCCGTGCTGGTGATATGCAGAAATAACTGTAAATCAAAAAAATCAAAACGCATGATGGCAACGCATTGAAATGCAAAAAATCATCATACTAAAAATAAGATTGATAAAGATAGGGGACTTAAGTGCAGCATCCCTGCTGTTCATGGGAGGGTGTTTTAACGCTGATCTAAAGGATGGTCTTTAAACAACTGCACGATCCATTCAATAAACACTCTTTGTCTCGGTGAAACCCGTGTTTTTGAGGGGTAGAGCAATGAGACAGGTAAAGCGGGAACAGCATATTGGGTTAGCACTGGGGAGAGTTGGCCATTTTCAATTTGCTGTAAATGACCGTAACGTGGTACCTGAATAATGCCAAAGCCTTGTTCTGCCGCTGCTGAATAGGTGTGAGCGCCATTGACTTGAATTAATGCAGGTAAATCATAAAACTCGACTTTATGCTGAATCAAAAATTCTAAGGGAAGCGCTTTTTGCCGGGCTGTAGAATAGAAGCCCACCATAAAATGCTGTTTTAATTCACTCAGTGTGTTCGGTGTACCGTATTTTTTGAGATATTCAGGACTTGCGAGAGTGACTTGCTGAATCTGGCCTAAGTGTCTGACCACTAGCTCGCTATTATTTAAATGTCCAATCCGAATCACACAGTCGATGCCTTCTTTAATCAGATCAACATAGCGATCACTTTCAGTCAGTTGTAATTGAATTTGTGGGTATTCACTGAGGAACTGATGCAATTTTGGCAGAATAAAATGCGCGGCGAAGATGCCGTGAACTTCGACCTTTAAGATACCTTGCGGTTTGGCATGTAAAAAATCATGGTCGGATTCATCAATATAAGCCAGAATATATTTACAGCGTTGATAGTACAGATGGCCTTCGTCGGTCAGATTGACTTGTCGTGTGGTTCGAAACAGTAAGCGGGTATTCAGCTGTGTTTCTAATTGTTTAATCGCATCTGTCAGGGTTGAGCGCGGTAAGTTCAGGATCTGTGCTGCTTTGGTAAAACTTCGCTGCTCAACCACATGTACGAATGCTGACATGGCATTTAACTTGTCCATAGGCTTGATTCTTTTGTTCGCTCTATCCGTATAAAGAAGCCGAAATTTGATGGATTATCTTGTTCTCACTGAACAGTATCATAGATTGTATTCCGTGATAAGTCGGCTTGGATGAGGTTAAAAATGAATACACCATCAAATGAGAGAAAAGTGATTTTGATTACAGGGGCATCCCGAGGCATTGGTGCTTTTACCGCGACTTTACTGGCACAACAGGGTCATCAAATCGTGATTAATTACGCACGCAATGATTTAGAAGCAAATCAGTTGGTTGAACAAATTAAAGTTGCAGGCGGTACGGCAAGTGCATTTAAAGCAGATATTAGCCAGTCATATCAAGTTGAGCAGCTATTTGAATATGTCATCCAAAGCTATGGACGAGTGGATGTACTGATTAATAATGCGGGCATCATGTGCTTGCAAAAAATTGAAGCTTTAGATGATGAAACCATTGAAAAGGTTTTAGCGATTAATTTAAAAGGTAGCTTATATACCATGCGCGAGGCAGCGAAACGACTTGAGCAGGGTGGAAAAATTATCAATCTCTCTAGTAGTGTGATCGGGATGAAGTTGGAAGGGTATGGCATTTATACCGCTTCTAAAGCAGCCATTGAAGCTCTGACCGCTATCCTTGCTAAAGAATTAAGAGGCAAAAATATTACCGTTAATGCCATTGCACCTGGACCAACAGCGACGGAACTGTTTTTTGAGGGCAAGAGTGAGGCATTGATTGCTCAGTTGACCAAAGCAGCTCCTTTAGAGCGTTTAGGTACAGTGGAAGATATTGCTGCGGTGCTTGATTTTGCTGTGAGTGACGCGAGTAACTGGATTAATGCACAGGTGATTAGAGCCAATGGTGGCATTATCTAGTCGTGGCATCCTTCTCAAAATAAAAAAGGCAGCTTGCGCTGCCTTCAAAGTTTTAATTTTTATCTTTTAAACTGAATAGCAGATTCAGGAAAATCGCAGCAAAAGTTGCGGTTCCAATACCACCTAAATTAAAGTTACCAAATAACAATTCAAAATTGCCTGCACCTAAAATAATGGTGACAGAGGCAATGATCAGATTTTTATTGTTTGAGAAATCAACTTTATTTTCGATCCAGATCTTTGCACCTGCAATAGTAATTAAACCGAAGACCACAATTGAAGCCCCTGTGAGGACTGCGGTTGGGATAGTACTAATCACCGCACCAAATTTTGGAGAAAGTCCTAGGAAAATTGCAAACACGCCTGCGATGACAAAGACAATCGTAGAATAAACGCGGGTCACTGCCATCACACCAATATTTTCACCGTAGGTGGTCATACCTGGCGCACCAACACCACCTGACAAGGTCGTGGCTAAACCATCAGCAACAAATGCTTTGCCCAGTTGTGGGGTCAGGTTTTCGCCAGTCATTGCACCCACAGCTTTAATGTGACCAAGATTCTCCGCCACTAATATCAATGCGACTGGCGCAATAATCAGAATCGCATTTAAATCAAAAGTTGGATGTGAAAAGCTTGGGATACCAAACCATGATGCTGCTGCGATTTGGGAGAAATCAATCGGTTTGCCATAGCCTAAAACATTGGTTGCAATGGCATAAATCGCATAGGCAATCAGTAGGCCAACGAGTAACAATAAACGCTGTAATAGACCTTTGGTAAAGACCGCAATAATACCCATACTCAGTACAGTAATCAGTGCCATCCACATTTCAAATGGTTGCCCTGCAACGCCTTTAATGGTGACAGGTGCAAGGTTGAGACCGATGATCATCACGATCGCACCAGTTACCACAGGTGGCATCAGTTTTTCAATCCAGCGTGTGCCTGTCAGCATCACTGCAAAGCCGATCAAGGCATAAAAAATACCACAGGCAACGATACCGCCTAATGCAACAGAAAGATTAGGGTTGGCACCTGAGCCCGTGATATGGCCTGTTGCCGCAGCAACTACGCCAATAAAAGCAAAGCTTGACCCTAAATAACTAGGAACACGCCCACCTGTGATCAGGAAGAAAATAATGGTACAGATCCCTGACATTAAAATGGCAAGGTTTGGGCTAAAGCCCATTAATAAGGGTGCTAGAACAGTCGCACCGAACATTGCAAACGCGTGTTGAACCCCGAGCACCGCACTTTGTAAGGGCGGTAAATATTCATTTGTCGCAACAGGGCGATGATCGATCTTCCCCTGATACGGCTGCCATTTTGGAAACCAACTTGACATAAATTAGACTCATTATGTGATATCAGCGCGTATGATACCCTGTCTTAAAACGAGCTTTCACCTATAAGCCATTGAGAATATTGCCAGAACAGGCATTACGGGTTTGTATTTTTACCTTTTGGTAAAATTTGTTTCAAAATAAGCTAGCGGTTTTATTATTTATTTTCGTGCTGATACTTTGAAAAGTTAACTCTCTTATTTTAAAAATATTTTTTGAAATTTTTCTATTTTTTTAATTGAAGTGGCATATTTTGCCAATCTCGCCATCAATAGCTGTGATTTCTATGGATGGCAAGGCTGGCGTTTGACTTAACCTGTATTACGCAGACCTGCGGCAATCCCCGCAATACTGACCATCAAGGCATGATCGACAGGGCTATGTTCGGTTTGGTGTTCAGCCAGATATAAACGACGACGTTTCATCAACTCCGCTTGTAATAAATGCAGTGGCAATAAATACGGTTTACGCACCTGCATGGATTGATCTAAGACTTCATTATTACTGAGTAATTTAGATTCACCTTTTAAGCGCAGTAGAGTATCTACCGCATTTTGCAGACGTTGGCGTAATTCCACACCGAGAACCTTTAAGTCCTGATCTTGGGTCAGATGTGACTCATAGTATAGGGCAATATCAGCATCAGATTTAGACAATACCATTTCCAGCATATCAATCAGGGTTTGAAAATAAGGCCATTGTTCTAACATCTCATTCAAGGTGTTTTTATGTTGTTCGTGCACCTGATTAATCGCCGTTCCTGTACCCAACCAAGCAGGCAGCATCAAACGGATCTGTGTCCATGCAAACACCCAAGGAATGGCACGTAGTGATTCAATACCGCCACTGACTTTACGTTTGGCTGGTCGAGAACCCAATGGCAACATTTGTAATTCCAGTTCTGGCGTAACCGTCCGTAGGTAGCTGACAAAGTTTGGATTTTCACGCACGGTTTGGCGATAGACTTTGACCGATAAATCGGTCATTTGATTCATCAAGTCACGCCACTGTTTTTTCGGTTCCGGTGGTGGGAGCAAAGTCGCTTCTAAAGTCGCAGCGGTATAGATTTCCAGATTTTGCAGCGCAATACCTTCTAGACCGAATTTGAAGCGAATCATCTCCCCTTGTTCAGTGACTCGAATTGCACCTGAAATCGAACCAGGAGGTTGAGAGAACAGAGCCTGTTGCGTTGGCGCACCACCACGGCTGATTGAACCACCGCGACCATGGAACAAGGTCAACTGTACACCATGCTGTTTGGCAATTGCAGTCAGTTCTTCCTGAGCACGATATTGCGCCCAATTGGCTGACATAAAGCCCGCATCCTTGGCTGAATCTGAATAGCCAATCATCACCTCATGTTTGCCTTGAATATGCTGTTTATACCAATGCATATTGAACAAGGTATTCATGGTTTTGGCTGCGCCATCTAGATCCTTTAAGGTTTCAAATAAAGGCACGACACGTAGCGGATGTTGAATCCCCGCTTCCTTTTGCAGCAATAAAACCGCGAGTACATCACTTGGATATTCTGCCATCGAAATAATATAAGCCCCCAAGCTCTCGGTTGGCTGTTCTGCCAAGGTACGCATGGTCGCAAATACTTCAAGTACGTCAGGATGCTGAATCAGACTACCTTCTGGCTCATTGAAGAACTTCGGTAATAATGGACGTTTGCTTTGTAGCTCTTGAATCAGAAAGTTCTGACGGGCTTGTTCAGTCCACGATTCAAAGTTACCTAGACCCAGATATTCGGTAATGGCTGAAATGGCCTGACGATGGCGGCCTGATTCTTGACGAATATCCAGTTTGAGCAGTTCGATGCCGAAACAGTTGACCCGATAAATGAAATCCAGCAATTGTCCATTGGCGATCTCAGCCAGATTACTGTCGACTAATGAGCGATAGCAAAGCAGTAACGGAGCTAACAGTTCCTCTTTATTCTTGATGATATTGCTATCGTCTGCTTCGGCACCTTGTAAGCGTTGCCCCAACCAATAGCGGGTGGCTTTTAAGCGCTCGCGAGTGTCTCGTAGATATTCTCGATACGGTTCAGGGTGTTCATAACCTAAAGCTTGAGTCAGTTCATCGGAACAGTTTTGAATCGACAGTTCCCAACGCAGATTTTCAATATCACGCAGATATAAATCAGCAGCCTGCCAACGCGAGAGCCACAGGACTTCTTGGGTGACTTGATGGGTGACATTCGGGTTGCCATCACGGTCACCGCCCATCCATGAAGCAAAACGAATTGGCGCGATACTCATAGGTAAGGCTTGCTCACAATGTAGCTGAGTCAATTCATTTAGTTCACGGACGAATTTCGGTACTGCATTCCAAAGCGTTTGCTCAATAGTCGCAAAGCCCCATTTGGCTTCATCGACAGGGGTTGGGCGATGCTGACGAATCTCATCAGTTTGCCATGCTGAGCTGACCAATTGCTTCAGTGTAGCGATGGTCTGTTGGCGTTCTCTTGGTGTCAGTTTTTGTTGATCCAGCTGTGAAAGACAGTCGGTAATATCATCATATTTTTGAATGAGGGTGCGACGGCTGACCTCAGTTGGGTGTGCTGTCAGTACCAGTTCAATTTTTAAATCACAGATCTGTTGGAATAATTGCTGTGCATTGATTTGTTGGGTTTTGAACTTTTCGAATAAATGTGGCAGCGGGTTTGGGCTTGGGGCTTGTTCATCAAACTCGGCCTGACGACGGCTACGCACCACATGATATTGTTCAGCAATATTGGCGAAATTGAGAAAATGTGAGAATGCGCGAGTTAGTGGCAGAATCTCTTCATCTTTCAAACCGAGGAAGAGTTGTTCTAGCTGTTTTTCGGCTTCGATCTGGCCGTCACGTGCGCCTTTGGCTAATGCGCGAATTTGCTCAATCTGATTAAACAAATCTTGCCCAGCATGTTGCTTTAAGGTCTCTCCAAGTAAATTGCCCAGTAAGCGGACATCTTCACGTAATGGAGCAGTGATTTGCTGAATCATTCTAATTCTCCTGTTGTTCTCATTCGACTATAGCGCGATTGAGAGACATTCCAAGAGCAGAACGTAAAAAAATGTGAATTTTCTCTAATTTATTGATTGATATTTAAGCATAAAAATTTCGATTGCTTGTTCAATCATCTGATTGATTTCAGTTGCGCTTGGTACAGGGGCTAAACCCAGCAACACTTGCTGATGACGGATACCCAACATCAGCGAGATGATCAGCTCAGTTTGCTTAAGCGGTTCATCTGCGCGAATAAATTTAAAGGCGATGGCCTGTTCAAAGAAATCACACCAGACATTGCACATGCGGGTATGTGAAGCATCAAAAAATTGCTTGGTTAAGGGACTTTGTTCCGCCGCCAATTCAAACAGCAGGCAATCTAATTTCAGCGCTTCAGGCAGATAAATAATACTCAATGCACGCTGACACATGAGCACCAGCGCCTGTTTAAAATTAGATTCAGCTGTAAGCTCAAACTGTTTGGTTCGAATCGACTCTTCACAGCTTTCTTCAATGGCACAGATAAACAGATTGCCCTTATCTTGGAAGTGGTTATACACCGTGAGTTTGGTCACACCCGCTTCTTTGGCAATCTGATTCATGTTGGTGGCGTGATAGCCCATTTTTAAAAAAATAGATTTTGCAGCCTGTAAAATTTTGGCTCTTTTTTCTAAATCTTTAGGGCGACCACTGTTGATTTGCACGTTATCGTTCTCTTTTAATTAATTTAAAAATCAAAATTCTAGCTTTAATTTTTAATTAGTGTACTCATGGGTATATTAATTAAAAAATAAACAATCTATGATAATGCTCATATCACGCCTTAAAAATCAATTTGAATAAGAGCGCAAAGAGATGAATCAGATCAATCGTATCATATTGGGGTTACTCATTGTCAGTAGTGTACTCCTCAGCGCCTGTCAAAAAGAGGTGCCAAAGACTGAGGAAATTCCCTATGTCATGGTGACGCAACCGAGCAGTAATCATGTCGATCAAAAAAGCTATGCGGGGGATGTGCAAGCGAGACAGCAAACTGCTTTGGCCTTCCGTGTCGGGGGGCAGATTACCGAACGTTATGTCGATGTTGGTGATCGGGTCAAAGTGGGACAAGTGCTGGCGAAATTAGATGTAAAAGATGCCCAGCTGCAGATGAATGCAGCCAAAGCCCAATTAGATAGCGCACAGGCAGCGGCAAAGATTGCTGCTGAAGAATATCAGCGTTATCAGCAACTTTTACCTGTCAATGCGGTGAGTCGTTCGCAATTTGATGCAGTCAAAAATCAATATGAATCTGCACAGGCAAGTCTACAACAAGCACGCTCAAACTATGAGGTGTCATCTAATCAAACCGGCTATAACCGGTTAGTTTCCAATAAAAATGGCGTGATTACCCAACGTCAAATCGAGATTGGACAGGTGATTGCAGCAGGGCAGGCTGTTTATCAGTTGGCGATTGATGGTGAGCGTGAAGTGGTATTTGGTGTGCCTGAGCAGTCAGTCAGTACCATCAAGGTTGGGCAACCAGTATGGGTTACTTTATGGTCGCAACCAGATGCGCGTTTTGCAGCCAAAGTACGTGAGGTTTCACCCGCGGCGGATCAATCCCGAACCTTTACCGTGAAAGTTTCTTTACTTGAAGGACAGTCGACGATTCAACTTGGGCAAAGTGCACGGGTATTCTTTGTCGCAAATGAAAATAACGTTTTGAGCGTGCCGCTATCCAGTGTGACTGCCAATGATCAACAAGCGTATGTTTGGGTGGTGAATGCCAATCAAAGCATACGCAAAGTGCCTGTGACTTTAGGTAGTTATGGTCGAGATAGTGTGCCAGTTGTGTCAGGTTTAAAAGCAACGGATTGGGTTGTGGTCGGTGGTGTACATTTACTGCGTGACCAGCAAAAAATTCATCCAGTCGATCGTGATAATCGTGAAGTCACTGTAAAAGCGGGAGGTTAAACATGAAATTTAACCTTTCAGAATGGGCACTCAAAAATAAGGGGATTATCCTTTATTTTATGCTGTTGCTCGGTATCGTCGGCATCATGTCTTATTCCAAACTTTCGCAAAGTGAAGATCCGCCGTTTACCTTTAAAGTGATGGTGGTACAGACTTATTGGCCAGGGGCAACGGCGAAAGAAGTGTCGACACTGGTGACGGACCGCATTGAAAAAGAATTGATGACCACGGGGCAGTATGACCGCATCATGGCCTATTCACGGCCGGGTGAGTCTTTGGTGACCTTTGTGGCGAAAGACAGTTTGCCATCCAGTGCTATTCCTGATGTTTGGTATAACGTGCGTAAGAAGGTCAACGACATTCGTTCGCAGTTGCCGAGCGGTGTACAAGGACCCTTTTTCAATGATGAATTTGGCGACACCTTCGGCAATATCTATGTACTGACAGGCAAAGACTTTGACTATGCGGTGATGAAAGAATATGCCGACCGTTTGCAGCTGCAATTGCAACGGGTCAAAGATGTCAACAAAGTCAATTTGGTCGGTCTACAAGATCAGAAAATCTGGATTGAATTATCAAATACCAAAGCGGTACAACTGGGTGTCCCTGTCACAGCCATTCAGGAAGCGATTCAAAAACAAAATGACATGGCGGGTGCGGGGTTCTTTGAAACAGGTACAGACCGTATCCAAATCCGAGTCAGTGGGCATTTACATAGTGTTGATGACCTGAAAAAAATGCCGTTGTTGGTCGGTGATAAAACCATTCAACTGGGTGATGTTGCTGAGGTCTATCGAGGCTTTAGTGAACCAGCGCAGCCACGTATGCGTTTTATGGGCGAAAATGGGATTGGTATTTCGGTTTCGATGCGTAAAGGTGGTGACATCATTGCACTAGGTAAAAACCTTGAAACCGAGTTCAATCGTCTACAAAAAACCTTACCTTTGGGCATGAAACTGCAAAAAGTTTCTGATCAGCCTGTGGCGGTACAACGCAGTATTCAAGAATTCTTAAAGGTCTTGGCCGAAGCTGTGATCATCGTTTTATTGGTGAGCTTCTTCTCGCTGGGTTTCCGTACTGGTTTGGTGGTAGCACTGTCTATTCCACTGGTACTGGCAATGACTTTTGCAGGCATGAATCTATTTGATGTGGGACTGCATAAGATTTCCTTGGGGGCATTGATTCTGGCCTTGGGGTTGCTGGTCGATGATGCGATTATCGCTGTTGAAATGATGGCGATTAAAATGGAGCAGGGCTATAGCAGATTGAAAGCGGCAGGTTTTGCGTGGCAAACCACAGCCTTTCCAATGTTGACGGGAACCTTGATTACCGCAGCAGGCTTTTTGCCAATTGCGACAGCTCAATCAGGAACAGGTGAATACACCCGTTCTATTTTCCAAGTGGTGACTATTGCGCTGATTGTGTCATGGATTGCAGCAGTTTTATTTGTGCCTTATTTAGGTGAAAAATTATTGCCCGACTTTAGCAAACAGCAGCAACAAGCGGCATGGTATCTACGTTTATGGGCGCGACTGCGTAAGCAACCTGCACCTGTGGTAGAAGCACATGGTCAGCATCACGATCCATATCAATCCAAGTTTTATCAGGCCTTCGGTCGTGTGGTTGAAATCTGTATTACCTATCGTAAAACCGTGATTGCGGTGACGGTGGGAATCTTTGTATTGTCAGTCGCGATGTTTAAGTTAGTGCCGCAACAATTCTTCCCGCCATCGAATCGCGCAGAAATTCTGGTGGATCTAAAACTTGAAGAAGGGGCATCACTGACCGCAACTGAACAGGCGGTACATAAGGTGGAGCAGTTCTTGTCCAAGCAAAAGGGCATTGATAACTATGTGGCCTATGTGGGAACAGGTTCACCGCGTTTCTACTTACCGCTAGATCAGCAATTACCACAAGCCAGTTTTGCTCAATTTGTGGTATTGGCCTCGTCTCTTGATGACCGTGATGAAATCCGTCGCTCTTTAGACAAGCAGATTAAGCAGTTATTGCCTCAAGTGCGCACAAGGGTATCGTTATTGGAAAATGGTCCACCTGTGGGTTATCCATTGCAGTATCGTGTATCGGGTGAAGACCTCGGCACAGTACGTCAATGGGCGCAAAAAGTTGCCAAAGTCCTGAGCGAAGATCCAAATACCACCAATGTGCATTTGGACTGGGGCGAACCGAGTAAAATCATTGCAATCGAAATTGACCAAGATCGTGCACGTCAGATGGGTGTTTCCAGTGTGGATTTAGCCAATTTCCTCAATGCTTCAGTGACGGGTGCGGTAATGAATCAATATCGCGAAAAACGTGAGTTGATTGAAATCCGTTTGCGTGGTGATAAATCGGAACGCGTTGAAGTTGCATCTTTAGCGAGTTTGGCTGTGCCGACCACTAAAGGCACAACTGTTCCGTTGGCGCAGATTGCCAATATTGAATCCCGCTTTGAAGAAGGCTTAATTTGGCATCGTAATCGCCTACCAACCATTACCGTTCGTGCCGATATCCGCACCCACTTACAACCTGCAACTGTGGTGCAACAGTTGGCTGATCAGATGCAGAGCTTACGCGCAGATCTACCAAGTGGTTATCTACTGGAAGTGGGGGGGACGGTTGAAGAATCGGCTAAGGGGCAAAATTCAGTCAATGCAGGCATGCCATTGTTTTTGGCTGTGGTGATGACTTTATTGATGATTCAGCTTCGTAGCATGTCACGGGCAACCATTGTGTTACTGACAGCGCCATTGGGTTTGATTGGTGTCGTTGCGTTCCTCTTGTTGTTCAACAAACCTTTCGGTTTTGTGGCAATGCTTGGCACCATTGCTCTGTCAGGGATGATTATGCGTAACTCGCTGATTCTGATCGATCAGATTGAGCAAGATATTCATGCGGGACATACACCATGGGATGCGGTCATTGGTGCAACCATGCGTCGTTTCCGTCCAATTGTGTTGACGGCACTGGCAGCGGTGCTGGCGATGATCCCTTTATCACGCAGTATTTTCTTTGGTCCGATGGCGGTTGCGATTATGGGGGGGCTGATTGTTGCCACCTTATTAACCTTATTTTTCCTGCCTGCACTGTATGCGGCATGGTTTAAGGTTAAAAAAACAACACAACTATCGTAATTATTTTGTGAATAAAGGTGCGAAAGATTGAAAATTTCAATATAGTAGCACCTATATTTTAAGACCAAAAAATAATTGAATTTCATAGCATGGCAAATTTTGCATAATGCTGTGAATGAGGTGATAGAGAGCATGGGGCAAGACGGTATTGAGCAGCATCGCCGCTACGTGGCGATTTCTTATGTGTTCATGTTTCTTGCATTATTTACGATAGTGTTTGCTGTATTTGCGTACCTATTAGCACGAAAAGTTGCGATTGTGGATAATGCAGAGGTATGGATACATGCGCATGCACTTTGGATTATGCGTAATGTGATGTTGTTTTTACTGATGGCCATTTTTGCCGTGCTCTGGTTTATTCCACTGTTCTTTTTTGCTTGGAACGACGCACTTTGGGTGACTGCAATGATGGTTGCTGGTGTGGTATTTAGTTCAATTGCATGGTTATTTTTATTGAATGCTTGGCTGAAAGGTATTGCAAAGTACTTTAAGAATAAAGCCGTTTTCTAAATTTATTGCTTTTTTATTGCAATAGACCTTGTAAATTTATTGTACAGCCCCTATTAAGGCTCTGTTGACTTTTTATTTCCGAAGTCGACAGAGCCTATTTGTTTTTTAGATTTAAGTAAATTCCGTGAGGAGCACCGCCAACCATGGCTAAACGTGATTATTATGAGGTTTTAGGCGTTTCGAAAACCGCAAGTGATGATGAGATCAAAAAAGCCTATCGTAAGTTGGCGATGAAGTATCATCCAGACCGTAACCCTGACAATGCTGAAGCAGAAGAAAAGTTCAAAGAAGCTGCGGAAGCATATGAAGTCCTTTCTGATGAAGAGAAGCGCAGCATGTATGATCGTGCTGGGCATAGTGCTTTTGAAGGTGGCTTCGGTGGTGCAGGTGGCGGTTTTGGTGGCTTTAGTGCAGAAGATATTTTCAGTCAGTTTGGCGATATCTTTGGTGGAGCGTTTGGTGGCGGTGGTCGTCAACAACGTCAACGCCGTGGTTCAGACCTTCGTTATGTCATGGAACTCACCCTTGAAGAAGCTGTAAAAGGCGTGAAAAAAACCATTACTTTTACTGCCCCAGCACCATGCGAAACATGTGATGGAAAAGGATCAAAAAATCCAAACGATGTAGAAACTTGTCGTACCTGTCATGGTGCAGGTCAAGTGCGTATGCAACAAGGTTTCTTCTCTGTTCAGCAAACCTGTAGTACTTGCCGTGGTCAAGGTAAAATCATCAAGAATCCATGTAATAGCTGTCATGGTTCAGGTGTTGCAGATCGTCAGCAAACGCTTGAAGTTACCATTCCAGCGGGTGTGGACAATGGAGATCGCGTACGTTTAACAGGTAAAGGCGAAGCCATCCGTGATGGCCAAGCAGGCGATTTATATGTTGAAGTCGTGGTTCGTGAACACGAAATTTTCCAACGTGATGGCGCAGATCTTTATATGGATGTACCTGTCAGCATTGCTGATGCTGCTCTAGGTAAAGAAATTGAAATCCCGACCCTTGATGGTCGTGTTAGCTTAAAAATTCCAGAAGGTACACAAACAGGTAAATTATTCCGCTTGCGTGCTAAGGGAGTTCGCCCTGTACGTAGCAGCATGGTGGGCGATTTACTCTGCCGTATTGTGGTTGAAACACCTGTGAATTTAAATAGTCGCCAGCGTGAATTATTGAAAGAATTACAAGCCTCGTTTGATGGTGATGGCCATGCTGCCTCTCCAAAGAAAAAATCATTCTTTGACCGCTTATTTGATTAATCGGTATTGATAAAAAAACCTGCTTCGGCAGGTTTTTTATTGGAAATTTTTAGCGCAGCCACAGAGTTTTGCTATAGTAGCTGAATTGTTTAAATAAAAGACTAGGAAAAATTATGTCATCTTCTCCACGCATTGGAATCTTGGGTGCAGGCGGACGCATGGGGCGTATTCTGATTCAAGCGGTACAACAAGCCGGCTATCAACTGGCAGCGGCTGTTGAGCGTCCTGAAAGCAGTTTGGTGGGTGCAGATGCAGGGGAGCTTGCAGGCATTGGCAATATCGGTGTCAAGATCGTGGGAAGTTTGAGTGAAGTATTGAAAGACTGTGATGTGGTGATTGATTTTACTGCACCTGTTGCAACTGAACAGCACTTAAAGTTATGCCGTGAAGCGGGTGTGGCAATGGTGATCGGGACTACTGGAATGTCAGATGAGCAAAAGGCATTTTTGGATGAAACTGCAACACAGACACCTGTGGTATATGCTGCCAATTATTCAGTTGGGGTGAACGTTTCGATCAAATTATTAGAACTTGCAGCGAAAGTGTTTGGCGATACGGTGGATATCGAAATCATTGAAGCGCACCACCGCCATAAAGTCGATGCACCTTCTGGTACGGCATTTATGATGGGTGAGGCGATTGCCGATACCTTAGGTCGTAACTTGAAAGAAGTTGCGGTCTATGGCCGTGAAGGTTATACCGGTCCTCGTGATCGTCAGACCATTGGTTTTGAAACCATTCGTGGTGGCGATATCGTCGGTGAACATACGGTAATGTTTATTGGTGAAGGTGAGCGTGTTGAAGTGACACACAAAGCCACGAATCGTATGAACTTTGCTTCAGGTGCAGTCCGTGCAGCAGCATGGGTGGTTGGTCGTGATGCGCGTAAATACGATATGAAAGATGTTTTAGGCTTTAACGAGATTGAAGTATAAAACGTTCCTTTTTTGTACTATAAAAGAGCTTGTCGAGCTTTCTTCCTGATAGAAGTGAAACAAGCTCTCGCCATCATTACAACAATTGAGCATGACATGAATAAAAAGCATATCGTTCTTGCCACATTGCTCAGTCTCAGCAGCTTTGCGGTGACTGCAGCATCAGATACAGCCAAACTCAGTTTGCATCGGAACAATATTAAGGTTTGGACTTACCAAACAGAAAACAATCCGATTATCCAATATAAAGCTGAAACCACATTTGATGTGCCCTTAGAGCGCGCTGTGGCGGTGGTACTTGATGTGGAACGTACACCGCAATGGGTGCCGTATGTGGGCAAGGCACAAATGCTGTCACGTGATGATAAGAAAGGTGAATTCACCCTGTATATGGTTTTGGATTTTCCATTTCCGTTAAAAGACCGTGATGTGGTGATTAAAGGGAAAATGACTAAAAATGCAGATGGCAGCATCAGTATTAAAAATAATGCTATTCAAAATAATTACCCTGAGCAGCCAGATGTCGTGCGTTTAACCAAATACGCAGGTGATTGGACTTTTCAGAAATTAGCCAATAATAAGGTGAAAGTCACGACCAGTGGGTATGCCGATCCAGCAGGAGCAATTCCATTGAGCTTTGTGAATATGTTTGTGCAGCAGCAACCTTATCAAATGCTGATGAAAATGAAAAAAGAAGTGAATAATCCCTTATATGCACAACCGAAGTTACCAGATTTATTGAAATAATAAAAAAGCCTGATTTAAATCAGGCTTTTTTATTTGAGCTTAAGCTTGAGGGCATTGTTGTAATGGTGGCTCTGTTTTGCTTGCTAATTTCATTTGAATGAAAACCAAGATTAAACCAATACCTGCCAGTACTGCACCAATCATGGAGACTGCCGCATAGTTTAAGCCGAGGCTTAACACGGCACCGCCTGCTGCAGCTCCAATGGCATTGCCTAAGTTAAATGCGCCAATATTCACTGAAGAAGCAAGGCCTGAGGCTTCATGTGCAACCGACATCACTCGCATTTGTAATGGTGGAACAATCGCAAAGGCTGCTGCACCCCAGATCACCAAACCGATTGCTGCACCCAATTGGCTTTGAGCAAGGATTGGGAAGATGACCATCAACGCGATCAGTAACACCAAGAAACCAATTAAGGTTTTATCAATAGATAAGTCTGCAAACTTTCCACCGAAATGGTTCCCGATTGAAAAACCAATTCCGATCAAGACCAACATCATGGTGATAAAGGTTGGAGAGGCATGAGTGAACTCAACCAGACTAGGTGCGATATAGGTATACAAGGTAAACATCGCTGAGGCACCAAACACGGTTGTGAGCAATGCCAATACCACGGGTAGGCGGGTAAGAACACTTAGCTCCATTTTTACATTAGGCTTTTGTCCAACAGATCCGACTGGGAGGGCCTTCCAAAGTGACAGCATGGTGATGACACCAAGGGCTGAAATCGCGAGGAAAGACATTCTCCAACCAATGTTTTGTCCCACCCATGTTGCGAGTGGTACACCACCAATATTGGCAATGGTTAAGCCCATAAACATGGTTGCCACCGCACTGGCCTGTTTATTTGCTGGAACAACACTGGCTGCCACCACAGAACCAATTCCGAAAAAAGCACCGTGGTTTAAGCTGGTAATTAACCGAGCGCCCATTAAGCTCATGTAATTGGGTGCAAAGGCTGCGATCAGGTTACCAATGGTGAAGATTGCCATCAGTAAAATCAGGGCATTACGACGGGCAAAGCCACCAAACCATAAGGTCATGATCGGTGCACCGAGCATCACACCCAGTGCATAACCTGTAATCAGCATGCCCGCACTAGGGATCGACACCCCAAGATCATTGGCAATATTGGGCAACAGCCCCATTGGAGAGAATTCTGTTGTGCCAATTGCAAAGGCACCAATAGCCAGTGCCAGCAAAGGAAGGTTGATGCGGCTGCTCATGTTATTTGTCCCATTCAGGCGCAAATGGTTCAGGACTCACTTCTCGACCATTACGTTCAAGTTGAGCGATCAGCTGCATTTCCTCTGCACTTAAAGTTAAGTCTTGCGCTTTTAAGTTGCTGATCAGGTTTTCACGTTTGGTTGATGATGGAATCACAGCAAAACCATTTTGTAAGGCCCAAGCCAAAGCAACTTGTGCAGTCGTTGCTTGATGCTGTGCAGCGATCTCAACTAAGGTTGGATCCTGCAGTACTTTGCCATACGCTAGTGTCATGTATGACGTCACGTCAATGTTTTGTTCACGTAAAAAATTGACCAAGGTGTGGTTCTGCAAATAAGGACTGAGTTCAATCTGGTTGGTGGCAATGTGTTCTACACCAATGCTATCAATCGCTTGTTGAGTCAAGGCGATATTAAAGTTTGAAATCCCGATTTGTTTAGTCAAACCCTGTTGTTTCGCCTCTAATAACAATTGCATCACGCTTGGGATGGAGACACCAAGTGCTGGAGCTGGCCAGTGGATCAAAGTGAGATCAACGGCATCGGTACCTAGTTTTTGCAGACTGTCTTTTAAGCTTGGAATAAATTTCTCTTCAGCAAAGTTGTCGACCCAGATTTTTGTGGTGAGGAACAGATCTTGGCGAGCAACACCACTTTCAGCAATGGCTTGACCGACAGCTGCTTCATTTTCATATACCTGTGCGGTATCAATGGCACGGTAACCCACTTCTAGGGCAGTTTTAACTGAATCGATGACCGCTTGATCTTTAAGACGGAAAGTACCTAAACCGAATTGAGGGATACGCATATTTTTCACCTAATCTTTTTTCATGCTCAGCAGAGCTATTAATTAATGGCTGTTATTTTGCGATGATTATTGTTGCTAAAAAATAGATGAATTTGCAAAATACAGTTGACTAAATATCAATAATTGAGAGGGTGGCAATGAAATCTACGGTAGAAGAACTGCTTGCTTTTATGACCATTGTCGATACCGGTTCATTTATTGCCGCTGCTGAACGACTAGGACAGACTGCATCTGGGCTCAGTCGCTCGCTCAGCCGTTTAGAATCCAAGCTCGAAGTGACCCTATTGGAACGGACCACGCGAAAATTAAAGCTCACTCAAGAAGGTCAGCAGTTTCTGCAACATGCCCGTAAAATCCTGAGTGATTTGAATGCGGCTGAGGAAGCATTACAGAAATCAGATCAGGATACTTCGGGGGTGATTCGGATTGACTCAGCTACGCCTTTTATCTTGCATGTGATCACCCCATTGGTCCATAAATTTCGGCAGTGCTATCCCAATATTGAAATTGAGCTAAATAGTAATGATTTGGTGATTGATCTACTGGAACATAAGACTGATGTGGCGTTTCGTTTTGGTGAATTAAACGATTCCAGCTTGCATGCTAAATTGGTGTGTAAAAGTCGTATCTATATTGTTGCCAGTCCTGAATATCTAAAACGCAAGGGCAAGCCTTTACAGCCTCAAGCATTGACTGAACATGATGTGATTGGTTTTACCCGTCCAACCTATATCAACACTTGGCCGATTAAAATTGAGGGTGAGTATTTTCAAACACAACCTAAAGTGAGAGCGTCAAGTGGTGAAACCGTCCGACAACTGTGTTTGCGTGGGCAGGGTATTGCTCGGCTATCCGAGTTTGAAATTTGGCAGGACATTCGAGAAGGGCGTCTTGAGGCACTATTTGAAGATCAGATCGAGCACTCCTATCAAAGCATCCATGCTGTTTATTATCAACAAGAGCACTTGCCGAAACGTGTCCGCTTATTTATTGAGTTTTTGACTGAGCAACTAAGTCAGGGCTTCTCGGTTTGCCAATAGCATCATTTTGAAGTTGTACATTCAGCACTGGGATTGACGGCCCTGTTTTTTGTATCACTGAAACAATAATATGTTGCTGTTGTAACTTGCATTCAAGTTCGACTGTTGGCAGAAAGTTGCTTGAGAGCGTCAGACCATTTTCATTGGGTTTCTTATAGGTCATTTTGATGATACGAGTCTGCTCTGGCGCGTCGCTTTTCTCCATTTTCCATAATTCATAGGTTGGTTGGTTCTGAATTTGCAGGTAGCCCTGAGAAAGCGATTTACACACTTGTTGTTGCTGGTAGGTGGCTTGGTCAGTCAGATTGCAGCCTGTAAATAAAACAGTGCTTAATATAAATAAGATATTATTTTTCATGGTCTTATCCTTTGGCTGTTGATTTTTATAGCTTAAAGGTGTTGTATAAACCAATACAGATACAGAAATTTATAAAAAAGCAGTACAGATATGACTTTCCACTATCAGCGCTTGGCAGAACAATTGGCTCACAAGATTTATCAGCATGAGTTACAGCCCCAACAAAAGTTGAGTTCTTTAAGGGAATTTGCACGTCAGCAAAGTATTAGTTTGAGTACGGCACAACAATGTTATGAACTGCTGGAAGCAAAAGGGTTGATCTATGTAAAAGCTAAATCGGGCTATTTTGTTAATTCAAGACAATATCAAAGTGCTGTACCAGACAGTCCCAACTTTGAGTCCAAAGCCCGTCAGGTTTCAAATTTAGATCTGCAAAACCAGATTCAGACGGCCTCAATTCAGCATCATTTAACCCCGTTGGGTGCGATCCAACTGTCTCCGCATTTGATTCCTGTCGATGGGTTGCGTCGCTCTTTACAACGTGCTTTGAAACATTGCCAGCCAGAAGATTTTTTATATTGTAATAAACAGGGGCATCAGCAGCTTCGTAAAGCCTTATCTGACCATTGGCGTGAAGATGGTATCTATGTCGCGACTGATGATATTTTTATTACCAACGGCTGTATGCCTGCCTTATCGCTACTGATTCAACAGATCAGCAAAGAGGGGGATAGTATTCTAGTACCGACGCCCACTTTTAATGGTCAGTTGCAAATGCTGGCTAGCCTGAAACGTAAAATTATTGAGATTCCAGCGGATCATCGTGGCATTGATTTAGAGCGCTTAGAATTTTTTATGCAACAGGGTGATGCCAAATTGTGTTTGCTCACCGCCAATTTTCAGAACCCTTTGGGCTATTGCCTTAGCAATGAACAGAAACAGCACATTGCTCAACTGGCGCAAAAATATCAATGTTTTATTTTGGAAGATGATATTTATGGTGAATGTAGCTTTCAAAAGGAACGACCTTTACCCATTCGTTATTGGGATCAGGAAGGTTATGTGATCTGGTGTGGCTCGGTATCCAAGTCATTATCAACCGCCTATCGTGTCGGGTGGTTTTGCTTAGGTCAACAGCTGCAATATCTAAGACCCCAATTATTGGCCAACAATGTAGGGGTGAATACGCCTTTGCAACTTGGTTTAGCCGATTTTATTTACAGTCGTGGTTATCGAGAACATTTGGATCAGTTAAGACCTAAACTGATGCAGCAAGTTGAACAGTATCGGGCTTATATTCTTGACGTGTTTCAGGGGGTTCCGATTGGATTAAGCCAGTCACAAGGTGGCTATGCTTTATGGATGCAACTGCCAAATAGTATTACGGGTTTGGAATTGTATTATTTGGCACAAGCTAAAGGGATCAATATCGTACCAGGGGAAGTCTTCGGTGAAGACCGCCGTTATCAGCACTTTTTGCGTTTAAATGCAGGTCATGCTTTAACAGCAGAAATCCGCCAAGCGATTCAACAGTTGGCGGATTGGGTACGACAGAGTATGAATTAGTCGAAGTCTGCTTTCAGTACGATGCGATAACGCGCTTGACCTGAATGCAGTCGTTCAATCGCCTCATTTAGTTGCGACATTGGAAATAACTCAACCTGTGGTGCGATATTTTTGCGTGCAGCAAATTGTAAAAGTTGGCGTAGTGCTAACGGTGAGCCCGTTGGTGATGAAGTGACAGATTTGGCACCCCCCATGATTGCACCGACAGAAACAGGGATTGGTTCTAAAGTCACACCTAGGAAATGTAGGCTACCTTTTGGCGCCAACGTATTTAAATAGGCTTGCCAGTTCAGGGTGACATTGACCGTACTGAGTAATAAATCAAACTTGCCACGTTGTGCTTTGATGGCTTGGGCATCACGGCTATTGACCACATGATCGGCACCCATGGCTTTGAGTTCTTCAGTTTTATCTGGGTTAGAGCTGAAAGCCGTAATTTCACAACCCCATGCTTTGAGTAACTTAATCGCGATATGACCTAAACCACCAATACCAATCACACCAACATGATGTGTGGCTTGGATTTTGTGTTTTAGTAAGGGATCA
This sequence comes from Acinetobacter sp. Tr-809, assembly GCF_011753255.1. NCBI lineage: Bacteria > Pseudomonadati > Pseudomonadota > Gammaproteobacteria > Moraxellales > Moraxellaceae > Acinetobacter > Acinetobacter sp. Tr-809. The sequence continues at coordinate 34,315 of NZ_VWVZ01000003.1, forward strand.
AATACCGTGATACCACCACACAGTAGCGGGCCAGCACTTTCAGGGTCTAAATCGTCCGGAAGGGGAATGACCCATTGCCAACCTGCACGGACTTTATCGGCAAAACCGCCTGCATGGCCAATGATGGTTGCTGTTTTATCACCCGTACATAGGACCTGATTACCGCCAATACAAGGATCACAGGCTTGACAGGTTTCAGCAGTCCAGCCAATGCCAACACGTTGACCGACGCGTAGTCCTTTGGCTTCTGATCCCAGTGCAATGATAGTACCAATGATTTCATGTCCTGCAACCGCAGGGTAAACCGATGATTGCCACTCGTTATTAATCACAGATAGATCGGAGTGGCACAGACCACAATATTCAACTTTGACTTCAACTTGATGGGCTTGTAATTCTCCCGCATCAAATTGGTACGGCACCACTCGCTCGCCCGCTTGCATTGCAGCATAAGCACGAATTTGATTATTGCTCATTGGAACTCCCATTCAAGGAAAATCGATGATGATTGGTTATTTAAATTGGCAATGATTTTCGTGGTCATTGACCATACCCACTGCTTGCATAAAAGCGTAGCAGGTGGTTGGCCCCACAAATTTAAAGCCACGTTTTTTTAAGGTTTTGGATAGTTTTTGGCTAAGTTCAGTTTGTGCAGGTGCTTCGCGGTAATTCGCCACATCATTATTTTCGGTTTGATGATCGACAAAACTCCATAACCAAGTGGGAACATCTTCGACGTCATCCTTAAGCTTGAGCCAAGCAATGGCATTGTCACGGATGGCTTTGAGCTTACCGATATGACGAATTAAACCTGCATCACTGAGTTTGAGTTCGAGTTGATCATCGGTGAGTGCTGCGACGTCTGTAATGGCATGTTGAAAGAAATGTGAGCGGTAGTGCTCACGTTTTTTCAGTACCGTGATCCAAGAAAGTCCTGCTTGCTGTCCTTCTAGACAGAGCATTTCAAACAGGTGAGTTTCATCATGTTGAGGCTTGCCCCATTCCTGATCATGGTAGGCAATATAGAGGGGATCATCGGAGCACCAGCCACAGCGTTGAGTTGACATATTTGATGCTCCTTGTTGTTATTTGAACAGTATAGTTTAAAGTTGGAATGCCACCCATTCATTTGGGCGAGTATCCCAATAATACAGTTCTGCGCTATTTAAATCAGTAAACTTAAGCCAAAAGTCTTTACCTGATTTATCGGCAAAACCTGTACTAATCAACAAAGCATCTTCGGTAATTTCCATGATCCAACCTTGATAGCTGGTACCACCCATGACGATTTTCTGCTGATTTCCAGACTCTGCAAATTCAACCAGACGTTCAATCAATGCTTCTGACATTGTAGATTCCTAACGTAAATATGGGTATGGATTAACTGCACCACGCCCTTTGCCATTTAAATAAATTCCGTAGTGTAAATGCGGAGCGGTATAACGAGCATTGCCAGTATTTCCCACATAACCGATCAGATCACCCTTACGCACATAGTCGCCAACATTGAGGCCGCGTTTATGACCATCCAGATGCGCATAATAGTGCCAAGAGCCTGATGGTCCAATAATCCAGATCACCTTTCCGCCTAAATTATTATTACGTAAATCAGCAACTAAGCCTTCGGTCGCACTATACACCTTCGTACCACGCTCTGCCATGATGTCGATGCCTTCATGGCTACGACCTTGACTACGTGCCGCCCCCCAAGTATCGCGTAATTCGTTTCGACTGACACCTTTAACAGGGACTGGCAGGCGACTGTCTAAACGCATCATTTTAAGTTTATTGACCTGTGAGTTGGGCAAGGGCGCTGGTTTTTTTGGGGCAGTGGTACATGCTGAAAGTAGAACCATCAACACGCCAACAACGGTATAGGAAATCGAATGACGCACATAAACTCCTTGCGTTTGATCTACAGCATTTTAGGCGTTAAGCCTTTTGTTTGGCTGTAATCAGTTTTTTCATGGCTGTTGGAATGCCTTTGGCAATCGCATTTTCTGGACTTAGCCATATGCCATTTAATTCGATACTCAACTGTTCTTTTTGATCGTGTTCCACGTGGAACAGTTTTTCATGCAGTAACCAAGTGAAGTGAGTAAAGCTATGGCTAATCTGCAATGATGATACTTGAGCTTGTAGTTTGAAGTGTTGCTCAATCTGTTGTAATTCGGTTGCTTGTTCAATGATTGGAAGACAATATAATCCACCCCAGAGGCCATGCGCTTCACGTTGTTGCCACAGCCATTCATCTCCAGATTGGATCAGTAATACATTGGCTGTTTTGACTGGAACAGGTTTCTTGGCTTTTTTGAAAGGAAGTTCCTGTTCCATACCTTGTTGATAGGCTTGGCAATACTGCTGCATTGGGCAGTATAAGCACAGCGGTTTTTTCGGGGTACAAACGGTTGCCCCCAAGTCCATGATCGCTTGGGTATAATCATGATTGCGCTCTTTTGGGCAGAGATCTTCCGCAATTTGCCAGAGTGCTCGTTCATGTTGTGGCTTGGATAGATCATCTTCGATGGCGAGGAAACGTGCCAGTACACGTTTTACGTTACCATCCATAATCACGCCATACTGACGTAAGCCAAGTGACATGAGCGCACCAGCAGTGGAGCGGCCAATGCCTGGCAGCTCAATCCATTGTTCTAGTGTTTCTGGAAATTTCCCTTGCTGACTGACAATGCCTGCCGCTTTATGCAGATTACGTGCGCGAGCATAGTAGCCGAGACCTGCCCAATAAGGTGCGACATCATCCCAACTGGCTCTTCCTAGGGTTTCTACAGTCGGGAACCGTTCAATAAAACGGTCGAAATATTGCAGTACAGTTTTGACTTGCGTCTGTTGCAACATGATTTCTGAGACCCAAACTTTGTAGGGATCATCAGCCACTTGCCATGGTAGATCGTGACGACCGTGTTGGTCGAACCATGTAAGTAGTGCATCAGAAAATGAGAAATCAGACATGAATCAGAACAGTAAAAAGCAGAGGCGTAGTATAGCGGAAATAGGTTTTTTAGGCGTTAAAATTCTATTGGAACATAAACGAGGCGTAAGTCGTCAAAGACATAGTTTGAAATTTGATGAGAACTTGGCAAGACTCCGTTAAGTTTGCACTATCCTTTTTTGAAATTTTATATATTTACGTGCAGGCGATGCCTTACTTTTGATGGGGCAAAAGTAACAAAACCCCTTTATTCGGCTGACGCCACATCCTGAGCAATTTCAAAACAACGCTTTGCACGCAGCGCAAGGCAGCCAAACAGGCGACATCCATGTCACCTTTGCTCCAGTAAACGCTTACGAGCGTCTAAATTTTGGATTTGCCCCAGTATGTGTGATCAAGAACTTAATGGATTTAATTATTTGATTTAGAGGTTAGCTTGGATGTTCTTTGATAACCTTTCAAATCACTTTAAATGTTTATCTAACAGCTCATACATCGCTTCAAGACTTTGACGTTCTGCTTCAGCGTTATAGCCTAAGTCAACATTGTTGGCCTTAGCACGCTCATCCGCAAGCGGGTTACTAAAACCATGCTTGGCATCTTCAAAAATAATTACATCGTGATCAACGGCTGCATCGTGCATTTCCTGACGGAAGCTTGCCACATTATCCAATGTCACCATGCTATCGAGTTCACCATGCAGGACTAGAATCTCGGCCTTAACTTTGCCTTTCTCAGCAGGGGCTTTCGGACTTAATATCGCATGGAAAGTCGCAACGGCTTTGATATCTGCACCTGAACGCGCCAAATCTAGCACCACTTTACCGCCATAACAGAAACCAACCGCTGCCAATTTGTCGGCATTCACTTCTGCTTGAGCCGCTAAAGCATTTAAGCCTGCTTGAGCACGGTCAACAATGGTATCAGCATGCTCAAAAGTTTGATTCATCCATTCAGAGGCTTGTGGCACATTGGTTGTAACTTTCTTATCACCATACATATCAATTGCTAAAGCGGCAAAACCATGTTCTGCAAGCTCACGTGCACGTTGTTCTGTGTATGCATTGCGGCCCCACCATTCAGGGGCAACGATCACACCTGCAACAGGCATATCAATTGCAGGCGCTGCAAAATAACCAATCAAACGTTGGCCATCTGGCGCGGTATATTCGATTTCACGAGTATTGATAGGCAAACTCATTCTATAATCCTGATCTGTATTTTTAAATTGCATTGATTAAAGCATAAAAAGCAAAATGAGTGACATTACAAAAATAGAAATGCAGTTGTACAAATATGCTAGAAATAAAAAAGAAGAATACGAGGACTCTTCTTTTTTATGTTTGTATACCGTTAATAATGAACTAGACTTTGCCTCTAGATAAGAAACCAACGATCGCCAAAATCGCGGCAACAACAAGTAAAATCACAGCAAAGTCTTTAGATAGACCTGCAACACCGCCAAAACCTAATAAACTGGCGATTAATGCAATCACTGCAAAAATAATTGCCCAACGGAACATATCAAGTCCTCCTATTTTTTCATTATTTTTTCACTATAACGCGGGTTTTTTGCTCGCAATGTGGTGTTTATGTGGTTTAAATGTTTAATACTTAAAGAAGTGTTAAATGAATAAAAAGAGATTAGACCAAGTCACACACGGATGAATGCTATAATACAAAGCTCCTTTGAAATTGAAACAATTGGTATGTCCGTCGAACTGCGCCCCAACTTTTGGAAACACTATCCGCTTGATCAGCTCAGCAATGCGGAGTGGGAAGCATTGTGTGATGGTTGTGGTCTATGTTGCTTGGTTAAACTAGAAGACGAAGAAACCGCAGAGGTCGCTTACACCAAAGTGTCATGTAAATTACTTGATTGTAAAACCGCGCGTTGTTCCGATTATCCTAACCGTCAGCAGCAAGTGCCTGATTGTATCCAGCTAACTCCTGAGCGGCTCAGCACGATTTCTTGGTTGCCACCAAGTTGTGCCTATCGTCGTTTAAGTGAAGGTAAAAATTTACCGTCGTGGCATTACCTCAATACGGGTTCACGCCAAAGTGTGATCAAAGCGAAAAAATCAGCGGCGGGGCGTTGTATTTCAGAAAACGATATCGATGAAGAACAAATTGAAGATTATATTGTTCGCTGGATACGTTAACAGTTGTCTAGCGAATCAATAAGCTATGCTGATCATAAAAACAACATTTTTGCAGTATTGTTATTGACGATGTTCCCTAAGATGAAGAATAAAAGAGGGAGATAAGCCATGCATAAACTGTTGATGACACCTTTGCTCTACAGTGGCATTTTATTTTTGGCCGCTTGCGGTACCAACGAAAGTAACTCTAAAACACCAGAACAGAATACAGCACAGCAGGCTTCAAGCCAGCGCATTGCACAAAAGTATCGGATTGAGAGTGTCGCTGAATTTGATGAGCCATGGGCGATTGTCAGTTTGCCTGATCAGCGCCTACTGATTACAGAAAGAAAAGGGCAATTAAAACTCTTTGATCCTCAAACCAAGAGCAGTATCAATGTCGCTGGCGTCCCAACCGTCAGTTATGGTGGACAAGGTGGTTTAGGTGATGTCATTTTGCATCCTGATTTTCAGCAGAATCATGAATTATATTTGAGCTATGCCAGCAAAGGCCAGGGTGGATATGGTGCGGAGATTGCACATGCAAAACTGGATTTATCTGATCCTATGCAACCCAAGCTCACAGATTTAAAAACCATCTGGCAACAAATACCGAAAGTGTCAGGGCAAGGTCATTATGGTCATCGCATGCAGTTTGGTCCCGATGGCAAACTTTGGGTCAGCTCGGGTGAACGCCAAAAGTTTGAACCCGCTCAGGATTTAAATAGTAATTTAGGTAAGGTTTTGCGTTTAAATGCAGATGGAACTGCTGCGGAAGGCAATCCGTTTTATCAGCAAGGTGGTGTAACTGCGGAGATTTGGTCATTGGGTCATCGTAATCCACTGGGAATGGTCTTCGATCAGCAAGGGCAACTATGGGTGGTTGAAATGGGTCCTAAAGGCGGTGATGAATTAAACCGGATTGTGAAAGGGGAAAACTATGGCTATCCAACGGTTTCGAATGGCGACCATTATTCAGGTTTGCCTATTCCAGACCATCATACCCGTCCAGAATTTAAAGCCCCTGAAATCGATTGGACCCCTGTGATCTCACCTTCTAGCTTGATTATTTATTCAGGTCAGCAGTTTCCTTTGTGGCAACACAAAGCGTTGATTGGTGGTTTATCCTCTGAAGCCATTGTGGTGGTAGATTTAGCTGCTAAGCCTGTCCAAGAAGTTCAACGACTTGAGATGAAACAACGCATTCGTGGCCTACATCAAGCCCAAGATGGTTCAATCTGGGTGATCGAAGATGGATCACGTGCCAAACTACTTAAACTCCATGCCAATTAAATTTTAACTTCAAGTGATATACACAATGAATCAGCCGAACTACTTTTCTATGACTTTAAAAAAACTATTTTTACTTACAGGACTGTTGTCCTGTAGTTCGGTTCTTTGGGCTGGGACTTTGACTGAGCAACAAGTTCAAACGATTGTAGACCAGCAGTTTAAGCCTTTATTAGCACAATATAAGATTCCAGGTATGGCCGTTGCTGTGACCCTGAATGGTAAACATTATTTTGTGAATTATGGGCTTGCCTCTAAGCAAAACCAACAAGCGGTAAGTAACAGTACTTTATTTGAACTTGGCTCCGTTAGTAAAACCTTTAATGCCACTTTAGCGGCTTATGCACAGGCACAAGGACAGCTGTCTTTGTCGGATCATCCTGCCAAATATTTCCCTGAACTTAAGAATACTATGGTCAATCGTGCCACCTTATTGAATCTCGGAACTTATACTGCAGGTGGTTTTCCGCTGCAATTCCCTGATGGCGTGGTGCAGCAACAAGATATGGTGAAATATTTTCAGACTTGGCAAGCAAAGACCAAAGTTGGCGCTGCGCGTCAATATTCCAACCCGAGTATTGGTTTGATGGGCTATGTCACAGCCTTGGCCATGAAAAAGCCGTATAGCGAGCTGATTGAAAAAACGCTGCTGCCGCAATTAGGAATGACACAAAGTTTTATTCGAGTCCCTGAGCAGCACATGTCGCAATATGCATGGGGGTACAAAGCCGATCAAGCCATACGTGTTTCGCCAGGTATGTTTGATGCAGAAGCTTATGGGCTGAAAAGTAGCAGTGCGGATATGCTGAAATTCCTTGATGCGCAAATTCATCCTCAGCAGTTGAAACAACCGCTTCGTAAAGCGATTGAAAATACTCATGTGGGTTATTTTAAAGTGGGTGCAATGACCCAAGGTTTGGGCTGGGAACAGTATGCCTATCCAGTAGCACTTGAAACACTTTTACAGGGGAACTCGAGCAAAATGGCGTTAGAAAGTCATACCGTTACACCAATCAAGCAGCCAAAACTTGCCTCAGCAGCGACTTATTTTAATAAAACAGGCTCAAGTAATGGTTTTGGTGCTTATGCCGCTTTTATCCCACAACAAAAAATTGGAATTGTCATGTTAGCCAATACCAATTTTCCCAATGAAGAACGGATCAAAGCCAGTTATCGCGTGATGCAACAGTTGGTTCAGAACAACAACGCGCAATAGAATGTCGCGTGAGTGTAGATTCAAATTGTAGATTTGAGCCAGACACAATAGACTAGGGTAAAAGATCATAAAGCCAGTGATGATGTCAGATACGCATATTCCTTTACCTGAACGTTTACGTCCTCGTGACTTGTCCGAAATTATTGGACAAGATCATTTGCTGGGTGAAAATGCCCCTTTACGTCAGATGATTGATCAAGGGCACCTGCCTTCGATTATCTTCTGGGGGCCACCAGGGGTCGGGAAAACCACGATTGCATTGTTATTGGCTCAAGCCGTGGATCGTCCTTTTATTAGCCTATCTGCACTCAATACAGGTGTAAAAGAGCTTCGTGAGGTGATTGCCGAAAGTGGTGACTTGTTGACCCCTGTGGTGTTTATTGACGAGATTCATCGCTTCAATAAATCACAGCAAGATGCCTTACTCAATGCGGTCGAGAAAGGCAAAATTACCTTGATTGGGGCAACTACAGAGAATCCTTCTTTTGAAGTGAATAGTGCGTTGCTGTCTCGCTGTCAGGTCTATACCCTGAATAATCTGAGTGCTGAAGCAATTCAAACCCTGCTGAATAAAGCCATTCAAACGGATAAGTTTTTAAAAGAACGTTTTATCCAGATTGAAGAATATGATGCGCTGATTCAGTTTGCGGCAGGTGATGCACGTAAGGCGCTTAATTTGATTGATTTGATTGCCAGTACCTTTGAGCCTGATATTGAGAATCTCGTAACCAATGCCATCGTCGTTAAAGTCGCGCAGCAAAATATTGCACGCTATGACAAATCGGGTGAGCAGCATTACGATCTGGTTTCGGCATTTATCAAATCGATTCGCGGTAGTGATCCAGATGCGACGTTGTACTGGATGGCACGCATGCTAAAAGGTGGCGAAGATCCAGTCTTTATTGCACGTCGTATGCTGATTGCTGCATCGGAAGATATCGGCAATTCCAATCCGAATGCCTTGTTGCTGGCGGGTGAATGTTTCCGTTCAGTGCAAGCGGTGGGGATGCCTGAGGCGCGTATTATCCTAGGGCAATGTGCCGTGTATCTGGCCACTAGCCCGAAAAGTAATAGCACCTATCTTGCGATTAACAAAGCCTTAGAGTTGGCAGAAAAAACCGCAAACCTGCCTGTGCCTTTGCACTTACGCAATGCGCCAACCAAGTTGATGAAGCAGCAAGGTTATGGGGTGGATTATCTGTATCCGCACAACTATCCTGAACATTTCGTGTTACAGGACTATTTGCCTCCAGAATTACGCGGTACCAAACTGTACGAACGAGCCTTAAATAAACGTGAGGTCGAAGGCGAACGATTACAGCAGCGCCGTTGGCAACAGGAACAACAGCAACAGTAATCAAAAACTCGGTTTAGGTACCGATCATTTTAAAATTGTCCAAAGCAAAATTCCGAATCGCATCGATAGATTCTGCTTTGGCCTTAATTTGCTATTTGTATAAAAATGAACGCAAAAAAAGCAACACTGATTGGATTGGTCGCGATCTTGCTTTGGAGTTTGATCGTTGCCTTGATTAAGGATGTGAGTAGTCATTTTGGCGCAGTGGGTGGTGCAGCGCTAATTTATACACTGGCCTCCATTTTCCTGCTGTTCTCGGTCGGCTGGACCAGCCTCAAAAGCTTTCCCAAAACCTATTTGATCTGGGGCAGTATTCTATTTGTTGCCTATGAAATTTGTTTATCGCTTTCGATTGGCTATAGCAGTAATAATCGACAGGCGATTGAGGTGGGGATGGTCAATTATTTATGGCCAACCTTTACCATGGTCGCTGCCATTATTTTTAATCAGCAAAAAGCCAATTTTCTGATTATTCCTGGCTTTATCATTTCAATATTGGGGATCTGTTGGGTACTCGGTGGCGAACAGGGCTTAGATTTGGCAGGGATGTTACAAAACATTCAGCACAATCCATTCAGTTATGGGCTTGCCTTTATTGGAACATTACTGTGGGCTGCCTACTGTACGCTCACAGCAAGAATTGCGCAGGGCAGCAATGGCATCACCCTATTTTTTATTCTCGTCTCGGCGGTGCTGTGGGTTAAATATGCATTGATGGGGGGCGGCACATTTGATTTTGATTGGTCTTCTTCAATTTCATTGTTTTTTGCGGCAGCAGCGATGGGCTTTGGTTATGCCGCTTGGAATGTTGGGATTTTGCATGGTAATGTAACGCTATTGGCAGGTGCATCCTATTTTATTCCAGTTTTATCCGCCTTTTTTTCGGCAATTCTACTCAGTACCCCATTAGGTCTTTCTTTTTGGTATGGTGCATTTATGGTGTGTTTGGGTTCAATTCTATGTTGGGTAGCAACACAGAAAAAACGCTAAAATATTCTCTGGTTTAGCTTGGTGTTGCTGCTGCGCTGAACAGTCACTGTATTTTTGTAAGCGACCTCTAGACACTACAGATAAAAGGTCGCATCATCCCGCTTATCAAGGATGATCAAGCTCCACCATGACCACAAACAAAATTAATGCTGCGGAAAGTATCCGAGGCTTGGCATGTCTCGCTGTTGTGTTGTCACATTTATCACTGACCTTTTTTCCACAACTGCATAATTTTGATGTAAGTGCTGTACCGCAATATAATTTTTTTGCGCAGTTACATCACTCACCGTTGGCCTTCTTTTATTCAGGTACAGGCGCGGTTTTTGTGTTCTTTGTTTTAAGTGGTTTTGTACTGACATTATCCAGTTTTAAAAAGCACAATACCGCAATACAATTGAAAAATTCCTTGATCAAACGTTACCCACGTTTGGCAATTCCAGCCTTCGTCTCTTGTATCATCGCTTATCTGGTGTGTTTTGTGCCTGTCGATGTGTCGCATGTTTCCGAATGGGGAGCAGCACTTGCCAACCCACATCCGCAACTGGGTACGGCCTTATATGAAGGCAGTATTGGTGCATTTTTATTTGGTGATTCCAGCTATAACTGGGTGCTGTGGACCATGCAAATTGAGTTGCTTGGGTCACTGGTGATTTATCTGGCCTGTTATTTCTATGGCAAGCTGCCAATTCTCTGTGGCCTATTTCTCATCATTAGCATTTTGACCGCGTATATGATCTCGCAAACCGTGTTGCTGGGTCTTCTCAGTTTCGTTTTGGGGATGGGACTGTTTCTCTATGCTGCAGAACTGAGTACAGCAGTTTCAGTACTGCTATTTTTGTTGGGATTGTATTTTTGTGGCGCACACAACAGCAGCAACAGTTATCAGTTTTTTACTCAATTTTGGGGTGAGCAGAGCTATGACTATCTCAACTTTATCGGTGGCTTTTGCATTGTTTATGCCGTACTCAAAGGTAAGTGGTTAGCACAGTTTTTTGATCGGACTGTTTTGGTGTTTTTAGGCAAAATCTCATTTTCAATTTATTTAATTCATCTTGCTGTACTTTACGCTTTGGGGATTCCATTATTTAATCTATTGCATGTGCAGTGGGGTTTTTCCTATTTAAATGCAGGATTATTGGCGAGCCTATTGAGTGTGTTATTGAGCATTGTGTTGGCACAGCCTTATAGCCATTATGTCGATGATCTTGCGATTAAAGTCTCCAATAAGCTAGCAAAAATGTTTTAAACCTTGTGCTATGTCGTGTGCATAGCCTATGTAGAGCTGTTCGGAACTTGACCAAACATTACAAAAATAATCAGTGAATGCTTTCTATTACAAACAGAATCCGCTTTAATCAAAAAAGACATAATAAAAATATGGGTTTTAATTAATGAACCGTACTTATCTCAAACACTGCGTTTTATTCACGTCTATTTCACTGGCTGTTGCGGGCTGTGCAACGACGGCAGTACCTGTCACTGCAACAGAACAACTGTTTTATGGTGGCCCGATTCTGACGATGTCAGGTAATAGTCCTGAATATGCTGAAGCCCTGTTGGTAAAGGATGGAAAAATTGTTTTTGTGGGCTCAAAGCAGCAGGCTGAACGCTTGGCGGATAAAAAAGTTCAATCGATTGATCTAAAAAATAAAACCTTATTGCCAAGTTTTATTGATGCGCATAGTCATGTGAATATGGTTGGTTTCCATCAAATGGTGGCCAATCTCTACCCCATACCTGATGGTCAGGTCTTAGATATCAATTCTTTGGTGAATGTGCTGAATAGTTGGAAAGCCCTAAATCCATCCGTGATTAAAACCATGGGCGGCTGGATTTTGGGTAATGGCTATGATGATGCACAACTGAATGAGCAGCGTCATCCGACGGCAACCGATCTCGATCGGGTGTCTCAAGAGCAACCTGTAATGATCTTGCATCAATCTGGGCATTTAGCATCCGTCAATCATAAAGCACTTGAATTACTGAAGATCAATCAAAACACCCAGAATCCAGCAGGGGGAGTGATTCGCCGTGAAGCCAACTCAAATGTCCCAAATGGCGTGTTAGAAGAGTCCGCTTTATTTACCGCAATTGGCTCAATTTTTAAAGACGTGCCGCCTGCGGTAATGTTCCAGATCGCAGAAAAAGGGATTGATGCCTATGTAAAAAATGGTTTTACCACGGTACAAGAAGGGCGGGCTGATCAGGGGACTACTGAAATGTGGCATGTCTTAGCTAAGCAGAATCGACTGCCAATTGATGTGGTTTCTTATCCCGATATCACCACCAGCCAAGACTATATGCTCAAGCAAGGCAGTCAGCGACAGTATGATCATCATTTTCGTATTGGTGGAGTGAAAATCAGTTTAGATGGCTCACCTCAAGGTAAAACCGCTTGGCTGACACAACCCTATTTGGTACCGCCTGAAGGTAAAGATAAGACGTATAAGGGCTATCCTGCCATAAGTAATGATCAGCAGGTCAAGGACTATATCAATTTAGCCTTTAAGCAAGGGTGGCAAGTACTGGCGCATGCCAATGGCGATGCTGCGATTGATCAATTTATTGGGGCAGTGAAGGATGCTACAGCAAAACAAGGACTAGCAGATCGTCGTAGCGTATTGATCCATTCGCAAACCATTCGTGATGATCAACTGGATCAGCTCAAAGCCTTAGATATTATTCCATCTTTCTTTTCACTACATACCTTTTACTGGGGCGATTGGCATCGTCAGCAAACCTTAGGCGAAACTCGCGCTGCACATATTTCGCCAACCGCAACCGCTTTAAAAAAGCATCTGATCTTTACCGAGCATCATGATGCACCTGTGGTACCACCGAGCAGTATGATGATGCTGGATGCGACCGTGAACCGAGTAACGCGGAGCAATTATGTGTTGGGTGCAGATGAGCGCATTAGCCCTTATCTGGCATTAAAGTCGATGACAGATTGGGCCGCGTATCAGTACTTTGAGGATCAGACCAAGGGTACTTTAAGCCAAGGTAAATTAGCTGACTTGGTCATTCTGAATCAGAACCCGTTGACTGTACCCAGTCGTGAGATTAAAAACATTAAGGTATTGGCCACTTATAAAGAAGGCAAACTGATTTATCAGAACGTGCAGAATTAAAGTAAAAACCGAGCCATCTGGCTCGGTTTTTGACTATTACCAACGATAATTGATCTTGCCGTAATAGAACGCGCCATTAAAGCCAAAAGGCGAGAACTGGCTATAAGGCAAGCTACCGCCTGTGGGTTGGTTGATGTCATAAACATCTTTATCAGGATAAACATCGGTAATATTGTCGCCGCCAACGGTAAAGTTCCAGTTTTGATATTGGTAAGACAACGCTAAATCCAATAACCATTTGGCTGAGAATTTTTGATCTTTGGCTTCGCCAGAATTACTAAAGGTTTTAAAACTGCCATAACGTGTGACATTGGTATTTACAGTGAAGTTTCCAAGCTTATAGTCATTGGCTAAACTGAACTTATGCTCAGGCGTACTGCCAGCCAATAAACCGTATTGCTCTCGACGATCAAGACGCGTGAGGTTAATGCCCAGAGCATCTAAGATAGCAGGATTACCATCCACGTGGGTCACTTTATTTTTATTGTAGTTGTAGGCCAATGAGGTATTGAGTTCGCCATAAGGCAATGCAGTCCATTTATAGGTTGCAACTAAGTCAACACCACGCGTGCGGGTATCGCTGGCATTGTTGAAATAACGAATCGTGCTGAAGTTGGTGTCGGTGATGCCTTTTGAATTCAGGTATTGGCGGACGGTCGCACTGCTGGCATTGATATTGGAGGACAGACTAATTCGATTATCAATGTCGATTTGATAAGCATCCAAAGTCACATACAGTTGATCAGTTGGGGTAAGCACTAAACCTACACTATAGTTCTTGGATTTCTCTGGTTTGAGTTGTTCTGCACCAAGCAGTTGAGCAACGTATGACGTGGTGGGGAAGGTTCCTGCTTCAGCAAATTGACCATTGACCAGTTGTGAGGAGGTTTGGGTGAAATATTGTTGGGCAAGACTTGGCGCCCGGAAACCGGTAGATGCACTACCACGTACAGCAATCGCTGGATGAATCGCATAGCGCAAAGATAATGATGCATTATCGGTATGTCCAAAATCATTATAATATTCGTGGCGATATGCTGTAGATGCAGATAATTTTTCAGTCAAACTGGCTTCTAGATCCAAATAAGCTGCATAACTGTCGCGTGACCATTCACCTGCATCGGCAGAGCGAAAGCCTGCTAAACCAGAAGAGCCACTTTTATAATAGGAGGCTGGATCACCCGCTTGGATTTGATATTTCTGATTTAAATATTGTGTACCAAAGGCAACATTCAGTGGGCTAGCAAGCGCTGCAAGATTAAACTCTCGAGAAAGATCAAAATTCACCACTGTTTGTGCATTTTTCAGCGTACCATTCTGAAAGCCGAAAGGTGTGGTGGCTGTATCTTTATAGAGATCAACATTAATGGTCTTGGTATCGACATCATAACGATTTAAACCATAATTCACCGAGGCATCATAATGCCAGTCTGACCAATCACCTTTGATCCCTGCAACTGCGCCAAAATCATCGAGTTGGCCCTGAATGATGGGTAGATAGCCATTTGGATAAAGAGTAGGGATATTATTGGAGGCATTGCTTAAACGATAGAATCCAGCAGTTTCGGCATTACGGTGGCTATAGGTCGCAAACGAATACAGCTCTGCATGATCACTGAGGTCATAACCTAAATTCAAGGCTGCTTTTACCTCATCGGAATCTGGATCCCCAAAACGGAAAGTGCGCTGTCCATAGGTGCTTGATTTTGGATCACGCAGGTCAGCACCTGCACGGTTGGTGGCTTGGCTATCCTGCCATTCCCCTGAAAAAATCGCATAACCATAATTATTCAGTTTAGCTCCACCAGAAACAAAGGATTGTTTTTGTTCACCATCTCCTTTGTTATAAATCCCGTATTTAATCCCAGCTTCACCATGCGTCGGGTTGGATTTCAAAATAATATTAATCACGCCTGCAATCGCATCGGAACCATAGCGGGCTGATGCACCTTCACGGAGTACTTCGACACGGCTAATCGCTGAGATCGGAATCGCATTCAAATCGGTTGGGGCAGAGCCACGACCAATGGTTCCGCCAAGGTTAATAAACGCGCCTGTGTGGCGACGTTTTCCATTAACCAAAACCAGTACTTGATCGGGTGCCAGTCCTTTCAATTGAGCAGGACGGACCAATTCTGTCCCATCCACCACGGTTGGGCGCGGAAAATTAATTGAAGGAATAATTCGAGATAGTGCAGTCCCGAGTTCATTAGAGCCGGTGCGCTCAGTCAGTTCTTTGGCACTAATCACATCAATCGGCTGTAAGGACTCTGTTTGTGAGCGATTGTTGGCACGGGTTCCTGTGACCACAATGGTCGCGAGTGTTTTGACTTGTTCGGGTTCTATTGGATTGTTCTCAGCCGCATGAACATTGCTATATAGGGCAAGCAGAATAAGACTACTACTTAGACTTAAAGGAAAAGTCTTTAAAATGGGAGCATTCATTTTGATCTTCTAACTCAAGTTTTGTAAACATTTGTGAACATGGTAGGAGGATCAAAATACTTTCAAAAACAATATAAAAACATAAGGTTAGAAAAAAATTCGCAAAGCTGATTTTATGAATTTTAAGTTTATGATTTATATGATATTGATATTTAAAATGAAGTCGATTATTTTTGAATAGACAATAAAAAACCAGCCTGACTAGACTGGTTTTTTATTTAGAAGTAACAGCTTAGCTAGGTTTAGATATCATCTAAGTTAATGCCTAAACGAGAAGCAACTTCTTCATAAGCTTCAACCACACCACCTAAACCTTGGCGGAAACGGTCTTTATCTAATTTCTTCTTGGTGTCTTTATCCCATAAACGGCAACCGTCTGGAGAGAACTCATCACCCAAAACGATACGGTCATGGAACACACCGAATTCAAGTTTGAAATCAACCAGAATCATATTACCTGCGTCGAATAATGCTTTAAGCACATCATTTACTTGGTAAGTGAGTTCCTTCATTTTTTCAAGTTGTTCCGCTGTTGCCCAACCTAAAGCAATCGCTTGAGATTCGTTCACCATTGGATCGCCAAGCGCATCATCTTTGAAGAACAATTCAAATGTTGGCGGAGTTAATTCCTTACCTTCTTCAACACCTAAACGACGGCAAAGAGAACCAGCGGCATAGTTACGAATCACACATTCAACTGGAATCATCTGAAGTTTTTTAACCAGCACTTCAGTTGGAGAAAGCAATTTTTCAAAATGCGTTTCAATACCTGCAGCAGCTAATTTGTCCATGATGAAGGCGTTAAAACGGTTGTTGACCTTGCCCTTACGGTCCAATTGCTCAATTTTTTCACCGTTGAATGCCGAGGCATCATCACGGAATACTAAGATCAGGTGATCAGCATTGTCTGTCTCATATACAGATTTAGCTTTACCAGTATAGAGCAAGGTTTGTTTTAACATGGGGGAACCTTTTGAAAAAAATGCCTAGTAAACGACTAGGCTGGCCAATTTTGGTAAATCTGAGCTAACACTTCAGTTGCAACCGCTGGGTCTGCAAAAGTGGTGTCAAGTTTGAAGAGGGCAATGGTGTTATTTGAGCCAACAGCAGTAAGCTTCAATAGGTAGTTCTGATCACCAACCTTAATAGTCGCTTCATAGCCATGATCTGCTTGAGAAATGACTTTGTAGTTGAGGCTGTTGACGGTCGCAAAAGTATATTGCCATGCAGTTGCTGTTGGGCCTTCCACTTTCAGTAATGGGTTTTTATTCCCATCCATCACCAATTGTGGACGACCTAAAGTCGTTGCTGCCGCTTCAGTGGTATTGCTTGCAGTTTTCATTGACTCTGGACGAGGCAATGCATAACGGTTGCCAGTTGCGTTCTCAAATGTTGGCGCATGTTGAATCGCAAGTGGATCAACCGTTGGGGCTGGATACAATGGCGTGAATGGTCTTACCGTTGCATTCTCAGGGAATTTGAGTGGTTCAAGCGCTTGCGCTTTTTTATAATCTAAAGAATGATTATTGAGGGCAAAACGACCACAACCAGCCAAACTTAAAGCTGAAATGACAAGGACAACACCAAGACGTAATTGCATCATAAATTGCTCGTATTAAATAATGCCCGCAGTTTTGAGATCTGTGCGGAGCGGTTCACGATATTGTTCTGCTAGAGCGGTTAGTGGCAGGCGTAAACCTGTACTAATATATCCCATCTCATGCAACGCCCATTTCACAGGAATTGGGTTTGATTCGCAAAACAAAATATTGTGTAGATTTGCAATTTGTTGATTCAAACTTTGTGCTTTTGCTTTATCACCTGCCAAGGCAGCTTCACAAACTTCGCTCATTTGTTTTGGTGCAACGTTGGCAGTAACTGAGATATTGCCTTTGGCACCCAATAAAATCAGTTCCCAAGCAGTTTCGTCATCGCCTGAGTAAACTGCGATTTTACCATTTAGACCTTCGATGAGGGCTTGACCACGTGGTACATCGCCTGTTGCATCTTTAATCCCAACAATGTTTTTAACATCAGCTAAACGAATCACGGTTTCATTTTGCATGTCAACGCCAGTACGACCTGGAACATTATAAAGAATTTGTGGAATATCAACTGCTTCAGCAATTGCTTTATAGTGTTGATATAAGCCTTCTTGTGTTGGTTTATTATAATATGGCGTAACGAGCAATGCTGCATCAGCACCGAGTTGTTTGGCTGCTTTGGTTAGTTCAATTGCTTCGTGAGTTGAGTTTGCACCTGTACCCGCGATAATTGGAATGCGTTTATTGGCTACACGAATCACTTCTTTGATGACTTGTGTGTGTTCTTCCATACTTAATGTAGAGGCTTCGCCCGTTGTGCCAACAGCAACAATACTATGTGTACCTTGTTGGATGTGCCACTCAACGAGCTTCTCAAGACTCTTCCAATCTACGCGACCATCTTCAAACATAGGGGTGACGAGTGCGACAATTGAGCCTTGAATATTCTGTGCTAGCTGAGTCATTTTAAAAAACTATCCTATTTTCCCATCCGAGATTGAATTAGTTGAAACGAAATATTGGATGGTTGCAGTATTTTGATTCGTCGTTCAATAATGAATTCGATTGAATGACAATTATGCAAATTATGACTGATCAGCGGCATAAGAACAATATGCTTTAGTCAAACAGCCGAAAACTTTCATTCATCTTTAACTTGAATAATTTTCATCTTATGAAAAGTTTGTGCCTGTTTGGCTAGTCAGAAACAATGAGGCAGCGTATTGTACAAGGAGCAATCTAGGTTGAATAATGAGATGCAAAGCGATTCAAAACATAGCGCATTAATTGTTGTTGATGTGCAAAATGGATTTACACCGGGTGGAAACTTGGCAGTCACTGACGCTGATCAAATTATCCCAGTGATTAATCAACTAGCGCGTCAGTTTGAAACCGTCGTGCTGACCCAAGACTGGCATCCCGATCAGCATATTTCTTTTGCTGATAATCACGAAAATCAAGTTCCATTTGAAACCATTGAGTTGCCATATGGAACCCAAGTGTTATGGCCAAGACATTGTGTACAAGGCACACACGATGCTGAATTCCACCCCGATCTTGATATTCCAACCGCGCAACTGATTATCCGCAAAGGCTTTCACGTCAATATTGATAGTTATTCAGCCTTTATGGAAGCAGATCGTAAAACACCGACAGGTCTAAAGGGCTATTTAACAGAACACCAAATTGATACGGTCTATATTGTGGGGATTGCCACCGATTTTTGTGTGGCGTGGACGGCATTGGATGCTGCACAGATGGGTTTTAAAACCTATGTGATTGAAGATGCCTGTAAAGCGATTGATTTAAATGGTTCATTACAAAGCGCATGGCATAACATGTTAGAACAAGGCGTTCAACGCATTCAGTCCGCTACAATTTTGGTATAGGCTTGTGACGATTGATCCAAAGGCGTTAAACTTCTAAAACTGATGAATCAGCATCAGTTAAAACATGACTTAAGGCAGAATTGAGCGTTTTATGACAGTCGAGCTTGATGATTTTGATCAGAAAATTATCCATCATTTACAAATGAATGGACGGTTGGCCAATCAGGAACTTGCTGAATTGGTGGGTTTGTCGACCTCGCAATGTTCTCGCCGTCGTGTTCAGCTTGAACAGAAGAAAATTATTACCGGGTATTATGCTCAAATTGCGTTGAGTGCAGATCCGGCACCGATCATGGGTATTATTGAAGTGAAATTGCAAAACTATAGTGATGCAACACATGATCGTTTTGTTGAGTTTCTGCTACATGAGCCTGCCGTGAAAGATATTCATAAATTAACAGGTAGTTATGACTTTGCACTTAAAGTAGCGGTTAAAAATTTAGATGAGATGGTTAAACTCATCGGGATTTTGTCTTCTAAGAATTTTGGCGTCAGTAATCTCAATACCTCAATTGTGCTAGAAAAACTAAAAGAAAACGGGATTGCGATTAAGTAAAAGGGATCTCGTTGTCATTTCATATAATGCAAAATAAAAAAGCAGGCTTATTGAAAGATATAGACTATTCGAAATGAAGTATTTTGAATATAAATTGCATTTATGGCGAAAATATAAGAATAAATTGCGAAATTTTAATAAAAATGATCAAATATGCCATGTCTTTCTTTGAAAGATCTCTCTCCCTTTAGCTGTTCTCCTATTGAGTTGTACCGTTATGAATACCGAGCAAAATGTATCTCTGGTAAGTCCAGTCATGCCTGTGATTGAACAGCACTCTAAAATTGAAGATGCGTTGGCGATGTTGATCGGAACATTCATTCTTTCTTTTGCCATGACTTTACTACAGCAAGCAGGAATTATGACAGGTGGGACGGCAGGTCTATCTTTGTTAATTCATTACATTACTGACCTGAAGTTTGGTGTCTTATTTTTCTTAATTAATATCCCATTCTATTATTTTGCCTACAAAAAGATGGGCATCGCGCTGGTCGTGAAAACCTTTATTGCTGTTGCATTACTGGCTGGATTTACTGAAATTATTCCACAATTTTTCCATCTTTCTGATGTCAATCCGATTTACGCCACGATTTTTGCCAATGTATTGATGGGTGTAAGTTTTTTGATTCTATTTAGACATCGTTCGAGCTTAGGTGGGATCAATTTATTGGCTTTGTATTTACAGGAACGTTTTAAAATCCCGGCTGGAAAAGTGCAAATGGGTATTGATGTGGTGATTTTATTAACGTCGTTGTTGTTTGTGGACTGGAAACTGATTTTGGTCTCAATTTTCGGTGTGATTATTTTGAATTCAATCATTTTGTTGAATCATAAAACCACACGTTATGTGGCTTAAACTTAAAATTTTTATTCTCATTAACTAAAAAATATAAAGAAAACTCGAGGGAGGGCGAACCCTCCTTCGAGCTAAGAATTATTCTACTGTCACACTCTTCGCAAGGTTACGTGGTTGATCGACATCTGTACCACGTAACACTGCGACGTGGTAAGACAAGAGTTGTACAGGTACGCTGTAAACAATTGGTGCTAACCATTCATTTACTGCTGGAATATGCACAACATGTTGGCGATCTTTACCATGGATACCACTGTTTTCATCTGCGAATACAAATAACTCACCGCCACGGGCTTGTACTTCTTCCATATTCGATTTGAGTTTATCCAGCATTTCATCATGTGGTGCTAAGATGACGACAGGCATTTCATTGTCAACTAATGCCAATGGCCCGTGCTTTAATTCACCTGCGGCATAACCTTCGGCATGAATATATGAAATTTCTTTCAGTTTCAATGCGCCTTCTAGCGCGATCGGGAAATGTGTACCACGACCTAAGAATAAGCAGTGATTTTTCTCAACAAACAATGCCGATAAACGCAGGATTTCAGTATTGCCTTGTAAAGTATCTAAAATAACTTTAGGGCAATGCCATAAGGCTTCCGTGATCTCAGCAAATTGAGCAGCAGACAAACGCTGTTTGACTTGACCAATTTTTAAGATCAATAGCATCAATGCCGCAAGTTGCGTGGTAAATGCTTTGGTCGAAGCAACACCGATTTCAGGGCCTGCCAATGTCAATAAATGGTGATCTGTTTCGCGTACCATAGATGAGGTCGCAACGTTACAAATCGTCATGGTGCTGATGTCAATATTGTTGGCTTTGGCACGTTTTTGTGTTTCACGTAACGCTGCTAGTGTATCTGCAGTTTCACCTGATTGTGAAATACAGACATATAGGGTATTTGCCACGATTACTGGATTGCGATAGCGGAATTCACTTGCAATCTCAACTTGGCAAGGTACACCAATCAGTTGTTCAAACCAGTATTTGGCAATCATGCCTGCATGGTAACTGGTACCACAAGCAATGATTTGAATTTGCTGAATTTTAGCAAAATCAGCATTGGCATGGCTGAGGAAATCTTCACGTAAGTTATTGCCATTGAGCGCTTGAGAAATGGTTTGCTGAATTGCTTCAGGTTGCTCATAAATCTCTTTCAGCATGAAGTGCTTGTATTCGCCTTTAGATGCATTGCTTACCGTTGCATCTAACTCTTTCATTGGACGTTCTACAAGCTCACCATTTGCAAAAACTTCAATGCTGGTACGGGTTAAGCGAGCGATATCGCCTTCTTCTAAATAGACGAAGCGGTTGGTAACTGGTAATAAAGCCAATTGGTCAGAACTGATAAAGTTCTCGCCTATACCTACACCAATGACCAGCGGTGAACCTTCACGAACTGTGATGAGTTCATCAGGGTGTGCAGTGTGTACAATGCCTAGTGCATAAGCACCTTTCAGTCGAGGAGTTATTTTTTGTACTGCTTCCAGTAAGCTATCTGTCTGTTTTAATGCATCGTTAACGAGATGTGCAACAACTTCGGTATCGGTTTGTGAGGTAAACACATAGCCAAGCGCTTGTAATTCATCTTTAAGCTCTTGGTAATTTTCAATGATGCCGTTATGAACCACAGCAACATTACCCGAAACGTGCGGATGCGCATTATTTTCAGTTGGTTTGCCATGTGTTGCCCAACGTGTGTGTGCAATACCCACATTTCCTGTTAAATGCTGTTCTGATACGGCTTCAGCCAAGTTGGCAACTTTACCAACACGACGTTCACGTAAGATTTTTTGATTATTGAGTAATGCTAAACCAGCAGAGTCATAACCGCGATATTCAAGACGTTTAAGTCCTTCAATTAAAATATCAGTTACACAACGTTCAGCAACGCCACCAACAATACCACACATAATTTTATCCTCTTATTTTTTCAACTTTTGGGGACGTTGATAATTTGCTTTCTCAAACTGTTTTGCGCGTTCGACAGCTAAACTATGCTCAGCTACATCTCGGGTGAGGGTTGATCCTGCACCAGTTGTTGCGCCTTGACCAATTCTGATTGGTGCAACCAATGAGTTATTGGTACCAATGAATACATTGTCTTCAATGACAGTGCGGTGTTTGTTTGCACCATCGTAATTACAAGTAATCGTTCCTGCACCGATATTACAGCTTGCACCAATATCTGCATCACCTAAGTAGGTGAAATGATTAGCTTTAGAGCCTAGTCCGATATTTGAATTTTTTACTTCTACGAAGTTGCCGATATGTACATCATTGGCAAGATTGGCGCCTGGACGTAAACGTGCGAAAGGCCCAATTTGGGTATTTTCGCCAACGATGGCATTTTCAAAAATGCTATAGGCTTGAACTTTTGTACCGGCAGCAATACGGGTATTTTTTAAAATACAGCCTGCACCGAGTTGTACATTATCACCCAGTTCACAGTCACCTTCGATGATGACGTTGGCATCAATTTGTACGTCTTGTCCACATTTTAAACTGCCACGTAAATCAAAACGATTTGGATCAATGAGGTGAACACCTTGTAGCATCAATTCTTTGGCTTGCTGCTGTTGGAACTGACGTTCTAAAGTTGCAAGTTGTAAGCGGTTATTCACACCTTCAACCTCAAACGCAAGCTCTGGTTCAACTGAGGCAACTTCTAAGCCATCCGCAATTGCCATCGCGACAATATCGGTGAGGTAATATTCACCTTGCGCATTTTCATTGGAAAGTTGAGGCAACCACTCATGCAGTTTTGCATTACTGACACAATAAATGCCTGTATTAAATTCTTTAATTTGGCGTTGTGCCTCATTGGCATCTTTATGTTCAACAATGGCCTGAATTTTGCCATCTTGACGAACAATACGACCATAACCTGTTGCATCATCTACAGTGAGCGTCACTAAGCCAATGCCTGTTTGCGTTGATGCATACAATAGTTTTTGCAGCGTATCTGCCTGAATACAGGGTACATCGCCTGATAGAATCAGTGAAACACCTTCTTGAGGTAGAACAGGCAAAGTCATTTGCACGGCATGACCTGTTCCGAGTTGTTCTGCTTGTTCAACCCATTCGATTTGTTCAGCAGCAAAGTTTTGTTTAACCAGTTCACCGCCATGCCCATAAATGGTAATAATATTTTGGGCATGGAGTTTTTTTGCCGTTTGAATCACATGTCCAAGCAGTGGACGACCTGCAAGTGGTTGTAATACTTTTGGTAGTTGTGAACGCATTCGCGTTCCTTTCCCTGCTGCAAGAATAATAACAGTTGTTGACATAACTAACTCTAATTCAATGGCTTAAGTCAAAATATAAAATGAAGAATAAAAATACAGAGTGCTGCCCAAATTCCGGCAATAATGTCATCCAGCATAATTCCAAAGCCGCCAGACACTTTTTGGTCGGCCCAACTAATTGGAAAAGGTTTCCAGACATCAAATATACGGAATAATACGAATCCAACAATGACCCATAGCCAATTCATTTGCTGTAAATACAGCAAAGGTAAAAGGGTAATCGATTGACCTGCGAACTCATCCCAAACAATACGCCCATCATCATGAACATTGATGACTTTTGCGGTATGCCCACAGATATAAATGCCAATTAAGGACATCAATATGATCGCAATGAGACTTGCTGGCAAACCCAGATATAACCACAGTGGTACAAATAACAATGCAAAGGCAGAACCAAAAGTTCCAGGCGCTTTAGGTGCTAAACCAGAGCCAAAACCGACTCCGCAGAATACGATGAAGCGGTCAAACCAAGTCATTTGGTTAAAGTGAATGGGAGGCTTATGCAAAGTGTTGGTATCCATGAACATGTAATGGGTGTGCTTGACCCATATACTCAAATAACAATCCAGTTTGTTGGGTAATTTCACCGATTATTGTAAGCGGAACATCTAATTGTTGTCGCGACAGTTTTTTGAAGTTTTGCGGTGATATTGTAAAGCATAATTCGTAATCATCACCGCCTGCAAGTGCATAATGACAAGCCTGTTGCAATTCAAGTTGTTTGAGTGATGGATCTATCGGAAGCTGCTCAAGCTGTAATTTTGCACCGACATTGGATGCTTTTAAAATATGACCTAAGTCTTGAGCCAATCCATCTGAGATATCAATCATACTTGATGCCAACCCTTTGAGCTGCTGACCCAAATGACAACGTGGGGTTGGATAATCTAAGCGTTGTTGTAGTGCGTGTCCGAGATGCTGTAATCCAAACGCAGCATCGCCAATTTGCCCACTGACACAAATATAGTCGCCGATTTGAGCGCCTGCGCGAGTAATGGCCTGACCATGTTCAATCCAACCTAAGGCGGTCACACTAATGGTCAGTTGAGCACTTTGGGTGGTATCACCGCCAATCAGGCTGACACCAAACTGATCGCAGCAATCAAACAAGCCCTGACTAAAGCCAGCCAGCCAGTCATGATCAACAGTCGGGAGACTAAGTGCGAGTAAAATACTATGGGGTTTTGCTCCCATTGCCGCCAAGTCTGATAAATTGACAGCGACACTTTTCCAGCCGATGGCGTGAGCAGCAGTATCTAAGGGGAAATGACGACCAGCAACCAGTGTATCTGCACAGATCACCAATTGTTGTGAAGGAGGGGGGGTAACGATGGCTGAGTCATCCCCGATACCTAAACTGACATCAGATTTTGATGTACGTTTAAAGTAACGTTCAATAATGGAAAACTCAGCCATACAACATCAAGCCTATTATTTTGCTTGTTGTTTTTCAGCTTCACGAAGCTTTGATGAAAGACGGTCTAATACACCATTGATATATTTATGACTATCTGCACCACCAAAGTGTTTAGCTAGCTCAATTGCTTCATCAAGTACAACACGGTATGGAACTTCGAGATGATCTCGTAATTCATAAGCACCAAGTCGTAGAGTAGCAAGCTCGACACCATCCAATGCACTTAACTCACGGTCAAGTACAGGAATGAGCAACTCATCTAAAGCTTCATGTTGAGCAATCACTTGAGTGAGTAATTCATGGTAATAGTTAAGGTCAACTTTGTGCATGGCATTTTCTACACGCGTGCGTGCTTCAATTTCATGTACTGGGTTCTGACTCATTTGCCATTCATAAATCCCTTGTACAGCAAAACGACGTGCTTTGCGTTTCGCTGCATAAGCGGCCTGAAGTGTTTGCGACATGCTTTAAATTGCCTTTAATAAGTTAACCATTTCGATTGCAGTCAATGCAGCTTCGCTACCTTTATTTCCTGCTTTCGTACCAGAACGTTCGATTGCCTGTTCAATGCTGTCTGTAGTCAATACACCATTGATTACTGGCATTGTGCTTTCAAGAGCAACCACGCCTAAGCCTTTTGCACATTCACCTGCAACAAAGTCAAAGTGAGGTGTGCTGCCACGAATCACTGCACCTAATGCAATGATGGCATCAAATTTATTTGAAGCTGCTAATTTTTTCGCAACAATCGGCAGTTCCCATGCACCTGGTGCATGAATAACGGTAATCGCTTCTTCTGCAACGCCATGACGTTTTAGAGTGTCGATTGCGCCTTCAAGTAAATGTTCAACAACGAAGCTGTTGAAACGACCGACTAAGATCGCATAACGACCTTCGCTTGCGAGATGTAATAAACCTTCAATTCGGCGAATTGCCATAGCAACCTCGATTATTTTGCTGTGATTTGATCGGCAGTGATGTATTCCACTACCTCTAAATTAAAACCGGATAAAGCATTGAAACGAAGTGGAGAACTCAACAACTTCATTTTCTCAACGCCTAAATCACGTAAAATCTGTGCACCTACACCAATGGTTTGGTATTGATGAGACAATGCAGCATTGGATTTGAGTGGTTTTGGCTGGTTTAAGTTGTTCAGTGCAGGACCAAGGTCTTCTAGATGATCCTGACCAATCCACACCAACACACCACGATCACTTGCAGCAATGGTTTTCATTGCGAGATCTAAATTCCAGGCAGATGAACCATCAGCTTTATGTAATTTTAATAAGTCACGAATCGGGCTGAAGCCATGTACACGGACAGTGGTCACGCCTTGTTTCGGATCACCTTTGACTAAGGCAACGTGAATATCTGGGTTGCCGATTTCACGGTACTTATATAGTTCAAATGCACCGTATTCGGTTTCAATGCTTTCTTGAGACAAACGTTCAACGGTTTGTTCATTGGTCATGCGGTAATGAATGAGATCTGCAATGGTTCCGATTTTTAAACCGTGTTTTTCTGCAAATACTTCTAAATCAGGACGACGTGCCATTGTACCGTCATCATTGATAATTTCACAAATCACTGAGGCAGGTTCTAAACCAGCTAAACGGGTGAGGTCACAGCCTGCTTCGGTATGACCAGCACGATGTAGCACACCACCTGGCTGCGCCATTAATGGAAAGATATGACCTGGTTGAACGATATCGCTCGGTTTTGCGTGTGCTGCCACCGCAGTACGAATAGTGTGCGCACGTTCAGCTGCAGAAATACCTGTACTGATGCCTTCTGCTGCTTCGATTGAAAGCGTGAAGTTGGTTGCATGTTGCGCACCGTTTTGATCAACCATTAACGGGAGGTTGAGTTGTTTACAACGATCACGACTGAGTGTTAAGCAAACCAAACCACGTGCATGGGTAATCATGAAGTTAATATCTTCAGGGCGAACATGCGTTGCGGCGATGACTAAGTCACCTTCATTTTCACGATCTTCATCATCCATAAGGATGACCATTTTGCCTGCACGAATATCTGCGACAAGTTCTTCAATACGACTCAGCGGCATTCGCTTTCACCTTTGATGCTGCCTTTTTAGGCACTAGTATTCGATAAATCTGGCATAGTTTACCGCATTTTAAAAAATTTCGCCTGTGCTTCTTTACCAATAAAAAGTCAGACTAAACAAATTATCTGGCAACACTTTATCCTGCCCAAATTTGCCACTTTACAAGACGGTGTGATGCGATTGTAAGGTTTATATGTATGGGCTAAACAAAAAAACACAAGGCTTTGTATGAGACAAAGCCTTGTGTTTGCGATGACTTATTTACCGTAAGTGGAGGGTAACTTATTCAAGCTCTGTCGAGGTCTTGACTTTTTTACCCATTAAAATTTCGGTACGCAGCGTTTGAGCAAGTGTTGCACACTCTTCATTCATACCATTAATCATAAAGGCATGGCGTGTCATGATATTGCTTGGATTTGGCATTGCCACCAATTCATAGTTGTTTTGAATCGTTTTGAGCTGTTCGTGATTTAAATGCAAAGCCGCTTCTTTAGCGTGTAAATGTTGTGCCAAACGTTTCGCAGCTTCAAGCGCATCTAACTGCATGGCATCAACAGCACTTGCAACCGCACCGCGTGTTTGTAGTGCAAAACGTTTATCTTCACGGTAACGCTTGTAAAGCACGTCTGCCAATAATTGGAAAACAGCCCCAACCATCATCAAACATTCAAGTGCATGGGATTGTTCTGAGCTGGTTGCTAAAGTTGCACCATCGGCATTAAATTCTTGCGCGACGCGAATCTGTGAAGCATCGATTTGATAATGTTTAGCACAGAGATCAATACTTTTATCCAAAAATAATTGGCATAGTTTGAAATACGGAACGGAAACAGACTGATTGACACTGCTCAGTAATTGTTTCGGATCATAAAATTGGATGTTCAGAGCTAAAGCTTGATCATTGATTTGGGATGATTCAACTAGGTTCTTTTCAACACGTGGCTTAGCTTGTGTTTTTGCTTGTTGCTGTGCTTGAGCAACCAAAGTCACGGTATTTTGTTTTTCCAAAGCCAATGCTTGGGTTAAACGCTGAATCTCATGCTTGAGATGATTTTCTTGATTGATGCGTGCCAAGTATTCGCTACGGGTTGGACGCGCAATAGCACGATAAGCCAACCAAATTAACCCATGAATAAATAAAGAAACTAAAATAGCCAACCATTGAGTTCGCAAAATCTCACCGATACTCGGTTGGATTAAGGTAATTTCAACGGTACCGACTTTCTTTTCATTTTGTAATGCATCACGAACAAATACTTCACCTTGGCGGGTTTTAGCCATACCACTGGTTGCAAGCACTTGTTTATTGGCATCTAAAATTCGAATGGATGCAACACTTGGATTGGTTGCATAACGATTCGCAACCAATGCCAGTGAAACTGTATTAGCAGGTTCTAACTCTGAAAGACTATCTGCCACTAACTGACTGGTCATCAGCTGTCCTTGGCTGGCGCGATTTTCATTGAGTTGATGTGTCGTTGCAATCACCAATAAAAAGGTATGCAATGCAAAACTTACGATCAGTAGGCTAGCAAATAGCCCTTGGCGAGGCGCATTCAAGTTAAACTTCCAAGGCAAATAGATTCATGGGTTATGTTATGATTCTTACAATAGTTGTCGCTCAACCACGAGTCAATTCATGCGAGAAATCATTCTTATATCCTTTCTAGGACCAGATCAACCGAATCAGTTTACTCGATTAATGCAGGTACTATCCGTACATTCTTTGCAAATACTCGATGTCGGTCAGGCAGTTATCCATAATCAACTGACCCTTGGGATCGTTGTTGCATCGGATAATGAGACTGCAACGGCATTAGCAATGAAAGAGATTCTGATTTTAGCACATGATATTGGCTTAACTGTGCGATTTAAACCAATCTCCAACGCAGAATATGATCAATGGGTGAGTGAAGGTGGCCGAACACGTTATATCGTCACTGCGCTTGCACCTGAACTCACCGCTGCCCATTTGCAAGCGGTCACAAAAATTGTGTCAAGTCAGGGCTTTAACATTGAAACGATCACCCGTTTATCTGGCCGTTTAGAACTTGGGACAGAAAGTCATTTTCCACGTCGTGCTTGTGTCCAGTTTGGTCTCAGTGGGCAGATGTTGGATGCACAGGCCATGCGTGCTGCATGTTTAAGTTTATCTGGTGAGTTAAATATTGATGTTGCGGTACAAGAAGATAATGCTTATCGCCGTAATCGTCGTTTAGTTTGCTTTGATATGGACTCTACCCTGATTGAACAAGAAGTCATTGATGAACTGGCATTAGAAGCAGGCGTTGGCGCTCAAGTTGCTGAAATTACTGAGCGTGCCATGTTGGGTGAACTTGATTTTCAACAAAGTTTTCGTGCCCGAGTTGCTTTATTAAAAGGTTTGGATGCTTCAGTATTACCGAAAATTGCGGAACGTTTGACTGTGACCGAAGGGGCAGAGCGTTTGATCTCTACCTTGAAAGCCTTAGGTTATAAGACGGCAATTTTATCAGGTGGTTTCCAGTACTTTGCTGAGTACTTACAAGCAAAACTTGGGATTGATGAAGTACATGCCAATATTCTTGATGTAGAAGATGGTTTTGTGACAGGCGAAGTCAAAGGCGCAATTGTGGATGGTGCCCGTAAAGCTGAACTGTTACGTCAATTGGCGGACAAAATGGGAATTTCGCTAGAGCAAGCAATGGCAGTGGGGGATGGTGCCAATGATTTGCCGATGCTTTCAATCGCTGGTTTAGGTGTTGCATTCCGTGCAAAACCTTTAGTTCGTCAAAATGCCAATCAGGCCATATCGAGTGTTGGTTTGGATGGTGTATTGTACTTGTTGGGTATGCATGATAAAGATTTAAATCGAGCTTAACCTCCCCAATAATATGCTTCAAAATAAGGCCGCTATCTCAGCGGCCTTATGCATTTTTAGTGCGTCACTTATTCGTCATAATTATGTCTAAATGTATAGAAAAACAACGATAAAAAAATTCCGAAAAAAGTTTTTTTGCAGCCAAAAACACACATAGTTTTTTGTAATGACACGCGGCAATTGATGCTATATGGAGATTCAGGACTTTTCTCTGTTTTAAAAATGTAATGACAAAAGCATATTGCGACAGCTTGTGTCGTAAGGTTAATTTCAGGCTCTTTTTTTCTAAAAAAAACGCTCCATAATGCATAAAGACGTTAATGCAACACGAAGTACTGTTAGAGATTACAGAACAATATAGAGGTCTGAACACACTACAGACCACCCTTTTAAAGACGGAGGTTTCTATGGAAGCAGCGAATTTCACCATGTTGGTTGGATTTGGCTTAATCGCTGTCGCAGTTATTGCTGTTTTCTTTTCTCCTTATCGTCGTTGGTTAGGTTTTATGTTGGCGGGTATGCTGTGCTGGGGACTGTTAGAAGTGGTACGCTTTGGTGCGCAAACCATATTCGAGATGTCCGTCGCCTATAGTTATTTGACCGCGTTGAGCCTTGCGATGATAACGGTTACATTTATTCTTTTACGTGAAGACAAACAAGCACAAAAACAGTTGGCTAATCGTCAGTATATTGAACATACCCCTGTGTATAAGGACGACCAGCAGCAATGTTCTAGCAGATAAATGATAATAATTTTAACAACATCAAAGGCATGCTCAGCATGCCTTTTTTGCACTAATTTTTTGCAACAAAGCTTTTACAGACAGCTCTACAACTGTGCTAGGATACGGTTGTCTTAATTTTCATCATAATACTGTAGGCATAATTGTCATGAAGCTTTCTTCTTTACCTGTGGTTAAGTTACCTATCGTTGATGTAAGCACTGATCCACTGGATTTATTAGTGGCAGGTTTGGCGTTACGTATGAAGCAATTGGCACGTACGAGCCCAAAGTTTATTGAATTGGTACATGACCGTGAATTTCGTATTCAGATTGGTACAGATTTAGGTTTGGCGCGTCAGATTCTTGTGAATCATGGCAAGATTGATACGGTTGCAGGTAGCCCAGAAAAAGCAGATTTTATTTTACAATTTGCATCGAGTGAGCAAGGTGTAAAAACGTTGCTAAAAGGCGACCCAACAGCATTCATGACAGGTATGCAAGATGGCAGCATCAAAATGGAAGGTGACTTCAGTCTATTGGTTTGGTTTAACCAAGCAGCTAAATTGATTCCACCAAAAGTACCAAAACCTGTAAAAGAAAAAATCCGTCAAGCACGTGCCTTTATTAAAGAAAAAACTGGCAAATAAGCTGATATAAAAAACTCCCCAATTGGGGAGTTTTTTATTGCCTAGCATTATTCAATTTCTAAATTGAAGGTGACGGGCCCATCATTGATTAAATGAACTTTCATATCTGCTGCAAAAATACCTGTTTGCACATGCTTGAATTGTTGTTGTGCATATTCAACCAATTGCTCATACAGGGCTTTAGCTTCTGCAGGCGGCATGGCTGGTCCAAAGTCAGGACGTAAGCCTTTTTGGGTTTGTGCCATCAAGGTAAATTGTGAAACCAATAGAATTCCACCATTAGCTTGGCTGACATTCCAGCCCATTTTGCCTTGCTCATCATCAAAAATACGATACTTCAAAATCTTATCAATCAGGTTTTTGCCTTTTTCTAAAGTGTCTGCTTTGCCTAGACCTAAAAATACCAATAAGCCGTGTTGAATTTCGCCAGTGGTTTGCCCTTCAACCACAACTTTGGCTTCGAGGACACGTTGAATTAATGCGCGCATAAAAATGAAGATCGGTATTGAATCAGCGCAACAGTCTAACAGATTTGGTTGTTCTACACCGACCCCAGCAAGATGCTTGGCTGGTCTCCATCTTATTTTTCGATCTATTTTATTAAAATTATCTTTTTTATCTATTGTTGAAATCTTTGTATAGTCCCAGTGCAGGAAAGGTATTTTGATTTTGGATTTAATAGCATGTTTAAGCGAACTTTTTTATTTACAATTATCGCAGCAACGCTCGGCACCGCGTATGCAGCACCTTTAACAAAAGACAACGGTGCACCTGTAGGTGACAATCAAAATTCTATGACAGCAGGCGCGAATGGCGCAACGCTACTCCAAGATGTACAGCTGATTCAAAAATTACAACGTTTTGGCCGTGAACGTATTCCCGAGCGTGTAGTACATGCACGTGGTACAGGTGTATACGGTGATTTCGTCGCAACAAAAGATTTGTCTGATTTAACCGTCGCGTCCATGTTTAAAGCAGGTACTACCACTCCTGTTTTTGTCCGCTTTTCAACGGTGATTCATCCTAAAGGTTCTCCAGAAACCGCACGTGATCCACATGGTTTCGCAGTGAAATTCTATACCCAACAAGGTAACTGGGATTTGGTCGGCAATAACCTACCTGTGTTCTTTATTCGTGATGCAATCAAGTTTCCAGATTTTGTTCATGCCATGAAGCCTGATCCAGTGACTAATGTCCAAGATCCGAACCGTATTTTTGATTTCTTAAAAAGCCAGCCTTGGTCAATCAATATGTTGACCTATGTCTATTCCAATTTAGGCACACCAGAAAGCTACCGTACGCTAGATGGTTTTGGCGTGCATGCCTTTAAACTCTATAACGACAAAGGCGAATATAAGTACGTTAAGTTCAACTGGCGTTCTCAACAAGGTGTGAAAGGGCTGAATCTGGATCAGGTGCGTGAAGTTCAAGGTCGTGACTGGAATCATTTGACCAATGATATGTACAAAAATGTCTATGCTGGAAACTATCCAAAATGGGATTTGTATATTCAGGTGCTTGATCCAAAAGATTTGGGCAAATTTGATTTCAATCCATTAGATGCAACCAAAATCTGGCCAAATGATCTGGTACCTGAAGTGAAAGTAGGGACGTTGACGTTGAATCGTATGCCGAAAAACTTCTTCCAGGAGACAGAACAATCGGCATTTGCTCCAGGTAACTTAATTCCTGGGATTGAGCCATCGGAAGACCGTTTACTGCAAGGACGTATCTTCTCTTATTCGGATACACAGTTATACCGTTTAGGTGCGAACCATCAGCAGATTCCAGTGAATCGTCCTCGGGTTACGGTGAATAACAATAACCAAGAAGGCTTTATGAACATGGGGCAAACCGAGTCTCAGGTTAATTATGAGCCAAGTACGATTGAGCCTAAACCATCTACTGAGATTGCCAGAGCTGTACAAACACCGTTGCAAGGAACGGTTTTACAACAGGCAATTCAGAAACAGCAGCCCTTTAAACAAGCGGGAGAGTTATACCGTAGTTATTCAGTCGTTGAAAAGAATGACTTGATTCGTAACCTTGCTGC
Source organism: Acinetobacter sp. Tr-809 (assembly GCF_011753255.1). NCBI lineage: Bacteria > Pseudomonadati > Pseudomonadota > Gammaproteobacteria > Moraxellales > Moraxellaceae > Acinetobacter > Acinetobacter sp. Tr-809. The sequence continues at coordinate 67,767 of NZ_VWVZ01000003.1, forward strand.
GGATTTAGGTGCAGTAAAAGATATCGAAACCAAGACCATTATGCTGTCTTACTTCTACAAGGCCGATGCCGATTATGGAGCGCGTCTTGCCAAAGCGCTAAATGTGAATCTAAAAAATGTACAGACCAAAGCGTCGCAACTAAAAGACGAATAAACGTTTTCAAGATGTGGTAACAGGTGCCTGAATGTTACCCCCAAAAAGTCCTGTAACCTCAATAGCCTTTCCTGCACCTAGGGCGAGTGTTACAGGCATTCCTTTTTAGACTATTAATTGGGTGTGAATAATGGTTCATTTTCGGTCTTTATTATTTGCGATCAGCTTAGTTTGTGGCAGTTTCTCGATTTCTGGCTATGCAGGCACGCCATCTGTCACAGTCAAAGGATCAGAGGAGGTGGTTGAGCTATTTTTCTCTGCGGCGAAAATTGGCAATGTCGAGGTTTTACAAGAGTTTTTAAAGCATGGTTTCCCAGTTGATATTCAAGATCATTCTGGTTATAGCGCATTGATGATGGCGAGTTATTATGGACAGAAAGATGCAGTAAAAACATTGTTGCAATACAATGCTAATCGTTGCCTACGAGACAAACGTGGACATACGGCTTTAATGGGGGCGATTGTCAAAGCTGAATGGAGCATTGCCAAACAATTGCGTCAGGTCGATTGTGATGCGAATGCAGAGAAAACAGGACAGCTCACTGCTGAACAATTCGCGATTCAATTTGGACAACAGCAACGTTTAAAGCAGATTCAACCTTCAGTATCGAACTAAGTTTGCTTTTCGCTTTAAATATTTGAATTTAAAAATACTTTGATGGGTATGGTTTTTGAAAAAATATCCATCGTCGTAGACAGACTCATTTCTGCGTAAAAGTATGCTTTAATGCTTGAAATAGAATAGATCCTAAGTCAGTCATGTCTACACCAATTATTCAATCTTTACTGGATACCGACTTATATAAATTCACCATGTTACAGGTGGTGTTACATCAGTTTCCGCAAACACATAGTGTTTATTTATTTCGTTGCCGCAATTTAGAAGATACGGTTTATCCCCTAGTTGATATTTTGGATGATTTGAATCAGCAGCTAGATCTACTCTGTGAACTGCGTTTTGCAGAAGATGAATTGCAATATCTGCGTTCATTGCGTTTTATTAAAAGTGATTTTGTTGATTATCTCGAATTATTCCAACTGAAACGTCGCTTTATTCAAGCCAGTATTGATGATACGGGGCGTTTAGATATTCGTATTGAAGGCCCTATGGTTCAGGCGATGATGTTTGAGATTTTTGTCTTGGCCATCGTAAATGAACTGTATTTCCGACGTATTCGGAGTGATGAAGTGCTGGCGGAAGGTGAACGACGCTTACAACAGAAATTGCTGCAATTACAGCACTATGCCCAAGAACAACAAGATAAAGAACCACCATTTTTAGTGTCTGATTTTGGTACGCGTCGTCGTTATAGTTTTGAATGGCAAAAACATGTGGTGCAAGCTTTTCAGACCGCAGCACCCAAAGTATTCCGAGGCACCAGCAATGTACTGTTGGCAAAGCAATTGGGGATTAGCCCGATTGGTACCATGGCGCATGAATTTTTACAGGCTTTTCAGGCACTTGATGTGCGGTTACGTAATTTTCAAAAAGCAGCACTTGAGGCATGGGTACAAGAGTATCGTGGTGATTTAGGTATTGCCTTGACTGATGTGGTAGGAATGGATGCTTTCCTGCGCGACTTTGATTTGTATTTTGCCAAGTTGTTTGATGGTTTACGTCACGACAGTGGTGATCCGTATGAGTGGGGTGATAAGGCTTTTGCGCATTATCGGAAACTCAAGATTGATACCAAAACCAAGATGTTAACCTTTAGCGATGGCCTGAATTTAGAGAAAGCATGGTTATTGCATCAGTATTTTAAAGACCGTTTCCAAGTAAGTTTTGGGATTGGCACCAATTTGACCAATGATATGGGGCAGAAACCATTGAATATTGTGTTGAAATTGGTGGAGTGTAATCGTCAGTCGGTGGCGAAGATTTCGGATAGCCCAGGTAAGACCATGACGGATAATGATACGTTCTTGGCGTATTTACGTCAGGTGTTTGAGATTGAAGAGAACGAATTTAGCGTTTAAGCAAACAAGTTTAGAGGATGGTGATGGCGGTATCTTACTGGGCATTTTTTAAATATTAAGTTCAACCTTCGGTTCGACCTACTTTTCTTTCGGGAAAAGTAGGCAAAACCATTGTCATCCACAAAACCTGTTCATTTCCTTCTTCTATTTTATATTTCGCAGAAACAATACCTTGTAGATATTTCGCAGGTTGTGGATGACGTTTTCGAGTATCTAATTTCATGTGATAGCTTATATTAAATCTCAAAAGCATTATGGATATTCGTCAGACGGTATATCTACTTTTCTGCTAAATCAATGCAAAAAATCAGACAAAGATAAAAAGTCGGCTATGTTAATATCATCCCTAATGCGGATGATAAAACAGCATAACCATGACTGACGTAGATTTTAAACTGGGTTTACTGATTGAGCCTGAACGACTAGTGCCGTATTTAGGTAGCGAGTTGATTCGTATTGTCGATTTAAGCCGAGCTTCGGTGTATGAGCAACTGCATATTCCTCATGCGATACATTTACAACCTAAATACTTGGTTGCACAACAAGAACAGGCCAATGGGGTGTTGCCAGATTTAGAAGGCTTGCAAGCCTTAATCGAAAAATTAAATATTTCACCTCAGCATCATGTCGTAGTCTATGACGATGAAGGTGGAGCTTGGGCAGGGCGTTTAATCTGGAATTTACATTGCCTTGGTTTTAACCGCACCAGTTTGATTAATGGTGGTATTCATGGCTGGTTGGGGGCAGGTTTGCCGACCACAGCTGAAGTTGATCCTGTAAAGCCTGTTGCGGATCTGTTCCAGATTGATTTAGACACGGTACAACAGCATCGAATTGAATATCACGAATTGTTACAACAGGTCGAACAAGACAATATTCAGCTCTGGGATTGCCGTACCAACGAGGAATATACAGGCTTACGCCTTGCTGCGCGACGCGGCGGTCACATCCCAAATGCATTGCATTTTGAATGGAGTACTGCCCTAAACCGTGAAAATCATCTAAAATTACACCCGCTTGAACGCACACAACAACGTTTAGAACAATTAGGCTTTAATTTACAACAACCTGTGGTGGTGTACTGTCAGTCTCATCACCGTTCTGGCTTGGCGTATATTTTGGCAAGATTGCTCAACTGGCAAGTTAGAGCCTATGACGGTGCGTGGAGTGAATGGGGCAATCGCCTCGATAGTCCTATTATTTCAGGGGAGTCACCGTCTTGAGTTTTGCAGCAGATTTAAAAAAACAATTATTTATCAAAGCACAGAATCTTGTGCCGCAACATCAGCTTAGCCGTGTTGTCGGTAAGGTTGCCGCAAGTGAAAATCTTTTGGTAAAAACTGCTGTTATTCAAGCGTTCAAAGCAAAATATGGAATTGACATGAGCATTGCTGAACAAAGCAATGCGCAACACTATAAATCTTTCAACGAGTTTTTTACCCGTGCATTGAAGGATGGTGTCCGTGGTATTGATGAGCAAGCGGATAGTATTGTTTGTCCTGCGGATGGTGCGATTTCACAGCTTGGTAAAATCGAAGCGGGTGATATTTTCCAAGCCAAAGGTCAAAGCTTTTCTGCCGAAAAATTGATTGGTGATCCGCAGTTGGCGAAGCCATTTATTGATGGTCAATTTGCGACCGTTTATTTATCACCGAAAGATTATCATCGTGTCCATATGCCATTGGCTGGCACATTAACCGAAACCTTATATATTCCGGGTGAGTTGTTCTCAGTCAATCAAACCACGGCTGAAAACGTACCAGGCTTGTTTGCACGTAATGAGCGTATGGTGTGCTTATTTGATACCGAGCTGGGTCGTATGGCGGTCGTTCTAGTTGGTGCAATGATTGTCGCTGGGATTGAAACGGTTGCAACGGGTAAAGTAAAACCATCTGGCAAAGTTGAATTACAGCATCATCAAATGAAATTGGATAAAGGTGCAGAGTTAGGTCGTTTCTACCTAGGCTCAACTGCTGTGGTTTTATTTGAAAAAGATAAAATGGTCTGGGAAGAACAGTTTAAAGCCAATTCGACGGTGGTGATGGGTGAGCGTTTAGGTCATTTAATTTAATTTGGAGATCATAAAAGCCCTTTAAATTTTAAAGGGCTTTTTTACGTATTTCACATACGGCGTATTATGTTAATTTTAGGAAATCTTTAAAAGCTATAGCTTCTTGAGCTATCCATAATTCTCCTTTCTTTTGGAATACTTGAGATTATATGATCTAGCATCTGATCCAAGTTATAACCATAGTAAGCACTATAATATGTTGGTTTTTTTACAGAGATTCCTGTAGCCTCTTTAATCCGCTGCTGAACAGATACACTTTTTTCTTCTAAAAACTGCAAAAGTTCGGCTTCTGGTTGCTTAATATAAGAATTCCATCCTCGTCTTTTCATCGCCATATCTGCTTGGTTAATAGCGATTATGACTCTATCTGGCTCAATACACTCTAAAACCACTTGCTCTAAAATTTTATAAGTTGTGCCTAAATCACGATGTGACCCATCTAAAATAACTAATGCTAAATCAATAAATCCATACTCTTTTTGATGAATATCTTCTGACTTACATGTTTTTAATAACAGTTGAGTTAAATTTTTAGCATGTATTTTATCAGCAGCTAAACCATCACCTAGCCCAGCTGTATCATGTAGTCTAAAAACATCATTCACAGCATATTGTGTTATGTGCATAGTTTCAGGATCGACACCTAATCCAACTTTTGCGACTTCAGACCCAAATAATCCATTAATTGTTGAACTTTTTCCTACTCCTGTAGCCCCAATTAGTGCAACATCCAAAGGATATAGTAAGGATCGTTCTCTTAAAGTATTTCTAATATCATTAATTCGATAATTTTGCATATACAGACTACCAACCGAAGAATGAGGAAATACCACCAACAATGCCACCTACGACACCGCCAACAGTACGTCCTACAGCTTCACCAGCTTTCCCGAATAATGATCCTATTGCTCCACCAATGTTCGCTCCTTGCGTTGCCCCTTTAGATGCAGATTCGACTAAAGACTCCATAAAGCTTTTTTTAATTTCTTTTTGATAATCTTCTAATTTATCGTCCTTTTCCCACATTTCATCTTTTTTATTGATGTCTTGCATAAAGACAGCTCTTTTTTCTTTTTTAGTATGTCTTAGGATAAAAGTTAAAAGTTTTGATAAATTATAAGGTTGTTGTTCATCGTCACCGTCCTTGTAACCTGCTGAGTAATAAATTGGTTCTACATCAATACCTGTGGCTTCTTTAATTCTTCTCTGTGTTGATATAACTTTTTCATCTAAAAACTCTTGTAATTTGGGTTCTGGTAAATTTTCCTCTGAATTCCAATACTTTCCTTTCATCGCCATATCTGCTTGATTAATAGCAATTAATAATCGTGATTTATCATCTCCAAGATTAGGAATTATTACATTATTAATTAGCTCGAAAGATGTACCTAAGTCTCGGCTACTACCATCAAGAATAACCAAAACTAAATCGATTAGAAGATCACCATTGTTATCCCTTTCTACTAATTTATTGATGATATTTTTAGCATGTTTTCTATCAGCTTCTTTACCATCTCCTAATCCTGGAGAATCAAATAGAATAATATTATCAAGTTCAAATTTTTTAATATCCATAGTCTCAGGATCAACGCCTGTTCCTACTTTGGCTTTATCAAAATTAAATAAGGCATTGATTGTTGAAGATTTACCTGCACCAGTAGCTCCCGTAATCAAAATATTAACTTTAGTATCTTTTAACGTTGATAAATTTCTTAGAACCGTTGCTTTGTCTTGTTCTCGTAAAGAACTATCAGAATTTATTTTTTTTATAAACTCATCAAATACGTTTAAGCTACTCATCCTATTTCCCCTTATGCTTATCTTTGATTTTAAAAAGTAATGTTTGTATATTACGTTGAGGCTTAGAATAAATAAATATCATGACGTCTTAATATGTCGTTTAATCTAAAAATTAAATTTATCTAAAATCCATTCTATTTAACATAATGGGCGTTATGGGAAACTAAATTTAAAAATTTAATTTAAATCAATTGCTTAAATTATTTTAACATTCTGAAAAAACACCAAAAAGTCGACTTAGACACAAGTCGGCTTTTTTTGGAGCAGTTTTGATATGTTTTGCCAAGCTCTAACCTTACCTGTACGTTTTTGCTTACACCAATTCAGGGCAATGTCCCATTTTCAGTCAAGGCTGAATTGCCTAATATGAACTCATCAGGAACAGGAAGTTCCAAAACATAAAACAAGAATGATAAGTTTGTGCATCAGGATGTGAGATATGACAGGAGTTATATCTAGTGAAAGGAATACGAAAAAGCCCGACAGGATGTCGGGCTTTTTTCATTTGAGCTAAAACTCAGTCAGTTGTTTCGCTCATCTATTTGGCACTGTAATAGGCATGAATCGATGCTGCACAACGTTCAACGATTAGATCTTCATCCTTTTTCCAGATGAGTTTCACTTCACTGAGGGTGTTCTCATCCTGAATCGGAATCAGCCTGACATTACTTGGTAAAATCACTTTAAACTCTTCGGGTACAATACACACGCCAAAACCATTGGCGACCAGTTCCAATTGAGACCTTTTCCTTGAGTAGATTCTGGTTCTTTTTGGACTAAAACCATTCACCAAACATAAATTGGCTGCCAAATAACTTAAGCCACCACGGGCTTTATGCGGTACAGAAACAAAATTTAATGGCTCCAATTCACGGATCGATATACTTTCTTTTTCACTTAATAATGGGTCTGCAATATGGGCGGCAACATATAAAGGGGCAGTGTATAAACTGATCGAATTGACATCATTTAAATTGTGATAAATCGGGGGGCGAATAAAACCCAGATCAATTGTCCCATTCAATAAATATTCGAGCTGTAATTCAGAAGATAGGGTATTCATTTCGATATCAATGTTATGGGTATCACAGAGCTGCTCAAAGATTTCCAACTTGTTTTGATCCAACACAATACTACTGGAATGGGCAATTTTAATGATTCGACCTTCACCACGGCTGATGCTTTGGGCACTGACAATGGAACTTTTTAAATGATCGATATTGGTTTTTAAACTTTTATACAGTGCTTCACCTGCAGGTGTGAGTCTAATTTTCTTTTCAGATCGATCAAAAATTTCAAAACCGATTTCTTCTTCTAAATTTTTAATTTGTCTGCTTAGGGCGGATTGAGCAATAAACAGCTTCTCCGAAGCGGCAATAAATCCCCCAGTTTCAACAATCGTGATTAGATAATTAAATTGTTTTAATGTCCACATATCTCAAAATTAGATCAGTGCTTGTTTTTTCTATATTAGATTAGATGAAAGAAATCTTATACCTTTTTTATAGATCCTTGATTCAGGTGGCTGAACATGACAATGAAAAATAAGATTTTGACCTTGATTGCTGCTGTCGTGATTTGTTTACTGGCGCAAAGCTACGATCACTATATGGGGGTGATGACAATAGAGCAGACTATTGATTTATTGGGAGATTGATAGATTCATCCTACTCAGTTTCATACGATTACTGACTTTTTAAGGGTGAGAAAGCTCAGCGATGTACGCTTTTTCTTACACCGATCAGCGGCAATATCCCATTTTCAGCCAAGGCTGAATTGCCTAATATGAACTCATCAGGAACAGGAAGTTCCAGAACATAAAACAAGAATGATAAGTTTGCGCATCAGGACGTGAGATATGACAGGAGTTGTATCTAGTGAAAGGAATACGAAAAAGCCCGACTTGGATGTCGGGCTTTTTTATTTAATATTGATTTGTTTTTCCCATAGCTCAATCAAGAGCTGCATGGATTTGCTCAGTGGTTTATAAGCTGGCCAAATCGCATGAATTGGCATATCTAATCCATTGGTGGTATCGAGAAAGGCTAAGCGCACCAGACTGTGTTTGGCAAAATGTGTTTGCACTACAGAAAGGGGGAAATTACCCCAACCGAGTCCTTGTTCCACCATATCAATCGCCATGGATAAATTATCGCTGTACCAATATGAATCGGAGACCAATACCCGACTATCAGGTAATGGATAATGCTTGCTTGCAACAATAATCTGTCTGAGTTCAGATAACATAGTGAGTTCATTTTTATTATGCGCTTTGAGCTGTTGCGCATCTTTAGGTGAAACGGCAGCAACAAATTGTTCCATGCCCAGCAAGCGAAAGCGTTCATTATTATCGAGTTGTGATGAGCTATAGGCGATATAGAGATCGATCTCGTTCTGGTGTAGCCGTGTTTTGAGCTCTTGTTGTGGTGCGCTGACTATTTCAATATTTAACAATGGAAAACGTTGAATCAGTTGCTCAATACTTGCTAATAAAAATTTTTGATTCACATCTGCGGCAATGCCAATGCAGAGGCTGGTCTCCAATCCTGTTGAAAGCTCGGTTAGATGCAGGTCGAGTTGACGTAATTTGGTCACAATCAATCGGGCATGCGGTTCAATTGAAAGGGCGACTTCGGTAGGGGCGAGATGATTTTTGCTACGCTCAAACAGTTTTAAGTTTAGCTCTGCTTCAAGATTGGCAATCGCCATGCTGACTGCTGAAGGGACCCGATTTAAGGCGCGCGCTGCCGCAGAAAAATTACCTCGATCAATAATTTCAAGAATCAGTTCAAGCTGTTCACGACTGAGCTTCATAGTCATTCTCTTGTCAGTAAATCTGATGACGATTGACTTTTTTTATCAAATTTAAGGCGTAAAATCCACTCATTATTGATTTTAAGGTGTGGTCATGCAAGGAACCAAGAGAAGAGTCACTTACGTATTTTTCTATGAAGTTTTGAGCTTTTTTATCTGTGCGATGGTGTTGGCGGTGCTTTCAGGCACGACCATTAGCCATACAGGACCTTTGTCGATCTTGATTGCTGTGATCGCAGTGACGGTCAATTTCTTTTATAACTATGTATTTGAGATATGGGAAAAGAAACAGACATCAAAAAAACGTACAGTGCTCAGACGTGTTGTACATGCCATTGGCTTTCAAATTGTCTTGGTGATGATTTTGATTCCGTTAATTGCATGGTGGATGCAGATCAGTCTAGTTAAAGCTTTCTTACTCGATTTTAGTTTGATGGTACTAATTCCATGTTATACCTTTGTTTATAATTACTTTTTTGATCATATTTTTGGTTTACCCAGCCATTTGGTTGAGCCAGCAGCGTTGAGCGCCAAAACCAGCTCTTAATTGACCATTTTATCGTTAAATTCATAAAAAAGAGCGCATAAATTGCACTCTTTTTTATGTGAAAGATAAATTATTTCTGCGACTGAATTTAAATCATTAAAGTCGAATCCAAGTCATATTACGGAAACTGTTATTGCTTGGATTTTTCGCATTAATACTTAGCATTTTGCCAGTTTTGCTTAAACGAGCATTCAGGTTATATTTTTGACCATCATAGGGATTGAGCCAAACACCCTGTCCAAATTCCTCATTTTGATTCAACATCTTTAGACCTGTTAACACTTCCATACCGATAATCTGTTGGTTTTTGGAAGCACCAGAACATGCTGTACATAAGGTTGGTGCCGATTCCTTGGCAGAAGGATACATTTTGACAATCACCGCACTGTATTGTTCGGTCGCAGAATGTCTGCGAATCACAATATCAGACAAGTAAGAGCCCGTACGCTCATCCACGACTTTCCAAGTGCCAATTAAAGGGTCTGTTGGTGCAGCTTGAATCGCCCAAGGGGTGCTGAGTCCAAGCAATAGGACACAAGCGCGAAGAAAAGAAGTATTTAGCATGATAATGGCATCAAAAATATAAATTATGAAATGAAACAAAAGGTTATTATATTATTTTAGTGGAATGATCACAGCATATTTAAGGGAACTTGGCAGTTCCCTTTACGCCTAAATCATGCGGTATAAGCGTTCTTTCGGGAACACTGCGGTAAAGGTCGAGCCTTCATTTTCTTTGGATGTAATTTCTAAATGCGCACCGTGTTGCATTAGCACGTGTTTCACAATTGCGAGTCCTAATCCTGTTCCACCTGTTTGACGGCTACGTGCGCTATCAACACGATAGAAACGTTCTGTTAAACGCGGTAAATGTTTTGGGTTAATCCCGATCCCATTATCCTGTACCGTAAAGTAAGCATGATCACCATCTTCATGCCAGCCAATGGTGATGATGCCGCCTGCAGGAGTGTATTTAATCGCATTGGTAATTAAATTGCTGAATGCACTGGCAATTTCGATATCAGAACCAATCAGGTCGCAATGGCTATCAATATCCAGATTCAAGGTATGCCCATAATCGAGATTGTAGGCACGAGCATCATCAAAGATTTGATTCATCAGATTTGCCATATCAATAATCTGATTTTTCGCGACTTTTTTATTATTTTCTAAATTAGATAACAGCAATAAATCATTAACTAAAGCATTCATACGCTTAGTTTGTGACTGCATTTGTGTGAAAGCGCGTTTCCAGCGCGGGGTAATATCATCTTGATCGATAAAGGTTTCGATATAACCACTGAGTACGGTAAGCGGTGTACGCAATTCATGTGAAATATTATCGACAAAGTCTTTACGCATTTGCTCAAGGTTATGTACTCGCGTGGTGTCATAAGCAACCAATAGACGGCTTTCGCCACCGAAGCGGGTCAGTTTGACTTGTACATAACGTTCTTCATCCATCTGTGCTTGCAGACGGATACCATCAGGAGATTGCTCACTGTGGTTAAAATATTCAATAAAACTGGGTTGACGCAAAATGGACAATAAATTGCGACCACGATCCAAGGGACTAATCCCTAACAGTTTTTCAGCAGCAGGATTCCACCATTCGATTTGATGTTGATCATCAATTAAGACCACGGCTTCGGCCAATGCCACCAAAGAAGATTGCGCACGATCAATCAAACCCACCATTTCAGCTTGAACAATACGTTCTTGACGCTGCGCACGATAGACATTGAACAGTAATGCGCCCCAGATCCCGTTCAGATTTGGAGGGACGTCATAAGGGCGATTGGAAATCCATTCATTGACCAGATAAAGCGAGCGGAGCTGTAGCATGAAAAACAGCACAAAGGCGACAAAAATACAGCTCCAGAAGTAGCCAACCCCAAATCCGACTAAGCTCGCAATCAATAAGAAAAAAAGTAACAGTCTTAAATCTTGTTTTGCAAAGGTCCATAAACTGCTGTAGCGAAAACGTTGGTGTTCACGTGCCAGTTCAGGGACGGGATAAGGTTCATACATAAAGGATTTTTAACCTACTGCTAAATCTGCTCGTGTCGAGAAGCGATAACCTGTGCCACGAACGGTTTGGACAAAACGGTCGACACCAAAAGGCTCTAACACTTTGCGTAAACGACGAATATGCACATCAATGGTACGGTCTTCGATATAGACATTACCACCCCAGACTTGATCTAGGAGTTGAGCACGCGTATAGGCACGCTCTGGGTGCGTCATAAAGAAGGCCAATAAACGATATTCGGTTGGACCCATCTCTAAAATACTGTTGCCAAAACTCACGCGCTGACTGACAGGATCAAGTAATAAGCCATTGGCATCAATCACTTTCTCACCGCTCAATGCATTGGCACGACGTAACACTGCTTTGATACGAGAGACCAGTTCACGGGTTGAAAATGGCTTGGTCATGTAATCATCTGCACCGGCATCCAGACCTTGAACCTTATGGTCTTCTTCGCCACGTGCAGTCAGCATGATCACAGGAATCTCTGCCAAGTTCTCATCACGTTTGAGGCGGCGGCATAAATCTACGCCACTTACACCACCTGGTAGCATCCAATCCAGCAAAATAAGCGCAGGACGCTGATCAACGATAATCTGATGCGCTTGTTTGGCATCCTCTGCTTGTAAACATTGGAAGCCTGCCATATCTAAAGAGGTATGGATCATTTCGCGGATCGGTAGCTCATCATCGACAATTAAAATATAGTCATCTTTCACAGCGCAATACCCTTAAAATCTGTAACGGTTTAACCGTTTTGTTGTTATGACAGGCTTATTACAAAGATTAATTATGACAATATCATTGCAAAAGAATTAATAAAGTCGAATTTAGCAATAAATTGTGACAATCGTAGGGCAGCATGGTGACGGATTCGTGACAATTTGCTTAGCAATAAAGCAAATAAATTCATTTGCTTAACTAAAGTGTAGTTTAACAGCTTTGTTTGTCACAAAACTGTAAAACGATTTTAATTTTTTTGCGAGGTTGTTTCGATAAAAGACAAAAAGACAGCACAGCAGGCTGACAGAACATCTTCCAACGGTTGTTTGAAGCCTTCTGAGACCCAGCGAATAATAATATGGGTGACATAACCATTTAAGCCCGTTGCCATGAGTGAAACTTCTTCAGCACTTTGTGGTGCATTTGGCATGGTGATCATCACAAAGCCTTGAATAATACGATCGAACTGGGTCAAAGTCTCTTGAATGGTGGCTTGATTATGTAGATCTTGAACCAGCATTGCATCAATATAAATAATTCGTGCCATACGAGGATCATCTTTAATGGCATTCAGTAATGCAGAGAGGCCCGCGTTCACCATATTCTTCGGTTCTGGCGCAGCCATCAGAACAGCTTGGGTTAAACAGGTTTGCATTTTTTCAATCATTTTTAAGAACACGGTTTGAAACAGTTCTTCGCTTTTCTTAAAAGATTCATAAAAATAGCGTTCAGTCAGCTTGGCTTCATTACAGACATCTTTGACCGTGACCGAGAAAAAGCCTTGTGTGCCGTAGGTTGCAATACCTGCTTCAATTAATTTTTCACGACGTGCTTCTTTGCGCTCGGTTAAAGACAGACCTTTAAATTGTCGTTCTTTCGCTTCTGTATTTTTTTTCTTTCTTGTCGCTTGATCTTGAGTTGCCATTGAGAAAACCGTTCCCTAAAAAGTCTTTAAATCGTGTGTCTAATATTTGCATTTCAACTATGTTGTGCTGACTAGCATAACCAAATTTTGAAAATATGCCTTGTCTCTTTTAAACATCATCAGTCATGAAATGTAAATAGGCCTATTATGACATGTAGGATGTTGGTTATTGCCATTTGTCTTAAAGCTAAGTGTACTATATTGACAACACGTATTGTCAAAATTATATTGGTTACAGGTTAAACAGCACATGGTCTGAGCGAATATGTGCGTATCATTCGCAGTACAAAGGATAGGCAATGAAAAATTTTAAAAATAAAGTCGCAGCGATCACCGGTGCAGGTTCTGGGATTGGACAACAATTGGCAGTTTTATTGGCGAAACAAGGTTGCCATTTGTCATTGAGTGATATCAATGACAAAGGCCTGACGCAAACTGTTGAATTGGTGAAACAGTATCCTGTAACAGTGACCACCAAAGTACTTGATGTTTCAAACCGTGATGCGGTGAAACAGTGGGCGCAAGAGACTGTACAGGATCATGGCTCAGTCAATTTGATCTTCAATAACGCAGGTGTAGCACTTGGCTCGACCGTGGAAGGCGCAAGTTATGAAGATTTAGAATGGATCGTTGGGATTAATTTCTGGGGTGTGGTCTATGGCACCAAAGAATTCCTGCCATTCATCAAACAGACCAAAGATGGTCATATCATCAATATCTCCAGTATTTTTGGTTTAACCTCGCAACCAACCCAATCGGCATATAACGCAACCAAATTTGCGGTGCGTGGTTTCACTGAATCATTACGTCAGGAATTGGATATTGAGAAGGGCGGTGTCAGTTCACTTTGCGTACATCCGGGCGGGATTCGTACCAATATCGCCAAAGCAGCAAAAATGAATGACAGCTTGAAGAGCTTGGGTATGGACCCAAACAAATCAATCAAGCAATTTGACAAGTTCCTACGTACTCCACCAGAAGAAGCAGCTCGTCAGATTTTAAATGCAGTATTAAAAGATAAACGCCGTTTATTGATTGGTACAGATGCGCGTATTGTGGATTCGTTCCAACGTTTATTCCCGACGGGTTATCAACGTATTGCAGCGCTTGCAACCAAGATGATGTAAGTCGTCAGCATAAAAAAAGCCATTCTCTGTGAATGGCTTTTTTATATCCGTCATAAGGTGGTTTTAGATCAGTACCTTAATCTTGGTCTTTTTCCAAAAGAACTGATAATAAAAGGCTTGGAATAGACATAGACAGACAAAGGACAGCGCATAGGCAATCCAAATGCCTGTTAAGCCCCACAATGAACTAAACCAATATGCACATGGCACTTCGATCAGAACAATTGTGAAAATATTGATGAGCATTGGAATATTGACCGCACCACTGGCACGCATAATCGATGCAAAAATAGCACTGGCACCAAAGAACAGAATCGACCATAGCACAATAAATAACAGTTGCTGACCCAGTTCAATTACGCTGTGATCGGTAATAAATAGCGCCATCAGATATTTTGAAAACAAATAAGCCAGAGCAATCAAACTACCCGTAAATAAGAAATTCATACCCAAAGCGGTACGGGTGACTTTGGCCAATAAATCAGGCTTACCTGCGCCAATTGCTTGCGCGGCAAAAATCGAAGCGGCAATCGAAATCGACAAAGCTGGAAATTGAATGTAGTTCAGTACCTGATTGACTGCGCCGTAAGCAGCGGTGGCATGTGCGCCATAATGGTTAATCAAGCCAATAATCACCAGACCCGCTAAGGAGGTGGTGACCATTTGAATCCCTGTTGGAATACCGAGCTTTAAAATTAATTTACTCAGCTCAGCATCATGGCGAATATGTTGCAGTAATAGACCATCAATTTTTAGTGGATGGTTTTTATAGTTTAGATAAACTGCTAAGAAAATTAGTACAGCGGCATAACCGATAATGGTTGCAATTGCAGGGGCAACAATCCCCAAAGCCGGAAAACCAAAATAACCTTTCAGTAAAACGGGGGTTACGCCCAAACCAATCAAGCTGGTGAGGCTCAGGGCAATCAGTGGTGTCACACTATCACCGACACCCCGCAAGATCGAGGTATAAATAATATAGACGAACAGTAATGGGCTGCCCACCAACATCCATTGCACATAAGGCAAGGACAGGTGCATCACTTTAGGATCGGTACCCAGCAACTCCAAAATATGTTTGGCGAAGATCAGACCCAAGACCGCAATAATGCTGCCGCCGATCAAGGTCATAAAGACGGTTGAGCCAATCACGGAACGGACTTTTTCTAGATTCTGCGCACCCCATGCTTGCCCAATCAGCACCGTGGAGCCTGCGGAAATCCCAATCACAAAAGCCAGTAAAAAGAATAGGATGGGAAAGAATACCGATACAGCGGCAATTGCATTTACCCCCATCATTTGACCGACAAAGATGGTATTAATGGTTCCCGACAGGTTTTGTAAAATATTGGTGGCAATCAGCGGCACCAGAAACACAAAAAAGGTTTTCCAGAGATTCGGTTGCATGACCAAGGGTTGGCGTGGTGTCATTCAGTTTCCTTCACGCTTCATCCTGAAACGATTGTATTTTTTTCAACATAACACTATCAGTTGTGTTGAAGATGAGGGTTCAGTTTATTTTTGTTGATCAACATTGTACGAGGATTTCACCTGCGCGTTGTAGTGTTTGATCGGTTTTCGCGAAGCAGAAGCGGATTAAGCGTAATGATTCAGGTGCTTGCTGATAGAACACTGAAATTGGAATTGCCACAATTTTATGTTGCTCCGCAAGAAATTGGCACATCTCGATATCATTAAGATCAGGGCGAATATTGCTGTAATCCAGATTTTGGAAATAGGTGCCTTGAGATGGGATGAAGTCGAAACGTGAATTTTGAATTTGGGTGTTGAACAGATCACGTTTCGCCTGATAAAAACTTGGCAATTCTTGAATATGCTCAGGGTGTTGTTGCATATAGTTGGCAAGTGCAATCTGGCATGGAGTGGTGCCACAGAAATTGGCAAATTGATAGATCTGGCGGAACAGGCGCATGAGTTGTGGCGCAGCAACACAATAGCCGGTTTTCCAACCTGTGACATGGTAGGTTTTGCCGAAAGAACCAATCACGAAACTGCGTTCACGTAATTCTGGAAATTGCAGTGCGCTATGGTGTTTTTGCCCATCAAAAATCAGATGTTCATAGACTTCATCGGAGAGCACCACGATATTTTTATCTTGAATCAGCTCAATTAACTGTTGCCAATCTTGTTCTGACCAAATTGCACCTGTTGGATTGTGTGGGGTGTTGACAATAATCATGCGAGTATTGGCATTGATACTGTCTTTGACCTTTTGCCAATTCACCTGAAAGCTTGGAGCATCTAAATGGATATGTACTGATTTTCCACCTGCCAATTGAACTGCAGGGGCATAGCTGTCATAGCTTGGATCGAAAATAATCACTTCATCGCCAGCATGGATGCAGGCTTGAATGGCGCAGAAAATCGCAATGGTTGCACCAGGTGTAATGGTGATCTCAGTAACAGGATCGAGTTGCAGTTGATCGCGCGACAGGAATTGCGTGGCGAGTTGTTGTCTTAATGCGAGTACGCCATCGCCAGCAGGATATTGGTTATAGCCTGAAAGTGTTGCTTGGCTTAGTGCTTCGAGCAGGGCTGGTGGCGCAGGAAAATCGGGGAAGCCTTGGGACAGGTTCAGGGCATTGAGGCGGTGTGCGAGTTCAGTCATGACACTAAAAATGGTAACGCCTTGGCTTGGGAGTTTTGACTGAAGTTGCAACATCGGATGTCCTTTTTAATATCTAGTTTCTTTTTGACGATGACTCTGCACAGCCTCGTATGCTGTGAGAAATTATATGTAATTTGCATAGGCATGTTTTACTTTTCAAGGATGAAAAGTAACAAAAATCCTTTGTAGTGCTGACGGCCCATCCATGAGGCCGCAGCACTACGAGCGGCATCCATGCCGCCGTCACGATAGCTGATCTCAACTTAAATTGAGCTAGAGAACTTTACGATTTGATTTATTTACAAAACATTTTCAACAATGGCACGAATCACACCGAGTGCTAAACCAATAAATGCACCAACGATCACACCATTGACGCGGATCATATGCAAATCACCGCCAACTTCACTTTCGATTTTGGCAATCATTTCACGCGAATCCCATTCGTGGATGCGCTCACTGATATACCGAATGATCTTGTCGCTGTATTGCTCACTGAAATTGGTGGCCAAACCGACCATTTTTTCATTCAGCACCTGACGCACTTTTTCATTTTGAATCAGACTTTCACCGAGTTGTTGTATCGCCGTCTGTAAATTGGTGGCAATGCCTGAATCTTCCCGCATTAAATCGGTTTTAATCGCATCACATAAAATCGCCACAGCACCACTGATAAAGTTCAGTACTTGTGGGCTATCGAGCAAGGCATCTTTGCCACGATTTAAGCGTTGGCTGGCGTCACTGTCTGTTTCTGCCAATTCCAGCATCAAGTTATGCGTGGTGGCTTCAATATCCTGACGCCAAGGGTGGTCAGGATTAGCTAGCATCGATTCAACTTTTTCAATGAGTGAATCAATGGTGCGTTGCTGTACATCAATGCCAATCCAGCTTGCGCCTTTAGCTAGCTTCCACACACCTAATTCTTGGAATAATTTACGTGATAAATCACGTGCTTCTTCAGGGTGGGACACCATCCATTCATGTGCCAGATCTAGTCCACGTTGTAATACATCCTGATGGAAATCATTTTCCAGTACCGCACGCAGCATTTCACTGGCCAGTTTATTGACCTTGGTACTTCTGACCCATTGCACACTGTTATTTTGGACAAAGTGGGCAATCTGATCTTGGCTGACAAATTCAAAGATTCTCGGTACGGTGTGCTGAATCATTTGCACCACATGCTGATTGTTTTTAGGATTAGCCAACCACTGACCTACCGCCAAACTGATATCGGCATTTTGTAAGCTACGTTCCACAATTTGTGGCGATAAGAAATTTTCCTGTACAAAGCGTCCCATTGATTCGGCAATACGCGCTTTATTCCGTGGAATAATTTCAGTGTGATCACGCAACAGTTTGGGCAGCGGCATTCTGCCGAAAGGGTTGCGGAATAATACTGTGACCGCATACCAATCGGCTAAGCCACCGACCACGCCAGCTTCTGCACCGAGCATAAAAATATGGATAAGCCATTTATATTCAGGCAGGAAATGTGCCGCGACCATTAAAGCGACCCATGACACGACTGCAATAATCAGTGCCATGGTGGCGAAGTATTTACTTCGTTGTAAGCTTGGGACGTGGATTTCTTCGACTGAACTCATTGAGCCATCCTTTTAATTTACTTTTTGTTTTGAGGTGGTGCAGGTGGTTGCAACACGTCTCCTGTTGGACTCAGACCATATTTTGGACCTAAGGACTGTAAAATCAGTTGCGCATCAAAAGCATCAGGTGATTGCTGCTGAGTCTTAAAGCACTCGATAGTATACGATACTTGAATTGGATCAATATTGACCACTTGTGGAGTATCGTAGAATGGATCCGGCCAAAAGGCAGGATGACGACGATAATAACCATAAGGATAATACGAAGGCGTTGGATAAATTACCGCCTGACGAGGTGTTTTATGGCGGGCATTACTTGGATCATCCACTACACTAAAATAGCGGAACCCATTTTTGACCGTGGTTTGCGCTGCCTTAAGTAGGGTAATTTCCTCAGCCGTACCATAACTCAAATTGTTATCTGCTTGGAAACCAACGCGGTAAGTTTTGTTATTTAACGGATAAGCGGTGAATTGACCGAGTTGGTCAAAGGTTCTGGGTTTGGAGGGAACCGTTGCACATCCTGCAAATGTCAATGCGACAAGGAGCGGGGTGCATATTAATAAAGCTTTCATATGCCATTCCTGTGTACAGTGTCGAGGGAGATCGACTTAAAAACTACTGTTCGGTTGAGTTAAAAATTCCAGTTCTTCAGCGCTTGAGTTACGGCCTAAAATTGCATTGCGATGCGGATAACGACCAAAACGATCAATGATCACTTTATGCTTTTTCTCAAAGTTTAGGTTAATTTCATTGCCTAAGCGTTGGAACAGTTTCAGTGCAAATTCATGTATGAGTTTGGATTCACTATGCATAAACGGCATATATAAAAATGAACGCTGATCTGGGCTGAGTTGTGCATCTAGTTGTAAGCTAATCGCTTCTTGTGACAGGGTTAATGCCAAGCTGTCGTAGGCAAAGGCCTGTGCTTGATCTCGATATAAGTTTCGTGAGAACTGATCGAGTACAATAATTTCAGCCAAACGACCTTCAGGCGTTTGACGCCACGACCATAGTTCGGCTTGAGCAGCTTGCTGATGAATCTCTGCAAAGGACGCACGAATTTTTGCATCGAAATCATCACTTTTGGCAAACCAAAGTGAACGATGATCAGGGTCAAACCAAAAATTAAGAATGTCTTGCGCTTGCATGGGCGAGTATCCATTGGAAGATTTATTTTTCAATAAAATCACAATTTTTGCGTGTCTTATGTAACAAGATTGTGATAAAAATTGCCAAACTAAATCAGATGACTAGATTGTAATTGTCGTTATAATTGGCTGAGTCGAAGGGATTGGCATGCACAGCATGTCTGTAGAATCGACGACGTCGCTACCATGAATTTGGTCGACTGATCTTGAATAAGCGAGCATAGAATATGAATCAACCCAGCCTTACTTCCTCTGTGATACCAACTTGGGTAGATGCCTCGCTATTAAAGGGGATGTTACGTGGGATTGAGCGTGAAAGCCTACGCATGCAAAGCAATGGATTTTTATCACAACAAAATCACCCCATCGCTTTAGGCTCAGCACTCACACATCCGCATATCACCACTGATTATTCAGAAGCGTTGATGGAGTTCATTACCACGCCACAAAGTACCATTGCTGCAGCTTTAAACGAATTGAGCGACATTCATAGCGTGGTGCATCAGCAGCTAGAAGAAGGTGAAAAACTCTGGCCTTTGTCAATGCCATGCATGTTGGATGATAACGAAGAAAATATTAAGCTCGCACAATATGGCAGTTCTAATATTGGCCGCTTTAAAACCTTATACCGTCGTGGTTTAGGCGTGCGTTACGGACGGCGTATGCAAACCATTTCAGGGGTTCATTATAATTTATCTTTTCCAGAACAATTATTTGCTGTTTTGCAGCAGCATGAAAGCAATCCAGAATTAAAACAGCTCAGTCCGCAAGATTATCGTAGTCACCGTTATTTTGGCTTGATCCGTAATTTTATTCGTCTGATTCCTTTAGTGATGTATATGTTGGGCGCAAGTCCATCGGTGTGTCGTTGCTTTTTGACAGGTCGTCAGCATCACTTACAGCCTTTAGTGAAAGGCACACTCTATTTACCTGAAGCAACAGCATTGCGGATGGGCCGTTTGGGTTATCAAAACTCAGCACAAAAAGAACTCGGAATTCATTATAACGACCTGCATGATTACTTAGATGGCTTACAAAAAGCCGTGCATACCCCATATCCAGAATTTACCCAACTCGGTTTAAATGATGAACTGGGCGAGCCAATTCAAATCAATGATCACGTATTACAGATTGAAAATGAATACTACAGTCTGGTGCGTCCTAAACAGGTGC
Organism: Acinetobacter sp. Tr-809; assembly: GCF_011753255.1. NCBI lineage: Bacteria > Pseudomonadati > Pseudomonadota > Gammaproteobacteria > Moraxellales > Moraxellaceae > Acinetobacter > Acinetobacter sp. Tr-809. Next base: position 88,497 of record NZ_VWVZ01000003.1, read on the forward strand.
CACAAGCGGGTGAAACACCTTCGCAAGCGTTAAAAAATCGTGGTGTCGGCTATGTCGAATTACGTGCAGTCGATGTGAATCCGTATAGCGCGATTGGGATTGATGAAATTTCGGCAGGGTTTCTTGAGAGTTTAGCTTTATATTGCTTACTTAAAGACAGTCCAGATCTCTTTGCTGAAGAACAAGAGCAAATTGATCGTAACCAAACTGAAGTGGTGAATCGCGGTCGTGCGGCAGACGCTAAGATCGAAGAGGGCGGTCACTCCATTCCATTGAAAGACTGGGCACAAACTCATTTAAATGCGATTCAGGCCTGTGCCAATATACTAGATCAAATGGATGATACTCAGTTGTATCGAGATGCGATTCAGGTGATGCAACAACGCTTAGATCATGTTGAAAACACGCCTTCAGCCCATGTAATTGCAGATACTTTACAACATGGTGGCACATGGAATTTTGGTAGTGTCATGGCGCAGCAACATGTTGACCATTATGATCAACATCCACTCAGTGAAGAACGCAAACACTATTTTGAACAATTGGCGCAAACTTCGTTGCAAAAACAGGCGCAACTTGAACAAGATAACGACATGAGTTTTGAACAATATCTTGCACAATACCGTTAAAATTTTAGAGGACTTCCCATGCGATGGAATTACCGCTTAGTCAGTGCATTACTGGTACTGACCAGCATTATTGGTATCTCATTTGCGTTGTATTTAGAACATGTGCAAGGTTTGGATCCTTGTCCACTCTGTATTTTCCAACGCCTTGGCTTAATTGGAATGGGTTTAATCGCACTGGTAGCATTTATCCATAATCCAGTTTCAAATGGCTTCAAACGCTTTTATGCATTCTTGGCAACTTTATCAATTGGCTGGTCTGTTGGTGTTGCTGCACGCCATGTTTGGTTGCAGAGCTTACCACCTGATAAAGTGCCAAGCTGTGGACCTGGTTTAGATTATTTGGTTGATGCGTTACCGATGAAAACGGTACTGCAAGAAGTACTTTCGGGTTCAGGTGAGTGTGCCGCGGTCGATTGGACTTTTCTCGGACAGTCATTGCCAGTATGGTCTCTGGTTTATTTTAGTTTGATTTTATTAATTTGCTTATGGCAGTTATTTAGAAACTATCGCGTTACACAAAAATAAGCGGATCGTTGTTCTAAGTAATTTTAAACCCGAAATATGGATGCATGTTTCGGGTTTATTTTGTCACTTAGTCAAAAAAAGTGTAACTTTTTACTAAAAATGGTCGTTTTTTTGTAGACAGTCAGGTCTGTTTTTTATAAAGTTCAGCCGATTCCCCGTACGATCTGATTATAAAAAATGCTTTTTAATATATTTAATGTATTAGAAAAAATAGGGCTAAATGCACAGAAACGTGCCATCCACGTACAATTTTCTAATAATCTACTGAATAATCAAGTTTTTTTACAACGCATACAAGGCCAGCATCAACTCAATGTGGGTTTGGAAGCAGAGCTGATTTGTCTTTCGACCAATGCCCAGATTCCTCTCAAACAATTTATTGGGACTCAGGTTGCAGTTGATCAGGTCACTGATTCAGGGCAACTATTTCGCACCACGGGGATTGTGACCGAGGCCAGTTATGGACAGAGTGATGGTGCATTAACGCTGTATAAGCTGACTGTACACGATGCAACCCATTTATGGCATAAGCGCCGTAATAGCCGTGTTTTTATGAATAAAACGATTGTGGAAATCACCGAAGTTTTGTTCAAAGAATGGCAGCAAAGAAGTCCACTATTTGCGGCAAGTTTGAGTCTGGATCTGAATGGCTTAAGCCAGAATTATGATATACGCCCATTTGTAATGGGTCATAATGAATCCGACTATTCTTTTCTTACACGCCTATGGCGCAGTGAAGGCATAAACTGGCTGATTGATGAAGCTGAGCTTTTTGTGCCACATTCAAGTACACCTGCCAAAGCGCAGAAGCTGAGATTGATTGATGATAATAGTCAATATCAGGCTTTAGCTCGACGGAGTATTCGCTATCACCGCAGCAGTGCTACTGAATTCCAAGACAGCATGACCAGTTTCGTGGCGGTGCGTAGTTTGCAGCCGACTGCGGTGCATCTGCAACGTTGGCAGCCTGATGCCTTGGCACAAGAAGAAGGTGCAGGTTCAGTGGTCACTAGTCATAACCATTCGGAAAGTTTTGATTCTGCCAGTTTAAGCCTTGAGCAGGCATGGCATATCAGCCCAGCTTGGATGCAGGACTTAAAGGGTGAAGACCAAGCCACAGCTTCAGGCGGTAGTCAGTTAGAAAAACTGAATCAACAATTCAATGACATGTATGCCAGCCAAGCCAAATATTTTAAGGCTTATAGTACTGTGCGCGATAGCCAAGTTGGTTATTGGTTTAATCTCAGGGAACATCCTGAAATTGATCAGCATGCAGGGGCCGATCAGGAGTTCCTGATTATTGCCAAGAATTTCTATAATCAAAATAATTTACCGAAAGATTTACAGCAACAGGTCAGTCAACTGCTCAGCCAAAGCCGCTGGGATCAACGAGGCTATGACGACATCGAGCGCCAAGGCAATGAGCTGACCTTGATTCGCCGTCAGATCAAAATCACCCCTGAATATGATCCAGAATTGCATCGTCCGATCGCCTATCCGCAACGCGCCAAAGTAGTGGGGCCTGAAGGGGAAACCATCTATGTGGATGAGTGGGGACGGATTAAGGTACGTTTTCTGTTTACCCGTAGTGATGATCATGGACATGATGGCGGTGCGGGCAGCAATGACAATGACACCGACTCCGCATGGGTGGATGTCCTGACCCCTTGGGCGGGGGAAGGCTATGGAGCACGCTTCTTGCCGCGTATTGGTGAGGTGGTGGTCATCGACTTCTTTGATGGCAATATCGATCGTCCTTTTGTGACAGGGCGAATCCATGAAGCACAGCGTTCTCCGACCAAATTTGATGTCAAAGGGCAGCTTCCCGACACTAAAAAACTCAGCGGTATCCGCAGTCAGGAAGTGAATGGCAATGGTTTTAACCAGTTACGTTTTGATGATACGACAGGGCAAATTAGTACCCAGTTGCAAAGTAGTCATGCGGCAACACAGTTGAACTTAGGTAATTTGAGTCACCCTAAAGTACAGGAAACCAGTAACGGTCGTGGCGAGGGCTTTGAGCTCAGAACGGATGCTTGGGGCGCTGTACGGGCAGGTAAGGGTATGCTGATTAGTACCTATGCCCAAGAACAGGCCATTGCTGATCATCTGGAAGCTGCGCAAGCGCAATCTTTGCTGTCACAGGGCTATGACAGTATGAAAATGCTCAGTGAGGTGGCTGCGAAGCAACAGACTGATGCGCTAAATGTGATTAACCGTCTACCGAAGTTTATTCAGTCATTGGAACTTAAAACCACAGGTCAAGCACTGGATAGCACTTTAAATCTATTTAAAGAAGGGATGAGTAATGATCCGATTCATGCTTTAAAGGATTGTGGTGGTTTTATTGAGGATATTGGTGCACTCGGCGGCAACGCCAAAAACGCGGTAGATGAGTTTAATGCGTTCTTTAGCGATGCCAAAGATGCGGTTGAAAATCTGAAAGAGTTCATTGAAAACGTAGAAGAGCATGGCGCTGATATAGTCAAAGGCAAGCTTGCCAGTATTAAAGATCGGATTCAGCAAAACCCGTTTGAAAGTATTAAAGAAGTCGGCAATGTTTTGGCCAATGTCGATATTAAAGATTTTGAGCTGATGAGTACTTGCGGCACCTTTAGTAAAGGCAGCAAGTTAGAAGTGACCCCGTCCAAAGCATTGAGTTCGTTACAGGGCTTTATGGAGGGCTATACCCAAGGTTTGGAAAGCAGTTCGAATGCCAAACAGCAAGAGCAAGGCAAGATTTTCAGACAGGCGTTGATGTTGTTGGCATCGCCGAATGGGATTGCATTAACCACGCCTGAAAATATTATCTTACAGGCCTCTCAGGATATTGCCGAGAGTGCCAGTGGCTCAATTAACTTGAGCGCACAGAAGAATATTATTGGGCATGCACAGGACAAGATCAGCTTGTTTGCTGCACAAAAGGGCTTTAGGGCTTATGCAGCGAAAGGGAAATTGGAGTTGCAGGCGCAGGATGATCTAATTGAAGTGATTGCTAGGAAGGTCATTAGATTAATTTCGACAGAGGAAAAAATTGAGCTTACGAGTGCGAAAGAAATTGATATTAAAGCTGGAGGTAGTCAACTAATTGTAAATGGAGGTGGAGTGTTTATAAAAACAGGTGGCAAGTTTGAGGTGAAGAGTGGGCAGCATATTTTTTTAAGTGGTGAAAATATTTCTATACCAAAATATGATTTACCTAAAATAGAAAAGAATAAATTTAGCTTGAGATTTGCCCCATTTGGTAATGATATGAACTTTGATCTAATGGGTTTTGTTAACCAACCTTATAAAATTATTAATAAAGAAAGTGGGGAAATACTTTCAAGTGGTGTGATCACTGAAACAAAATTACCACGAATTTTCAGTGATACTGAAGATGAGGTAGAGTTATCGATTGGTAAGGAGTTATGGAAAATTGATGTTCAAGAATTATCTCCTAGTGGCGAAAATGAATCAGGAAATGAAGTCGAAATTCCAGAAAATTTATATTGTGAGTTTGAAGATGAAAATATTGAGCATGATTTTCTTGATTCAGACCTAATAAATTCAATAATAAATAAATAGGAATATAATTATGCCGAAATTTATTAAAGCATCTCATGACAGACCAACATTGACTGTTCAATATCTTGCAGATGATGGGAAAATATTATTAAGAACAGGAGGGACAATTGCTTGGAGATTTAATAACCCTGGAAATATGAGACCAAAAGATAAAGGAATGTATCCAGGACAAATTGGTACTGGAAATACGAAAAGTGGAAACTTTGCTATTTTCGAAAGCTATGAAATAGGAAGGCGAGAAAAAAAGGCCTTACTCAGACGTAAATATAACAATTACTCATTAAAAGATGCCCTATATATTTATGCGCCACCTAATGAGAATGATACTGAAGCATATATTGCTTATTTAATAAAACATACAGGTTTTAATCGCTCAACTGTATTGTCATCTTTAGATGATAAAGGAATTGAGAAATTAATGGATGCTATGGAGCGTAAGGAAGGGTATTATAATACAAATACACAACCTCCGCGTTCTGATAAATGGATTAGTACTACAACTGTAAATGTTAATAATGGTTCTAATCCATTAGCTGATCAAAAAATTATAATTAATCATAATGATAAGAAAAAAGAGTATGTCACGAATAAAAATGGTAATTTGCCACCCATTCCTCATGTAAAACAAGGAGAGAAGATATCTTTTAGTACTATGGTGGATGGCTGTGAAACATTAATTGGAGAGGTGGTCACTTCTGTTGAGTCTCAAGTGGTTAGTTTAGTTAATAATGCAGCCCGTTTTACCAGTAAGTTAATGCCTCAGAACGGGTCTTTTAGTGGAAAAAAAGATGATATACCAAGAATTGACTATGTTGTTGTCAATGGGGATGTACTCTCAAAAATAGCAAAGCGCTTTCGAGTAACCGCTCAACAAATTCAACAGTGGAATAATATAAAAAATGCAAATGAAATTTATGCAGGTCAAATACTTTCGATAGGATATTTTGCAAAAAAAAATAATGAGCAACAAAAAGGTAAAAGTAGAAATAGTTCTACAAATATTTATAGAGTTAAATCTGGAGATACAATTTATAAAATTTGTAAATTAAAAGGTATCTCAATTGATAGTTTTATGAAAGCGAATCCGCAGATTAAAGAAAGAGATACGATTTTAGTTGGTCAAATAGTTACAATACCTTCTTCTGTTTCTAGTCCTCATACTAAACAAAAAAGTGAAACAAAAAAGCAAGAATCAAATGGAGTTGGGACAGCAGCCCTGACTTCAATAACTAAGGCTGTCTCTAGTTTAGGGAATAATATTCAAGAGGTTACAAGAACTAAATCAGGAACAGGTGAGGGATTAGCGATTTTACCTGTGAATAATCGAGAGGCGCCATGGATGCCAATTGTGATTCGGGAGCTAAAACAATGGTATGGCAAAAGAGAGGGTGTCATTACAAAACAAGATAACTACCATATGTTAACGGGTAGTAAAATCAATACCTTGGTTGGTTCAACTCAAGCATGGTGTGCATCATTTGCAAATTATTGCTTACAAGAAGCTAAATATGCAAAATCAGCTGAGCCAGCAAGCGCATTAAGCTTTCGTCGTGATACAAAAAATTTTGTTAAAATAACAAAGCCTATTTTTGGTGCATTGGCAACTATCCCCACATCCTCGGGAGCTAGTCCAGAAGCTAAATCAGGCTTTGGTCATGTTGGTTTTGTTTATTGTTTAGATAAGACCAGTGGTCGATTTCTTATAATAGGTGGGAATCAGGATGATCAAATCACAATTGCAAGTAAATCAATATCAGCTTATAGATTTTATATACCAAAAGCTTATCATGAGTTTTCGAAATCTCAAGTTCTGGAAAAGAAAATGTCGGTTGATGATTTATATGGAGCTTTAGGGCTAAAAACAGTTCGTACAAGCAATGCAACACGGTAGAATCAGGATATATTTATGAAATTTAGTACCATCTGTTTTTTTACTTCCCTATTTTTTTTAAGTGCTTGTTCACAATCAGAAACTCAAAATCAGCACTTAAATGAGAAAACTGAACAAAAACTTGAAACTCATGATCAAAGTACTGATTCGGTTATCTTGTATATGAAGAATGCAGAATCATCTGGTCAAGAAGCGACGACAAAAGAACAGGCAGAATTTTATCGAGTTTTATTAAAAAAGTTAGATGGGCAAAAAATTTTAGTTCAGGATTTCTATATTTCGGGTAAGAAACAAACGGATCCGTATATCTTAACAGATGGTAAATTGGATTATGTTTATAATGAACAAGCTGATACATCATATTATCCGAGAGAAGGCTCTAGAGTTGTATGGTATGAGTCTGGTAGTAAAGCAGCGGAGACAGAATATAATGATCATAAAGAAAATGGTCTATGGCGTGTTTGGTATGAAAATGGAAATTTAAAGGAAGAAACAAATTATAAAGCAGGTAAAATAAATGGTATTAGTAAAAATTGGAATGAAGATGGAAAATTAACAGGTGAGTGCAATTATAAAGATGGTCTAGAAGATGGTAGATGTTATGAAAAATATACAATGAACCCTCAAGTTTTTATCTATGATGGTACATATAAAAAGGGAATGAAAGTGGGTGAATGGAAAGAGTGGGATGAGGAAGGTAAATTAGTAAAAGTAGAGAACCATGATGATTAATCTAAAAGTAAATACTTTGTTTTTTGCTATAGTAGCGAACACCATATTTTTATCGCAAACATATGCGAGTGATAATTTTACTGTCTTGACAGGTCATATATTAAATAAAAAAAGTATAGATGAGCAAAATAAAGCACATCCGTATGATGTTATTTTGTTGCCAGCTGCTAGAGATTTTTATTTAAAAGAAGAAGGTGAGGAGTATAAAAAAATAAAAGAAATTCAGTTGAACTATTTAGATGTGAAATATAAAGTTGAGTATAGTAAACCTGCAAAAATAACGTGTAAAGGTTTGTATTCAGCTGATTCTATGTTTCATTATACCAATTTAATTTGTGTGGTTGATAAGATAAGCTATATAAAATGAATTGTAAGTTTTAAATAATACCATTTATGTTTTGTTGAAAACTGATTGAATTTTAAGTCTTTATATTTTCAGTGAGAAGCTTATTCTATTGATGATAAATATTATGAAATTAATTTTTCTTCAAAACATAATTTAATGAATGATATGGGAAGTTGTATCACTATTTTAATCCTGACTCAGCTATTACCTATACTTTCCACTCTAAAAAGCTAGTTGAAATTTTAATTAAATATGAAAATAAAAGTGTGCATTCATCAAAGGGTGTTAGTAATGGAATGATTGTTGAAAATATAAATAATAATTTTATAGGAATACCCGTTATACACTCTGATAGTGAAGATAAGAGTGAACAAACAGACCTACTTATGGGTGATCAGGTAATTATGAGTCTTATAATACAGGAACTATTAATAATAAAGTAATCCATTCATACTTGCGACCTGCCGCTGGCACTGTTACCAATAAAACAATTAACCAGATAATACAAACATATAGTCTGTCACCAAATAATACTACAAGAATGTTTGCAGTGGGTAAATATCAAATTACTCCAGACCCTATGCGAGAGGCTAAATTAAAATTAGGATTAACTGGAGAAGAAAAATTTGATGCCAATTTACAAGAGAGGATTTTTCGAGAATATTTAATTCCTTCAAAGAGACCGACTTTGGGGGCATTTGTATTACAGGGGAAAGGTACCGTACAATTGGCCCAATATGAAGCTTCAAAAGAATGGGCATCAATAGCAACACCTAATGGACTGAAAATTAGTAAAAAGAATGGCGGCTATGTTTCAGATGGAACAAAGTCTTTTTATGAAAGTAAGGCCAATCATGCAAATCAGGGCTCTACAAAAATGGTAAAAGAAATTTTGGAAAAAATTTTGAAGTACCATCAGCAACATCAAAAGTGAGATAAACAGTGAAAAGACTACCATACGTATTATTATTATCAGCAATGGGCCTAACTATAGGCTGTAATGCTAAATCTGTAGAGCAAAAAAACAATCAAAATATTAAAGTTGAGCCTTGTGGTTTTGACTATGATGTAGATAATTATTACTGTAAAACGGATAAGATTAAAATTTTTGAAAAAAATATTGGAATGAAACCAGATTTTAATAAAGATTATTCTGTAATAAAAATTGATGATGGTAAATATTTTAGGTTGGCTGTTTTAAATCAAAAAAATTATAAAGTTTACCCTTTGAATTATCAAGTAAATAAGGCAAAAGCTGATTTTAATTACTCTGCTGGAAAAGATGAGTTGTGTATATCTGGGGATTTATATTCTTATAGAGATACCTATTTAAACTCAAAAGCATGCTTTAAAATTATTGATAATGCTTTTGTGAAGGTAAGTGTTATAGAAAATATAAGTCAAAAAAACAATGATAATAACTTGGTTTTTATAAAAACACCAATCTCATCTGATTTTTTCTCTAACTGTACTGAGAAAAATCCAGTGAAAAAATGTGAACAGCTTGAAAGGTCTAATAATCGGGCATATTCTTTATCTGAGTTAAAGAAAATATCTCCTGATTTTGTGAATATGTTTGATAATTCGAAAATAGATTCATTGAATGCAAATACTTTTAGGTTCCTTCCTAAAATGAAAGATAGCTTTTATTCTATTGCTGAAAAGTATATAGAAACAGATGAAGGAACTAGTTCTGAATTTTATTTGATAAAAATAAAACCTGAGCTAGTGGTAGAGAAAATAGGTGATTATTACTCAATTGATAACTCTGGAGTGATTAGTTATAAAAATGAGAATGGAAAGCTATTAAAGAAAAATTTAAAATAAGAATAGTGTGATATACCCCATTCGAGTTGGGGTATATCTTTTAAAATAAAAAATGATAGTAATTGGTTTTAAATAATAGAGAATTGGAAATGAGATTTTTGAAAACAGTAATGATATTTTCTGTTAGTTTGGTAATATCAAGTGGTTTGTTACTCGCCAAAGAAATCAATAAAATAGAGAAAAATATTAGAGTAATTGGCTATCCTATATCATCAAATTTTTATTCAGAGTGTAGAGAAAATAAATCTGAAAAAGAATGTAGAAAAATAAGTAATATAAAATATTATTCTTATCAGTCAACGAAAATTTTAGATGAACTTCCATTGGAAGGGAAAATTTTATCAGATAGTAGGATAAAAGATCTCAATGTAGATAATTTTAGATTTATATCTAAAGGTAATGATATAGTTTACTCTATAGCTGAAAAATATGTAGATACAGATGAAGAGGCTAAATCAGAATTTTATTTGATTAAAATTAAGCCAAAACTGGAAATAGAAAAGATAGGTGATTATTACTCAATTGATAGCTCAGGAGTGATTAAGTATAAAGATAGAAATGGGAAATTCTTAATGAGAAATTTAAACTAGGTGAATTTGAACACTATATTTAGTAGTATTTTTAATGCAGCTCAATAGTTTTGGGGCGTATATTTTGTTTGATTTTTTATAAATTAATCTAATATTTTGTAGGAGGATTGAAATAAATATTATGAATAAATTATTTTGCTTAAAAGTAGTAGTTACATGTTGTTTTTATCTTAACGTTTGTCATGCAAAAGAAAATTCTTCATGGAGTGATTATTTGCAAGACTCTATTCAAGTAAAATCACCTGTGGAATATATAGATGTTTATAATAAGTATTCTGTTATTAATCCTAATTTAAAAATAAAGTTAACGGATTTTGGTAATATTGATAAAACAAAGAAAAATATTAACTACACATTAAAGAAATATGGGGTTCAAGTTTTAAATGGAAAAGATGTATATAATGTTTTAAGGACGACAGTGTCTTTGCAGTCTAATGTTGATTTCTCTTTGCTGTATCACGATAAAGATATTTTAGCTTTTAGAGTGAGAGAAGTAAGCACTATTAATTATGTTAAAATTCCATTTAAAAGAAATCAAGTCACTACTTTTTTATATAATATAAGGAATAATAGTTTTATAGAAATACCTGTTATACTTTCTGATAGTGAAGATAAGAATGAACAAACAGACCTACTTATGGGTGATCAGGTAACATATGATGCTAAGAAAGGACAGTATACGTATCTTGCAAATGTTAAAACTTATCAAGACGGAAAAATTTCCCCATTCAAGGTTGTTTTGAATAGTAGCTTAAAATGTATTTCTTCAACATTAGGTTGTGAAACTACAGGTGTTTTAGCAGCTGAAAAAGATATTAAGTAATTCAATTTAGATTTTGGTTCGGTTTTTATTCTAAAGGGGTTTATTATGCATTCTTCTTGTAAAAAATATACATGTATCCTCGGTTTAGTCAGCCTCAGCATCATAACTGCTTCCTGTAGCACTGCCTCAGAAAAGAAATATGAAATTTCTCATCAAAACCAAATACATAAAGCTTCACCAAATCCTGCAAAGTTAAAAAATGATGATGGTTTCCCGATCACTTCGCTTCCTTATAGCTCAAATGCTCATCTGAATTGTATTTTATCTGCACAGAGAATGAATTGTGGCTCAATTAACTTAATTGATAGTGTTGGTTTGATCAAAATTTATAAATTTATTAACCCAAGCTATGGCGATTCGGTCGTTTTCCCAGAAACAAGAGCGGGTGTTTTATTGATCGTGTCCCCCTCAACAAGTGAAGCTGAAACTCCAGAAATAAATCTGACAACGGTCAACAGGTTTGGCTTGGTTAAAAGCATTACCTTAGATGCATCTCAAAATATTGTCATTAATCAGAAGTATGAAGTTTTATATAAAGAAGATGGAAAAGATCTAAAACTAAAATTAAATGACCAAGGTGATTTTGTTAAGTAAGACCAACCACAATATTATTTTTCCAATAATTTTGGATTCGTTTGAGATAGAGATGAAGGGAATAAAGCTAGCGATAGCCTCAGCTATTCTGCTCAATAGTATGAGCTTATATGCAGAAAGCACGAACCAATGTACAAAGTATTGGAATGAAACTGCTGTAAAAGTGAAGGTGTTAGAAGATATAGAATGTCCTGATATCTGGGAGGATGGTTTTAATAAGAAAAATAAAGAATTAGCAAAAGAAATTGGTTTTAACTTAAAAGATAAAAACTGGATATCTACAGGAACTTGTAATCATGTTCTATACAAGAATACGGATTATTATATTTATTGGGCATATATGAAGCACAATCGAACTGATCTTATTATGATCTATAATCCTAATAACTCATTCGAATACTCCAGAGAGATAGATCGAACAAAACTTAAAAAAGAAGGCTTTAAAGTCGAGGATTCAGTGGATGTGAATTTATCCTGTGCGAAGTCAGGAAATGATCGCAATATTGTATCTGTGCTTAATGGGTATTTGTTTCAAGAAACATCGATTCGAAATATTTTTAAATATAGAGTTTATGATCGATTTAAAGAGTAAAAATTACAGTTAGTTTTATCTATTGAAAAGCTCAGCTAGAACCTAACTGAGCTTCTATCTTTTAGGTCTCAACAATGCCTTCTAAATCATCAAAGGTATAGTTATGGGGTACATTGATCATATGGGTTTGTACACCGGCTTCAACCTTCTCTTTAGCATCTGGATATAACCAGCGGGTAATCTGCTCAGCTACACTGGAATGATACTGAATTTCAAAATGATTCAGCCCATAGAAAACCGCTTTATGGGTGTCAGGTAATTTCAGTTGGAAACGTGGATTTTGATGTTCACCCAAAGCACTTTTCACACTGACCAGATAATCCCCAATCACAGACAGCGCTTTATTACGTAACTTCTCAAATTCTAAAGTCCCTGCAATCAAGAAGGTATTGATATGGGACGGTAGCGGTGCAGGTTTACGATTGTCGTCAGCAAAACCAATGCGGGCATCATTATGTTCCCAGTCATCATCACGGACACTGCCATAACGTAGATCGAGTATGCCGTTACTACGCACATTCACCAACTGACCAAGCAAGTTGATAAACGGGAATCCACCAAGTTTGTCCTGCAAGACGAAACCAAAGCGTTCAAGTACTGCACCATGATGTGGCGAACCGATGCAGACCAGATTCTCGACCATATGCACCCATTGATACAGATTCTGTTTGCCATAAAACAGGGCACTACGCGAAACCAAGCCGCCCATACTGTGCCCGATCAGATCGATACTGGTGATGCGTGGATTACGCTGTACCAAATCTTCTAAGGTATTGGCAAAACTACGGCCATTGGCGGAAATTCGGCGTCCAGTGTTGTAATTCAAATACAACATGGTGTTGTTATCACGTTGCGCGAGCAAACGCTCACCAATCCCACCATAGCGATGATTCGACCAAGTCAAATGGTTCATACATAAACCATGTGCAAGAATCACCACACGCCCTGTTAGTTCGCCCTGCTGTAAAGAACCATAGTGATCATAAAGCACCATCGGCAAAGCCATTGGATTGTGTTGCTTTAAAAAGAAATCACCAAAAATCCCATTCAGCGCACCGACCACAAAATGTAGAGTTGGGGTTAAGGGCTTGTCATGTAAGACTGGAAATTTTTCAATAATACGACGTAAATTGGGCGCCAGAAAATGACTACCATATTTTTGTAGGGCAACATAAGAAAACTGATAAAACTTTTGCAGTTGCGGGTGCTTTTGTAATTGTTTGGCTTTTTGTGCACTTAAACCGAGCGTTGTCCTTAATACCTCAGTTTGTACGACTTGGATCAGTTCATGTACACCACTGAGGCTAGTACTGACCAGCTGTGCCAAACCCTCCAAAACATCTGCCTGACTCGGGGGCGTACGATCCCACTTACAATAGGTTTCATGCAGAGGTGTTAAACTTGGCATATTGATTTCCCCATCCTTGATATATACCGAAGGTTTGAAGTGATTTTTCTGAATATTGTTTAGATAAACTACAACAAACGCTTACATCTTATGTCTTTCATACGTAATTTTTTTAGAATACTGATGAACGGAGTACAGTATCGTTTTTTGTGTCAGACAATATCCAGCTTAAATGTAATTTATATTGTTATTTGTTTAACTATTAATCAAAATAATGTGATTTATTTCACTTTATGTCAAGTCCTTGCCTATTTTGGTGCGTATGCAAATTATCTATCTACATGGTTTTCGAAGCAGTCCGATGTCGATAAAAGGGCAGCAGTTGCAACAATATTGTGCACAGCATGATGCGATACGGGTGCATTTACCTGATTTAAACCAATCCCCCAATCAAGTGCTGCAACAACTCTCTCAGCTTATCGAAAATTTATCGCAGGATAAAGTAGTTTTGGTTGGCAGCAGCCTTGGTGGTTTTTATGCGACATATCTTGTCGCAAAATATGGCTGTGCTGCTGTATTGATTAATCCTGCTATGCGACCATGGCAATTATTCGAAGATTTATTTGGGATTGAACAAATCCCACTCAAAGTCACTGCATCATGGACACTTGATGCCGATCAACTGCAGCAATTACAATCGATTGCTGACACGCAGCTCGTTCATGCTGATAAAATTCTGGTGCTTTTGCAACAAGGCGACGAAGTTTTGGATTATCGTGAAGCTCAACGCTATTATAGTGCAGTTCATCCATCCTCATTGATTTTAACCGACGCAGATGGTAATCATGCAATGGATGATTTTGAAGAAAAATTACCTTTAGTTCTCGAATTTTTATCGGCAGCCATCCAATAAGGAAGTCAGACCAAGTGACACAATACACGGCACAATCCCTTGAAGTTCTTTCTGGTTTAGATCCAGTTCGTCGTCGACCGGGCATGTATACCGATACCTCACGTCCAAACCATTTGGCGCAAGAGGTGATTGATAATGCAGTCGATGAAGCACTTGCAGGTCATGCCAACCAGATTTGTGTCACAGTCTATGAAGATGGCTCATTGTCAGTTGAAGATAATGGCCGCGGAATGCCAGTCGATATTCACCCTGAATATGGACAAAGCGGTATCGAAATCATTTTGACCAAGCTGCATGCAGGCGGTAAATTCAGTACCGATAACTATCAGTTTTCTGGTGGTTTGCATGGCGTCGGAATTTCTGTTGTCAATGCCTTATCGACTCGTGTTGAAGTTGCTGTACAGCGTCAAGGCAATCTGTACCAAATGGCTTTTGAACAAGGTGAACCTGTTGCGCCTTTGTCAGTCTTAGAGGGTAAGGTTGCAAAGCGTGCGACAGGAACCACAGTACGTTTTTGGCCTGAAACTAAATATTTTGATAGCCCTAAATTTGCGCTTAAAGCACTGAAACATAATTTAAAAGCCAAAGCTGTTTTAGCTGCGGGCTTAAAGATTATTTATGACGATAAAATTAATAATGAAAAGATCGAGTGGCAGTTTGAAAATGGTCTAGTCGACTATTTGATGGATGAACTGCAAGATCGTGACATCTTGCCAGATCCTGCTTTTGTTAGCAGCGGCCAAGCAGACCGCGCAGCGTGTGAATTTGCGATTTGTTGGAATGTGGAAGGTGGCGAGCAGATTCAAGAAAGCTACGTCAACTTGATTCCGACTGCGCAAGGCGGAACTCATGTCAATGGTCTACGTTCAGGTGTGACCGAAGCCTTACGTGAATTCTGTGAATTACGTAATTTGTTGCCGCGTAATATGAAACTCTCTGCGGAAGATGTTTGGGATGGAGTGAACTTCATTTTATCGCTGAAATTCCAAGAGCCACAATTTTCTGGTCAAACCAAAGAGCGTTTATCCAGTCGTGAAGCATCAAATATTGTACTGAACATTGCCAAAGATGCGTTTGCCTTATGGCTGAATCAACATGCTGAGATTGCGACACAACTGGCTGAAATGGCGATCGCCAAAGCAGGACGTCGTTTAAAAGCAGCGAAAAAAGTTGAACGTAAGAAGATTGTTGCAGGTCCAGCACTGCCTGGAAAACTGGCAGACTGCGTCGGCTTAACCCGTGAAGACAGTGAGTTGTTTATTGTCGAAGGGGATTCTGCGGGCGGTAGTGCCAAACAGGCACGCGACAAGAATTTCCAAGCCATTATGCCGATTCGCGGAAAAATCCTGAATACTTGGGAAGTCTCATCGGATGAAGTTTTGGCTTCTCAAGAAGTACATGATATTGCCATCGCGATCGGGGTCGATCCGGGCAGTGATGATCTGTCTGAATTGCGTTATGGCAAGATCTGTATCCTTGCCGATGCGGACTCGGATGGTCTGCATATCGCAACCTTATTATGCGCTTTATTCGTAAAACATTTCCCGACCTTGGTTGAAGAAGGTCATCTGTTCGTCGCTATGCCACCGCTCTATCGTATTGATATTGGTAAAGAGGTGTACTATGCCTTGGATGATGATGAACTTGAAAGCATCCTGAAAAAAGTCAAAGGCAATAAGAATCCACAGATCACCCGATTTAAAGGTTTGGGCGAGATGAACGCCAGCCAATTACGTGAAACGACTATGGACCCGAATACGCGTCGTTTGGTGCAGTTGGATTTAGATGATGCACATTTAACCGCAGGTTTATTGGATAAATTACTTGCGAAAAAGCGTTCAGCCGACCGTAAGCACTGGTTAGAACAAAAGGGTAATTTAGCGGATATTACTGTCTAAGTACTTCATCAAATGCATAGATCAAAGCCAAGCGAATGCTTGGCTTTTTCTTTGCTTGAAGTGTTTACATCTGAAATGAACAAATTTGCATCATTTTAGGTCAGTAGGTATTTTTTGTATGCAATGTTGTATACAAGATTTAAAAATCAAGACATAAATTTTATTTAAATCAATTAAAAACAATAGCTTGTTGTGTTGGCACAGAAATTGAATAACTCCACCCAGTAAAAATCACAATATTGATGGGTGGAGAAACAAGATGCAAAACAAATTGATGTCGATGTCAGTGCTCATGGCAGCCATGATGGGGATCGGTCTAGTTGGCTGTTCAAAACCAGCAGAAAAAACAGAACAGACCAAAACAGAAGCCAAAACTGCACCCGCAGCGAGTGGCGATACGATTAAGGTGGGGATTCTACATTCGCTTTCAGGCACCATGGCGATTTCTGAAACTTCACTGAAAGACACCGCTTTGATGACCATTAATGAGATCAATGCCAATGGTGGGGTACTGGGTAAAAAATTAGAACCAGTGATTGTTGACCCTGCATCGGATTGGCCATTATTTGCAGAAAAAGCCCGTCAGTTGATTACCCAAGATAAGGTCGCAGTAATTTTTGGTTGCTGGACATCCGTTTCACGTAAATCAGTGTTGCCTGTAGTGGAAGAGCTAAATGGTTTATTGTTCTATCCAGTGCAATATGAAGGTCAGGAACAATCTAAAAACATCTTCTATACCGGTGCTGCACCGAATCAACAAGCGATTCCTGCGGTTGAATATCTGATGGGGGATGAAGGCGGTAAAGCCGAACGCTTTGTGTTACTCGGCACAGATTATGTCTATCCACGCACCACCAATAAGATCTTACGTGCTTTCTTGAAGTCGAAAGGCGTCGCTGATGCCGACATCATGGAAGAGTACACACCATTTGGTCACAGCAATTATCAAACCATTGTTTCCAATATTAAGAAGTTCTCTGCGGGTAAAAAGACTGCAGTGATCTCGACCATCAATGGTGACTCCAATGTGCCGTTCTATCGTGAACTGGGCAACCAAGGCATTAAAGCATCTGATATTCCCGTCATGGCTTTCTCGGTCGGTGAGGAAGAATTACGTGGTATCGATACCAAACCATTGGTAGGTCATTTAGCGGCATGGAACTATTTCATGTCAGTGAAAAATCCTAAAAACACAGAGTTTGTGAATAAATTCAAACAATATGCGGTGGAATACAAACTTCCAAATGCAGACAAAGTGGTGACCAACGATCCAATGGAAGCGACTTATGTGGGTATCAATATGTGGAAGCAAGCAGTTGAAAAAGCGGGTTCTACTGAGGTCGATAAAGTGCGTGATGCGATGGCAGGTCAGACCTTTGCTGCGCCATCAGGCTATACCTTAAAAATGGATGAAACTAATCACCATCTGCATAAACCGGTGATGATTGGACAAATCCGTGGTGACGGTCAATTCGATGTAGTTTATAAAACAGCACAAACGATCAAGGCAGAGCCTTGGAGTCCGTACATCCCTAAATAATTTTTTTCAAGCCTGTTGTCTCCGCAGCAGGCTTTTCTATTCTGATTTTTTTGATCTATTTAAAACCGTAAAATAAGGGGAGTTCTATGGCGAAACACTATGTTTTGGCAATGCTCTGCATCATGGCACAGATGATTTTTAGTCCAGCATGGGCAGAAGCCACATCCGCAACAACCGTGACGTCTACAGCTTCTCAAGATGCCATTCAGACCTTTGTGAAGTCAGATTTTGCGACACGTCGAGCGATGCTCAATCAATGGCCAGCCAGTATTGAACAACTGGATCAACTGGTGGCATATATTGATCAAAATGAGCTGTATACCGATAGTGCAGGCAATACGTATTTGCTGAAAAATGATGACAAACTGTTTAGTTATCCTGAACAGCAAGCCTTGGAACAATGGCCTGCGGATTTATCCCAAGTGACTTTGGTCAATACTTTACGCAAGGCTCTGAATTTTGGTCAAGCCAAAGCCAAACTCAGTTCAACTGATGCATCGCAACGCTTAGCTGCGGTTGATATTTTAGAAAATAATTTGGCTGAACTTGATTTGGTGACGGTTAAACAACTTTATCTGAATGAAAAGAATGATCAGGTCAAAGCACGTTTAGCGCAGCTCAAAGCACGTTTGGATTTTAATAGTAGTGATGAGTTCACCAAACTTGAAGCAGTGAAAGTCTTGGCAGATTCAAATCGTCCTGACGTATTCGCCTTAATCAGCCAAACTTTAGAACAACCACAAACCAATCCTGCATTGAAAGCAGCGTTGTTGGATGCACAAAATAAAATTAAAACCCGTCTGCAAATCAGTGAGTGGTCAGGGCATGTATTTTCAGGCTTAAGTACGGCCAGCATTTTGCTGCTCGCAGCGCTCGGCTTAGCGATTACTTATGGTCTGCTTGGAGTCATTAACATGGCACATGGTGAGCTCATCATGATTGGTGCCTATACCACCTATGTGATCCAGAGTTTTTTTAAAACCCATTTTGCTGGGCTAGTGGATTGGTATCTATTGGCTGCGATTCCTGCGGCATTTCTAGTGAGTGCCTTGATGGGTATGTTGATTGAACGCACCGTGATTCGCCCGCTGTATGGTCGTCAATTGGAGACTTTACTTGCGACTTTTGGGGTGAGCCTGATCCTGATGCAATTGGTGCGTATGGTGTTTGGTGCGCAAAATGTCGAAGTATCGAATGTGGCGTGGTTAAGTGGTGGGATCGCAGTTACACCGAGCCTGATGTTGCCTTATAACCGAATTGCCATTATTGGCTTCACCATTGCTGTCCTATTGTTATTGGTATTCCTGCTCAATAAAACCCGCTTTGGTTTATTTGTGCGTGCAGTGACGCAAAACCGTCAAATGGCACGTGCAGTGGGCATCCGTTCTGCGCGAATTGACATGATGGCCTTTGGTCTGGGTTCTGGTTTAGCAGGGTTAGCAGGTTGTGCCTTGGCGCAGGTCGGTAATGTTGGTCCAGATCTAGGACAGAACTATATTATTGATGCTTTTCTTGTGGTCGTAGTGGGTGGTGTGGGTCAAGTGTGGGGTGCAGTATTGGCAGCACTCGGATTGGGTATCAGTGGAACGGTGCTGGAAATTGGTTTAGGGGCAGTTCTGGCAAAAATTATTCTCTTGGTTCTTGTGATTTTGTTTATCCAAAAGCGTCCACAAGGTTTGTTTGCCATCAAAGGCCGTTTTGTGGAGTAAGCCAATGAAAATCACTTCTTTATTTGCTGATAAACCCTATAGCGCTGCGGCAATTGCAATCTGTTTTGCGGTGCTGTTATTACTCCCTTGGCTGCACCTATTGTCTCCTGACTCGGCATTTTATCTGTCTGCTTATTGGATCACCTTGATTGGCAAGATCATGTGTTTGGCCTTGGTGGCTTTGGCACTGGATTTGGTCTGGGGCTATGCAGGGATTTTGAGTCTAGGGCATGGTTTGTATTTTGCCTTGGGTGGTTATGCCTTTGGCATGTACCTGATGCGTCAATCGGCAGGTGATGGTCTGCCTGATTTTATGCGCTTCTTGAGCTGGACTGAGTTGCCATGGTATTGGGTCGGGACTGAGCATTTCGCTTGGGCATTGGCACTCGTGGTGCTTGTACCTGGTTTGATCGCGTTTATTTTTGGATTCTTTGCCTTTCGTTCCAAGATCAAAGGCGTGTATTTCTCGATCATTACTCAAGCTATGACCTTTGCTGCAGCGTTATTGTTCTTCCGTAATGAAACAGGCTTTGGCGGCAACAATGGTTTCACTGGCTTTAAAACTATTCTCGGCTTTGACATTACCTCTGCACCGATGCGAGCCACGTTGTGCTTTGTGACTGCATTGGTACTCATGCTGTGCTTCCTCGGCTTACGTCAATTGATGAACCGTCCTTATGGACGGGTTTTGGGCGCAATTCGTGACAGTGAAAATCGCTTGCAATATCTCGGTTATCGTACGCTTTGGTACAAACTGTCAGCATGGGTGCTGTCGGCTGTAATTGCAGGGATTGCAGGGGCACTGTATGTACCACAAGCAGGGATTATCAACCCAAGTGAAATGAATCCAGTTAACTCAATTGAAATGGCGGTCTGGGTGGCTGCGGGTGGACGTGGCACCTTGATTGGTCCAATTTTGGGTGCAGGCTTGATTAATGCAGTGAAGACCTATTTCACTGTTGCTGCACCAGAAGCATGGTTATTGATCTTAGGCGCGTTATTCATTGTCGTGACCTTATTCTTGCCTAAGGGTGTGATTGGCGTATTTGACCGTTTTAAAAAGGAGCGTGATTAAAATGAGTGATGTATTAATAGACTCTGCTCAACATGGCGGTCAACTTGGTGAGGGCTATGGTCGCGCCAAGCCGCAAGGAGCTGATTTTAGTCACGGGATTGCCTTATATCTGGAAAAAGTCAGTGTCTGGTTTGACTCATTTCGGGCTTTGAATGATTTGTCGCTGTACATTGCCGAGGGTGAGTTACGCTGCATCATCGGGCCGAATGGGGCGGGTAAAACTACCCTGATGGATGTGATTACTGGCAAAACTCGCCCGACCACAGGCACCGCATTTTTTGGGCAAAACTATGATCTTGCCAAAATGAGCACCGAGCAAATTGCTGAAGCGGGGATTGGACGTAAATTTCAAAAACCAACGGTGTTTGAAAATTTTACCGTGATGGAAAATCTACTGCTGGCAGCACCACGAGATAAACGGGTGAAGAAAAGCTTATTTTCGCGTTTAGATCCAGAAGCGCAGTTGGCTTTGGATGAAAGCTTGGAACAAATCCGTTTAAAGGAATTTGTGCAAAAGCCAGCAGGTTTGCTGTCACATGGACAAAAGCAGTGGTTGGAAATTGGCATGCTCTTGATGCAACGACCTAAGTTGATTTTACTGGATGAGCCTGTTGCAGGTATGACCGATGCTGAAACAGAACGAACCGCTGAACTGTGTCTGGAACTGAAAAAAAATCACACCCTTGTGGTGGTCGAACATGACATGAGTTTTATTGACACCATTAGTGAAAAAGTCACGGTATTGGCGCAAGGGTCGATCTTGGCCGAGGGCACATTGGCAGAAGTTCAGGCCAATGAAGATGTGATTGAAAAGTATTTAGGACGTTAGGAGACGCGCATGTTAGAAGTGAAACAAATTAATCAGTTCTATGGTGGCAGTCATATTCTGCGTGACGTGTCTTTTAACGCGCCTGTCGGTGAGTGCAGTGTAGTACTGGGTCGTAATGGCGTGGGCAAAACCACCTTGCTGAAATGCTTGATGGGGATTCTGCCGATTAAGTCAGGGCAAATCCTATTAGATGGTAAAGACATCGCTAAGATGTCCCCTGAGCAACGGGTACGTGCAGGTTTGGCCTATGTGCCGCAAGGTCGCGATATCTTTTCGACTTTAACCGTAGAAGAAAATATTTTAATTGGCATGGCTAAATTTTCAGGGGCTAAGACCCGTAAGGTACCAAGCCATTTATATGAAATTTTTCCTGTACTGGATGAAATGAAGCACCGCCGTGGTGGTGATTTATCTGGTGGTCAGCAACAGCAGCTTGCGATTGCTCGAGCGTTGGCTTCAGAACCAAGCGTATTAATTCTGGATGAACCGACCGAGGGAATTCAACCGTCAATTATTAAAGATATTGGACGAGTGATTCGTAAGTTGGCTGATCAAGGTGAGATGGCGATTATTTTGGTCGAGCAGTTTTATGATTTTGCTGAAGAGTTAGCGGATGCGTATACCGTGATGGCGCGTGGGCAGGTGATTGCCCAAGGGCGGGGGGAGGATATGCCTGAGAAGGGGATTCGGGAGTTAGTGGCGATTTAGTATTTCTTGGCTAATTGTTGCTTTATCAGTGTTTTTAGTAATCTATCTTTATTATGTACCCTACTTTTGAAGGATCAAAAGTAGGCAAAAATCCTTTGTTCGACTAACGGTACGTCCTTGTGACCGTAGCCGAACATGGCGACATCCATGTCGCCTATCACGATAGTGAATGTTGGGAAAATGCAATTTAGAACATTAAATGGTTAGCACTAGATTTATTTGTCTTCAACTTTATAAAACGTACCACCTGCATAGACATTGTGTCCAAAGCCACATGAGGACTCGCCATTGTGCTGTTCAACCTCAATTTTTTGTCCAAGATTTGCATCATTGGCAAATTGTAGTTTGATCTGACAGTCCTCATAGCGATAGCTGGTTTGTTTTGACTTGATTGGCATGCTGGTTTCAAACTGTCCCATATTGGGTCCATAGATCAAACCGCGTAGGCCAAAGTAATAGCCATCAAATGCAATCGCATATTTATTCTGCTTTTTACTGACCTTGATGTAATCCCATTGCCCAAAACCATTGGCGCGGACATAAGTCCCTTGTAGATCCGAAGATAGTTTTGGTTTAGGGAGCTGCTTTAAATTGTATTGACTGGTTTTTGAGTCTTTATCTCGAAGAAACCAGACTCTAGCCCATTGCGGTTTGCCCAGTTTGGCATAGCTTAACCCGACATTATTGTTAGCGATTTCAATCTCTCGGTCACTGACCTGAATGCCACTTTCATCTGCATTAAGCTGACAGAAATGTGCCCATGCGGCTTGATTTTCAAATTGTTTAGCGGCTTTGAGATATTGTTTTTGATCGTAAAGCTTTTTACCGGCTTGTGCATATTGTTTCACTTTGGCGCAGCCCTGTTTTAATTCTTGCTCAAAAGAAAATTCAGCAAAGCTGGTGCTTGAAACGATTGCGATGGAAAGGCACAGACCGAGTTGAGATATTTTAATCATTTTGGCTATTTTTGAAATCAAGTATTGCTTTCATTCTAAGCCACAATTCAGTTGTAAGACAGTAGGGTAAAAGTGAGCTTTTTATTGAGATTCTGTGAGTTGCAGTTGCATCCAGACCAAATCCCGCCATGTCCCAAACTTTTGCCCCACTTGTGGCATATAACCTGTTTGCACGAAGCCCAATTGTTCATGTAGCACAATCGATCCCTTATTTTCACTATCAATCGCGGCAACCATGACGTGCATATTTTGCTGTTTGGCCAGATGAATCAGTTGTTGCATCAGGGCTTTGCCCAGACCTTGGCGAGCGTAGCTTGGGTCAACAAAAACAGAATGTTCAATGCTTTGGCGATAACCACTGATGCTTCGAAAAGCGGTGTAATAGGCATAACCAGCCACTTGATGGCTATTCAAGTCTTCGACCACAATCATTGGGAAGTGCTGTTGCTGCATGCTTTGAAAACGCTGCTGATAATCTACGAAGGAAACTGCCTGATCATTCCAATTCGCCGTCCCATTCAGGATCTCTGCATTATAGATCGCGAGGATTTGCTCAAGGTCATCGACTGTGGCAAAACGAATGTGGAAATGTGTGGCTAAATTAGAAGGGGCAAGAGCAATATTTTCAGACATGGGCAAAGGTCATCGAATCAGACAAAACTCAAGATAAGGCATTGGGAAAGCGGCAAATCGTTTCAGGTTTATATTCAGCGATACCAACAAAAACAGCAAGGAATTCCTTGCTGTTTTTTTTTCACACTCTAAAAGCTTAGAAGTGGTATTTGATCAAAGCACTGACGTTGTTTTCGTCACGGTTTTTCATACCAAATTTGTTATTCCAAACAGAATGCTCAACACCTAAATAGAGGCGAGTGTCTGGTGAAATGTGTTTACCCAAGTTCCACTTGTATTGTGTGGTCCAGTTGAGTTCACTGGCGTGATCTTTTTCGCCTGTTGACCAGTCAAGGAAACCATCCACCAAGAAATCTTCGTTTGATACTTTAAATGGCAAAGCATAAGCAATGGTCATTTGGTAGTCATCAGCCGTATTTTCATTGTTGGCACGGTAGAAGTTCACATTCGCATATTGGAAATAAGGAATCGCAAGATCAAAACCAACACCATACAAGAAGTTGTCAAAACTAGCGAAGTCATCATTGTTGCTTTCCCAAGTGGTTGAGATCAACACATCTTTGATTGGACCAAACGCAAGCTTTTGACCTGAAATTTCACCCAAGCTTAAACGTGGAGAAAGTTCGAAATAGGTACTTTTATGGTCATCGCTGCCACGCATACGGTCCATAAAGAAGAATACATCGGCATATTTCACTTTTGCCGCATATTCAACCGTTACAGTTGTTTGCTTTTCATCAACAACTTCGTAGTTTTCACCATACAAACCGGTCAAGCTAAAATCTTGCCAAATCGGTTTCGCTTGAACGAAAGCTGCTGTAGATACCAATAAACATGTTGCTGCAAGTTGCTTCAATTGCATTTAAAAAATCTCCCCCCAAAAGGCGTGTAAAGGATACAAGGTATTAAGCAAAAATAAAGCCAAATTTGACCAAATGAACAAAAGAATTGTATATGCAGGGACGCGTACAAAAGACGCTAAAGTTAGTCATCTTTTTGTTGAAGATTTCATCAAAATGTCAAAAATCAGCTTGCATATTTTGGAGGAAAGTCAGATATTGGAATTATAGAAGATCTTCTTACATACTGAAAAACAACAGATGCAAAGCGAGGAGACAACACGCATTTACACAATCAGAATATACAACTGCACTGAATGACTGCATGCTCAAAGTGTGCAAAGAAAAAAGTTTTGTAGCACCGTCTCACAGAAAAGAGAGGAAGATATTTATGAATATTGAAATCCGTACAGATAAAAACATTCAAGGTAGTGAACGCTTAAACAGTTATGTTCGTGCAGAACTTACACAAGAATTCCAACGTTATAGCGAGCGTATTACACATTTTTCGGTTCATATTAGTGATGAAAATGGGGACAAAACGGGCGATCATGACAAACGATGTATGATTGAAGCTCGCCCAGCAGGAATGAAACCTGTCGCAGTAACGCATAAAGCAGCAAATATTGATAACTCGATTCATGGTGCGATTGATAAATTGAAACGTAGTTTGGAGCATCTTTATGAGAAAAAAGAGCACCATCGTGGTGGTTTACCTGAATATGTCGATGTAGATGACGATGTAAAAGTGGATGATGAAGCATAGCCACAAACGTAAAGAAAAAGCCCAGTTATTGGGCTTTTTTTATGCCTGTATCAAATTTCTACATGATTTTTTAGATGGTTTTATAAAATCCTGTCAGGATATTCGGCATAATAGACGCATTAAAAAATATTGTGAGAACTGGTCATGTTAAATAAGCAACAGCAGGCCTTGGTGCAAGCCATACAACAACTCGATTTGGACCAAGTGCAATCTTTACTTGCTGAAGGACTCGACCCGAATTTTATTGATCCTGAACAAGGGCCACCTGTGTCTATGATTTGCGATGGTTTGTTCGCATGGTGGGAACGAATTTGTGAAGCTTATGAAGCTGGTAAGCCTTTCACTGAAGAAGAAAAGCAACAAGAACTTAAAGTTTATTTAGATATTTTAGATGCATTGATCCAAGCTAAAGCAAATTTACATTTGTGGGATGCAGAAGAGTTCTATGGTCCGCTGTGGGATGCGGCGAGTTCTGCTTGCGTGCCTGTAGTGCAACGCTTACTGGATGAAAAAGTAGATCCAAATACCCGTGATGAAGAAGGCTTAACGGTTTTATCATCAATCAGCCAATTGTTCTTTGATTGCGAATTTGATGAAATTGATTGGTCGGAGTCATTACCAGAAGAGCGTGCAACACTGGAATTGCTACGCCAGCATGGTGCAAAAATGTCAAAAGAGCTCAGCGCATAAGCCAAGCCATTAGAAATAGAATGAGGAATAGAATGAAAACATTGCAAACATTCAGCTTAATTGCTGCATCAATGATAACCACAAGTGCTTTCGCGGCTGATTTTTCCTTTGACCGCCCAGGTGCGGGTATGGGTACAGGGATCACTCCTGTTGGACGGTTGGCATGGGAGCAAAGTTTACCGAGCGTGAGCTATCAAGAAGGCAAGGTTGATGGTGTCAAAGACAAGACTTTAACGCTGAATGGTGACATGTTATTGCGTACTGGTTTGGCAGATGGCTTGGAACTGCAATTAGGTTGGCAAGGTCCAGTGTGGCAGCAATACAAACGTGCAGGCAGCAAAAAAGAGACCAATGGTCTGGGCGATGTCAGCATTGGTTTGAAAAAAGCCATTGATCTAAAAGATGACCGCTTATCAATGGCTTTGTTAGCAGAAGCCATTATTGCAACGGGTAATGATGAATTCACCAATCATGATGATATCTATAGCCTCACTTCAGCTGTTGCATATGAATTTAGCGATCTGATTGGTACATCGATCACCATGCGTTATGAAGCACAGAACAGTGACTGGGCTGTGACCGCAATTCCAACGATTGACTATAAAATTGCAGGTAAATTATCTGGTTATTCAGAATTCGTTTATCGTAAAGCCGAGAGCCAAGACTACGAATATGGTCTCGGTACAGGTCTGATTTATGCCTTGAATAATCGCACGCAATTAGATGCAAGCATTGGCGTTGACCTGAATGGCGATCAGAAAAGTTATAACGGTGGCTTCGGCGTATCGGTTTTATTCTAACAATAATGAATGCTCCTGATTTCTCTTAAATTCACTTCTACATAAGTGGGAGGGAGGTTCAGGAGAGTGATAGTGAGATAATCATGCAAATGTCTGTTCAGGCTGGGAAACCTTTCCCGCTGATGAGTTACTTTCTTGGGACTTTATTGTTGTTATGTGGGTCTTTGACTTACGCTCAAGAGAACTCATCCGCACCATTGCTTAGCCCCGAACAGGCTTTTGCATTTACGGTCGAGTCGACTACACAGAATCAAGCACGTTTGCATTGGTCGATTCAGCCGAATTACTACTTATATCAACATAAATTTGAAGTACAACAGGGCAATCAACCTGTTAGCTTGAGTTTGCCTAAAGCGGTCGAGCAGTACGATGAAAACTATGGTCACAGCCAAGTTTATTATCAACAAGCTGAATTTAGTATTCCCACCCAAGCTTCGCAGCATTATCGTGTCACTTGGCAGGGCTGTGCCAAAGACCGAATTTGTTATCCTCCACAAAATATTGAATTTCAGACCGATGCAGATGGCCTGGTCAGTGTTCAGAATGTCAGTGCAAATTCACAAAAAAGTTTTCTAGATGTGGCGCGCTCATCCAATGCCTTAAATACTCAAACGGTAACAAGTGATGAGGTACAAACTGAGCCTACAGCAAAAACTTCAAATTCAAATAATTCAGATGTGATGGCGCAAGACCAAAAATGGTCAAGTGCGCTAGAACAGCATTCATTGGCTTATAGCATCTTACTCTTCTTAGGTTTAGGGATTTTATTGGCGTTCACGCCGTGTTCCTTACCGATGTTACCCATTCTGACCTCATTGATTGTGCGTGATAATAAAGGCGTCAAGGCATGGTCGATTGCACTGACTTTTGTCGTGAGTATGGCTTTGGTCTATGCGGTGTTAGGTCTAATTGCTTCAGCGGCGGGACTGAATTTTCAACGCTGGTTACAACAGCCTGCCACCTTGATTGCATTTAGCTTATTGTTTGTCGTATTTGCACTTAATCTATTTGGTTTATTTGAGTTAAAACTGCCACAGAAGTGGGTCAATCGACTAGATCAGATGCAATCCAGTCAAAAAGGCGGCACTTTGGTCGGGGCTAGTGTCATGGGCATGATCTCTGCACTGTTGGTTGGACCATGCATGACCGCGCCTTTGGCTGGAGTATTGCTATTCATTTCGCAAACACAGAGTCAGTGGCAAGGTGCACTGCTGCTGTTTACACTCGGTTTTGGAATGGGCATTCCGTTGCTGTTAGCCAGCGTTTTGGGGGCAAAAGCCTTACCCAAAGCAGGCGACTGGATGAACCAAATCAAGGTGATCTTTGCCTTTTTAATGCTGGCATTGAGCATTTACTTTATCCGTCCTTTGCTGCCAGAGTTAGCGATTCAAATTCTCAGCTTAATTCTTGGTTTAGCTTTTATTGCTTATGTACTTTATCGCCTATTTGGGCAGAAAAGTAAGCTGCAATGGCTCTATGCACTATTACTGATTTTAGCGATTCCAGCATTGGCCTTTAATC
Source organism: Acinetobacter sp. Tr-809 (assembly GCF_011753255.1). Lineage (NCBI taxonomy): Bacteria > Pseudomonadati > Pseudomonadota > Gammaproteobacteria > Moraxellales > Moraxellaceae > Acinetobacter > Acinetobacter sp. Tr-809. The sequence continues at coordinate 116,838 of NZ_VWVZ01000003.1, forward strand.
AATATCAGCATTTTCAAAGTCTCAGTTCAGTTCAGGCAGATAAGCTGGCCGAATGGCATGTGGCGCAAACCGCAGATGAATTTCAGCAGATTTTAGCCAATGCACCCAAAGACCGTGGCATTGTGATTGATGTCTATGCGGATTGGTGTGTGGCTTGTCAGCCGATTGAGCATCGTATTTTAAAAGATGCAGAAGTGCAGCAGGCTTTATCGGGGTATTATTTAATTAAAATGGATTTAAGCCATTATGATGCGTCACACCAAGCATTGTTAGCACAGTGCGATATTTTAGGACCACCGACTTATTTATTCTTAGATCAGCAACAACAAGAAATTCGTTCGCTACGCTTAACGGGTGCTTTCCAAAAAGCTGAGCTATTACAACAACTCGCTTTATTTAAAGGGAAACAATAACAATGTATCAACTCTTTATCGGCAATAAAAATTACTCCACGTGGTCGATGCGTCCGTGGATTTTATTAAAACAAGCAGGTATTCCATTTCAGGAACATTGGATTCAGTTTGATAGCTTTGAGCCTGAAAGTGAATTTAAAAAAGAAATTTTAAAACTCAATCCAACGGGTAAAGTTCCCGCGCTTGTGAATGGTGATCTAGTGGTCTGGGATAGCTTAGCGATTTGTGAGTATATCGCTGAGCAGCATCCTGAACTTGATTTGTGGCCACAAGAGAAAACATTACGGGCTAGAGCACGTTGTATTACTGCAGAAATGCACAGTGGCTTTCAAAGCCTACGCAATCTATGCCCGATGAATGTGGAAGCGGATCTCGCTCATATTGGCAAACAGCTCTGGGCAGAACATGCACAGCTACGTGCCGATGTTGCCCGAATTGATCAGATCTGGTCAGGACGTCCAAGCGAAGACAGTTTTTTATGTGGTGAGTTTAGTATTGCCGATGCATTCTATGCACCTGTGGTGATGCGTTTTGAATGTTTTAAGCTACCGCTATCAGCATCAGGCCAAGCCTATGTGCAAAAGGTCTTGTCTTTGGCATCGGTACAGCAATGGATTACCGAAGCCAAACAAGAGCAGATGTTTGTACCTTTTGATGAGCCTTATCGTCAGCATCGTGAAGAGTTTTTGAGAGACTAATCAACCTTGCAATGAAGGTCTATTAGACCTTCATTCTCTTAGCCAGTTGCCAGATCAGTAAATATTTTAACTTGATTACGTCCTGCGGCTTTGACTGCATACAGGGCTTGATCGGCCTGACTGATGATCAGATGTGGTTCATCAGCACTGAGTGAACTGCTAATCCCAAAGCTGGCACTGACACTAAATTCCTGCTTATATTCTGTAATAAAGCGCAGTTGAGATACCGCATGACGACAGCGCTCAGCCACGTTCTGTGCTTGCATTGTCGGCGTATTGGGTAGTAATAAAATAAACTCCTCTCCACCAAAACGGCCAATGATGTCTTGGTCACGTAGATTACTTGCCAAGCATCGTGCGACTTGGATCAGCACTTGATCGCCCATACTATGTCCATATTGATCATTAATTGTTTTAAAATGGTCGAGATCGAGCAGAATAATGGAATAGAGTGGATGAGGGTGTTGATGCAACTTATTTAAATAACTACTGATACTACGTCGATTGAGTACATTGGTCAGTGGATCGAGGCGACTGAGAATCTGAATGGTCATTTCACGAGTTCGCCATTGTGTCAGTAAAATCTCAAATAAAAATAAACACGCCAATAAAATCGGTAATAAGAAGAACACCATACTGCCGACCCAGAATGGGTGCATCGGTACTTCATTTAAGCGCTGCATATTAAACAGTGGCGCATAAGTCAGCACCCCAATCATGCTCAGGTAGTTGCATAGTAGTAAGGCCAGTGTTGCTGGAATCAAAGCGCAATACACCATCCTGCGATCAAACAGTACTAAACCCACACCGACTACACTGACATAACCGACCATAGTGGCTGGGCTAAAACTGCCTGCTAAATAGCCTTTATGGCATAGCATGGCGGTAAAGATCTGCACACTGAGAATAGGTAAAATATTTTGTGCCCAAGCTTGATCCTTAAACACATGGCAAGGAATAATCAGCAGCAACATTACGGTCAGCGTAATCAGACTGGTGATTAAGTGTGAGCGTATAATTCCAAGATTGACCCATTCAGCATACTGTGGATGTATCAGGACAAAAATATCCCAACTGATCCAGAACAGGCTCATAAATGCTGCAAGTATCAGCAATAAAATACTTTTTTTAAGTATGGTCCAATTGACTACAATATGATGTTCCCAAGAAAGCTTAAAGCCCCATCTATTTGTGTCAGTTGACCGATTAAAACGAATCTTAACCATTGGCATGCATCCTTTTATGCAATGAGATTCCTAGCAACTGTAGATCTGTCGTCAAAATACCGAAGAACGATTATTAAAATAACAATAACATCTTTAGAATGAGAAAAAAGTCTAGCTCTGGGCTTTTTAATGCAAATCAGGACGGGAAAAATTCTTTGATAAATCAGCTCTTATCAGAATATCCAATCAATTTTATTTTATGATGACAAAAGGGAATTAAGAGTGACAATGGTCAGACATAGCTGACCATTTTTTACACGATTTTATTTTATTTAGTCACGATCGAGCGCATGTGCAAATTCTGCGATATCTGCCAAGGCTTGTTTTGCTTCGGGGAACCAAGCATTAAACATCTGGAAGTTATGCCACATGCCCGTGTATAGCTTGAACTGGACTTTGACATCAGCTTGTTCCGCTTTTTCTCTAAAGCGTTTCGAGTCATCCAGTAAAATTTCTTTCGAACCCACCTGCACCAAGGTGGGTGGTAGTCCCTTTAAATCATCAAACAATGGTGAAACACGTGGATCATCTGCTTGGATATTATCGGTAAGATAATGATTGATACCTGCTTGTAGGGCTTCAATAGACAATAAAGCATCATGTTTTTGGTTAAAACGTAGCGATTCACTGGTTAAAGTGAGGTCGAGATAAGGTGACATTAGAATTAAGCCACTTGGCATCAGTTCAGGTTGCTGTTTGAGACGTAAACACAGCGCCAAGGCAAGGTTGGCACCACAGGAGTCACCTGAAATAATAATGTCTTTCGGTTTAATGCCTTGTACCAACAACGCTTGATAGACATCAAAAATCGCATCAATCGCTTCAGGGTATGGATGTTCAGGTGCAAGTGGATAATCGACATGAATCACTTGCATTTGGGTACGTGCGGCAATATCCGTCATTAAGGCACGATGGGTATTTAAACTGCCTAAGAAAAATGCGCCGCCGTGAATATGAAAAATGAGTTGTGTGGCAGCAGCTTGAGCCTTAATTTCTTCGCCACGGACGCCAGCCAGACGTATTGGGCGAACTTGTACTGTTGAATCTTGTGGAAATAGACGACACAGTTGATCGAGCAAAGGACGTAATGCATTTGGAGCTAAGTTAAACTGACTTGGTGTTCGAATCGTCGCTTTAAGTAAGGATTCAGTAAAATAATATTTCCAAACAGTAGCAAATTTCATAATTTTTCCATATTGTTAGATCAGTATACCAATAAGAAAGTTCTTGAAAATAAGCTATGTCTAAGCACGACGATAAAATCTGAAAAAACTGTGCACTGTGACACTCTTACTCAGGTTATACCAAATAGTCATAATCAAGAATTGCAATATTGATTGAAGTTCTCAATACTTTCAGTTTGAAAGACCCCTTAAGGATATTACAAAAATGAAGAAAATTGCTTTAGCATTTGGATTGCTCGGTTTGACAACTTTTGCCAATGCAGCGGATGCGCTGAATGGCACTGTTTGGCAGACCATTGATGATGAAACAAAACAGCCAAAGGCGATCGTGAAATTCACGGAGCAAAAGGATGGAACGTTAACCGCATCTATTCAAAAATATTTAGTGGCTGGTCAGGAAAATGCCTGTTCTAAATGTGAAGGAACTTACCATAACAAACCACTTAAAGGCGTGACCATTGTGAATGGCCTGAAAAATGTCGGTGGTGTGAATTACGATGGTGGTTCAATTATCGACCCTAAAAATGGTAAAACCTATAAATTGAAAGCTGAAATCATCGAAGGTGGTAAAAAGCTGAAATTACGAGGCTATATCGGTGTCGCTGCTTTAGGTCGTAATCAAACTTGGATTCGTACTAACTAAGCCAGATTTAAATAACAAAAACCGAGTCCTCATACTCGGTTTTTTATTGCTGCTGATTTCTAGAATTTAAGCTGATAAATCTTGATAAGTAGCTTCATCAAAGCCGATCACAAAACCTTGAGTCGTTTGCAGTACAGGACGCTTAATCAGGCTTGGCTGCGCGATCAGGGTGTCAATCAGGTTCTGTTCATTGCTGATTGCATGTGCTTGCTCATCCGCGCTTAATTTGCGCCATGTGGTGCCTTTTTTATTCAGGACTTTGTCTGCACCAATCTCTTTTAACCAGATTGCTAAAGTATCTGCATCAATGCCTTGTTTCTTATAATCATGAAATTCGTAATTGATGCCCTTGGCTTGTAAGGCATCAAAGGCTTTTTTCATCGAATTACAATTTTTAATGCCATAAATTTTAAACATACCGAAAACCATAAAAAGAATAAAAGATATGAGCCAAAGCCTAACGCAAAAGAAGGGTGGTGTACCAGTTGAAATTTTTTATTAAGTTGATCGGTAGAATATGTGAAGTAGCAATTAAATGGCGGAAATGATCATGCAATTTGAGCAAAAGGGCTAAAGACAAAGCTCATAAAGAAAATCTAAGATTTAGAAAAGAGAAAACCCGCATATAATCTTCCTGATTATGCGGGTCTCATTTCAACGTCCAATGTCTCATCCATGCAAATAAACTTAATCTAAGTTTATTTTATCTTCCTACGGCGTCCTATCCCTTTTTGGTCATCCTGACCGCTTCCCTGTGCCGTGAAGCTATAATGCCGATCTAGATGCGAAATAAAAATACACAAAAGCGACAAGTTATGTAAGCTAAAGAAGCGGGCAAAGTGAACAAGTGTTCACTTATTCGTGTATTTTATAGTCGATAATGACGGGTGCATGGTCACTAAACCATTGTTCTTTATAGACCCATGCATTTGTTGTACGTGCTTTCCAGTCTGGAGAGCATGAATGGTAGTCAATACGCCACCCAACATTTTTCGCACGCGCTTGACCGCGATTTGACCACCATGAATACAATTCTGCTTCAGGGCGAACTTCGCGGAAGGTATCCACATAACCTAACTCATCATACATATGATCGAGCCAAGCACGTTCATGTGGTAGTACCCCAGAAGATTTCTGGTTACCTGACCAGTTTTTAATATCGATGCGTTTATGCACGATATTGTAATCCCCACAGACAATGATTGATTTATTTTCATCTCGCCAATGTTTTAGTATTTTGGCATATTCTTGTAAAAACACGTCTTTGCGTGCTTGCGCTTCGTCACCGCTTGATCCTGATGGCAAGTATAACGAGGCAATATGAACAGTTTGTGACAAGCCTAGATCGAATTCAGCCGCGATAAAACGGCCTTGTGAATCAGCCAATTCAAAGCCTAAACCATCTTTTACCGAAACAAATGGCAGACGACTATAAATCGCCGTACCGGCATAGCCTGCACGTTCAGCAGGGAACAGGTGGGTATACCAGCCTTCAGGTTTAAATTTATCGGTCCATTGTTCATGGGTGATGCGGCTTTCCTGCATACACACCACATCTGCGCCCGACTGCTCTAGCCATTCGAGCAGGCCTTTGGTGACTGATGAACGCAAGCCATTTACGTTAATTGAAACGACTCGAAGAATTTTTACATCACTTGGATAGCTATCCTTTGGTATCATACGTCTGTTTAACCTCAATTGAAGAATTTGGAGCACTTTATATGACAACGCCTGTGTCATTTCATCCGCAAGCTTTTATCGAACTCGCATTATCACGTGGAGTGCTTAAATTTGGTGAGTTTACCTTAAAATCAGGCCGTGTCAGTCCTTATTTCTTTAACGCAGGTTTGTTAAACGATGGTGAGGCACTGTCTTTGTTAGCGCAAGGTTATGCCGACAAACTGGTTCAGTGCGACAATGTTGGTGTGATTTTTGGTCCAGCTTACAAAGGTATTCCTTTTGTAGCAGCAACAGCGGTGGCGTTGTCTCAAGTTCATGGTAAAAGTGTACCATGGGGCTTTAACCGTAAAGAAGCCAAAGATCACGGTGAAGGTGGCGTCTTGGTTGGAGCATCGGTTGCAGGGCAAAAAGTCTGGATCATTGATGATGTGATCACTGCGGGGACGGCAATCCGTGAAGTTGTGACCATCTTAAAAAATGCGGGTGCTGAAATTGCAGGTGTATTGGTTGCGTTAGACCGTCAAGAACGTGGTCAAGGTCAGCTTTCTGCGATTCAGGAAGTGCAAAAAGAATTAGAAATCCCTGTGCATGCATTGATTACCATGAAAGACTTGATGGATTATTTAGATGCGAAAGGCGAAAAAGATGCTTTAGCCAATATGCAGGCTTATCGAGAAAAATATGGCATCTAAGTTTTAGATGTAAAAGAAAAGGAAGCGAAGGCTTCCTTTTTTATTCCTTGGTTTTGAGCGGGAAAATACGATTACTTTATTTTGTTTAAAGAGACTGTATTTTGTAGTTGAGCATTATTTTCATGATGTTCAATCGCTAACTCTATTAAACGGGTAATGAGGTCAGAGTAATTTAACCCACTCGCTTCCCATAGTTTTGGAAACATGCTTATATTAGTAAAACCCGGTAAAGTATTTATTTCATTAATAAAAACTTCCCCATTTTTTGTTAAAAAAACATCAACCCTTGCGAGTCCAGTGCATTCCAAAACTTCATAAGCTTTAATCGAGATCTCTCTAATTTTTTGGCTGATTTCATCAGATATATTTGCAGGTATCGTTACTGTTGCACCCTTATCATTAATATATTTAGTATCATAAGAATAGAAGCTATCTTCGAGTTCAATTTCTCCACAAACACTCGCTAAAGGTTCACTGTTGCCGATAATGGCACATTCAATTTCTCTGCCATCAATCCCTTGTTCAATCAATATTTTATTGTCGTAAATGAAAGCTGTGTCTAAAGCTGTTTCAAATTCATCTTGAGTGGTGACTTTACTCACACCTACTGATGAACCCTGATTAGCGGGTTTAACGAATAATGGGCAGCCTAATTGTGAACTGGCAATTTCGAAGCTTATATCTTTTCTATTTTTCTTGGTGAGCTTTATGAACGGTGTAATATTTAAGCCAGCATCTCTTAATAATCTTTTTGTTATATCTTTATCCATACACATGGCAGAACTGAGTACTTGAGAACCAACAAATGGAAGGTTCACCATTCTTAACAATCCTTGCAATGAGCCATCTTCTCCAAGTGTTCCGTGAACGATCGGAAAGATCACATCCAATTGCGATAGCGTTTTGTTTTGAAACTCTATGATTTGTTTTTCATTTTTCCCAGGAATGAACGCAATATTTCGTCCTGATTGATGTAATGAAATGAGAGATGGATTGTCTGAATTTAATAAAAAATGAGTGCTTTCATTCAGATGCCATATTCCATTTTTATCTATACCGATTAATGTCACATCAAATTTTTCTCGATCTATCGCATCAACAATATTTCTTGCAGACTGAAGGGATACTTCATGCTCAGTAGATTTTCCTCCAAATATAATGCCAATATTTTTCTTCTGCATTCCTATATTTCCTTAAATTTTTACTAAATTTTCGACTAAAAAACTAAATCTTAATGTACCTCTGAATGATGTAACATCATGATTAATATTTGTGACACTTAGCTAAACTTATTTGAATGCCCAGGGCGAAGGAAAGTCACTATAGAATGATTGAAGACTATTAGTTACGATTTATTCTTTCCTCGTTTCCAGGTTAGCTAAAGTTCAATAATATTTTGATAAAGAATTAAAATATTTAACTTGTTGTTGAGATTCAACTTAGCTTGGATATCAAAGATATTTTCATTTTATTCAAATTGATCGTAACCACAGTTAGAGAAAAGAAGAGTGAAAAGCAAGATTGGGCAGGAAAATTCTGATTTGAAAATTATAAGAGGATCGTTTACATCTCAAAGTGAGCGCCAACTCATTTCTCAGTGGCTTGATGCTCGATTTTATCATTCTCTTGGGATCACCGTATTTCTTGATCGGACACAAGTGATTGATGTACAGTGGCAATTGTTAAGATTATATGATTCAAATGAGGCAAAAGCCCTGTTGGGTATTGCTTTGGTCTTGGCTGGCCGCGCTTGCTTTTGGTTGCCAGAGGAGAGCTCCTCGGCTGGATTACTTTGTTCAGAGATGCTTAAACTTCAGCCCTGTCGTGTTGTTACCACACTCTTTGGAAGGGATATCTTGCGCTCTATGATGGGACATCCAATGAGCTTATTGCGGGAGTATGATCAATGGGTCATGGTCTGTACACGTCTTTTCCCACAGGCGAGTGGCCGTTTAGCCATTACATCAGACATTCCTCGCCTTATTGAATATCAGCATCTATATAATCATGAACGCTCGGTTGATGAGATAGCTGATTGGGAGGCACTCATTCAGCAAGCTAAGATTGCTGTTCATGAAGTTGATGGTCAAATTGTCTCGATCGTGCGATTCGGGCTTGAAACTCATCGTCTGGTTAGTATAGGTGGAACTTACACTTTTCCTGCATACCGCCGGCAAGGTTATGCTGAGCGTGTATTAGGGTTTGCAGTCAATCAAATCGTTGAGAGTGGGCGTACGGCATACCTCGTTGTCGATACAGATAACATCCCTGCAATAGAACTTTATCGCCAAATGGGCTTTGAGTGTGTAGGCCCATCTTATGTTGGCTATTTGGCGTATTCATAAAGAACTAAACATTTTGATCCAACATTGCAGGCATCAAGATTTCTTTGACGCAGCTTGCCTTACTGGTTGAAATAATAAAATGGATCGCCTGAATCACATCAGCTAGAGGGATGAGCGAATACTTGGTTTGTTCTAAAACGTCTTGAGTCGGTTTATCAATCCCATATTCACTGGCCAGATAGCCCAAGTTCAGTACACTTACCCCAATCAAGTGCTCACGTAGGATTTCTCGAAGGGATTGAGCAATACCCCTTAGAGCAAACTTAGTTGCCGAGAAAACAAGTTCTTTGCCGTTATGATTATCAACACCCCACGTTGAGCCGATTAGAATGATTTTGGCGTTGTTGGAGAGCTTGAGATTTCCGATTAATGATTGAATTGATTGGATACAGGTGGTGATATTGATATGAATGATTTGGTTAATTTCAGTAGCGGAGACTTTTTCAAAATTATAATTTTCACTAAATGCCAGTTGTTCCCAGATACCGACATTGTAAATCAGCACATCAATTCTTTGCTGTCCAATTACTGTTTTTACATCGTTTACAGCCTGCTCTGGTTTGGAAAGATCAGCCCGAATCCAGTTTATGTTGGGAGTTTCTTGTGGTGGCGTGCGAGATACACCATAGATGGTATCTGTTAGCCGTGGTACAGCTTGAACAATGGCTTTGCCTAGACCTTTACTGACACCATATATGAGAAATGTTTTATTCAATTTATTCATCTATCTACCTGTATTTTTTAGGTTAGAAGATAAGTATAGAAGCTCAACTGCGCTTGAGGTCAAGAATTAAGTTGGCTATAAAGAAAAATATGTAAAAGTTTGCTGTTAGGTTTATCTAACTTTATTGTTGGAAATAATGGTTAAAAAATAAACGTGCTATAGGGGGGCTAAAAGCCATTCCAGTACATTGAATTCTGGAACGGCTTACTATCAGACATTAAATATCGAGCGTTACTCCAGCTTAAGTGCCTCCAATGAAATTTCTGCTGGTAAATTTCCTTTACTCTTTAGTTCAGTCAATATTTTCAAAGCTTCCTTTTTATTTTTAACAAATCCATTGTTACCATGTAAATAATTAATAGCCAACATGAATTTAGCCAAGTCATTTTCATGGGCAGATGCCTGTATTAATAAATTATTCGCCTTCTTAATATTTTTTTCTATACAAATACCATCTCTATACAAAAGAGATAAGTTATATAGGGCATGCTTATTTTGACCTTGGGCAGCCACTTTAAACATTTCTAATGCAGAGCAATAATTTATAGATGTATGTATCCCATAGAAGTAGAAGAAGCCTAAAGTGTTTTGGGCATCCGTACTTCCTTTTTTAGAAGCTTTAATATAGTGATTAATAACAGCTTTATTCAACTTCGATTGTTTGATATTTTCTTGATTTAAAAAGTAAAGTTGTGTAATTGAATTAACATCATCAATACTTAATCTAATATTAGATAAAGGGATTGGATCATTTAATTTAACAAGTAAAGCTTGGTCCCATTTTTCTCTTTTTTCCCAAGGGAAATTTACTTCATAGAAGTTGATAAAGGTATTTCCAATTCCTAAAGGGCCAAGTAATAATGAAACAAATGCGTAAGAATATATCAGTTTTTTAAAGCTCATGAAATTTGATGAAATTAAATTTCTGTCAATATTGTTCATTATTGCTAATGACATAAATATTATAGATAAATTGAATAAAAATAGTGCAATCCATCTAATATAATCAAAAGCTATTAATGTTAGAGCCAGAGGAGATGCTGAAAAAAATAAAATGAGAAGAAAGGTTTTTTTATCTGTACTTTTCTTAATAAACAAAAGGATAGGAGAGCAAAATAGAAATGTAAAAAATATTTTTAAATATGCTTTGGTTTCAAAGAAGGTTTGATAGTTTGTTACGAAATTTTCTTTTAAAGTCAGTAAAGATGTGCTGACAGCATAAGATTGAAAATGCTCGTAATACATAAAGGTTTTAATAATAGAGTTAACTTGAAAAGAAGACATCTTGCCATAGATAACGACTGCTACTAAGAGGAGAGTAGACTCTATCCCAATTAGGAAAATGTGGCTTATTTTTCTATATTTCTGATAATATATAAATGCTAAAGTTGGAACGAAAAATATTAGCATTGCTTCATGCGTCAATGCCATTACTGGCAATGATAATAATATAAATGCCAGAACGATAGAGTTTCTAGCGTTTTTTAGTATGAGTAAAATAGAAGTTAGTAGTATAATTTGACCAACATGATCAAAACGAGATAATTCTCTTACCCATTGAGAGGCTAAAAAAGATAAACTAAAAATACATACTGAAAAAATTATAATATCTTTATTATCTAGTTTTAAATTTTTGAGGAAAATATATGTGATTCTAGCAAAAAGGTAAAATAATGAAATTAACAAAAGAATTGATACTAGACGAACATGTCTATAGGTTGGGTCAATTCCTAGAATACTTAACATCTCGCCTGGTAGGGCTCTTCTTACAAAACCATAGTCATAGCTAAATACCCATTGTGAGTATAAATAGTCATGCAATCTTATTGTAAAGTCAAAAGAATATATATTGCTATGAATAAATAAAATGACAATAAGGGTTAATAAAGAATATAAAATAAATTTAATATGTTCTTTATTACTTTTAATGAACATGTTCATAAATGCGCTACTAAAAATTAAATGTTAAATAACTATTAGTTAACTAATACGGGGAGGGTGGTCAAAAATTAGACTGGCAACTAAATTAACATTTATAAGCTATATAGTCCCGAGTTAATATTTGGTTTATAGCATGCTAGCTAAATATGCAACCAGACAACCGACCAGTACACCCGCTAAGATCTCAATCTTGGTGTGTCCCATGCGTTCTCTTAATTGCTGGTACTCAGGCGTATTTTTAGCTAGTTGATTAATCGCTACCGCATGTTTACCTACAGCACGTCTTAAACTATTTGCATCTAATAGCACAATAAATGAGAGGGTAATCGCAACGCCAAAAGCAGGCGTATCAATCCCTTCCTTAAAGGCAATAAGTGCAGCCATACTGCTTACAATGGCACTATGATTACTTGGTAATCCACCATAGCCAATTAATCCAAAAGCCAATTTCTTGGCTTTAATTGAATTAATAAGAAACTTTAGACAGCCAGCAACTAACCAAGCTAAAAATGGAGTAATAAGGTAAATATAATACGTCACAAAACAATCCAAAATAAAATTAAGCTGGCAATAATGTCCAGATACAACATGAAACCCATAACACAACGGTTAATAATATTTGCCAGTCTTGAGCGATCACATCAGTTGGAGATTCCCCGCCTTTTAATGTTTCAACAATAAACCAGTAACGGAATAAGCCGAACATGACAAATGGGATGGTGATAATGAGTTGTGGCTGTACTTCCATCGTATATAAGCTATAAAAAACAATGGCTGTAACAGCAGAAATTCCGGCAAAGCGGTCAATCAGGCTTACTGAATAGTGTTCAAGTACTCCACGTCCTTGCGAGCCACTTTGTATTAGTTCCTGACGACGTTTAATTGAAGCGAGATACAGTGAAATACTTAATGTCGTAATAAACATCCAGTGAGAAACTGGCACGGCAAGAGCTACAGCGCCTGCATACACTCGTAATACAAAACCAAAGGCGACAATAAAAATTTCAATCACTGGTTCATGCTTCAGTTTAAAGGTATACGCCCAATTCAGCAGTAAATATACCACGATCACGTATATGACTTTGGGTGCAACTAACCAAGCGAACCCTAAAGCAATATAAATCAACGTTAATAAAATAATTGCACTTTGCGGGCTTACTTGACCTGAAGCTAAAGGTCGTTTCAATGACTTCTCAGGATGTGCCCGATCTTTTTCTATATCTTTTAAGTCATTTACAATGTAGACCGCTGAGGCTGCTAGACAAAATAAAAATGCCGCAAATAATACGGAATAAATAGATCCTAAATTTAGGAATTCGCCTGCAAAGATCAGAGGTGCGAAAACAAAGCTATTCTTAAGCCATTGTTTAGGTCTTATTAGTTTTATCAGTCCTGGGATTTCCGCTAGAAAAGACCGATTTTCTGCTATATCATACATTTTTTTTTCAGCGCTATTAAATATAAATGATGGACTCGATTAAGCTCGCGCTGCTTTATACAGCATTTGCTATGGTTGCTACGTTTTGCAATATTATAGCACAAGATATTTCCAGTTATATTTATGTTGGAAATTTTTATATTTTTATTTCAATTTTTGTTGGCACAGGTGTCGGTTTAATTGTTAAGTATATCTTAGATAAAAAGTATATTTTTAAATATAAAACACAGAATACCAAACATGATGGAAAGGTTTTTCTGCTGTATACCATTATGGGTATTTTTACTACGATTATTTTCTGGGGTTTTGAGTTTGGCTTTCATGCAGCCTTTGGAACCAAAGAGATGCGTTACGTGGGTGGAATAATCGGTCTAATGATTGGCTATATTTGCAAATATTATTTAGATAAACATTTCGTGTTTCGTAAAGTTGAGGCATAAATGAAAACAATACAGGCCTGGGGTAGGCTTTCTGACGCTGAACATCACGTTATTCCTTTAATAACACCTTCACAAGCATCCAAACAATTAAAAAATGGTACGTTTCCAGGTATCGCTCATGGTATGGGGCGTAGTTATGGTGATGTAGCATTAAACGGTAATGGTCTTTTATGGCTGACCACCGCCATGAATCATTTGATTTCTTTTGATTTAAATACTGGAATTTTGCACTGCGAAGCAGGTGCTACCTTACAAGATATTCACAGAACACTTATCCCACAAGGCTGGATGTTACCTGTAACCCCAGGCACGCAGATGATTACTGTTGGTGGGGCTATTGCAAATGATGTACATGGCAAAAACCACCATGCTTTTGGCTCTTTTGGTGACCACCTTCTACAGATTAAGCTGATGCGGACTGATGGTGAAATTATTGAGTGTTCAAAGACTGAAAGGGCTGATTGGTTCTATGCAACTGTAGGTGGAATTGGCCTAACAGGTATAATTTTAGAAGCAAAAATACAATTACGTCCGGTTCAAAGTTCGTGGATTGATTCAGAAACTATTCCTTATCACAATCTAGATGAGTTTTTTGCACTATCTGATTCATCTGAGCCTGATTGGGAATATACGGTATCCTGGATTGACTGTATGAATGGTGCTAATGCTAAGGGACTTTTTTCACGGGGTAATCTCGCTGGTCAATCGGCTCAAGTAGAACCTAAAATAAAAGATAAAACATTTCCGATTACTCCGCCGATTTCATTGGTCAATAAACTCAGTTTACCTGTCTTTAATTTTGCCTACTTTCACGGGAACTCACTAAAAAGCCAAGCTCAAAAAGTACATTACGAGCCATTCTTTTATCCATTAGATGCCATGCATGAATGGAACAAAATGTATGGACCGAAAGGTTTTTATCAATATCAAAGTGTGGTGCCGAAAGAGATTGGAAAAGAAGTCACTCAAGACATGTTAAACACCATTAAAAAATCAGGTGAAGGCTCATTTTTAGCAGTATTAAAAACATTTGGCGATCGTGAGTCAGGTGGATTACTGAGTTTTCCAAAATCGGGTGTTACGTTGGCGTTGGATTTCCCAAATCGTGGTGAAAAAACGTTAAAACTGTTAAATGAGTTGGATCATATTGTGCAACAAGCACAAGGTCGTCTTTATTTAGCCAAAGATGCTCGTATGCCAAGATCACTATTTGAAGCGGGCTATCCACGCTTTACTGAATTTTTAAAATATCGGGACCCAGGCATCAGCTCGGAAATGTCTCGTCGTCTATTAGGGGGCTAAATGTCAAATCAACCAAAAATCTTAATTGTAGGTGGAACCTCAGCTATTGCTGAACACTGCGCTAGACTCTGGCTTAAGCAGCAGCCTTGTGAAGTTATTCTGTTAGGTCGAGATCAAGACAAATTACAGCGTGTTGCGAATGATCTTAAAGTCCGTACCCCGCAGGCCAATATCCAACTACAGACTATTGATTTTTTAAATGCTGCGGCAATTCAAGATTGTATTGATACCATCACTCAACAGGGAAAAATTGATATTGCCCTGATTGCGCATGGCAATTTACCTGACCAAGATCAATGTCAAAATGATCTAGTTGAATGTCAGCAGGCAATTGAAGTAAATGCGCTGTCACCTGTGTTATTTACTGAAGCTATTGCTAAACATATGATTGAACACAATCATGGAAAATTGGCAGTGATTGGTTCAGTAGCGGGTGACCGTGGTCGTAAATCGAATTATGTATACGGCGCATCAAAAGCATTACTTGATAAATATCTACAAGGATTACAACATCGCTTAGCGTTAACAGGTTCTCAAGTCACAGCGACTTTAATCAAGCCTGGTCCGACAGCGACCCCTATGACGGCTGGAATATCTGGTAAAGGCAAGCTTGCGTCACCAGAACAAGTTGCGAATGATATTGTGCAAGGAATTGATAAAGGCAAATTAACCATTTACACACCAGGTAAATGGGCAATCATTATGATGATTATTCGAAATTTACCGTTCTTTTTATTTAAGAAAATGGATATATAAGTAATATTTATCAACCAAAAAGCCCAGTCGTATACTGGGCTTTTTGGTTGAAATTTACCTAAAATCTTTATGGGGCTTCAATTTTTTCTGTCCAATTACATTTTTATATTGCTTATAGCCTACTTTGGTTTGGATAGATCAGCACAAATCTGGTTTAAGTTCTAAATTTGTTGTGGTTGGGTGCGAGATACCCCATAGATGGTATCTGTTGGCTTTATTTGATACAGCTTGAACAATGGTTTTCCTAGACCTTTACTGGCACCATATGTGAGAAATGTTTTATTCAAGTTATTCATCTATAAATCCGTGTTTTTATATAAAATACAACTGTAAAAGCTCCAGTTGGCTTGAGGTCAAGAGTTATTGGAATATTAGGATGGTACTATTGATAGTATGAGAAATTTGGTGGATTATCAGAAGGTAATTTGAAAAAGATATAATCAGCTAGGTTCTTATGACTGAAGATGAATTATTAGAAAGAGCATTGAATTATAGCGCGACGATTCATCAGCCCCATGCGATAAAATCTTATCAGGCTGCGAAAAATATTTTTACTGTTTTGGGAGATAGCGCTATCTGGGCGCAAACTGATAAATTAATTTTTCAAAGTGAAATATATAATTTGCGCTCGTTTACTCAAGATAGCCATGATACAGAATTTTCATTACCTCGTATCCAAAGCATATTGAATAGAAGTATTTATCCTGTTGCGTATTCAGCGTTATTTCAATGGTATCGCAATTATGGATTTACAAATATTTTTGATCATTATATAAAATCAGCTGCCTCAAATAATGAATATTTATCTCATAATGTAACAATATTATTATCTTTTCAGGCTTTGCTGCCTAAATTGAGTGCAAAACAGATATATCCTTTTTTAGATCGTTTTACAGAATTTTTAACCTCCACTTTTGGTAATACAGGCAAACAATTCCTATCTGAATCTTTTGATCAAAATATAACTTTTCAAAGTTTACTTAACGAATGTATACATCAACCTAGTTTCTTCGGACATAATTTAATTACGCTTACTTGGTTGATGCGGTGTGAAAATCAGATTCCACCTGAATTAATGCAAAAGTTTAAATTTAATCTACATATACAGGCTACGACACCATTAGAAGATCCAGAGGATGAATTGGATGCAGATATTTATAGCCAAAGCTTGGAGGGCGATACAACACAGTTTATGTTGACTTTAGATAATTTAATATTTGGGACCTGTAAAAATTTACATCAGGTGACACTGGCAGATGCTTTACTTTATTTACAGCAGCAATTTCCTATATACACCCCAAAGTTGAACCGTATTGCGGATTATCAAATAAGGTTATTAAAACGATCATATTGAGTATTTTATTCCCCACACTTCTTACACTCCAACATCATCCCTAATTTTTCATTCCGTCCTTGTTTGGTTAACACCCAAGGGCGATTCTGCCACGGCGGATCATGACGCACATGCTGACCATGCCCACAGGCGAGATCGGCAACGTAATGTCCTTGCTCATCGAGATGAAAACTGACAATCGCTTGCTGCATTTAATTTTCCAGACTCTCGAGTTTAGATTGTTCCAAACCCTTTAAAAAACGATGGCATAAGTTATGAATCGCCACTAGATCATTCGGGTCCATTCCCAACGAACAGGCAAGCTTAAAGGGAATGAGGGTAATTTCATCTTTTGCAGTCAGTGCTTTTTCTAGCAAGATTACTTTTTTCATCCGCTCATCTTCTTTGACTGCAACACGCTTTAAAAACTGCTTTTCTTCGAGTTTTTTAATAATCGGTGTCAGCGTTCCAGAATCAAAAAAAGTTTTTTGTCCAATCTCAGACAGCATCACATTGTCCTGCTCATACAAAGCCAGCAACACAATAAATTGCGGATAGGTCAGATCATGTTCCTGAAGCAAAGGGCGATATTGGCGAATCATCGCATTGGTCGCGGAATACATGGCAAAACACACTTGGTTATCCAAAAATGAAACTTCAGCCATGCTGGTTTTTCCTCGACGCAGTTGTTGAACATTCAGTATAAATTGGATTACTCAAAAAGTATATTGTGCATAATAAACTTGTGTGCAAGATAATTGTGTGCAATATTAAATAAACAAGCTGAATTGTTAAGCAAACTATTTTGAGTACATCCACCAGTGGACATAAGAGAGAACATCTATGAGCAAGATTTATGATTTTCAGGCTGAACTGTTAGAAGGCGAACAAAAGAACTTCGCCGATTACCAAGGAAAAGTGTTATTGGTGGTGAATACTGCCAGTCAGTGTGGTCTAACACCACAATTTGAAGGTTTGGAAAAGTTATATCAGGACTATCAGCAGCAAGGGTTGGTGATTCTTGGTTTTCCATGCAATCAATTTGCCAACCAAGATCCATCGAGCAATGAAGAAATCGGCAGCTTCTGTCAGCGCAATTATGGCGTATCGTTCCCGATGTTTGCCAAGGTTGATGTAAATGGTCCAACCGCACATCCTTTATATCAATATCTCACTTCTGAAGCCAAAGGTCTGTTAGGCAGCAGCATTAAATGGAACTTCACTAAATTCCTGATTAATCAAAAAGGGGAAGTGGTCAAGCGTTATGCTCCAATCACCAAACCTGAAAAAATTGCCAAAGATATTCAAAAGCTTTTGGGATAAATAGGTTAGAAAATGAGGAAGATGGAAGTGACTGGTCTGCCACGTATGCACTGGTGATTTCCTCATCCGAAACAAATTAAATCATAAAGCTGAATATTTTTAATATGTTGTAATTAATTGAACAAAATAGATTTTTTAATCTTTAAGATTTATACAACTTGTTTCACGATTGACCGCAAACTTCGTTATACTTTTTGCCAAGATTAAAAATACGAGCGTCAGATTATGCGTGTACTGGTAGTGATGGACCCGATTGAAACTGTGAATCTTAAAAAAGATTCAACCATGGCGATGTTATGGGCGGCCAGCCGTCGCGGACATGAATTGGGTTATGCATTACAACACGATTTATATATCGACCAAGGTAAAGCCTTTGGCCTGATCTCGCCACTGAAAGTATTTGAAGATTATAACCATTATTATGAGTTGGGCGAAAAACGCAAAGAATCGTTGGCGGATTACGATGTAATTTTGATGCGTAAAGACCCACCATTTGATATGAATTTTGTCTATACCACTTATATTTTGGAACAGGCCGAGCGTGAAGGGGCGTGGATTATCAATAAACCACAATCGCTACGTGACTGTAATGAAAAGCTGTTCGCGACTCAATTCCCAGAGCTACAAGTGCCAACTTTGGTGACCTCACAACAAAGCTTGATCCGTGAATTTATCAAAGAACATGGTGATGTGATTGTAAAGCCATTAGATGGTATGGGCGGCATGGGTATTTTCCGTTTATATCAAGATGGCGTGAACATTGGTTCGACTTTGGAAATGCTCACGGAAATGGGTACGCGTCCAATCATGGCACAACGTTATATTCCTGAAATTGTGGAAGGTGACAAACGCATCTTGCTGGTTAATGGTGAACCGATTCCATATTGCTTAGCGCGTATTCCACAAAATGGTGAAGTACGTGGCAACTTGGCAGCAGGTGGTCTTGGTCAAGCCCGTCCACTGACTGAAAATGATAAATTGATTGCGGCAAAAGTGGGTCCATTCCTGCGTGAAAAAGGTCTGGTCTTTGTCGGTTTGGATGTGATTGGTAATTATGTGACTGAAATTAACGTCACCAGTCCAACCTGCATCCGTGAGATTGATGCGCAATTTGGTACCTCGATTGCCGATGATCTTTTCAATGTTTTGGAAGCGGGTCGTAAAAACTAAGAAGTTTTATTTTTGACCGAATTGCCCGTTTGTATTGAATGAAAATTTGCATGCAAATGGGCTTTTGTATATGGGCAGAACCTTGTTTTTAACAAAGAATCGAAAAAAGCACAGCTTTCTGTTGTAAACAGGTGAAATTCGCTTTTCGTGAATGAAACTTTAGGATTAAAATAACGCTCGAAAACAATAGACGATAACCTTCTTTTTTGAGTTGAAGAATTAGACCGTGACCAATTCCCCGCAGAACAAACCCAAACATGTCATGATGATGGCCGCAGGTACTGGTGGGCATGTGTTTCCCGCGCTTGCTGTTGCCAAGCAGCTGCAACAGGAAGGCTGCCAAGTTTCTTGGTTAGCGACGCCTACGGGAATGGAAAATCGGTTATTGAAAGATCAAAATATCCCGATTTATCAAATTGATATTCAAGGTGTGCGTGGTAATGGTTTAGTCCGTAAACTCAGTGCGCCGTTTAAAATTTTAAAAGCAACTTTAAGCGCAATGCGCTATATGAAACAGCTCAAGATTGATGCTGTAGCCGGTTTTGGCGGCTATGTTGCAGGCCCAGGTGGCTTGGCTGCACGTTTGCTGGGGATTCCTGTGTTGATTCATGAGCAAAATGCGATTGCAGGTTTTACCAACACTCAATTGGCACGTATTGCCAAGACCGTGTGTCAGGCTTTTCCAAATACATTTGCAAACAGTGATAAAGTCGTGACCACAGGTAATCCTGTGCGTGCAGAAATCACTGCGATTTTAAATCCGTCTTGGCGCTATCAAACTCGTGAACAGGAACATTTGCCAATCAATCTTCTGATCGTCGGTGGTTCACTTGGTGCACAGGCATTGAATGAACGCTTGCCTGAAGCTTTGAAAAAGGTCACTGTGCCGTTGAAAGTGTTCCATCAGTGTGGTCAAAACAAGCAAGATGCCACGCGTGCGCTGTATCAAGGTGCACCTGCCAGTTTGGACATTCAAGTGGAACCCTTTATTCACGATATGGCAAAAGCCTACAGTGAAGCTGATTTGATTATTTGCCGTGCTGGTGCACTCACAGTGACCGAAGTGGCAACCGCAGGTTTGGCGGCGATTTTTGTGCCTTTACCAATTGCGGTGGATGATCACCAAACGGCAAATGCGAAATTCTTGGCCAATGCTGGCGCAGCCAAGATTTGCCAGCAAGCAGACATGACACCTGCTGTTTTAGATGAGTTATTAGCGACCTTATTAAATCGTCAGCTACTGTCTGAAATGGCTGTAAAAGCACGTCAACAAGCACAACCGAATGCAACTCAGCATGTGGTTGATCTGATTAAAAAATTGTAATTCGAGTTTATTTATGTCTCCTACAAATCCAAACCAAGCCAAAAAGCTGATTAAAGTGCCAGAAATGCGCCGTATTAAAAATATCCACTTTGTTGGTATTGGTGGTGCGGGGATGTGTGGTATTGCCGAAGTATTGAGTAACCAAGGTTATAAAATTTCAGGTTCAGACATTAAAGCGTCGAAAACCACGGCTCAACTCGAAGCGAATGGTATTAAAGTATTTATTGGCCATTCGGCTGACAATATTAAAAACGCCAATGTATTGGTGGTATCGACTGCAATTGATCCTGAAAAC
This sequence comes from Acinetobacter sp. Tr-809, assembly GCF_011753255.1. NCBI lineage: Bacteria > Pseudomonadati > Pseudomonadota > Gammaproteobacteria > Moraxellales > Moraxellaceae > Acinetobacter > Acinetobacter sp. Tr-809. Next base: position 137,765 of record NZ_VWVZ01000003.1, read on the forward strand.
CCAGAAATTAAAGCAGCCATCGAACAACGTACGCCAATCGTGCGTCGTGCGGAAATGCTCGGTGAGTTGATGCGCTACCGTCATGGTATCGCGGTTGCGGGAACGCATGGTAAAACTACCACCACCAGTTTGTTGACCACCATGTTGGCAGAAGAAAATCTCGACCCGACCTATGTGATTGGTGGTTTGCTGAATAGCACTGGTGTGAATGCAGCATTGGGTGAAAGCCGTTTTATCGTGGCAGAAGCGGATGAATCTGATGCTTCTTTCTTATATTTACAGCCGATGGCTGCGATCGTGACTAATATCGATGCGGATCACATGGATACTTATGAAGGTAGCTTTGATAAGTTAAAAGATACTTTTATTCAGTTCTTACATAACTTGCCATTCTATGGTTTGGCTGTGGTCTGTGGCGATGACGCCAATATCCGTGAGATTCTGCCACGCGTCGGTCGTCCAGTGTTGACCTATGGTTTTGATGAAGATAATGACATCCGTGCGGTAGACGTAGTACAAGAAGGTATGCAGTCACATTTTACCGTATTGCGTAAAGATCGTGAGCCATTACGTGTCACCATCAATCAACCAGGTTTGCATAATGTCTTGAATGCACTTGCTGCGATTGGCGTGGCAACTGATGAAGGTGTTTCTGATGGTGCGATTTGCCGTGCTTTAGAAGGCTTTAGTGGTGTGGGTCGTCGTTTCCAAGTTCAAGGTGAGTACGAAGTTGGTGAAGGCTTGGTGAAATTGGTGGATGACTATGGTCACCATCCGAAAGAAGTTGAAGCCACCATTAAAGCGGCACGTGCCAGCCATCCAGACCGTCGTTTAGTGATGTTGTTCCAGCCGCACCGTTTTAGCCGTACCCGTGATTGTTTTGATGACTTTGTCGATGTGTTGTCGCAAGTAGATCAGTTGTTATTACTGGAAGTTTATCCAGCAGGTGAAAAGCCGATTGTAGGTGCTGATAGTCGTGCTTTAGCGCGTAGTATTCGCCTGCGTGGTGAGGTTGAACCGATTTTGGTTGATCCTGTGGACGGCAATTTACCGAACGTTTTACAAAAAGTGTTACAAGCAAATGACCTGTTATTAACACAAGGCGCGGGTAACGTTGGTGCAATTTCGGTAGAATTGGCTCAGCATCGCTTGTATGCCAAATCCCCCTAACTCCCTTTGTTAAAGGGGGAACCCCTCCCTTTGAAAAGGGAGGCGGGGAGGGATTTAATAGAATATATGAAGTTTTTTAAGGATATAAACGTGTCAAATGCTGCAAAATTCGGCAAAGTTGCTGTGTTGTTTGGTGGGAAGTCGGCTGAACGTGCTGTGTCATTGGACAGCGGTCAGGCTGTTTTAGAGGCGTTATTGCGTTCGGGCGTACAGGCAGAAGCATTTGACCCACAAGATCGTAGTGTGACTGAACTGGTTGGCTATGATCGTGCTTTTATCGTATTACACGGTCGTGGCGGTGAAGACGGTCAGATCCAAGGTGTATTGGAGTGGTTAAACCTTCCTTATACCGGTACGGGTGTACAAGGTTCTGCAATTGGTATGGACAAAGTAAAAACCAAGCAAATTTGGCAGGGTAGTGATTTACCAACCGCACCTTACCGTATTATTAGCAAAGACACAGACCTTGATTCAGTGATTGCTGAATTGGGCTTGCCAGTGATTATCAAACCTGTACATGAAGGCTCAAGTGTCGGCATGAGCAAGGTTGAAAAAGCAGAAGATTTTGCTGCAGCAATTGAAAAAGCCACTCAGCATGATGCGGTAGTAATGGCAGAAAAATGGATCACAGGTCGTGAATTCACGATTTCATTCTTAAATGGTCAACCGTTACCCGTGATTCGTTTGCAGCCACCAGCAGACGTTGCCTTCTATGACTATGAAGCAAAATATCAACGTAATGATGTGGAATATGGTATTCCTTGTGGTCTAAGTGAATCGGAAGAGAAAAGCTTGCAAGCACTGTGTTTACGCGCATTTCAGGCTGTGGGTGCAGAAGGCTGGGGTCGTATCGATGCGATGCAAGATGAGCAAGGGACTTTCTGGTTACTGGAAGTGAATACTGTTCCTGGAATGACTAGCCACTCTTTGGTGCCAAAAGCAGCACAAGCTGTTGGCTATAGTTTTGATCAGCTTTGTGTTGCTATTTTAGAGCAAACCTTAGCAAAGTCGGCTTAACGATCTATGGCTCAGCTTCCTGCCTCGATGCGCCGTAAAACGCGGCCAGCCATTAGCTCGATTCACGAGAGACCGCCTTCACCTAAGCAAAAAATGGTGAATGCGGGTGGTTGGGTCTTGCTGGTGATTGCGTTTGTTGTATTGGCCTTGGGTTTGTTTGGCTTATATAAAGTCATGACTGATGCTCGAGCGGCACAGTTGCAGGTGGTTGGGACCAATTCTGAGGTTGAAAATCAACAGTTAGTTCAATATCTTAGTCCGATGATTAAAGATAACTATTTCACTTCAGATTTAGAACAAATTCGAGATCAAGCATTAAAAGTATCATGGGTTGATCGTGTGGTGGTGTCACGAGCTTGGCCAAATGCAATTCGGGTGCGAGTAATGCCGCGTCATGCAATTGCACGTTGGGGAACAGGGCGTTTGCTTAGTGACAATGGCGATGTATTTAGTGAGGCAGTGCCAACAACACATCCAAACTTGCCGCTTTTACATGGGCCCGCCAGCCAATCCAAAATGATGATGCGTCGCTATAATGAAATTAATCAATTGTTTCATCCAGCGAATTTGAGATTAAAAGAATTGTATTTAACCGAGCGTATGACGTGGTTCATGCAGTTTGATTCGGGCTTACGGATTATTGTAGACCAAGATCAAACCATGAATAAGTTGCAACGCTTAAGCCATTTGGCACAAACGGATTTAAAACCTGTATGGTCAAAAATCACGGCAATTGATTTGCGTTATCGGAATGGCCTTGCTATTCAGTGGAAAAATGCAACTCCGCCAAAGATTGTCAACGGTCAGTTAGTTGTAACGATTGATGACACAAGCCTTGCAGGGGCAATTCAGGCAAAGCCATAATACGTGGCTTAAAATAAAGGGCAATCGTCCTAAACAACATTAAAGATATGGTATTGAAGTAATGAGTGAAGCTGTTCCCTCAGTTGTTGCGATTGATATTGGGACTCATAAAGTCTCAGTTTTGATTGGTAAGATCCATGCACCAGATAAGATCCAAGTCATTGGCATGGCAACTGCTCGCAACCGAGGTATGGTTAAAGGCAAGATTGTTAGCTTAGACAAGGTGATTGCGGCAATCAAGAATGCGGTATCCGAAGCTGAGGATATGGCTGAGTGCCGTATTCATAGTGCATGGGTGTCGATTCCAAGTACTGAATTACAAAGTTTTTATGCGTCAGGCCGTACTCCTGTTGCCAACCACGATCATATTATTACGACAAATGAAGTGGTGCGCGCGTTAGAGTTGGCCAAAGCCAGTCATGTATCGCCAGATTATTATCTTGCCAGTGCTGTGCCATTGGGCTTTGAGTTAGGTGATTCAGCGGAATGGGTACAAAACCCAGTCAATATGTCTGCACATAGTATGACGGGTCATTATCAGTTGATGATGATGCCAATCAGCACCATGCAAAACCTTGATCGTGCCATGAAAGGGGCGAATATCGGGGTGGAAAAAATGGTGGTATCTTGTTTGGCAACCGCTGAAGCAAGTTTGCTAAAAGACGAAAAAGAATATGGTGTCTGCTTGGTTGATATTGGTGCAGGTATTACCAATATTGCCGTGTACCTCGATGGTCGTTTGGCTTTAGCGCGAACTTTGCCACGTGGTGGTGAGAATGTTACGCGTGATATTGCTGCTGTTTTACAGACCACCACGGAAGAAGCAGAACGCATCAAGATTTTACATGGCTGTGTTGACCTGAGTGTGGTGAAACCTGATCACATGATCCAAGTACAAGGCATTGATGGCACACAAACCATCAGTCGTATTGAGCTTGCAGAAATCATCATTGCGCGTTATGAAGAAATCTTCACATTAATTCGTGAAGAATTGGAGCATAGCGGTGCGATTCATGGTCTCTACCATGGCGTGGTACTCACAGGTGATTCTTGTCAAATTGAAGGTATGGTCAATTTGGCACGTCGTATGTTGGGTGTGTCTGCTCATTTGGGTAATCCGCCATTGCAAGTCTATGCGGATGATCAACATTTAGCTGCATTGCGTCGTTCAATGTATGCAACTGCATCTGGCTTATTGATGTTTAGTCAAAGTGATTTGCAAGATACGGTTGAAGAGCCAGAAGAAGCAAGTGATCGTAGTTTTGTTGATCGTGTTGCCAATGGTTGGAATGCATTAAATAGCAAATTAAAGGCCATCTTTTAAGTTGTAGTTATTTTTGGGAAAATTTGTTAGGAAGTTGTTCTAAATCCGCCACTGTACTTGACAAGCTAGCGATTATTGAACAGCATCCTACACATCAGTTGTTTAAAAATCAGGGCAGTAACGGGCTGAAGTAACTGCCATTAATATTAGGAAATCTAAAGGTCATGGCCTCATTTGAATTTATAGAAGATGAACTAGACAATGGCAACGGTCAAGCCCGTTTCACAGTATTTGGTGTTGGTGGTGGTGGCGGTAATGCCGTGCAGCATATGGCGCAATCTGATATTCAAGGCGTAAAGTTCGTATGTGCAAATACAGATAAACAAGCATTGGATAGCATGAACGCCCCATTCAAAATTCAATTGGGTGAACAAAGTACACGTGGTTTAGGTGCAGGCGCGAATCCAGAAGTGGGTCAAATCGCAGCGGAAGAAAGCCGTGAAGTGATTCGTCAGCATCTTGAAGGCACCGACATGGTGTTTGTCACTGCCGGTATGGGTGGTGGTACAGGTACTGGTGCTGCGCCAGTGGTTGCCGAAGTTGCCAAAGAGATGGGTATCTTGACTGTGGGTGTAGTGACTACACCATTCAACTTTGAAGGTCGTCGTCGTCAAAAGTCTGCTGAAAAGGGTATTGATGCCTTGGAAGCGCATGTTGATTCATTGATCATTATTCCAAACCAGCGCTTACTCAGCGTTTATGGCGATATCTCAATGAAAGATGCCTATAAAAAGGCAGATGATGTGTTGCTGAATGCAGTGCGCAGTATCTTTGATCTTGTGGTAAACCGTGGTCATATTAACCTTGACTTTGCTGACTTGAAAACAGCCATGAGTACACGTGGTTATGCCATGATGGGTGCTGGTTTAGGTCGTGGTGAAGATCGTGCTCGCCAAGCAGCAGAGCAGGCGATTCGTAGCCCATTGCTTGATAATGTAAATATTATCAACGCAAAAGGCGTATTGATTAACATCACGGGTGGGGATGATATTACCCTGCGTGAAACTGAAATTATTACTGATGTGGTTAACCAAATCGTTGATTTGGATGAAGGTGAAATCTTCTACGGTACGGTATTTGATCCAGATGCACGTGATGAATTACGTGTTACTGTTATTGCAACAGGTTTAACTCGTAATGCGAGTGAAGTTGATCAAAAGCGTCGTGCGGTGACTTCACATGCGCCAGTTTCTCAATCTGCGCAGCAATCGGTTGACGAAGATGATGTTCCAGCGATCAGCAAACGTGCAAATACGGATGCTCCAGTGGGTGCAACCGCAAGTTCTACGCCACGTTCATCGCCAATGAGCATTCAAGACTATCTGAAAAATCAACAGCGTAAATAATAAAATCATATATTTAGAGAAAGGGGGTAAGTAATTACCCCCTTTTTTATTTTTTTAAAATGGCAAAATATGCTAAGTTATATCGGTTTTTGCAAATGAAGTTGGTATGGCATGTTGAAACAACGTACTCTCAAACGTGTGGTGAAAGCGAGCGGTATTGGTCTGCACAGTGGTCAAAAGGTGCTGATTAATTTTGTTCCACATCATATTGATGGAGGTATTGTCTTTCGCCGTATCGACTTAAATCCCCCGATTGACCTTCCCGCTAATGCTTTGTTGATTCAAGAAGCCTTTATGTGCTCGAATTTGGTTCGTGAAGATATCAAAGTTGGCACCATTGAGCATGTCATGAGTGCGATTGCAGGACTGGGGATTGATAATCTGATTGTTGAAGTCTCTGCATCCGAAGTTCCGATTATGGATGGTAGTGCAGGACCTTTTATCTATTTACTCATGCAAGGTGAATTGGCGGAGCAAGATGCGCCAAAGAAGTTCATTCGCATTTTAAAGCCTGTGGAGGCTTTAATCGACGACAAGAAAGCGATTTTTTCACCACATTCAGGCTTTCAGCTCAACTTTACTATCGATTTTGATCATCCTGCATTTGCGAAAGAATACCAATCAGCCACGATCGATTTTTCAACTGAAACTTTTGTTTATGAGGTCAGTGAGGCACGCACTTTCGGCTTTATGAAGGACTTGGATTACTTAAAAGCCAATAATTTGGCCTTAGGCGCAAGCTTGGAAAATGCCATAGGTGTGGATGATACAGGTGTAGTTAATGAGGAAGGTTTACGCTTTGCCGATGAGTTTGTGCGGCATAAAATTTTAGATGCTGTCGGTGATTTGTATTTACTAGGTCATCAAGTTATTGCCAAGTTTGATGGCTATAAATCAGGACATGCGTTAAATAATCAGCTATTACGCAATGTTCAAAATGATCCAAGCAGCTATGAAATTGTAACATTTAATAACGAGAGTGATTGTCCAATTCCTTATGTGAGTGTGACATAAGTCATTGTCTTTTATTGTCTATGTTATATTATAACAATTGAATCTGAGATTTTCATCACATAAAACTAGTGTGTATTCCAACACTTAATATATGAAGTTTACTTTTTATTGCTTGCCAAACGTAGCAAAGCTTGGCTAAGCTTAGGGTCGCTCACATATTCAGCGGCGCTGCGCAATTGCTCTTGGGTCTCTGATGTAAGTGCTTTTGTTGGGGGAGAGGGTTCACGAGAGGCAACTGTTTTGTTTCTTAAGCGAACTTGGATTTTTCGTAATTCCTTGAGTCCTTCGAGCTGAGCTAACTGCGCAACATAGTGGCTTTGTAAATAGCTGAGTTGACTAATCATTGCTTGATTTTCACCAGTTATGATCAAAACCCCATGTTGATAACAAACAACCTGCCATTGCTCTGGTTGGGGCAGTAAAGGTTGAATAATTTTCGTAAGTTGTTTCCATTGTGTGACTTGCGTCGTCAGAAACGTTAAGTTTCCAGTTTTTATGTGTTGTCCTTTCTGTTGGAAAACGTTGCTAGGGTCAGACATATAACTTCCTCGGAGGTAATGTGTCCATCTTAAGCGTTTGCTTCAGCTGTTATCAAGGAAGAGATGATAAAGGAACGTTTGAAGGACGGTTTCAAGAGGTTTTTTATGCATCATACGCGTCGTATTTTACTCGCATTTTCGTTGGCTGCTTCAGCTGCTTCGGTTGCTTTCGCAGATTATCAGAACATTGGTCAAGCTACAGGTGACGACCGTTTAGAGCAATTATCAAAAACCTTAGCTCAAGGTTCTTATACTCATTCTGCTGATATGGATCTGCCAGCTGTATCGAATGTATCCGTTAAATTACGTGAAAAAACCATTGAATTGAACAATGCAACGATCGAGAAGAAATATGGTCGTTCAGCGATTTCATCTCAAGACAACGCACCTTCATTCTCTGCAAATACAGGTTATTCTTGGTTGGTCAGCCATCCATTGCAAGAAGGGCGTGTCAGTTCTTCTTGGGGGAACCGTACCTTATTAGGTTCAACACGTCATCATTCTGGTGTTGATCTTGCTGCACCCTCTGGTACGCCAATCTATTCCACTGGCCCTGGTGTCGTGACCAAGTCAGGTTGGGGTACAGGCTATGGTCAGTATGTTGAAATTGATCATGGCAATGGTTATATCACTCGTTATGCGCATGCATCACGTTTAATCGTGAATGCAGGTGATCGCGTGAGTGCTGGTGAGCATATTGCCAATGTTGGTTGTACGGGTCGTTGTACTGGACCACATTTACACTTTGAAGTTGTGAAAGATGGTCAACGGAAAAATCCATCAACTTATTTAGCAATGTTGCCTTAATGTAATTTGTTAACAGTTGTATATAAATATCTCAAAAAATCGCCTTTATTGGCGATTTTTTATGTTTTTTGTTTCATTTCGGTCAATGACTATTTTGTCAGAAAATAATAAGGCATTTTGCATTCATTTAGGGCAATACCTCTATCACCGCAAAACATGATAAAAATAGAGTTGACAAATAACTTAAGGGAAAAGGTGAATTGTATGGCGTTTTATGGCGACTCTGACGCGCAAGAAACCCAGGAATGGCAAGAAGCATTTGATTCAGTATTACAACATATGGGCACGGAGCGTGCTGCCTTCTTACTAGAAAAACTTTATCAACGGGCTATTGCAAAACATGTTCCAATCCAACGCCTAAATACGCCTTATCTCAATACCATTTCAGTTGAAGAACAACCAGCCATGCCTGGTGATCAGGATATGGAACGTCGTATCCGTGCCTTGATTCGCTGGAATGCATTGGCAATGGTGTTGCGTGCCAATAAAACGGGTGACGACCTCGGTGGTCACCTTGCAAGTTTTGCATCGTCTGCAACGCTTTATGATGTTGGTTTTAACCATTTCTTCCGCGCTGCTTCAGATAACTTTGGCGGTGACATGATCTATTATCAAGGTCACTGTGCGCCTGGTATTTATGCGCGATCATTCCTTGAAGGTCGCTTAACTGAAGATCAATTGAATAATTTCCGCCGTGAAGTGGGTGGTAATGGTCTTCCAAGTTACCCACATCCGTATTTGATGCCGGATTATTGGCAGTTCCCGACCGTATCGATGGGTTTAGGCCCGATTATGTCGATTTACCAAGCACACATTCAAAAGTACTTGATGAATCGTGGCTTGATCAAAGAAGAAGATCGTAAAGTCTGGGCATATCTAGGCGATGGTGAGATGGATGAGCCTGAAAGTACGGGTGCAATCTCACTGGCTGGTCGTGAAAAATTAGATAACTTGGTTTGGGTAGTGAACTGTAACTTACAGCGTCTGGATGGCCCAGTACGTGGTAATGGTAAGATCATCCAAGAGCTTGAATCATTATTCCGTGGTGCCGGCTGGCGTGTGATTAAAGTGGTTTGGGGCCGTCATTGGGATCCACTACTTGCGCAAGATAGTTCAGGTGCTTTAAAAGCGGTCATGGAAGAAACAGTTGATGGTGAGTATCAGCGCTATCAAGTGAAAGGCGGTGCATATACTCGTGAGAAATTCTTTGGCAAGTACCCAGAAGCTGCGGAACTGGTAAAAGATTTAAGTGATGAAGACATCGATAATCTTAACCGTGGTGGTCATGACCCGTACAAAGTTTTTGCTGCCTATGCAGAAGCAATGAAAGCCAAAGGTCAACCAACTGTTATTCTTGCGAAAACGGTCAAAGGCTATGGTTTGTCTGAAGAAATTGAAGCGGTGAACAAAACTCACCAAATCAAAAAAATGCAGATCGACTCTTTGAAATATGTACGTGACCGTTTTAACCTGCCATTTACAGATGATAAGTTAGAAGAGCTTCCATTCTATCGCCCAAGTGAAAACTCTCCTGAAATGAAGTATATGAAGGCGCGTCGAGAGGCATTAGGTGGCTACCTACCTGCACGTCGTCGTGAGAGTGAAACTTTAGCGATTCCTGAATTATCAGTATTTGATGCTGTATTAAATGGTTCTGGTGGTAAAGAGCAATCGACCACGATGCTAATGGTGCGTTTAATTGCTGCTTTACTGAAAGAAAAAGCAATTAAAGATCGTGTAGTGCCAATCGTTCCAGACGAAGCACGTACTTTTGGTTTAGAAGGGATGTTCCGTCAGCTCGGTATTTATGCCGCTCACGGTCAAAAATATACCCCAGAAGACCAAGAGCAGTTAATGCATTACCGTGAAGCAAGTGACGGTCACATGCTACAAGAAGGTATTAACGAAGCGGGTGCGATGAGTGCGTGGGCTGCGTTGGCAACCAGTTATTCAACCAATAACTTGCCGATGATTCCAATGTACATGTACTACTCAATGTTCGGTTTCCAACGTATTGGTGACATTGCGTGGGCTGCTGGTGATGCACAGGCGCAAGGTTTCTTGTTAGGTGCCACTGCGGGTCGTACTACATTGAACGGTGAAGGTTTACAGCACCAAGATGGTCATTCACATATCTTGGCGAACACCATTCCAAACTGTGTATCTTATGATCCATGTTTTGGTTATGAATTGGCTGTGATCGTACATGATGGTTTACAACGTATGTATGTGAACCAAGAGCGTGTGTTCTACTACTTAACTGTAATGAACGAAAACTACGAGCATCCTGCAATGCCAGAAGGCGCTGAGGAAGGCATTAAACGTGGTATGTACTTGTTCGAAAAAGATGAACAAGCAACGGTTCAATTATTGGGTTCAGGTGTAATCCTTCGTGAAGTGATTAAAGCTGCGAAAATCTTACGTGATGAATATCAAATCCGTTCAAACGTTTGGAGTGTAACAAGCTTCAATGAGTTGTCACGTGATGGTATGGCATGTGAAGAATACAACCGCTTACACCCCCTTACTGAAGAAGTGAAAGAATCTTGGGTATCTAAGCAGTTACGTGGTACAGAAGGTATCGTGGTTTCTGCTACAGACCATATGCGTGCTTATAGCGAACAAATCCGTGCATATCTTCCAGATGGTCGTCCATTTGTTGCATTAGGTACCGATGGTTACGGCCGTTCAGATACACGTGCGAACTTACGTAGTTTCTTTGGTGTTGATGCTGCACATATTGTTGTTGCTACTTTGAAAAAATTAGCGGACGAAGGTGAAGTAGATGCACGTTTAGTGAAAGATGCAATTTCTAACTTTGAGTTAGATACTGATCGTCCAGTGGCATGGGCGCCACAAGCGCATCCAGAACTTCAGGCAGTTGCTGAATACCATGAAACGCAAACAGGTGAGGGGAAATAATCATGCAAATCCAAGCACCTGATATTGGCGTAGATAAAGCACTGGTTGCAGAAATCTTGGTCAAAGTGGGCGACCATGTTGCAGTTGACGATAGCCTTCTGGTTTTAGAATCAGATAAGGCAACGGTAGAAGTACCAAGTACTGCAGCAGGTATCGTGAAAAGTATTCTGGTTCAACAAGGCGATGAAGTCACCGAAGGCGTTGCATTGATCGAATTAGAGTCTGAGGCTGCTGCTGAAGCACCTGCGAAAGAAGCACCGAAGTCAAAAGCAGAAGCAAAACCTGTGGAAGCTGAGACAAAAGCACAACCAGCTGCCGCTCCAGCAGCGACAGCAAGCCAGATTGTGGATGTAAAAGTCCCAGATATTGGTGTAGAAAAAGCCTTGGTTGCAGAAGTACTGGTCAAAGTGGGTGATCAGATTGAACCTGAACAAAGCATTGTGGTGGTTGAATCGGACAAAGCGACTGTAGAAGTACCAAGCTCGGTTGCGGGGATTGTGGAAGCGATCCAGATTAAAGAAGGCGACAGCATCAAAGAAGGCGTGGTCTTGATTCAGGTCAAGACTGCGAGTGCTGCAACGTCATCTGAACCGCAAGCAGCCCCGGCTCAAATAGAAGCGCCAGTCGCAACTACAGAAGCACCAACTGCAACAAATACCTCAACAGGTAATGTTGAAATTGAAGTACCTGATCTGGGTGTAGAAAAAGCTCTTGTTTCAGAAATTCTAGTTAATGTCGGTGATCGCGTTGAAGCTCAACAAAGCCTATGCGTGGTTGAGTCAGATAAGGCGTCGGTTGAAGTGCCAAGTTCAGTAGCAGGCATTGTAAAAGCAATCCATGTGTCTGCGAATCAAGAAGTGCGTCAAGGCATTGCTTTGGCAACGATTGAGGTGAGTGGTCAGGCGGCTGCACCAGCATCTGCACCAAAAGCACAAGTTCCTTCGGCACCAGTAGCAAACACAGCGCCAGAAAAACCACAAGCTCCTGCAACGACAGCAGCAACTGCGCCAGCGCAAGCTGAAAAATTGACTAAACAGCAAGAAGCTGACAATGCCAAAGTCTACGCAGGTCCAGCCGTGCGTAAACTGGCACGTGAGTTAGGTGTGGTTCTTGGGCAGGTCAAAGCATCAGGCGAGCATGGCCGTGTGATGAAAGACGATGTGTTTGCCTATGTGAAAACACGTCTGACCGCACCACAACCCGCTGCTGCAACGCAAGCCACTCCAGTGGCTTCAGGCTTGCCGAAGTTGCCAGACTTTAGTGCATTTGGTGGCGGTGAAGTGAAAACAATGACGCGTTTACAGCAAGTGTCAGTGCCACAGCTGTCATTGAATAACTTTATTCCGCAAGTGACGCAGTTTGATTTGGCGGATATTACCGAGTTGGAAGCATGGCGTGGTGAACTGAAAGATGGCTTTAAAAAGCAAGGTCTTAGCCTGACGATCTTGGCATTCATTGCCAAAGCGGTTGCACACTTGCTCAAAGAAGAACCTTATTTTGCTGGGCATTTGGCTGATGATCAGAAGTCAGTGTTATTGCGTAACGAAATTCATATGGGGATTGCAGTTGCGACTCCAGATGGCTTAACCGTACCAGTATTGCGTAATCCTGACCAGAAGTCAATTAAGCAAATCGCGACAGAACTGGCTGAACTGAGCCAGAAAGCACGTGACCGCAAATTGTCACCGAAAGATTTACAAGGTGCTAACTTTACCATTACCAGCCTAGGCAGTATTGGTGGAACAGCATTTACACCGTTGGTGAACTGGCCGCAAGTAGCGATTTTGGGTATTTCACCTGCAACCATGCAACCTGTATGGAATGGCAAAGATTTTGATCCACGTTTGATGTTGCCGTTGTCATTGTCGTATGACCATCGTGTGATTAATGGTGCTGACGCCGCGCGTTTTACCAATAAGCTGACCAAGCTGTTAAAAGATATTCGTAGCCTATTGCTCTAATCGCTTTTTGAGTTTAGAGGACCTCGCTTTGGCGGGGTTTTCTGTTTTTAGACTGGAAAGAACATGGCTTTATTTATGCTATGTTGGACATAAAATAAATTCTCATTGTTTTAGGAAGCACGGATGTTAGTGATCTATCGGGTAATGCTACCTTTATTACTCATTGTTTTTGTGACGATGGGATTATGGGTTAGTTTTTTACATTTTCCATGGGAGTGGATGATGTATGTGGTAATGGGTTTTGAGGTCCTACTTGCGACGGTCGTCATGGCAATGGAATACCAAGCTCAAAACGTAGGGGGAGCAAGTGGCTGGGGTAGTTTGGGTTTTCTCGGTTTAAGTGTGTATTTTGCTTTTTTTCTCGGTTTATTACGTGTGCTCATTTGGAGTTACCAAAAATTTTGGCTTTAGAGATTTAAAACAATTTTATTGTTTGGTAGAATGGATTCACTTCATTGGGGAGTAGCCGCTATTTACGCAAAGTAAATAGGTGATGATCAACATAATTGCTCAACTGAGCATGGTCATCATAGCAAAGAACCAAGAACAGCTTTTTGGCTGTGCTTTTGTTGGCAAGACCTTTGATTTACCACTCTGCATCAATCTATTTGATTTTGGCTAGCAGGAGGGGTAGGTCATTGGTATATTTTGCTAGCCAGAGCATTCAACTATGTATGAATTCCTCATCTCGACGTCAATCGTTGCCCTTGCTGAAATGGGTGATAAAACACAATTGCTCGCACTCTTGCTCGCAGCACGTTTCCGTAAACCGATTCCGATTTTAATTGCCATTCTATTAGCCACCACTATCAATCATGGTATTTCTGCTGTCTTGGGACAATGGATTACCACCGTACTCAGTCCTGAGATTTTACTGTGGATTCTTGCCCTCGGTTTCATCGGGATGGCGATCTGGATGTTGATTCCAGATGAACTGGGTGATGAAACTGAAAATATCAATAAATGGCAGAAATTTGGGGTTTTCGGTGCCACCTTCATTCTATTTTTCTTGGCTGAAATTGGTGATAAAACCCAAATCGCGACAGTCGCTTTAGCCGCACGTTTTGACAGTGTTTTTTGGGTAATGATTGGGACTACATTCGGGATGATGATCGCAAATGCCCCTGCGGTATTTATTGGCAATAAGTTGGCGGATAAATTACCGATTTCCTTGATCCATAAAATCGGTGCCGCGATCTTCTTGATTGTAGGTGTCTCGAGTTTGGTGCAGCACTATTTCTTCTAATCTAATCGAATGTTAAATCAGTACAGACCCATCCAAAAGTGATGGGTTTTTTCTTATAAATTATGATAAAAGTCCAATATCTGATTGAAACATGAGCTAAATCCCATTATTTTATTATGGAATTAAAATATTTCATATTTAAAGAATTTTTCTGGGGTGGTTATGAGTTTTGAGCGAACAACGTCGCAAATACTGTTTGATAATGGCACACATAAATGCATTAGTTTTACCAGTTTGGTTAAAGGGGAAGGTATTCAGGCCAATCAATTTTTAATTATTGATCATGATCGGGCGGCTGTTTTAGATCCGGGTGGCGACCTTACTTATGTGCCTTTAACCATGGAGCTTAATCGCTATACCAAACTGAAAAATTTGGATTATGTGATGGCTTCGCATCAAGACCCTGACATTATTACCTCAATGCCACGCTGGTTGGTCTATACCGATGCCAAAGTTGTGGCATCAAAACTATGGGCACGCTTTTTACCACATCTCAACTCAGCTTTTATGAGTGAGCGAATGAAAGGGAATTGGGAGGAGCGTTTGATCGAACTGTCAGATACAGGACAAATTATTCCTTTGGGTGAGTCCTCAATTGTTGCAGTGCCTGCACATTTCCTGCATTCCGTGGGTAACTTCCAGTTTTATGATCCGACAGCGAAAATTCTATTTTCAGGCGATATGGGCGCTTCGATCGTTGATGATGCGAGTCTACCGATTACGGATTTTGAAACGCATATCAAAAAGATGAAAGGCTTTCATCAACGCTATATGTGCTCCAATAAAGTAATTCGGTTGTGGGTCAATATGGTGCGTCAGATGGATATCGACATGATTGTGCCGCAACATGGCACCGCTTTTGTGGGTAAGGAGATGATCAATCAATTTTTGGATTGGATTGAGCAGCTAGAATGCGGTGTTGATTTGATGAATGAATATGTTTTTAGTTTGCCTACGGAAATGAGTTAAGTCATGGTAAGTGAAATGTAACGTTTTATGCGTGGTAGGGCAGCGACGTCGCTGTTCTATCGGTGAATTTGATATTTTATTTATATATTATTGAAATTTATATAAATAATTGGTGTTTTCTTGAACTGAATTTTCAGGATTGAGAGCGAAAAGTTATGGTGTCGAAAATCACCAATAGGATCAATTAAAATTATTTTCATCATAGAAAATGAAATCACATTGAAATTTGTTTATAATAGCTCACGGAAATTACCAGTGAGATTGTTATGCTGACCATCGTTCAAGAAGCGCTAACCTTCGATGATGTCTTATTACTTCCTGCCTACTCAACTGTTCTCCCAAAAGATGTCTCCTTAAAGACACGTTTAACACGCGGAATTCAACTTAATATCCCTCTCGTTTCTGCTGCAATGGATACAGTGACTGAATCACGTATGGCAATTGCGATGGCGCAAAATGGCGGTATTGGTATTTTGCACAAAAACATGGATATTGCAGCGCAAGCCGCTGAAGTCCGCCGTGTGAAAAAATTTGAAGCAGGTATGGTGAAAGACCCAATCATCGTTAGCCCTGAAACGACAGTGCGTGAGCTGATTGCGATTACCCAAGCGAATAACATTAGTGGTGTGCCTGTTGTAAAAGATGGCAAAGTGGTGGGTATCGTCACAGGTCGTGATACACGCTTTGAAACCAATCTTGAACAGCCTGTAAGTAACATCATGACAGGTCAAGATCGTCTCGTGACTGTTCGTGAAGGTGAATCGAAAGAAAATATCCAAGCATTATTGCAAAAACACCGTATTGAAAAAGTATTGGTTGTTGGTGAGAACAATGAGCTTAAAGGCTTAATTACGGTCACTGACTTCCGTAAAGCTGAAAGCTATCCAAACAGTTGTAAAGATGATTTGGGTCGTTTACGTGTTGGTGCTGCGGTCGGTACAGGTGCAGAAACACCAAGCCGTGTCGAAGCCTTGGTTGATGCAGGCGTAGATGCGATTGTGGTGGATACAGCACATGGTCATTCTGCGGGTGTAATTGAACGTGTTCGTTGGGTAAAAGCCAACTACCCACAAGTTCAAGTGATTGGTGGAAATATTGCAACAGGTGATGCAGCCTTGGCATTGCTTGATGCTGGTGCTGATGCCGTAAAAGTAGGTATCGGTCCTGGTTCAATCTGTACCACACGTATCGTTGCTGGTATTGGTATGCCACAGATTTCTGCAATTGACAGTGTTGCAAATGCACTGAAAGATCAAATTCCTTTGATTGCGGATGGTGGTATTCGTTTCTCTGGTGATATGGCGAAAGCGATCGGTGCAGGTGCGAGCACGATTATGGTCGGTTCACTCCTCGCTGGAACAGAGGAAGCACCAGGTGAAGTAGAATTCTTCCAAGGCCGTTATTACAAAGCATACCGTGGCATGGGTTCATTAGGTGCAATGGCGGGCGTATCTGGTTCTGCTGACCGTTATTTCCAAGACGCTAAAGCAGGTGCTGAGAAGTTAGTGCCAGAAGGCATCGAAGGTCGAGTTCCATACAAAGGGCCAATGGGTAACATCGTACATCAAATGATGGGTGGTTTGCGTTCATCGATGGGTTATACGGGTTCATCTGTTATTGAAGATCTTCGTCAAAATGCAAAATTTGTGAAGATTACGTCAGCAGGTATGTCTGAATCACATGTTCATGACGTTACGATTACCAAGGAAGCACCAAACTATCGAGTTGGTTGATTTTTGGTAATTTTGTTGACAGAAAAACCGTCAGTCCACTGACGGTTTTTTCGTTTTGGTGTAAAGTGAATAAGATGAAGAAAGATATGGTTCCACACCATATAAAAGATAAGAAAGTGAGTAAAAGATGAGTTATTTTGGTACTGATGGAATTCGCGGAAAATTTGGACAAATGCCTATTACCCCAGAGTTCGCATTAAAACTTGGCTTTGCTGCAGGGAAAGTATTAAAAAGAAATAGTCTTAAAAATAAACCGATTGTAGTGTTGGGGAAAGATACACGTTTGTCTGGTTATATTTTAGAAGCAGCATTGCAAGCAGGTTTGAATGCTGCGGGTGTTTATGTCCATTTATTGGGCCCACTCCCAACACCTGCAATTGCGCATTTAACTCGCGCACTACACGCACACGCAGGGATCGTGATTTCAGCATCACATAACCCTTATTTTGATAACGGTATTAAATTCTTCTCGAGTGAAGGCAAAAAACTTCCAGATGTATTACAAGACCAGATCAATCAGGAACTGGAAAAAGAGTTGCTGATTGATGACACCGCAAATCTAGGTAAGAGTGTGCGTGTTAAAGATGCCAATGGTCGTTATATCGAATTTTGTAAATCGACGTTCCCGTATCATTTTGACTTACGTAATTTAAAAATCGTAGTGGATTGTGCGAATGGTGCAGCCTATAGCGTAGGTCCATCGGTGTTCCGTGAGCTTGGTGCTAAAGTCATCCCATTATTTAATGAGCCTGATGGTTTAAACATCAATGAGAACTGTGGTTCAACCCACCCAGAACAATTACAGAAGGCGGTGTTGGAACATCAAGCTGATGTGGGGATTGCCTTCGACGGTGATGCTGACCGTGTGGTGATGGTGGATAGAAATGGTCAATTGATTGATGGTGACCATATCTTGTATATCCTTGCAACTCAGGCAAAACATAAGCCAGAGGGCGTGGTGGGCACAGTCATGAGTAATATGGCACTTGAGTTGGCTTTACAAAAAGCTGAGGTTGGCTTTGTTCGTGCCAAAGTCGGTGACCGTTATGTATTACAAGCCCTAGAAGAAAAGAATTGGGTCACAGGTGGTGAGCCGTCAGGTCATATTCTGACTTTGGATAAGAGTACAACGGGTGATGCAATTATCGCAGCGTTACAAGTGCTTACGGTGATGGTTGAACAAGGCAAAGCCTTACATGAGTTGGTGGACGGCTTTGTATTATTCCCTCAAGTGTTGGTCAATGTTCGCTTGCAACATATGATCGACCCTTATTCGATTCCTGCCTTGGTTGCAGAATTTGAAAAAGCGGAACAGCAACTAAAAGGCCGAGGTCGTTTATTGATTCGTAAATCAGGCACAGAACCTGTGATTCGTGTCATGGTGGAAGGTGATCAGCAGCAAGAAGTTGAGGCTTTGGCCAATCATTTGGCGGATGCAGTACGCGCTCAAGCCCAAGCTGCTTAAGGGGGGAGCCATCATGAGTGATGTGATTAAAGATCTCAGTGAGCTGCGTTTGAGCTATGAGCAGGGTGAATTACATGAAGCCCAAATCAGTGCTGAGCCGCATATACAGTTTCTGAATTGGTTTAATCATGCATTAGCTGCCAATTTACATGAACCCTATGCGATGTCATTAGCGACAGCAAATACTCAAGGACGTCCGCACGTTCGTACAGTATTATTACGTGGTGCGACAGAAGCTGGCTATGATTTCTATACCAATTATGACAGCCAAAAAGGCTTGGACTTAGCAGAAAACCATTATGCTGAGCTGCTGTTTTACTGGCCAAGTTTAGAGCGTCAGGTGCGTATTGGTGGTAAGGTCATCAAGATTTCTGAACAAGAATCGACAGATTACTACCATAAACGTCCGCGTGATAGTCAGATTGCTGCACATATCAGTACCCCGCAAAGTGGTGCCATAGAAAGCCGTGAGTTATTGCAACAACGCTTTCAAGCGCTACAAAGCCAAGCTCAAGCAGAACTGGATAAGCCTGAATTTTGGGGCGGTTATCGCTTAGAAGCTGATTATTATGAGTTCTGGCAGGGGCGACCAAATCGCTTGCATGACCGTTTAAGTTATGAAAAGCAAAATGGTCTTTGGACTATCCAACGTTTGATGCCATAAATGATCCAGATCCAAATTCAAAAAAGACCATTGCTGACACGCCCTGAACAGTTTCAGGGCGTGCCTGCTTTTATTGCTGAAATTCTAGCAAGGCGTGGTGTACAGTCTAAACAAGAGCTGGAGTTAAAACTCAAGCACTTGCTATCTCCAGAACTTAAGGGATTGGAGCAGGCAGTTACTTTGATTGATCAAGCAATTGATCAGCAAAAACAGATTGTGATTGTCGGTGATTATGATGCCGATGGTGCGACCAGTACCGCTTTAATGGTTCTTGTTCTGCAAGATATGGGAGCCAGAGTTGAATATCTGGTGCCTGATCGTTTTAAGTATGGTTATGGGCTTACTCCTGCTATTGCTGAATTGGCAAAACAAAGTTATCAGCCAGATCTTTTAATCACTGTGGATAATGGTATATCGAGCCATGCAGGTGTGGATACTGCCCAAACTTTAGGTATGCAGGTGATCATTACCGATCATCATTTAACCACCAAGCCGACACCTAGTGCGGAGGCAGTAGTCAATCCGAATCAACTCGGCTGTGAGTTCTCAAGTAAAGCTTTGGCTGGGGTTGGGGTGGCTTTTTATGTATTGGCGAAATTGGCCAGTTCACGCAGCCAGCAAGGCAAAAGCAGCAGTAAAGTGACCCAGTATCTCGACTTGGTCGCATTGGGCACTTATGCCGATGTCGCCAGTTTGGATTATAACAACCGTATCTTGATTGATGCTGGATTAAAGCGGATTCAGCAACATCAATGTCGTGCGGGTATTTTAGCCTTGTTGGATATTGCAGGACGTAATGCAGCCAGTTTGCGTGCACAAGATTTAGGCTTTGTCGTTGGTCCTCGAATCAATGCGGCTGGTCGAATGGAAAGTATGCGGATCGGAATTGAGTGTTTACTCGCTGCCGATATGCAAACAGCCTATCCAATTGCACAGCAGTTGAATCAGCTAAATACCGAACGTCGTCAAGTTGAAACTGAAATGAAGCAGCAAGCGTTAAGTGCTTTGCAACATATTCAGTTTGAAAAAGAGCATTTACCTGCAGCGCTGGTGATGTTTGATGAACAATGGCATCAAGGTGTGATTGGTATTGTGGCTGGACGTTTAAAGGAGCAATTTCATCGTCCAAGTTTAGTTTTTGCTCCTGATGAAGATGGGATTCATATTAAAGGTTCAGCAAGGTCGATTGATGGTATTCATATCCGCGATACTATTGAGCAGGTTGCAGAACAATATCCTCATTTGGTCAGTCATTTCGGTGGGCATGCCGCTGCCGCGGGCTTAACCCTGAAAAAAGAAAATTTTGATGCATTCAAAATCGCTTTCACTCAAGCTATTGCCGAAATGGATGATGATTTATTCACAGCAACTTTATGGACTGATGGCGAGCTCGGCGATGCGGATTTACATTTAGGGACGCTGGATTGGATTGAGCAACTTGGGCCTTGGGGACAGAAGTTTCCACTGCCTCAATTTGAGGGACGATTCAAAGTGATCGATTATCGTTGGCTTAAAGAGCAACATCTAAAACTTAAATTGGCGGTCGGGTCACATTCCATAGATGCGATTGCATTTAATGCGATGGGCCGTTTTGAATTTAATCCAATGCTGGGTTATGTGGATTTAGTCTATACCTTGGAGCGGAATGTGTTTAATGGCAACACCAGTCTACAATTGCAAATCGCTTATTTAAAGCAATAAAAAATCCGCTCTGATGAGCGGATTTTTTATTGCTGATTAGCAATTAGAAACGGTATGCGCCACGAATACCATAGGTATTGTAGTCATCACCGAAGCCTACACGGCCTTCTAAGCTCACTTGTCGATTAAGGAATTTCTTCGCAGAAATACCCCATTCATCACGGTTAGTTAAGTCATTGTTGTAATAATCTGCACCAACACTTAATGTTTTATCAAGGTAGTAATCGCCTTTTACGCGGTATTCATCAAGATCACCAAAGGCACCATATGCTTCTAGGTTAATGTCATTGCCACCAACCTGAGTTACGTATTTAGCACGAACAGTTGGATCTGCACCATCTTTACCATTTTTCTCATCGTAACCTTTAACACCTAATGCAAGTAATAAACCTGGTGCTGGTAAATAACCAATTTCAGCACCATATGTTGTCACTTTTTGATCTACAGGTGTCTTGTCGACTTCAAATTCATTACGGCCAATATTACCACTTAAATAGAAATCACTGTTGGGTACGAAGTATTCTACACCTACGCCATATTGTGAATCTTTTACACCATTATTATTAGCGTAATTTACTTTTGCGTTAACATTACTCGCACGATTTAAGAATGCTGCTTCTGCAAGAGGTGCATTACGTGTTTGTACTGGATTAAAGTAATATTTACCATCTACACCAAAACTATGAGTTCCATCAAAATCATCCCAATCAGTATAAGTGTATGCACCACCGACTTCAGCTTGATAAGCATGAGCAGTGCCTGTTACTGCAATTGCAGATAATAGTGCTGATGCGATTGCTAATTTTTTCATGGTTATGCCCCTTTTGAGATAATGAACCAAATGAATGTTGATTACATGTTTTGTTACAACTTCCAGTCTAGTTGAAATAATAAGTGCGTCAATCGTAAGAACGTAATTGGAGTGTACGAATGTAATTGACTTGTAATTTTGACATTTTATCTAATTGATATCATTTAATAAAAAATCAATGTTTTGATTTATTAAAACTTAGGAGAGATTGTGTGTTTTAGTGTGATTAGTCTAATTTTTGCACAATAGGCTGATCAAAATCAGCACCATGAAATATTTCAAAGATAAAATAAATTTATTTATAAAACTAATTTTAATAAAGCAATGTATTGAAAATGACATGGCTGTGTCGACTAAAGCAGTTATGTTAAAATAGTGGATTAAGTGAAAAAATAGTGTGAGAACAGACGCGTGGAAATTAATCCGTATTTAATCCAATTGAAAGACTTATCTGATCGTAGCCAAACACTACGGGGGTATCTTTGACTACGATCTAAAAGCTGAGCGTTTAGAAGAAGTTTTAAGAGAATTAGAAGACCCTGCGATTTGGAATGATCAAAGCCGTGCTCAGGCCATCGCAAAAGAAAAGGGCAGTTTAGAAAACACATTAGGTGTATTTGATCGTCTTGCTGAACAGTTAGACGATGCAAAAGCCATGCTTGACCTTGCGGTTGAAGCGGATGATGAAAGTTTATTGTTGGATGTTCAAGCCGAATTAGACAGTGCTGAACAGGCCTTAGGCAATCTTGAATTCCGCCGTATGTTCAGTAATCCGATGGATCCAAATCCATGCTTCCTTGAAATTCAATCTGGTTCAGGCGGTACAGAAGCGCAAGACTGGGCTTCGATGTTATTGCGTATGTATCTACGTTGGATCGAACGTCATGGCTTTAAAGCTGAATTGATGGAAGTGTCAGACGGTGATGTCGCTGGAATTAAATCAGCAACCATCCGTGTGGATGGTGAATTTGCCTATGGTTGGTTACGTACCGAAAGTGGTGTACACCGTTTAGTGCGAAAGTCTCCATTTGACAGTAATAACAACCGTCATACTTCATTCTCAGCCGTGTTTATCTCGCCTGAGATTGATGACAATATTGAGATTGATATCAATCCATCCGATGTCCGTACCGATACTTACCGTGCTTCGGGTGCGGGTGGTCAGCACATTAACAAAACCGATTCTGCAGTTCGTTTAACTCACGCACCGACAGGAATTGTGGTGGCGTGTCAGAACCAACGTTCACAGCATGCCAACCGTGACCATGCGTGGAAGCAATTACGTGCCAAACTTTATGAACTCGAAATGAGTAAACGTAATGAAGCAGCTCAAGCTTTAGAAGACTCGAAGTCAGATATCGGTTGGGGAAGTCAGATTCGCTCGTATGTACTAGACGATTCACGCATTAAAGACCTGCGTACTGGTGTGGAAAATTCCAATACCAAAGCAGTATTAGATGGTGACTTGGATAAGTTCATCGAAGCAAGTTTGAAACAAGGTTTATAAGTTTTAATCCAATTAAAACGGCAATCTCGTTCAGCATCTGCCAGTTAATCGAAAAAATAAGATATTAATATCGAAAAAAATGGATATTAATATTTAAAAAGTTCGATATACTGAGTTGAGGTGCTGAACAAAGCGTTGCTGCTTGAGAAACGTGGTGAGTCTATGGATATTGATGTTATAAGCAAAGCCTTAGCCAATCCATTACGTCGACAGATTTTGCAATGGCTAAAAGAGCCTGAGCAATTTCTACCCGTTGAGCAATGTGGTGGTAGTTTCGAACGTGGTGTATGTGCAGGGCACATCGAGCGTTTAGGAAAAGTTGCACAATCGACCATGTCGAATCATTTGTCTGTACTACAACAGGCAGGTTTGATTAAGGTTGAGAAATATGGGCAGTGGTCTTATTTCACGCGCAATGAAGCTTTGATTCAGCAATATATCGAACATTTAAAACAAGCACTTTAAATCGAAGAAGTGTAAGTTGAGGCGATCATGGCTGAACTAAATTCTACTTTGCAAGTAGGTGATTTCACGATTAAAAACCGCTTGGTTTTAGCTCCTTTAACAAGAGCGCGTAGTGGTGCACAGCGTATTCCAAACGATTTGATGGTGGAATATTACCAACAACGTGCCAATGCTGGCCTTATTATTACCGAAGCAACGGTGATTAGTCCAAAAGCAGCGGGATATGCCAATACGCCAGGTTTGTGGTCACAAGAACAAGCGCAGGCATGGCATAAAATTGTTGAAGCCGTACACGCACAAGGTTCAAAAATTGTGGTTCAGCTGTGGCATGTCGGTCGTATTTCACATCCAGACTTATTGGATGGTGATACACCTGTGGCGCCAAGTGCCATTCAACCTGCGGGTGAAGTGAGCTTACTTCGTCCAAAGCGTCCTTTTGTGACACCACGTGCCTTATCACATGAAGAAATTCAAGAAATCGTTGCGCAATATAAAAATGCAGCAGAACAGGCAAAAGCTGCTGGTTTTGATGGTGTGGAATTACACGCAGCCAATGGTTACCTGATTGATCAATTCCTGCAAAGTAGCACTAATCATCGCGATGATGAATACGGTGGTGCAATTGAAAACCGTGCGCGTTTATTACTACAAGTTGTCGATACCTTCATCGAAGTATGGGGCGCTGGTCGAGTGGGTGTACATCTTGCTCCACGCGGTGATTCGCATGATATGGGCGATGAAAATCCATTAGCAACTTTTGGTTATGTGGTTGAGCAATTAGATCAACGCAATATTGGTTTTATTTTCACGCGTGAATATGAAGCTGAGAATAGTGTGTTACCAAAATTACGCCCGAAATTTAAAGGTGTGTGGATTGCCAATGAAGGTTTAACTGCGGATTCTGCGAAACGTATTTTGGCAACAGGCCAAGCGGATGCAGTCTCATTCGGTAAGCAATATATTGCGAATCCAGATTTATTTGAACGTTTGCAACATGATTTACCTTTAAATCCACTTCAACCACAAACCTTATATGGTGATGGTGCTGAAGGTTATACAGATTATCCTGCCTTTGAGCAGTTAGAAGCTTAATCTGTTTTAAAACTTAAAAAAATGACTCATGTGATTTACCAAAATTGCATGAGTTTTTGTTTTAAATTCCGCATAATGAGCAGGAATCACATTGTAAATTATGGTCTCGGATGGCGCAGAATACAGCAGCACAGCAAACACCGTTTTGGTATAACGTTCTATTGGCCTGTATCAAGCCATTGTACCGCTGGAAAATAAAACAACGGGCTGAAAGTGATGCGCTGTTTCAACAGGAATGTATTGAGCGTTTTGGGCCGTTCCAGTCACCTAAAAATTTGGGGACAATTTGGTTCCATGCGGTATCTGTTGGTGAAACCAACGCGGCTCAACCGTTAATAGAACATTATTTAAAATTAGGTCATCCAGTTTTAGTGACCAATACTACCAAGACGGGGCAAGCACGGGCAAAATCACTGTTTTTAAAAACCCCTTATCTCGATTTATTTCAGGCGGTCTATTTGCCTGTCGATCAAAAAGCATTATTAAAACAATTTTTTAATCTGTATCAACCCAAACTGTTGGCATTGGTTGAAACAGAGATCTGGCCAAATCTTATTGCTCAAGCACAACAGCAACAGATTCCCTGTATTTTATTGAATGCGCGTTTGTCAGAGAAATCAGCCAAAGGCTATGGCAAAGTTCGCCGTTTAACTCAACCCATGCTGCAACAACTCACTTGGCTATTGGCACAAGATGTGGCAACCCAGCAGCGTTATGTCGCTTTAGGTCTTGATCAAGCCAAAAGTCAGGTAGTTGGTAATATTAAATTTGATATTGCTGCACCAGAGCACTTTGTAGTGCAAGCGCAGCAACTCAGACAAGCTTGGCACTTGGGGGATCGTCAGATCATCACTTTGGCCAGTACACATGCACCCGAAGAACAAAGTTTACTGAAACAATTGCAGCCGCATTTAAATTCAAATCCGAATTTACTCTGTATTGTGGTGCCGCGTCATCCTGAACGTTTTGATGAAGTATACCAAGTCTGTCAAAGTTTAAATTTAAAAACCCAACGCCGTAGTCTGCAACAACCTATTCAAGCGGATACCCAAGTATTTCTTGCTGATAGTATGGGGGAAATGTGGTTATGGTACGCCTTGAGCCAAGCCTGTTTTGTTGGTGGGTCATTGAATGAGCCAGGTGGTGGGCATAATATTTTAGAGCCGATGGTCTTGAATGTGCCCACCGTCATTGGTCCACGTTATTTCAATTTTCAAACCATTGTGGATGAGTTTGTGGCTCAGCAAGGGATTCTGATTGGAGAGGATGCACCAGAGGTGGGGCAGCAGTTATTAGCCTGCCTAGGGGATAATGCACAGACTCAGCAATTGGTTCAACAGGCTCAGCGGGTTCTGCAAGCAAATAAAGGCTCATTACAGCAGCATATTCAGTGTCTTGATCACTATTTACAGCAAACAGCATTGTCATGAATATTGTTTTACTTGAAACCGAACAGTGTAGTTCGGTGGATGCATGGCAGATTAGCCAGCCGAGACAATTACAGCATTTAGCTCAGCACTTACAGCTCAATGTTGGTGATACCTTAAAAGTTGGGATTCGTGCAGGTCAGCGATACTTAACGAAGGTGGTCGCTATCAGCGAAGAATGTATTACTGTTCGTCCCATTCAAACAGAAGCAGTTCCTGCAAAGCTTCCCGTACACCTGATTCTTGCATTGCCACGTCCTAAAGTATTGCGTCGTATCATCATGGATGCGGTGACCTTGGGTGTGGAGCGGATTAGCTTGATTCATAGTTATCGGGTCGATAAAAGCTATTGGCAAACACCGTTTTTACAGCAACTCAATGATTATATAACTTTGGGTTTAGAACAGGCGGGCGATACCATAGCACCTGAAATCCAACTCTATAAACGTTTTAAACCTTTTGTTGAAGATGTTCTACCGACGTTAATCAGCGCAGAACAGCCTGCTTATGTGGCGCATCCTTATGCTGAGCAGCCAATGCCGTATGCAGTTCAACAGCCTTGTAGTGTGATTATTGGGCCAGAAGGAGGATTTATTCCTTATGAGATCGATCTACTCATAAAAAACGGCTGCCAAGCAATGAGCTTAGGCAACCGAATTTTGCGAACTGAAACAGCTGTATCGAATATTTTAGGGCGATTATTTGTCTAAAGCATTGCTCTGTTCAGATTGATCACCACGATAGACTTTGACTTCCTGTACTGGGTAAGGAATTGAAATGCCTTTCTCATCAAAAGCAGTGACGACCAGTTCTTGAATCTCACTGATAGATGCTGAAGTGGTCGTTTCAGTGGTATTGACCCACCAGCGTACCGTTAAATTAATCGAGAAATCTGCCAGTGCAGTGACATTGACCGAGAAGCCTGGTTGACTCAGCACATTCAAATTGCGATCCAGAATATCGAGAATAATCTTCTTGGCTTTTTGCATGTCATCTTCATAGCCAATCCCGACCACAAACTCGCAACGACGGCGTTGATAGGCATTATTAACCGTAACAGCACTGGTGTAGACCGTCGCATTGGGAATCACAATACGGCGGCCATCTGGTGAGCGTAAGAAGGTTGCTCGGATTTGAATATCTTCGACGTTTCCTTCTAAGCCATTGACGACAATATCATCACCGATACGGAAAGGTTCACTGATCAAAATCAGAATCCCTGACAGTAAGTTTTGAAAAATATCTTTGAAAGCAAAACCGATCGCAACGGAACCGATACCGAGCGCACCAATCAATTGACTTGGTGTGAAGCCCGGAATAGCGATCACCAGCGCGATCAAGAAGCCAAAGAAGATAATAAAGGTACTACCGACCCGATTGAGCACCAATACTAGGTTTTGGCGGGTATAGCTGCGATTTTCTAAAGTCTTACGAATAAAGAGTTTAAACAACTTAGTGAGTAACCAAAAGATAATGAATACCGTGATTGCGATACCAATATAGGGAATACGCTCCCAAAAGCTGTCCATGATTTTATCAATCGTGGTATAGGCATCGTGGTACTTTTCAGTATGGGCCAAAACCGTTTCAGTGGTCTTGGTGCTGGCTTGATGAATCAGCGCACCTGTATCTTTTGCCACTTCAGTCAATGTTGTTTGTTCATTTGCCACAGCAAGATCTCTATTTCGCAAAGGAAGGAATAAATAAGGGTAGCAATCATAATGAATTTATTGCCAACACGCATGCAAAATTCAGTTTTTACTTCCCATGATGATCAAATCAATTCGCTGAATGCGGTCGATTAAAAATATTCGGTCGTATTTTGAATGATCTGAGTTGGTGCATCCCATACATCTGGGCTGGCAAAATAATATGCAAAAACAAAGACACCAAACATCATGAATAGACTAAACAGAATCATGATCCAAGCGAGTATTTTTTCCCATGCGCTGGATGGACGAACATCACCATAATCATTGCGATGCGGTGTTCCAGGTGCCAATAAGGCATATAAAGTAAATAAAAATTGCAGCACAGGAACCAAGAGCAGTAAACATAGCCAACCTGTTTTATTCAGGTCATGCAGGCGACGAATGAGAAATACGATTTGGAAATAAAATGCGACTAACCACAGTGCGATCAGAGCAAAGATGGTAATACCTGAAAATGTAGAAAAGAAAGTCTCATCGACATGACTGAGACTAAAAAGACCAGCGAAGGCAAAAATACCGAAAAAAGCAGCCATGCATATGAAGCTGAGTAAACCATACCAAGCGATGTAGCTGAGGCGGTTGAAGCGACCAGTTGGGGAGAGTGGATAGTCACTCGTTGGCTGCACTTGAGCAGTTGTTGCGGGATCAAACATAGAGCGTTCCTATTTTTTTGCTTATTAAATCTTTTGTGGTCTTGGCAATGATCAAAATAATCACTTATTTTAAAAACAAAAAGCATAGACAAGCAGTTCAAATTTAAATTATTTTGAGTAAATTTTTGAAAATAAATTGATCGTAAAAGCGTCGGCTTTGCTATTTTAGCCTATAACTTAGTCAAGGTCGAAAGATTAAAAGCCCTGACATTTCTACGACCAAAGCCGCATTGTTTGCGCTTGTAAATGGTGTCAATACTGCAAGTGAGAACAAAACATACCCGTGTAATAGATGAGAACATCTAAGGTATGAGATAAAAAACCAAGGAAGTGAGCTATGAAAGAAATCTACCCAGTGCCTGATAAATTCAAAGAAACGGCAAGAATCTCTGAAGCAGACTATTTCAAACGTTACCAGCATTCGATTGAGCAACCAGAAGCATTTTGGGCAGAGGAAGCCAACAAGATTGAATGGATCAAACCATTTACACAGGTCAAAAATACCAGTTTTAATCAAGACAATTTCAAAATCGAATGGTTTGCCGATGGTGAGCTGAATGTCTCAGCCAATTGCTTAGATCGTCATCTTAAAGATAATCCATTAAAGCCTGCCATTATTTGGGAAGGTGACCACCCTTCACGTCATAAAATCATCTCATTTTCTGAACTGCATGACGAAGTATGTCGTTTTGCCAATGTGTTAAAGAAGCAAGGCATTGGCAAAGGTGATCGTGTCGTACTGTATATGCCTATGGTGCCTGAAGCAGCGATTGCCATGTTGGCCTGCGCGCGTATTGGTGCAGTGCATTGTGTGGTGTTTGGTGGTTTTTCACCAGACTCCTTGGCCAGTCGTATTGAAGATTGTCAAGCAAAGCTAGTGATTACTGCAGATGCTGGCATGCGTGGTGGAAAGTTATTGCCACTGAAAGAAAACGTCGATGCAGCTTTAGAAATTGATGGCACCAGTAGCGTTGAAAACGTCATCGTGGTGCATCGCACGGGTAATCCAATTCAGTTTAATGCACCACGCGATGTTTGGTATCACCTTGCCATCATGGAGGTAGACGAACACTGCCCACCAGAACCAATGAAAGCAGAAGACCCTTTATTCATTTTGTACACCTCGGGTTCAACAGGGAAACCGAAAGGTGTATTGCATACAACAGGCGGTTATCTGGTTTATGTCAACACCTCTTTTAGAGAAGTCTTCGATCTACGTGAAGATGATGTGTATTGGTGTACCGCAGATGTGGGCTGGATTACAGGCCATAGTTATTTACTCTATGGTCCACTGAGTAATGCCACTACCACGGTGATGTTTGAGGGGATTCCACAATATCCAACATGGGCGCGTATTGGTCATGTGATCGATAAGCATAACGTCACCATTCTATATACGGCACCGACTGCGATTCGCGCCATGATGCGTGAAGGTGATGCTTATGTACGTGAAAGTAACCGCAGTAGCTTACGATTACTCGGTTCGGTGGGTGAGCCGATCAATCCAGAAGCGTGGAATTGGTATCATGAAGTGGTCGGTGAAGGCCGTTGCCCAATTGTCGATACATGGTGGCAAACAGAGACAGGTGGCATTTTAATTTCACCATTGCCGGGTGCAACAGCCTTAAAACCAGGGTCTGCAACACGTCCATTCTTTGGGGTACAGCCAGCACTAGTGGATGGAGAGGGTAATGAGCTAGAGGGAGCAACCGAAGGTAATCTAGTAATTAAGGATTCCTGGCCGGGTCAAATGCGAACCATTTGGGGTGATCCACAACGGTTTATCGAGGCTTATTTCTCGACCTTTAAAAATTACTATTTCACAGGTGATGGCGCACGTCGTGATGCGGATGGCTACTATTGGATCACGGGACGTGTCGATGATGTACTCAACGTATCGGGGCATCGCTTAGGTACGGCCGAGATTGAAAGCGCCTTAGTTTCGCATGTAGCAGTTGCAGAGGCTGCTGTGGTGGGTATGCCGCATGATATTAAAGGACAGGGGATTTGTACTTTTGTCACTTTACAAGCCGATGTGGCTGAATCTGAGGAGCTACGTAAAGAGCTGGTGAATTGGGTACGTAAAGTACTTGGTCCTGTGGCAACCCCAGATGCACTGCATTGGGCACCTGCTTTGCCCAAAACCCGTTCAGGTAAAATCATGCGCCGTATCTTGAGAAAGATTGCTGCCAATGAACTTGATACGCTTGGTGATACTTCAACACTGGCAGAACCCGCTGTGGTTGATCATTTGATTGCTACGGTTTATCCAAACCGATAAACCCGATTTAAATGTGAAAAGAGCGTTCGATTGAACGCTCTTTTTTTATCAGCATTAGAATTCTTGCATAAGTCATTTTTTAAGTAGTATTGAGTTCGCAATGAAAGTTCCCTCTCCTTTTTAAAGGAGAGGGCTAGGGAGAGGATTTATATGAAGAATTTTCCTCATCCTCTTGCGGACTTGCAGCCCTCATCCCAAAGGGAGATGGGACTTTCAAAACTAATTTTTTACCAATGATTGATCATTTTTTGACTTTTGAAAGAACTCCATTATTTAATGGTTTCCTAAAAAATCTGCAGTGTTTTGTACAGTGGCGAAGAAACCCAGTGCAGATAAGAACGCCGTTTGAACATCTGCTGCTTTGACGCTTTTACCTTCATGTTCGAGATCACGAGTTGCAGTGGCATCCGCGATCACGATGGGTTGGTAGCCAAGTTCTTTGGCTGCACGTGTCCCTGAGTCAATACAGACATGGGTCATCATACCTGTGATCACTAACTGTTCAACTTGATGCTGTTCAAGGATGGCTTGAAGATTGGTTTCTAGAAAGCTATTGGGGAAATGCTTTTCGACAATCAATGATTGATCGGTGATTTTCAGTTGCGGGTGTAATTCAACACCGATGGTATTTTCCTGAAAAAAACTGGCTGAGGCAGGATTAATATGCTGAATATAAATAATCGGTAAATTATTTTGAATAAAATGAGCTTCTAATTGGTTGGTTTTCGCCAGAGCGAGGTCTGGATTGACCAATTCCATCTTGCCATTTTTAAAATAATCGTTTTGAACATCAATAATCAGTAAGGCTTGTTTCATCATTTTTACTTCCAGCATTAAGATAAAACAAGAGTAGGGCGAAATTGAGAAATCGGCTATATTCAAATGAAAGCATTGTTGCTGGTTTTCTTTCGTAATGAAAAATGAATATTGAACTTGATCCCATCGACTTAAAAATTATTAAACTGCTGAAACAAGACTCACGTTTAAGCCATAAAGAAATTGGACAACGGGTACATCGTACTGGGCAGGCGGTGGGTGCTCGTATTGCACAGTTAATGGATGCAGGCATTATCAAAAATTACACCATCGCGATAAAATATGAACATCAACAATTCATCCAATTGTTTATGAATGATCAGCAAGCTTTTATTGAGGTTGAGCGTTTGGTCAAACAATATGAGCAAGTGGATGAGTGTTTTAAAATTCTCGGCAATGCCTGCTATATGATTGTTAGTCACTTTAATCCGCCACAATTAAATGAATTCATTGAGCAGCTGTCGCAGTGGTGCCGTTATTCGGTTGAAACTGTCATGCGAGAAATTGAGACCCGTTAAAATAAAAAAGCCCCAAGCCGAGCCTTGGGGAGTATTTGCCATTTCTTTTGTTTTTCTTCTTATTTAATGCTGAAAACTACGCCGATTTTGCTGCGAGAAGCTGCTCCTGTTGTTGTTCAAGTTGACGGACGAGGGGTAGAACTTTTTCTCCAAAATATTCAACTTCCTCAATAAAATGCAGAAAACCTGAAAGCACCAGATCAACCCCCACATTTTTTAGGGCTACAATCCGTTCCGCAATTTGCTGTGGTGTGCCAATCAGATTGGTTTTAAAGCCATCGTTATATTGCACCAAATCATCAAAGGTCGATTTTGCCCAGTTGCCTTCACGCTCAGGGGCTGCTGCACCTGCTTCACGAGTCGCATCACCGAAGGCATTCACTGCTTCGACGTTGGCTTGAGCAATGATTTCATTCAATACTGCTTTGGCTTCTTCCTCAGTATCACGTGCGATAATAAAAGCATTGACTCCAATCTTGACTTGTCGGTTGGCTAACTTTGCTTTGCTGCGGACATCATCGACCTGCTTTTTGATTTCTTCAACGCTATTGCCGTTGGTGAAATACCAGTCTGATACACGAGCTGCCATATCACGTGCGGCACGGGAACTACCGCCTTGAAACACTTCGATATACGGTTTTTGCAAAGGTTTGGGTTTAAGTGTGTAATTCTGGAATTGGTAGTATTTACCATCAAAACTGTAATTATCAGTCGTCCAAATACCTTTGAGGGTACGAATAAATTCTTCTGAGCGAACATAACGTTCATCATGCTCAGGCCAAGGTTCGCCAATCGCATCAAATTCACCACGGAACCAGCCGCTGACCACATTAATCGCAATGCGCCCTTGGGTGAGGTAGTCAATGGTTGCTAGCTGTTTAGCCGCAAGTACAGGTTTCCAAGGGCCAGGTAGGATCGCTGCAATCACTTTGAGTTTTTCGGTCTTTGCCAATAAAGCATGGCTGAAACTCACTGATTCATGTTGGTTTTCTGCGCCATAGCCAGCGGTAAAACGGATTTGTGTGAGGGCATATTCAAAGCCGCTTCGTTCCGCTGCTTGTGCTAAGCGCACATTGTAGTCATAGCTCCAGTCAGTACGTTGTTCAATGTTGCTTACAACGAGACCGCCACTCACATTGGGAACCCAGTAGGCAAATTTAATTGCGGATGCTGTTGTTGTCATCGTTGTATCCTCCATAACAGATATGGTTTATGCGACGTGGGTTAAATTCTTGGTTGACTTCGGGTGCAAGCGAGATTCAGCTGCATCCAGATTCGGTACAGCCGCAGATGGTAAGACTTCTGCCTGTTCGATTTGTTTGTTGATGCCGAGATTCTGATTCGCTTGCTCAGTTTTAGTCTTGATGGCCGCTGCACGTTGGCCTTTGGCTGGTGCCCATTCTAAAATTGGTAAGGCACGTGCCACAGCGAGGGTGACGCGATCAGACAATTGTTCGCTTTTAACCGTATATTCAGGGGTGAAATCACGATCAGTGGCATAGACCCCAATCGGTAATGTTTGTGCTTGGAAGAAACTGAATAAAGGGCGTAATTGATGTTCTAATACCAGTGCATGACGGTCACTGCCACCTGAAGCGGCAAGTAAGACCGGTACATCAACCAAAGCTGTTTGCTCAACAAAGTCGAAGAAATGCTTAAATAAACCAGTAAACGAAGCACGATAAACAGGGGTGCCCACAATCAATGCATCTGCGGCTTCAACTGCAGCCAAATCATCTTGTACGCGTTGAGGCAGTTGATTACGATAAATTGCACCACCCAATAAAGGTCCAATTTCGCTGAGTTTGACGAAATGTACTTTAATATTAATTGCTTCTGAAAGTTCATCCAGAATCGCCTGCACCAAACTTTCTGTTTTTGATGGGCTATTTAAACCACCAGATACTGCAACAATATTAAGGGGAGTTGAGAGGGTATTGTGATTGGACATAATAACGGCCTAAAAGATCATTTCGAATTGCTATTTATTTATCTACACCGCATGCCAAGCTGTAAAATAAGGAAATGCTGCAAGCTTATCTTTTTTAAAGATATGTCGATAAATCACAATAAATATCAAATTTTAGGTTGTTAATTTTCTGTTTCTATTCAATATTTTTTAATCTGTTTGATGCAAAGATGGTTTTAATCAAGTTATATCAATATTTGATTTATTTTGCGGGAAAAGGAAATAAATCATGTCTTGTGCTTGACCTAGCCTTGAATTGAAAATAGGCTTAAGCGGATTGAATTTAAATAAACATCGTACAGTGACGTACTTGCAGATAGCTTAAGCGCTTATGAATATTTTAATTGTAGACGACCATCCTTTATTTAGACATGCTTTGATTCAAGCGGTTCGTTATAGTTTGCCTCAGGCGCAGATCCAAGAGACTGCAGATGTAGATGAATTCTATGCACGTTTAGAGCATGGTGCAGAGCCTGATCTAGTCTTACTGGATTTAAATCTTCCTGGTGCATCGGGTTTCTCCGCCTTGGTGTATGTCCGTGCACAATATCCCGCGATCCCGATTATTGTGGTTTCGGCACATGAAGAAGTTTCGATTATTCAGCGTGCGATTGCGCATGGTGCAATGGGTTATATTCCGAAATCTTCCCATCCAAGTCATATTGGGGAAGCCATTAAGCATGTTTTAGAAGGTGAGATTTGGTTACCACCAAACTTACCTACCCATGCAGGCTTTGATCCTCGTGCGGCAGATGAAACTGCTTTAGCTGAACGTTTACAATCACTCACGCCACAGCAGTTCCGTGTATTGATGATGGTAGCGGAAGGTTTATTGAATAAACAAATTGCTTATGAACTAGAAGTCTCTGAGGCCACGATCAAAGCGCATGTCACCGCAATTTTCCGCAAGTTGGGCGTACAAAATCGTACCCAAGCGGTATTGGCAATTAGTGCTTTAAATATTGAAGATAAAAAGATGTAAGAGATTGAATGACAAATTCGATTTTTAATTTTATTGAAGATCAGAAAACAAAAAACCAGTTCATAGGAACTGGTTTTTTGTTATGAATGAGATGTTCTATGTAGAACCCAAATTCAATATTAGAAACGGAACTTCGCGTTTAAGCCGATAGTTTGCGTATCTAAGTCAGCATTAACTGCATTTGCGTTAACGTAGCTAGCACCTACAGCAACAGCTGGAGTGATGAAGTAATTTACGTTTGCGCCCCAAGCTGAATCAGGAGTGTTAGCATAGCTAGATTCAGCGTAAGAAGCACCAACGCTTAATTTTGGAGTTAAATAAAGGTCAGTTTTTAATTCGTAAGCAGTGTCATCACCGTAAACAAGACCAGCTTCGAAGCCTACAGCCATGTTTGTACCGTCAATTTGACCTACGTATTTAGTACGTGCAGTTACTGCATCCTGATCTTCACCGATAGTTTTTGCTTCAACTACAGATTTTGCAATACCGCGTGCAAGAACACTGTTTGCATCTAAAGCAAATTGATCAGCAATGTTAGTATAACCAACAGCAACTAAGAAGTTAGGAGTAAGCATAGTACCGACTTCTAATGCGAAACGGTCACCGTTGTCTTTTTTGCCATCAGTTTTAGTTTGAGAATGGCTATAAGAAGCGCTTGTGTATACTGGTAGGTAAGGTGTTGGAAGGTAAGCTTCACCTTTAGCACCAATAGATTCATTCTTTTTAGTGATGGTTTCGTCACCACTTTCTTTAGCGAAGCTATAAGCAACAGATACATTAGATGCTTGGTTTAAGAATGCAGCTTCAGCTAAAGGACCTTTAGAAGAATCTACATTTTTAAAGTAGTAAGTACCTTGAGCAGCACCAGTAAAATCTTTGTCATTCTGTTTAGTATCTAAAAATTCAGATTGACCTTGAACTTCTACTTGGTATGCGTGAGCACCGGTCATGGCTAAAACTAAAGCAGTGGCTAAACCGAGTTTTTTCATAATGATTTCCAGCTTTAAAACAATAAAGAGTAAAGTTGGAGCCATTGTATTGTAACAAAGTATGAAGTCAATGTAATAAATTTGGGCTTCCGATAAACGAACAAATGCTGAACAGACTGTGTGTGAAAAGTGAGCGATTGGAAAAAATATTGTCAACCTTTTATAAAATATATATCTAACAAATAGATATGTTTATTTTTTAACGAGATAAGGGGGCTTATAGCGATCACATCAATAAATATTTTAATTGGTTTGTTCGATCGTTTTGATCGTTTTTTTCGTTTATTGAGTTCTTATTTCTGTCATAAATCCGCGTTCAAAAGTGTGAGTTAAAATAATATTCCGTAATTTTTCTGCGATAGACTTTGCAAAATTATGATATTCATTCTCAGTTAATATAAACTAAAAATCATGTAAAAATCGCATCTTTAATGAGCAATTAGCAAAATCGATTGTAACGATAAACCCGATCTATTTAATCAACTTTACTTTTTGAGAGCTAATTCACATAATACAAAGCAAGGGATATCTAATTTGCATTTAAATATCTCATAACATTTTCTTTGACGTATTTTGATGTTTTTACATCACTGTTTTACTAGCTCGGCTTTCCCCAAGGTCGAGCTTTTTTTTATCTTTTTTCTCAGTTTTAGATGAAATAACACTACAGAAGACATGTAATAAAAGCCTTATAGTGGCTGTTTATTCTACTTTTCCACCTTTTATGCTCATGTCGAAAAAACTAAAAATGCTCACTTTATCTATTTCAATGATGTTGGGCTTACCCTTGATGGCTTGTCAAAATTTAAGTCAACAAAAGCAGCAAACCATGACACAAAAAAGTGAACAGCAGCAGATTGCGAGCCTATTCCAAAATGCTCAAACCAGTGGTGTTTTGGTGATATATGATGGAAAGAAAATTCAAAAATATGGCAATGATGTACATCGTGCAGATCAGCGTTATATCCCAGCCTCGACCTTTAAAATACTCAATGCATTAATTGGCATACAACATCATAAAACTATGCCAAATGAAGTCTTTAAATGGGATGGACAGAAACGCACATTCAGTAGTTGGGAAAAAGACCTCACATTAGCTGAGGCGATGCAGGCATCGGCTGTACCTGTTTATCAAGAACTGGCACGACGTATTGGTCTCGAGCTGATGACTCGTGAAGTGAAGCGAGTGGGCTATGGTAATAAAAATATAGGAACTCAAGTCGATAACTTCTGGTTAGTAGGTCCACTAAAAATTACTCCTGTAGAAGAAGTACGCTTTGCCTATGCATTGGCAAAGCAAAAGCTACCATTTGATCAGTCAACTCAGCAACAAGTGAAAGACATGTTATTGGTGGATGAAGTTCATGGAACCAAGCTCTATGCTAAAAGTGGTTGGGGAATGGATGTTAGTCCGCAAGTGGGGTGGTGGACAGGTTGGGTTGAACAGCCGAATGGCAAGATCACCGCATTTTCACTGAATATGCAAATGAGCCAACCTCAACATGCCGATGCACGTAAAGCGATTGTGTATCAAGCTTTACAACAATTGGGAATACTAAGTTAATAACTGAGTATAAAAAAGGCCCAGCTTTAGGGAAAGCTGGGCTGAGAAAGGATGTTTAACTTGGGGGAGAAAACATCCTAGAGGGTTACTGGTTTAAATTCTGCAATCTATCTATGCTTCAATTATGTTCTCTGGAGCGTAATTTGTGAAATTGATAATTTTTATTCTTAGGATAGGGTTATTCGATTAATAGCTAGATGGAATATTCAAAAAAAACTTTATCTGAAAAGTAGATGATATTGATTTTAATGGAAAAGGTATGTTTTAACGACTTCCTCATGCTAATTCATATTTTCATATGAATCATTAGCTCGACTTGTATCTATGTCTGAGGAATCAGGATAATGAATGTCTCAGATGAATGTTTCTTAGTTTATTTATCAATGATGAGTCGAGATGATTAAACTAAATGATAAGGTTGAAAAATATAAAGAAAAATAAACTAACGAAGAGTGCTTAGCTTGTTAAAAATTATGAATCAAAATGTAGGGAATGAATCGAATTATATATGGAGGCAACCGATTTGAAAGATATTTGTTATTCATAAATCGTATAAGGATAATATTATTATGAATATTAGTTCTAAGGTGATTGAAACTAAATCTATTCAAAAAATATCTTAATTTCAGTCTTTTATAGGGGTTGTGGTTTTTTGAAAAGCTATATTATTCAATGTATTACCTAGAAATATGAGTGTTTTTAAATAAAAATCATTCTCGATAAATGTATTAAATGATGAATTCTCCGTCCCATAATGACAATAAAGATTAATGTAACCAAAAAACTTAGTTAATGCATGGTCGTGCTATTTGGAATTCGGGTAAAATTAAGTTCTGTTTAAAAATCAATTGAGATCATTTTTGAAAAGTACAAGGTGCCTGAATGGAGCGTGAATTAAAAAGCTCGAAATTACGTTCTGAGCAGATTAGCCGTCGCCTCTTTTTCTGTATGATAGTCATTATCTTTTCGATTTTTTATCTCTCCATCCCTTTAATTATTAATAGTTATCAAGAATATATAAAATCAGAGCAAACACTTACTGAAATTACCTGTCTTCGTACATTAGTCAAAACAGCCAATAAAATCTCCAGAGAACGGGCACCTTCCAATAAAGTAATGTCGAGTCAACCAGATGTGTTATTGGAAAATCAAAAAGAATTATTCGAGTATCGAAAGATTGTTGATGCAGAAATTGATAACACCATTGAAGTTTTAAAACAAAACGGTTTTAGGCTGATTGCTTATGAATTGGAAACAGATTTAAAAGTTAAACTGGCTGCAGCACGGGCCATCGTTGATGCATATGCCAGCACACCACATGCTGAGCGAACGTCGAAGCAATATGATCATGCGATTTTATCAATGTTTAGTGTTTGGGATGAAAGCCGAGAGTTCTTAACTTGGTTATTGGTTCGTTCTAATAGTAAGAACAGCAAGATGTCGAACTACTTTACCTCGATTCTGGTGCTCACAGATATGCGTGATCAGGCGGGTAGAGTCGCATCTAATGTTATGGCACCTGTGACATTTGGTGAAAAAATATCAGATGAAAATCGGGCACGATCATTACAGACACAGCATCAAGCGATCTATCTTTGGGAGTTAATTGATACGATTCAACCTGAACAGTCGAAGACGCTCGAATATGTAGATTTATATCGTCGTGTTAAAACAGAATTTTTAGATAAAGGATTACCTATCATTGCGCGCTTATTAGATGAAAGTAAAAATAATAAAGCGTATTTCCTGTCTGGGACACAATTGACAGAACGAATGGTGGGGAAATTTACTCCAGTAATGGATTTGCAAAACTATATTCTGGATTACAGCATTCGGGTTGCAGTGAATGAAAATAAATTCGCAAAGCGACAGTTTATTTTTACTTTACTTATTTCCAGCCTATCTTTACTGATTGCAATTTTCACCATGATTTATGCCAAGCGTAAGGTGTTCAGTCCCCTGATTCATGCCCGAGATATGATTTTACGTTTATCTGGAACTTCGGATGAATTTCCTTCTGGTAAAAATAATAAAGAAGAGTTTATCTCGCTGTTTGAAGCAATTGATAAATTAAAGGGAATGTTAAAGCAGCGCGACACCATGGAGTTGCAACTCAAGCAGATTGCAAATTCTGATGCGTTAACAGGAGTAGCAAACCGTTTAGCTCTAGATGAATATGTTCAGGTTCTTGAGTCAAAGCCCGAGGGACTGGCTCAGACTTGTGTGATTGCGATTGATATTGATAATTTTAAGTTTGTAAATGATAAGTATGGACATATTGTCGGTGATCAGGTGATTACCATGATTGCTGATCAGCTCAAGAATAATGTTCGTGCATCTGATTTGATTGTGCGTTATGGCGGTGATGAGTTCTTGGTGGTGATTGAGAATATTCAGATGACCGCTGCAAAAGTGGTGGCTGAGAGTATTCGTTCGGCAATTTTAAAAGAAAAAATCGTTATTCCGAATGCCATTGAACCGATTCAGGTTTCAGTCAGCATTGGTGTTGCGATTGGGGCGAATAGCTGGTTAGAGTTGTTAGAAAAAGCGGATCAGTCATTGTTAAAAGCGAAGGTGAAAGGGAAGAATATTGTAGAGACTTAAAGCTTGTGCGGAAGGTGTGATGCTTATTTTTCTTCAGGTATCTTTGATCATTGAATCAAAACAGGATTAAGTTTTTGTACTTAATCCTGCTAGAAAACTTTAATCTTTTATGCGGAGTATCATTTCAACAAAGGTTTTAAGAACTTCGCTGTATGTGAAATTTTAGATTTCACCACTTGCTCAGGTGTTCCTTCGGCAATGATTTGACCACCACCCGAACCACCTTCAGGACCTAGATCAATCACCCAATCGGCAGTCTTGATCACATCCAGATTATGCTCAATCACCACGATGGTATTACCCTTATTGCGTAGTTCGTACAAAATGTCGAGTAACTTGGCAATATCATGGAAATGCAGACCTGTAGTCGGTTCATCCAAGATATATAAGGTTCGACCTGTATCGCGTTTTGCCAACTCACGCGCCAGTTTTACTCGTTGCGCTTCACCACCTGAAAGGGTGGTTGCTGCTTGTCCTAAACGGATATAGCCAAGCCCGACTTGGGTCAAAGTATCTAAACGACGATGAATCACAGGAATAGCACTAAAGAACTCAGCGGCATCTTCAACCGTCATTTCCAATACATCAGAAATGTTTTTGCCTTTATAACCGACTTCTAAGGTTTCGCGGTTATAACGCTTGCCATGACAGGCATCGCATGGCACATACATATCAGGTAGGAAGTGCATCGCGACCTTGATCATGCCATCGCCTTCACAGGCTTCACAACGTCCACCTTTC
The DNA here is from genome assembly GCF_011753255.1 of Acinetobacter sp. Tr-809. Classification (NCBI taxonomy): domain Bacteria; kingdom Pseudomonadati; phylum Pseudomonadota; class Gammaproteobacteria; order Moraxellales; family Moraxellaceae; genus Acinetobacter; species Acinetobacter sp. Tr-809. Next base: position 178,638 of record NZ_VWVZ01000003.1, read on the forward strand.
ACGTTAAACGAGAAACGGCCAGCACTATAACCACGCGCTTTGGCTTCAGGTGTTTGCGCAAACAATTCACGAATCGGTGTGAATAAACCTGTATAAGTTGCAGGGTTTGAACGTGGTGTACGGCCAATAGGACTTTGGTCAATATCAACCACTTTATCCAAATGCTGTAAGCCATCGATTGAATCAAACTTTTCCGCAGTCAGCGTGGTTGCACCATTTAGTTGAGTCGCAGCTAAAGGCAATAAGGTACGGTTAATCAGTGTTGATTTACCTGAACCTGAAACCCCTGTCACACAGGTCATAATGCCCAATGGAATAGTCAAATCCACATTCTGTAAGTTATGTCCGCTTGCACCAGACAATTTGATGACTTCATCTGGACGTGGCGATTGAGTACGCTGTTTCGGTACTTCAATCTTCAATTTACCTGACAGATATTGACCTGTGAGTGAGTCAGGATGATTGGCTAACTCATCATAAGTACCTTCAGCAATCACGGCACCGCCATGAATCCCAGCGCCTGGTCCGATATCAATAATATGGTCAGCAGCACGAATTGCATCTTCATCATGCTCAACTACCAGTACAGTATTGCCCAGATCACGTAAACGAATCAGGGTTTGCAATAGGCGATCATTATCACGTTGATGTAGACCGATTGATGGCTCATCCAGTACATACATCACGCCCATCAAGCCTGCACCGATTTGTGACGCCAGACGGATACGTTGTGCTTCACCCCCTGAAAGGGTTTCTGCGGAACGTGCCAAGCTGAGATAGTTCAGGCCAACGCTGACCAAGAAATGTAAACGTTCACGAATCTCTTTAAAGATTTTATCGGCGATTTCACCTTTAGCGCCTTCAAGATTCAGGTCTTGATAATAATTTTCCGCATCACCAATCGACATTTTAGTGATTTGGGCAATGGTCTTGTCTTTAACTCGCACATGACGAGAAATCTCATTCAGACGCGAACCACCACAAGCATCACAAGCTGCGTTAGACAGGTATTGGGCTAAATCATCACGTACATAATTGGATTCAGTCTCGCGGTAGCGACGTTCTAAATGCGGCAAAATCCCTTCAAAAGCTTGCACGCGGCTGTGTTTACGACCACGTTCATCAATATAACTCAGATCGATTTTCTCTTTGCCTGAGCCTTGTAAGAATTTTTTCTGGGTGTCTTTATCCAGTGTGTTCCACGGTTGATCGAGATCAATACTGAAATGATCAGCCACTTTTTGCAGCATGGTGTAGTAATACGGGCGCTGTCTGTCCCAACCACGAATTGCACCTTGGCTGATTGAAACTTCAGGATTTGGAATCAGTTTATCAGCACTGAAATGGCTGCGTGTCCCCAAGCCATCGCAGACAGGGCAGGCACCGAAGGGATTATTGAATGAGAATAGACGTGGTTCAAGTTCAGCTACGGCACGGTCACATTCAGGGCATGAGTGTTTTGCTGAAAAGACACGTTCAGGATGCTCACCGTTCATCCAAGATAATACTGCGATATCACCGCCTAAACGTAATGCGGTCTCAAATGATTCTGCGATACGGTTACCGAGATCGTCACGTACTTTAAAGCGATCGACCACCACTTCAATGGTGTGTTTTTTCTTTTTGTCCAGTTCAGGTGGGGTATCGATATCAATGATTTCACCATCGACACGGGCACGCACAAAACCTTGGCCTTGGAGTTGTTCAAACAACTGGGTGTATTCACCTTTACGCTCACGCACCACAGGTGCAAGCAACATCAGCGCTGTACCTTCTTCAAGCCCTTTTACCGCATCAACCATCTCTGAAATGGTTTGTGCCACCATCGGCAGATCATGTTCAGGGCAGTAAGGTGTACCCACGCGCGCGTAGAGCAAACGCAAATAGTCGTAAATTTCAGTAATGGTACCGACAGTTGAACGTGGGTTATGGCTGGTGGACTTTTGCTCAATTGCAATTGCAGGGGATAGACCTTCAATCGAATCGACTTCTGGTTTTTCCATTTGTGAAAGGAATTGACGTGCATAAGCCGAAAGCGATTCGACATAACGACGTTGACCTTCGGCATACAAGGTATCAAAAGCCAATGATGATTTACCTGAGCCAGAAAGTCCCGTAATCACCACAAACTTGTCACGTGGAATATCGAGTGACACATTTTTTAAATTATGGGTACGTGCGCCTCGAATACGGATATGACTTTGACTCATAAATACATCTCAATAAGCTGAATATGAAAACGTGTATATGATAGCGATTTAAAATCGTTCAAGTGGTATAAAAATAATTAAAACGACAAATTGTGACGGTTAATGAACTGGTTCACATTTATCTCACGCCAAGCGCCTAGTATTTTTAGCATTCAATGCCTCAGATTACCATGTAAAAATTGATCACTTATTAAAATACATAATTAACTAGACGACTGGTCTAATATTGATTTATAGTATGGCTATGAAACGATCAAATAAAAGTGAAGCCACTCGACAACATATTCTTGATACCAGCTTTGAGCTGGTATTGCGTAAAGGTTTTGTCGGTGTTGGCTTACAAGAGATTCTCAAGGCCTGTGATGTCCCGAAAGGGTCGTTCTACCATTATTTTGCTTCTAAAGAGGCATTTGGTTGTGCCTTACTGGAACAGTATATGGCGGATTATAAAATCCGTGTCGAGCAACTCTGGCAGCAGACTGAACAGAATGCTTATGCGCGGTTGATGGCGTTATGGCAGGCGTGGATCGATGATCCTGTTCATGGTAGCTGGGCCGAGAACTGTCTCATTGTGAAATTAGCAGCAGAGGTTTCAGATTTATCGGAAGACATGCGCCAAATTCTCAACCTTGGTGTGCATCGGTTGACACAACGCGTGTCTTTGTTATTGCAAGAAGGGCAACAACAAGGCTCGATTCCTGCCCATCTTGACCCATTAAAAACGGCCCAAGTGATGTATCAACTGTGGCTGGGTGCCGCCTTGATGACCAAACTGGCCCAAGACAAAGCACCGCTACATTTAGCTTTAGAAACCACTCAACAGCTGCTCCAACCGATTAAGGAATAAAACATGCAAAGTATTATCCATCACAGTTTTGGTGAACCCATCGATGTGTTGCAGTTGGGTGAGATGCCGCAGCCTGAGCCGAAAGTAGGTGAAGTTCGTATCAAGATGATTATGTCTCCAATCCATAATCATGATGTTTGGACCGTACGTGGTAGCTATGGTTATAAGCCAAGCTTGCCTGCGATTGGTGGTAGCGAAGCGGTGGGTATTGTCGATGCAGTGGGTGAAGGGGTTGATGCAAGTAAATTAGGGCAGCGCGTTGCGGTCGCCGGGGTACATGGTAGTTGGGCAGAATATTTTATCGCGCCAGCAGCAAGTATCATTCCGTTAAATGATGCGATTGATGATCAGACCGCAGCGCAACTAATCGGGATGCCAATCAGTGCCTTAATGTTACTCGATTTTGTCAATGTACAAGCAGGTCAATGGCTGATTCAAAATACGGCTAATGGCGCGGTAGGGAAAACGGTTGCCATGATTGCCCAAGCGCGCGGACTGCAAGTGATTAATCTGGTGCGCCGTACTGATGCAATTACGGAAATGCAGGCATTGGGGATTCAACATGTGGTTGCGACAGATCAGCCAGACTGGAAACAACAGGTAAAAGCCATACATGCGGATCAGCCACTAATTGCTGGGGTGGATTCAATTGGCGGCAGTGCTAGCGGGGAAATGTTGAATCTACTCAGTGAAAATAGTCTATTGGTTTCGTTTGGTAGTATGACTGGCGAGACTATGCAGATCTCATCGGGTGATCTGATTTTTAAACAAGCCACGGTTAAAGGTTTCTGGGCCAGTGTGGTCAATAAGGAAATGCCAGTAGAGCGTAAAAAGGCTTTGTTTGTGGAGTTACTGACACTTGCGACGCAGAAAAAACTGATTCTACCTGTTGAAGGGGTTTTTAATTTCGATCAGATCGAAGCGGCTGCATTGAAAGCAACTCAAGGTGCACGTCAAGGTAAAGTATTGTTAACACCATCACTGTAAAATACTGGGTCAGTTTTGTGACTGATCCAATCAATTTCAAACACAATAAAAAGGAAAAATCGCATGTTGGGACAAGTACTGATCGGGTTAATTGCAGTATTGCATGTTTATATTTTGGTGCTGGAAATGTTTTTATGGGACAAGCCCTATGGGTTAAAGGCCTTTGGCAATAGTCTGGAAAAAGCACAACTGACCAAAGTGTTGGCACAAAATCAGGGGCTGTATAATGGTTTTCTTGCCGCAGGCCTATTCTGGTCATTACTAGCACCTGCAACATATGCCATTGCGATTGCCAATTTCTTTTTGGGCTGTGTATTGATTGCAGGGATTTACGGTGGACTCACTGCGAGTAAAAAGATTATCTATATTCAGGCTGTACCTGCATTGATTGCTTTGATTGTGGTGAATGTTTTTTAAGCGAGCAATAAAAGTAGGCATTTAATCTGATTTATGCTTTAATGCGCTCAGTTTGAGATGAGCCTCATACAGTATATCGGACGATACGATATACGACTAAGCCCCTATATGGGGCTTTTTTATGTCTCAAGGAAAACCTACTGTGCTGCCTATATCCTGATAAAGAGCAAGACTGGGAATTATGGATAAAGGAGTGCCACAAGTTGCCATTTTTGGTCATCATGTGTGAATAAAATCAAAAAAACATCTTCTGAAATTTAAAATAAATAGATTAAAATTAATAAGATAAAGAAAATGAGCAATAATAATGTTAAGAAAAATCGTGTTATTCGGATGTGGATTGTTTTTTTGTCTTGGGGTGGCAGCACAAGAGACAAAAATTCTTGGATTTGATCAGGTTTTTAATTTAAATCATGATGAGCTTTATGAAGTAGAGCTGCAAAAGCTAAATCCAAGCTCTCAATTGTGGACTGCTTTTTATTTAATTGGTGTTCCAAAATCTGCAGCAATGAATACAAAAGCTGACTTTGTGATCAGTGGTGAGGGAGTCATTAATAAAGATCATCCGGCGAATCCAACAGAAGTTGTCAGTTTAGTCGCCAATAATTTACCAGCACGGCAAAACTATTCTTTTAAAGAGTTTGATGATTTGGTTGAAGAAATCGAAGATCAAACGGGAAAGCAAGTACAAGACCCAGTATTGGGTGACGCGAGTGATGTCCGTGTTTATGGTCAAGTTATTGATTGGATTCCTGAATATAATTTACAAAAGCCCGCTAAAATTAGCTTTGGTATAGCAGACCCCCAAGATTTTGAAATCAAGGCCGCTTATTTGTTGATAGGGGAAGGAGAAAAAACACCACAAATAATAGCACTGAATATTCATCAAAAAATGGATGCTGAACAAGTGCAGAATTCTTTCCAAGATAAAAGTCGTAGTCATGAATTAAGTTTTGCCCGTTTCGAGGCTAAATTTCTTATTTTTTTAGTGATTATCGCGGCAACCATTTTTCTCAATTGGGGTAAATGGCGCAGGAATTAAATATTTCAATCAGTTTTATATGTGATGTAAAAGGAGGGCCTTCCCCTCCTTTTACAAGCGAGTGGATCAGGACTATTTAATCCAAACCTAACCATTGGCGTTGCTGATAAGCACTATCCCAGAATAACCATTCCAGTTTTGCGCCCATGGTATAAGCCGCATGCATTTTGGCTAAAGTATCTTCATCACAACGTGCAGCGACTTTATCTACAGTCGCAATCACGTTACGAACTGCGGTATTGAACTCTTCACCTGCATAGGTATCGATCCATGCTTGGTAAGGATTGTTGGCAACGGACTGACTGACGATATCTTTACCCACTTCGGCATAAATCCAGAAACATGGCAATAATGCTGCCAGAATGACAGGATAGCTTTCAGACCAAGCTGTGGCTGTCAGAAAAGAGGTGTAATGATGACAGGCAAGCGTGAGCGGTGTGCTTTCAAACTCAGTTTTGCTGATCTCAAATTCCTGCATAAAGTCACTGTGTAAACTGCGTTCCACAATAATGGCGATTTTAGCCGCCTCAGAAAATTGAATCACATCATCAGCTTCATAAGCTTTTGCCGCAGCCACAGCAAGGGCGCGACCATAAGCCAATAAGTAATGTGCATCTTGAATCACATAATGACAAAAGGCTTCACGGTCTAATGAACCTGCTGCAAGTTCTTGATTAAACGGGAGTGCTAATATTTTTTGATATAAATCTTGATTACGTTGCCAAACATCTTGAGAAAACGTCATGGATTGAACCTATTAAAGCAAGCCGAAAAGAAATCTGTCAGCACTATAACAGAGTCTTACGGTGATAATTTTTTCTTCAAAATAAGTGCAACAATCTTTTGTCTATTTCAGCTAAAACTCGCCTACAATAGACGCATTTTTATAACCCTACGATTTGAATAAAAGGTTGCTCATGAAGCATTTCCGTTTCTCAATATTTTTTACGGTAGTGTGCTTAGCACTATCTGCCTACTGGGGCTATACGCATGGACCTCAAGCGGGTGTAGCAACCATGCTGAAAGCGTTGACGATTACAGCAATTTTAGCAGTGATGGAAGTCTCTTTATCATTTGATAATGCGGTTGTAAATGCGTCTGTACTGCGTGGTTGGGATCATTTCTGGAAGATGATCTTCTTAACGGTTGGTATCTTGATTGCCGTATTTGGTATGCGTTTAATCTTCCCTGTTGTGATTGTCGCAGTAACTGCTGATATGGGCATGATTGAAGTGGCTAAATTGGCACTGAATGATCCAAAAACCTATTCAGAGCGGTTAATGGCACATCATGCTGAAATTGCAGCATTTGGTGGTACCTTCTTATTATTGGTATTCCTGAACTTCTTCTTTGATGATGGTAAAGAAACCCATTGGTTTAAGTGGTTAGAAGCGAAACTGGCGCACTTGGCTAGCGTGCCTGCAATGTCGGTTTTCCTTGCATTAATTGCGATGATTATCATGGCTGCAAACGTGGAAGAATCGGCACGTTTGGCGGTGACCATGGCGGGTATCTGGGGCATCGTGGTGTATATCGGTGTACAAGTGCTGAGTCATTTATTGGGTGGTGAACCTGAGATTGATGAGAATGGCAATGCAGTGACTCATGACTCGAATGGTGCAGCTACAGGTGTGGTGAAAGCTGGTTTTGGTGGTTTCCTTTATCTTGAAGTGCTTGATGCATCGTTCAGTTTCGACGGTGTGATTGGTGCCTTTGCAATTACCAGTGATGTGGTCATTATCATGTTAGGTCTGGCAATTGGTGCAATCTTCGTTCGTTCGATGACGATTTATTTGGTTGAGAAAGGCACTTTGGATGCCTATATCTTCTTGGAACATGGTGCGCATTATGCGATAGGTGCCTTAGCATTCATCATGATTGCCAGCGGTACTGGTTTACATGTACCTGAAATCGTGACGGGTCTGATCGGTGTGGCCTTTATTGTTTGGGCGGTGATTGCCTCGATCCAATATAGCAAGCGCGAACAGCAAGCCTCTTAAGCTTGTTTTCAGCTTGGTCAGCTATTGTAAATAAAGGAGCGAACATCGCTCCTTTATTTTTTTCTCTGAAGAAAGATTGTGTTTTTCATAATCTACTTACAACCTTTGTAGGCGAATGGCTTATAATTCGCTGAGCCAGTTATAGTGTCTTATCAACAATGAATGCTTTAGAACGCCGTTCAACCTTTGCCTTAAGTAGCATTTTTGCCTTACGCATGTTGGGCTTGTTCATGATTATTCCTGTGTTTTCAGTCGCAGGGCAATCCTATCAATACGCCACGCCAGCCTTAATTGGTCTTGCGGTTGGGGTATATGGCTTAACCCAAGCAATTTTACAGATTCCATTTAGTTTATTGGCCGATCGGTTTAGTCGTAAGCCTTTGGTGGTTTTGGGTTTATTGTTATTTGCAATTGGCGGTGCAATCGCAGGTTTATCCGACACAATTTATGGCGTGATTATTGGTCGTGCGATTGCTGGTGCTGGTGCGGTTTCTGCGGTAGTAATGGCATTGCTGGCAGATGTCACGCGTGAAGAACAACGGACCAAAGCCATGGCCGTAATGGGCATGAGTATTGGCTTATCTTTTGTGGTGGCATTTAGTCTAGGGCCGTGGCTAACCAGTTTAGTCGGCATTTCAGGCTTATTTTTTGTGACAACGATTATGGGCTTGGCTGCGATTGCAATGCTATTGCTTGTACCTAAAGTCACGCGACACCATCGAAATTATAAGCAAGGTTATTTGAATCAGCTCAAGCAAGTTATTCAAATGGGCGAGTTGAATCGTCTGCATGTCTCTGTCTTTGCACTGCATTTATTACTCACTGCGATGTTTATTTATGTGCCTTCACAGCTGATCGAATATGCACAAATTCCTTTAGCAAAACATGGCTTAGTCTATTTGCCTTTGTTAGTGATTAGTCTGTTCTTTGCTTTTCCAAGCATTATCATCGCGGAAAAATATCGTAAAATGCGTGGTATTTTTCTCACTGCAATTGCAGGGATTATCAGTGGTTTATTGATCCTGATTTTTGGCTATGAATCGAAATATGTTTTATTGGCTGGATTAGGCTTGTTCTTTATTGCTTTTAACGTGATGGAAGCATTATTGCCATCTTGGTTATCAAAAGCAGCTCCGATTCAATCGAAAGCCACAGCAATGGGTGTCAATGCAAGTAGCCAGTTTTTGGGTGCGTTCTTTGGCGGAACCTTGGGTGGGCAGCTTTTGATGTTACAGAATACTGCACTCGGGTGGAGTGTGCTGACGGGGATTGCTATAATATGGCTGCTGATTAGTTTTGGTCTGGCCCAGCCGAAATATTTATCTTCGATTGTGTTACCTTTACCTCAGGCGATACAAACAGATGAATGGACTTCAAAATTGTTGGCGATTCGTGGTATTGAAGAAGTCGTGGTGATGCCAGAACAGCAAGTTGCATATATTAAAGTCGATAAACAGAGCATTGATGATGCCGGGCGACAAGATTTAACGCACTTGATTGGCAAAGAGGTAGCCATTTAATCATAACTCTTATAAAGTAAAACGTAGAAATATATAGGATGAAGACAGCTAATGCGTGGTGTGAATAAAGTTATTTTAGTAGGTACTTTAGGTAAAGATCCGGAAACAAAAACTTTTCCAAATGGTGGATCATTGACTCAATTCTCGATTGCGACAAGTGAATCGTGGATGGACAAAAGTACAGGTGAACGTAAAGAGCAAACAGAATGGCACCGTATCGTGTTACATAACCGTTTAGGTGAGATTGCACAGCAATATCTGCGTAAAGGTTCAAAAGTGTATATCGAAGGTTCATTGCGTACCCGTCAATGGACAGACCAAAATGGTCAAGAGCGTTACAGCACGGAAATTCGTGGTGACCAAATGCAAATGCTCGATAGCCGTCAACAAGGCGAGCAGAGCGGTGGTGACTTTAATCAACCTCGTTTTAACAACAATAATAACCAAGGTGGCGGTTACCAAAATACCGGTTATAACAATAACAACAATCAAAGTGGTTATGGTCAAGGCGGTGGTTTTAATGGTGGCAACCAGCAAGGTAATTATGCAGGTAGTCCACAAGCAGGCAACGGTTTTAATACACCAAAAGCAGCGCCGCAACCTGCTGCTGCACCTGCTGACTTAGATGATGATTTACCGTTCTGATTTCTGCAATCAGTATGGAAAAAGGCATAGAACTCAGTTCTATGCCTTTTTTGTTGGTGTTGATTTTATCGCGAAGAGTCCAACGTTTCGTGGTTGGTTACTACTTCTTGAGCTTTGCTATAGCTTTCAATCAATAACTGATAAGCTGGGAAAATCTGGGTGTAGACCTGAGCCCATTCCAATGCATCGTCACGATTCCAAGTGCGCTGGATTTCTGATGCTACTGCTGCAGTATCCATCGGCACCACGCCTGCTTGCACCACACGAGCTAGGGTAATTTCTTCTGCCATTTTGCTATAGGTTCCAGAAGCATCAATCACGGCAAATACCTTATAGCCTTCGGCAACCGCACTGATCGCAGGGAAGGCCATACACACACTGGTAATCGTTCCTGCAATGATTAGGGTATTACGGCCTGTCGCTTTAACGGCATCCACAAAGTCTTGGTTATGCCATGCATTGATTTCACCTTTACGTGCCACATATTGTGCATGAGGGGCATTGGCATGGATTTCAGGAATTAAAGGACCATTTGGACCTTGCGGTACAGAAGCAGTAGTGATCACTGGGATTTTGGCCAAACTAGCAATCTTAGCCAAGGCTGCTGCACGTTGACGTAATTCAGGCATTGGCATATCGCCGACGGTTTGGAATAAACCACTTTGGTGGTCAATCAATAACATCACGGCATCATTGACATCGATAACAGGTGCTTGGCCATTGAAGTTTGCTGGCATTGTCATTGTTGTATCCTCATCTTATCTTGGGGGTATAATTGATGATATAGACAGGACGATTGGTGAAAAATATCTATAATAGGATATATTGTCATATTAAAAGAACAATTGTTGTCATCATTGACGGGTCGAGCAAATAATATGAAAGATTTAAATGACTTATATTTCTTTGTGAAAGTGATCGATTGTGGAGGATTTTCTGCAGCCAGTCAGGAGTTAATGGTCACTAAGTCTTTACTGAGCCGTCGTATTGCCGAATTGGAAAATCGACTCGGGGTGAAACTGATCAATCGAACCACCCGACAGGTGTCGATTACCGAGGTGGGTAAAATTTATTATCAGCATTGCAAGGCCATGTTGATTGAAGCTGAGGCTGCCGAAGAAGCAATTGAATTTTTAACCGCTGAACCACGCGGATTGATCAAACTTTCTTGTCCGACCAATTTATTACATATTAATATTAGTCAAATGTTGAATGAGTTTTTACAGCTGTACCCCAAAATCAGTCTGCATGTCGAAGCCACCAATCGCCGTGTAGATTTAATTAATGAGCGTTTCGATTTAGCGGTGCGAATTCGCCCTTTGCCACTACCAGACAGTGACTTGATCGTACGAGAGTTGGCCTTGGCGCGGCAGTTTATTGTCGCGAGTCCAGATCTATTACATCAATTTTATTCGATTCGTGAGCCGCAACAACTGACCCAATTTCCTGTGCTCATGATGGAGTCCTTTGCCCCTGAATATTATTGGCAATTATTTTCAAAGGATCAGTTTGAACAAAAAGTACAGTGCCATCCACGCCTGACCACCACGGATTTAACCGCGCTCAGAGAAGCAACATTGCAGGGGTTGGGCGTGGCAAAATTACCAGAATTAATGGTGGCGGAAGATATTAAACAAGGGCGTTTGATCCATGTATTGCCTGAATGGCAGCCTAAACCTGAGCTGATTCACTTGGTCTATACTTCTAGACGAGGACTGTTGCCATCGATGAAATTATTGATTGATTTTCTGGTGCAAAAATTTGCTGAGCTAAAACAGCAGAACTCAGTTTTATACTAAAAACTGCACTATAAAGAATAGCCACTGTCAGTTTTTGCCAATTCTCGCAGGCCTTCCATCAGGGTTTCGATCAGCTTTTCCACCACCAAGCGTTGACCTTTACGCGAGGCATAGACCAACTGAACTGTACCCCGATTGGATTTCCATTCCGGCAGTATATGAATCAGTTTGCCTTTCTGAATATCAGCTTGAACGGTCAGATAAGGCAGATCCGCAATGCCCAAACCATCATTGACCGCATAATAGACCCCAGCCAAATCATTACTTTTCACTCGTGGCTGATAAGGCACATCCACGCTTTCATCACTATCAACGTGACATAAGTGCCAGTAGTACTGATGCTTTTGAATGCCCAACGCCACACTCGGATATTGCTGTAAGTCTGAGTAGTGAGTAATGCTTTTACCTTGCAGTAGTTCAGGTGCAGCGACCAGACAATGCTCGGTTCGAATCACATCGCGGACAATTAAACTCGAATCCTGATTGGGTTCAAAACTGGTTCGGATCGCAATATCAATATCATCGTGAAGTACATCGACACGACGGCTGGTCAATTCTAAAGAAATTTCAACTTTGGGATAGGCTTTTAAAAACTGATTCAGTAATTTTCGAATCTGGAAATGCATCATCAAAGGTGGGCAACTGATTTTGACCATACCTTGCGGTTCATTTTTTTGCTTGAGTAAGACATTCTCGGCACACTCAACTTGTGCAATCACTTTGCAGCATTCTTCATAAAATTCTTGGCCTAAATCCGTGACTTTAAAATGGCGGGTAGTACGTTGAATCAGGCTGACATTAAATTTATGCTCAAGTTCAATGATACGACGGCTGAGCTTGGATTTGCTGATGTTCTCAGCTTCGCTGGCTGCGCTAAATCCGCCGTGTTTCACCACCAAATAGAAATAATGGAAGTCATCAAATGAGTTGATCAAGGCAAAGCGAATCCGATAAATACGACAAGATTAGAATAGCATTAACTATCCTAATCTTGATATTACGGTTTATTTTTCTGAGGTATTGGTGAAATAACTGGTCATCAAGTTGCGATAATCAGGAATATGATTCGAGAATAAAGCGCCTAAGCCTTCGATGTCATTGCGCCAATCACGGTGCAGTTCACAGGCCATTCCAAACCATGTCATGAGTTGTGCGCCTGCTTGTGACATACGATCCCATGCTGCATCACGAGTTAAGGCGTTGAATGTTCCTGAAGCATCAGTAATGACGAATACATCAAAGTCTTCTGCCAATGCAGACAGGGCTGGGAATGCGACGCAGACTTCCGTGACCACACCCGCAATAATCAGTTGTTTTTTTCCTGTAGCTTTGACTGCTTTAACAAAGTCTTCATTGTCCCAAGCATTAATTTGACCTGGACGAGCGATATATGGCGCATCAGGGAACAGCGCTTTCAGTTCAGGGACCAGTGGACCATTTGGGCCATTTTCAAAGCTGGTGGTGAGAATTGTCGGTAAGTTGAAGTATTTTGCGGCATCTGCCAATGCCAAGACATTGTTTTTAAATTTATCTGGATCAATATCTCGAACCAATGAAAGTAGGCCAGCTTGGTGGTCGACCAAAAGTACGGCTGCGTTGTCTTTGTCTAGGCGAATATAGTCTTTAGCCATTGTTGTATCCTCATGTTTTTGTAAAAAGAACACGGAAAAGCAAGTGAATTTCCGTACTGCTTGAAATTATGCTAGTTAAATTTTTAAGTCAGATGAAGCGCAAAAAATGAGATAAACAATATCAAAAATGGGATGATTGATAAGGGTTAAGCGCTGATTCACTTTTTAATTTTCAATTGTCCTATATGTAGAATAATGTGTTGCCAATCTGAGGCTATAAGCCCAGCTGCTCGAGGCGTAAAATAGAAACCAAGAACAGAACTTCTACGCTATAGGAGAAACCAAATGAAAAAAATTCTTGGTGTGTATCAAAACAAACACATGCACTGGGTGGGTGATGGTTTCCCAGTCTATAACTTGTTTTCCTACGACCGTTTAGGCCAAAGCCTCAGTCCATTCCTGTTATTGGACTATGCGGCACCGTATCGTTTTGATCCAACCACAGCGCAGCATGGCGTAGGTTCACATCCTCATCGTGGCTTTGAGACGGTCACCATTGCCTATAAAGGTGAAGTGACGCATAAGGACTCAAGTGGTGGTGGTGGAACGATTAAAGCAGGCGATGTGCAATGGATGACTGCAGGTGGTGGTATCTTGCATCAAGAGTTCCATTCTCCTGAATTTGCTCATCAAGGTGGTTTGTTTGAAATGGTGCAGTTGTGGGTCAATTTGCCAGCGCATTCAAAAATGACGCCTGCAAAATACCAAGCTATTGAAGCAGATCAAATTCAGCATATTGCACTGGATGACGCAGGCAGTGAAATGCGTATTATTGCAGGTCAATACCAAGATACTGCTGGTGCTGCGACGACGTTTAGCCCAGTCAATGTTTGGGATGGTACGATTGTACAAGGTCAAGAACATACCTTTTATGCAACAGAAGGTCATACTGCATTATTGGTATTGCTTTCAGGACAGGTGATCTTAAATGAAAGCCAAAGCATAGAGGCACCGAGTTTGGTGGTGCTGAGCCGTGAAGAAATTGACTTTAGTATCAAGGCAGAACAAGACAGTAAATTCTTGATTTTGACTGGTCAGCCACTGAATGAACCGATTGAAGGTTATGGGCCTTTTGTCATGAATAGCAAAGCAGAAATCGTTGAAGCAGTTCGTGATTTCAATAGTGGTAAATTTGGTTCGATGGAAGCTTAGTTACTTAAATAAATCAGTTGTTTATATAAGAAAGCCTATCACTCCGTTAGAGTGATAGGCTTTCGCTGTAAGGGTCCTCTATTGATTTTTTTAATATTATGTCACTTATAATTATTCAGCTTGTTATGTGACTTTGTTCTCGTTGTTGTTTAATAAACATACCACCGATTTTTGAGCTTGCAAAGCGTATAAGCTGCTGAAAATGAAAAAATATAGAATGTTCTGTATGTTTTTGTGTCCTACAATGTAATAAGTTTAATTTTTTCATCATGTTAAGATTAAAATGCAATTTGTGATAAAATGTAACAAGAATCCAACAACGATATTACGACAAAAGTCTGGCAGAAGCCTTCAATCTGGTATTTTTTAATACCGTGTTTCGCTTAACTATCGGTCATAATCAAGAAAAATCATCAACTGATGGGACATAATTTTGGATATTGCAATTATTGGCAGTGGAATGGCAGGACTTGCCTCAGCCAGAATCCTACATGATGCAGGGCATAAGGTCACGATATTCGAAGCACTCGCTGGACGAGGCATGGATAGTCATAGTATTGATTTTGATGGTGGTATTATTGATGCCCCGCTACGGGTAATGAATCCAAAGCTTTGGAAAAATACTCTAAGCTTGGCAAGTTACTTGGGCATAGAAACGTTCCCTGTCCGTACCTTTATGGCTTGCAGTTGGTTGTTCGAAGATAAGACTGATACATGGTTGACGACGTCACGCAGCCGAATCGGCAATTTCCCAATTATTAATAACCGTAAAGGGATTCAGCAATATGGTTGGCGCTTGGTCAAAGGCATGTTGCAGCTGAAAACAGCGGTGCATCAATTTTTTAAATCGGATAATCAAGACATCACACTAGCTGAATTCATGAATCAATATCATATTGAGGAAGTGTTTTGGCATGGCACGGTGATGCCTGTGCTGTATACCATTTGTACTTGTCATCCTAAAACCATTGGGGAATGGCCAGCCAAACCTTTACTGGAATTTATTCGTCAGTTGACGGAAGGTGAAGCCTTATTGCGAATGAAAGGCGGAACACCTGCCTTGGTTAATCGCTTGATTGAAGGCATTGAAATTCATAGTGGTTCGCCTGTTCAAAAAGTTGAAGAGCAGGGCGATAAAGTCTTGGTAGAAAATGCGCAAGGTGAGAGCCAGTTATTTGATCGTGTGGTGATTGCGACACCTACGCCAGTGATTGAAGATTTTCTCAAGCAACCACAATTTGCAGAAGATATTGCCTTACTGAAAAAATTCCGCTTTGAACAAGGCGATTTGGTGATTCATACCGATCCAATCGTGATGCCACAACGCCGTAAAGATTGGGCAGTATTGAGCTATATGATGGATCGTAAATTTACCCGTCAGCAATTTACCGTATGGATCAATGCGATTGAACCAAGCTTGGTCGGTAAAAATGCCGTGTTCCAAACGTGGTGTCCTGTGATTGATATCGATCCAAAGAAAATCATTTCCAAAGTCAAACTCACCCGTGCAGTAGTCGATTCAGAAACTGTTGCCCTGAATAAACAAATTCAGCAACGTCATTTGGACTTAAACCGTAAAGTATTTTATTGCGGTTCATGGTCGTGTGATGGTTTGCCGATCTTAGAATCTGCTGTGACCTCGGCGATGCATATTTCTGAAATCTTAGGTGCAGCCGTTCCATTTGTTGGATTAAAACCAAAAGTCAAAGTTGCGCCTGAACTCGGTTATTAAGCATGGCCACCTTCAAGCAAGCGCTGATCGAAAAAGTCATAGGGCATAAATATGCGATTGATGCCAAACGACTCGGTGATGATGCATGGCTTGCTTGGAGTAATTTAGGTTTTTGGCAAGATCAACATGATCATTATCCACATGCCTGCCAAAGTCTAGCCGATCAAATTGCACAATCCATTCAACTGAAATCCACAGATCGTGTTTTAGATCTAGGCTGTGGACAAGGTGCCAGTCTGTTGCACTGGATCCAGCATTATCACATTCAGCAACTCAGTGCAGTTGAGTTACAGCCTGATTGTGTTAAACGAATTCAAAAACAATTACCGCAGGTTCAAATTCATTGTGGATCTTTTTTGAATTTAAAAGCACTGCAACTTTTGAATTCATTTGATGTGGTGCTGTGTATAGATGCGGCTTATCACAGTGATTTGAATTCATTTCTCAATTCAGCATCTTCAGTTTTGAATTCAAAAGGTCGCATCGCGTTTCACACCCTGATGTGGTCTGAAAATTGGCTACAGTGTTCTGCTCTACAAAAACAAAAGTATCGCTATCTATTAAAAAGTGCCGATGTGAATTGGCAGCATGTGATGGATCAGCAGCAGCTTGCACAGACCTTAGCGCAGCATGGTTTTACTGATATTCAAATTCAGGATTTTTCTGAGCCTGTGTTGAATGGTTTTGCTGAATATATCGAAACACGGGAAATTGAAAAATCAGCATTTGATTTTGCACAACTTAAAATAAACATGACTGCCAAGTTGTGCCGAAAACTCTACCAAGATGGATTAGTACGTTATATTCAAATCAGTGCAGTAAAAAAGTGAGAACAAGATGCCAAATGAATATAAAGGTTCATGCCTGTGTGGGGCAGTGAGCTATCAGGCGGAGGTTGCGCCACGTTATCGTTTTAATTGCCATTGTCGTGATTGTCAAAAAGCCACAGGCAGTGCTTATGCACCGATTGCCTTCTTTCACCAATCTGAACTTAAAATCGAAGGTGAATTAAAATATTTTGAGTCTTTGGGTTTATCAGGCAAGCCGATCCGCCGTGCATTTTGCCCAAACTGTGGTTCGCAAATGTTTGGCCTACCAGAACTCGTACCTGAAATGATTTCAATCCGTGCAGGAACATTGGATGATCCAAATCTGTATCAACCGCAAGCAGAATGTTTTGTGAGTCATGCAAATGAATGGGATTTATTAAATCCGAATATTTCGCATTTTGAGAAAATGATGGGGAAGAAACGAGAGTAAAGCGAGAAATGGTGCCGGCACACGGATTCGAACTGTGGACCTACTGATTACAAGTCAGTTGCTCTACCAACTGAGCTATGCCGGCAACGTGGCGAGAATTCTACAGAATCTAATTAAAAAAACAAGCGAAAAAATGAGCAAACAGATAAATTTAATTCGTTTGTCGAATTTTCGCCAATTTCAGCTTAGCTATTGAGTGCATAGACAAAGGAATCAATCACTTCACCTGTGCTTAAATGCGCTTTAACAGGGACACGTTGATAGCCTGCACCTTCGAATTCATCCAATGCTTGCCAGTGTTGTTCTAGATTGTCTGAAAAAAAGACAAAGCCAGAGACTTTATGTTCGCTTTGGTCGAGCACAATACCCGGAAAGCCAAGTTCTGCTCCCCAACCTTGTTGTTTGAGTGTGCCAAATACATGTGCTTCTGCCCATGTACCACCAATATTTTCCATGATATGAGCATTGGGACGGTTGGGCCCTAGAGTCCCGTAAACAAATAAACTGAGCATAGTGAAAGCGAGGAAAGTAAAAGAAAGAGAGTAGCAAAATAATAGACAAAGAGCATGTGTTTATATATACGTTATCAAAGTTAGAATTAATTTTTCCAAAATTTTGAATATTAAATAAAAGATGATTTTTCTTTTCTGCTATAGATGTCGATAGTCGAATTTATACCAATCTTTATTTGCAATCAGAGACAATGCAGTAGGTTTGAATGTAGTTTTCCCAATCGGACTTTAGAAGATTCTTGAATTAATTCGAATTGATCTTTGGTTTAAATTTTAGAGAATTTTGCTTAAGCTAAATATGATATAAACAAAAAAAGCTTAAATCTTTCGATTTAAGCTTTCTCATTTCAAACAATCACATGAATAAAAAATTCTGGCGGTGAGAGAGGGATTCGAACCCTCGATACGCGCAAACGTATACACACTTTCCAGGCGTGCTCCTTCAGCCACTCGGACACCTCACCAAGGTGTGCGATAGTACCCAAAAAAATGCACGCTGCCAAGTTGTAGTCGAACAGATTTGCAGAAAAACTTTTTGGCTAGTGATAATATTGCGCCATATAACGTTCAATTTTGAAGACAACATCATATGCAAAGTACTGCAAAAAAAGCCGCATTGCCCGCGATGACGCTGGCAGCATTAGGGGTGGTATTTGGAGACATTGGAACCAGTCCACTCTATGCAATACGGCAATGCTTTGTCACAGGACATGTTGATATCAGTGAAGGTTCGATTTTAGGTATTCTTTCGCTGATCTTCTGGTGTATGAACCTAACGATTAGTTTTAAGTACGTCTCAATGATCATGCGTGCGGACAACAATGGCGAAGGCGGGATCATGTCACTACTCGCACTCAATTTACGTTCCTCCGTTTTTAGCAATAAAAATAAAATCTTTCTGATTGCATTGGGCTTTATCGGAGCATCACTGTTCTTTGGTGATGGGATTATTACCCCAGCGATTTCAGTACTGTCTGCGATTGAAGGTTTGAGTCTGGTGACGCCTGCTTTAGATCGTTGGCTGGTTCCGATTGCTTTAGGTATCCTCACTGCGCTGTTTATGGTGCAGCGGCATGGTACTGCCACTATGGGGAAATTCTTTGGCCCGATTACACTGTTATGGTTTGCATCTATTGGTCTGATTGGTCTCTGGAGCATTATCCAGACCCCGTATGTATTGATGATGGTCAATCCGTATTGGGCGTTCCATTTTGTTTTTGATCAACCGACAGTTGCCTTTATCACCATGGGTGCAGTGATTCTGACCATGACCGGTGGTGAGGCGTTGTATGCCGATATGGGGCATTTTGGGCGTGTGCCGATTAAACTGGCGTGGTTCTTGGTGGTACTCCCTTGTTTGCTTTTAAACTATGCAGGTCAAGGTGCATTGCTATTACGCGACGCTAAAGCCATTGAAAACCCGTTCTATTTATTAGTACCAGATTGGGCCTTATTCCCAATGATTGGCTTGGCAACAGCCGCAGCTGTGATTGCCTCTCAAGCAGTAATCACAGGCGTATTTTCGATGGCGAACCAAGCCATTCAATTACGCTACTTACCGCGCTTAACCGTGCACCATACTTCGGATGTAGAACAAGGTCAGATCTATCTGCCTTTCATTAACTGGGTATTGTTTATCTCGGTGGTGATCCTGATTTTACTGTTTGAAAGTAGTGCAGAATTGGCCAGTGCTTATGGTGTAGCGGTGACCATGACCATGCTCTGTGGTACGATTTTAATCTCGACTTTAGCCTATGGGGTGTGGCGTTGGCCGTTATGGAAAGTGGCGTTATTTGCGGTACCATTCCTGATTATTGATTTAATTTTTGTCGGTTCAACCTCATTGAAAATCCTCTCAGGTGGTTGGGTGCCGATCTTGATTGGTGTGGTGGTATATACCATTTTGATGACGTGGAAACGTGGTCGCGAAATTGTCTATAACCGTATGGAAACCAATGCCTTGCCAATTGAATTGTTTATCAAAAGTATTGGTATGAGCAAAGAAACTCATTTTGTACCAGGCGAAGCGATTTTCTTAACAGGTACACCGAATATTGTGCCGCATGCGATGTTACACAACATCAAGCACAATAAAGTGCTGCATGAGCGTAATGTGATGGTCACGGTATATACCCAAGATATTCCGTATGTGGCTGAAGCAGATCGCTTAAAAGTTGAAAAACTGGATGAGCATTTTTATCGAATCTATATGTACTACGGATTTAAAGATCAGCCGAATGTACCGAATGCATTAGAGCAAGCTTATAAGGAGCTTGGTTTTGAATTCGATATGATGCAAATGAGTTTCTTCATTTCACGTGATCGTATCGTGCATACCGTGGGTGATGGCATGTCACCATGGCGTGAAAAGCTATTCATCTCGATGCAGCGTAATACCAGCCCTGTCAGTGACTTCTACCAGATTCCAACCAACCGCGTAGTGGAGTTAGGCAGTCAGATCGAAATTTAAGAAAACTGTATAAAAAAGGCACCTGAGCGTGCCTTTTTTATTGTCTGTAGATCAAGTGTACAGATTTGCGACATAAAGTGTCGCTCTAGGCTGAAACTCAATATACACAGGGCTTTTGAGTTGTTAAGCTGCGCGTTCGTATTGATTTTGATGTAGTTATGGCAAAGAGACCAACTCGAAAGAGTAAAACACCATTTGCTTTTTTGAGCCAAAATATTGGAAAGATGGTGTTGGCTTTGGTCGCGACAGGAAGTTTTGCGATCGCATTTGGTAGTGAAAAAATTTCGAAGTTGATGCCATTTCAATCCAGTAATGCTGCTTGTCTAAAACAATTTTATCGTGATGTCCCACCGTTATTAAGCAAAGACAGTCTGAAAAAAGACAGCTATGCCTTGTGCTTTAATGATTTTAATGTGATGTATTCAGGTATATCTAAGACCCCATTGTGGACGGCAGAACATCTGACACCAGAACGCTTAAGCATCAAAATTAAACGGGAAGATAATTTCCACGAAGAAACACGGGTCAAACTTGCACATCGTGCGTTGTTATCTGACTATCGTGGCTCGGGCTATGACCGTGGGCATATGGCACCCAATGGCGATATGAATAATACTGCGGCACAGTATGACAGCTTTTCTTTAGCCAATATGGTTCCGCAAGCACCTAAAAATAATCAGGAAGTTTGGCGTAAGTTAGAAGAAGCGGTACGTTCAGTCGTGACCAAACAGCATAAAGATGCCTATGTACTGACAGGGCCAGTATTTGAAGGTAAACGCCTGAAAACCATTGGTAAGGGCGTGATTGTCCCAACTGCGGTATATAAGGCGGTGTATTTACCCAAGCAAGGAATTATTGGTGCTTACTATGCACCAAATAATAATTCTCAGCAGGTCAAAGTCGTCAGTGTCTGTTATTTGGAAGAGAAACTTGGCATCAACTTGTTCCCTCAATTGACGGAACAACAGAAGCGTAATGTTTATCAATTGCCACTTTCTGCAGTGCAAGTGAAGCCGAATAAAGACATCAGTTATTCGCATTGGGATGGACAGAGTCAGTGTGCGGAAGAAGCTAAAACAGATGCCATCCAAGTGCAGCAACGTGAATTTACTTCACAGCAAACTGAGGTCGCAGAAAGCAAATTCCCACAAATTGATGAAGAGACCAAACAAGCCTTGATCAATCAACTAGTGAATGCATTACTGCAGTATTTCTTACAAATGTTGAGATAATGTAGAACATCTTGCAAAGTCATTCTGCATGGCTCATGTTGTGGAATAGACAACAACAATGAGAGGGAAACGATGTTTAAACCTTTTGAACAGGGTGATGAATCTTCAGCAATTTATGATCTAACTTTGGAAAATCAGGTCGATTGTGTGAGTTTGTATGGCAATTTACAAATTACCAAAGATCAGGCAGGGCTGAAAACGGCAAAGGCATTGCAAAGCTTTATTAATGATGTGGTTGCCGCTTTGGAGAAAGAACAACTTCCTGAACAGATTGACAGAAAGCCTGAGCAGGACATTGAAAATCCATTCTTATAAATAAAAAAAACAGCCGTTGCAGGCTGTTTTTTTATGGGATGTATGCGGCGCTTAGTCTTTCTCGCTACCCACGAATTTGTAGATCACTGCACCAATGATGGCACCGATGATTGGTGCAACCCAGAATAACCAAAGCTGGCTGATTGCTGCTGTCTCAGCAAATAACGCAACTGCAGTACTACGTGCAGGGTTAACAGATGTGTTGGTGACTGGAATACTGATCAAGTGGATCAATGTTAATGCTAAACCAATTGCAATTGGCGCAAAACCAGCAGGTGCACGACGATCAGTTGCTCCCATAATCACAATTAAGAAGAATGCAGTTAAAACAACCTCAATCAAGAATGCTGACGCAACAGAGAAATGGTTTGGAGAGAGTTCACCATAACCATTGGTTGCGAAACCACCTGTACCAGCAAAACCAGCTTGACCTTGTACGATGATGTACAGTACGAATGCTGCAAGCGCACCACCAATCACTTGAGACACAATATAAGGGACTAAATCTTTAGAATCAAAACGTCCACCGACCCATAAACCAACACTGACAGCTGGGTTAAAGTGACCACCAGAAATATGACCGAAAGCGTAAGCACCTGTTAAAACAGTTAAACCAAATGCTAATGCAACACCTAAGAAACCAATGCCAAGTTCTGGGTATGCAGCTGCAAGAACAGCACTACCACAACCACCAAAAACAAGCCAAAAGGTCCCGAGAAATTCTGCTAAATATTTGTTCATTGTTATCACCACATCAGTTATAAAAAATAAAAAAAGCAAACATCCAAAATTTATTATGGATATGTTTAACCCTCGTGAAAAAATTGTGAACTAATTCACATAGGTATATAGGCTCTTATATAAAACGGGCGAAAAAATCGATCAGTTGCGAAACCGTTAGTTCGTCAGTATTTTTATTACGAATTGTAAGTTGTGTTGTTGTTTCGCCACTGTTGCGGGGTTTGCCCCGTCCAAATCTTAAAAGCTCGCTGAAAAGCACTTTGTTCAGAATAACAGAGCAGTAGCGCAATTTCTTGTAAACTCAGATGAGGATCTTTTAAATATTCGGTCGCCAACATAAAACGAACCTGCTGTACCCGCTCCTGAAAGGTGGTGTCTTGTTGTTGTAAATGGCGCTGTAATTGACGCACGGAAAGGCCAAGTTTTTCGGCGATAAAATCGATTTGATATTGGTTTTTTTGTAGGCCTGTCAAAATGGCATGTTGTAGCCGTTGATCCAGTTGAGTCGAATTAGGCAGTTTATCCAGCAAGGCTTGGGCTTGCTGTAACAACAGTTGTTGTAAGGTGTGATCACCTGTTTTGAGTGGCTTAAAAGCTTCGCTGACAGGCAATAATAATTGGGTTTTGGGTTGTTCAAAACGCACTTTACAATGGAAATATTGCTCATAAATGCTGATGTTTTTTGGTGCAGCATTGACGAAATGTACTTCATGTAGATGGATACTATCACCTGACATAAACAGTTTAAGGAACTGCACCATCAAGGCAATCGCGATTTCATCGGTCAACTGAGTCGGATGTGGTTCAGGCGCTTCCCAACGGATTGAGGCGTAGGGAGGATTAAATTCAACCACCAAAGGACTGCCATCATAAATCAGCCGATGAAAATCATGATAGCGTGCCAAAGCTTCACCTAGGTTTTCACAGGATAAAGCCAAATAGGCAATGATACCTAAGTGTTTGGGTTGTACATAGGCTGCGATTTCTAGACCTAAACCACTTTTAGGATGCAGACGATTCAAATCTTCCAACAGATCACGCCAAATCACATAGTCAAAGCGCTCTAGGTTTTGAACTTGTTGTAATTGCTCAGGAATATGTATGTTCTCTGCTTCACAATAGGCTTTTAATAAATGCCCCAAACCACCAAAAACAGAGCCTGTATAGTTCTTGAGTTGAGACATCCTGTCCACTCCTTATCTTGTCGTGTTTTGTCAATATAAATATATCGTATCGTCAATACTTCGCCTACAAAAATTTATATCTTTAATAAAAATAAGGAAACATTTGGAGAAAACCATGATTAAGGGTTTTATCGCAGGATTGGCTGTTGCAAATGCATTTGAATGGTTTGCACATAAATACATTTTGCATGGGGTACATCGTCCGGGACAGCCACGTTATAGCCCTGTGCCGAAAAGTATGGAATCGCACTGGGCGCATCATCGTGAAGTACGTAAACAGCAGTTTTCTGATGATTGCTATGTTGAAGGGGTGGAGCATTGGCGTACCCGTAACGAAATTATGTCTTTGGCTGTGGTGGCAGGCGTTGCCAGTGTAGCGTTTTATCCAATCTCAAAAGGAATGTCTTTGGCAGCACTGTATAGTGCAGGCAACTATTATTATGTGCATCGTCGGGCACACTTAGAGCCTGACTGGGCAAAACGAACCATTCCTTGGCATTATGATCATCATATGAATTCAAACCAAGATGCCAACTGGTGTGTGACTCGTCCATGGTTTGATTATGTGATGGGTACCCGTGTGGTGTCTTCTGCGGATTTAAAAGAGGCCAATCCATTGGGTCTTCCTTTACCTGCAGCTTTATCTAAAGTTTTGACGCAAGCGATTGAATCCGTTTTTCCTGCAAAATGGGTCGAGCAAAAACCAAAATTGGTAACATCGCCTGCAAAGCAAACTGAGGCAGAACCAAAACAAGAATCAGTGGCTTAAACTGGATTGATCTTGAGGGGATATTTGTTTTATTGACAAATCATGACGATAAAAATAGGGGTATGTCGTGAATTGTCAATAAAATTGGTTTTTAATGTCAATATCTTTACTCATTTTCTCGCTAATTTAGCTCAAGCATTTTAAATGCTCAGAATTTGTTCAAAATGATGATATTGTGTTTACCCTCT
The DNA here is from genome assembly GCF_011753255.1 of Acinetobacter sp. Tr-809. Lineage (NCBI taxonomy): Bacteria > Pseudomonadati > Pseudomonadota > Gammaproteobacteria > Moraxellales > Moraxellaceae > Acinetobacter > Acinetobacter sp. Tr-809. The sequence continues at coordinate 203,291 of NZ_VWVZ01000003.1, forward strand.
AGCGTTGTATAACGCAGTTTCCATACCTTGCTCAGCAAGGTATTTTTTTGTCTGTATGTAGCTTTATTTAAATAAAAAACCTCTCACTTGAGAGGTTTTTTTATGGCTCATCTAATTAAAGACGCATCTCAATGCCTTGTGCGGCAAGATATTGTTTTGCTTCTGGAATGGTGTGTTGACCAAAGTGGAAAATAGAAGCAGCCAGTACTGCATCTGCACCGCCTTTTAAGATGCCATCTGCTAAATGTTGTAAGTTTCCTACACCACCCGAAGCGATGGTTGGAATATTGACGCGATCATTGATTTGACGCATCAAAGCAATGTCATAACCTGCTTTGGTGCCATCGGCATCCATACTGGTAATCAGCAGTTCGCCTGCGCCGAAGTCAGCCATTTTCACCGCCCATTCAATCGCATCGATGCCTGTTGGCTTACGACCGCCGTGGGTAAAAATTTCCCACTTGTTCTCGCCCGTTTTTTTGGCATCAATTGCGACCACGATGCATTGCGCACCAAAGCGTTGCGAGGCTTCTTGGACAAATTCAGGGGTAAATACCGCAGCAGAGTTGATACTGACTTTATCGGCACCTGCATTCAACAATAAACGGATATCTTCAACTTTACGGACACCACCACCCACAGTTAAGGGAACAAAAACGCTTTCGGCCATGCGTTCTACGGTACGGTAAGTGGTGTCGCGTCCATGATGGGTAGCAGTAATATCTAAAAAGGTAATTTCATCGGCACCTTGTTCGTTATAACGACGGGCGACTTCAACAGGGTCACCTGCGTCACGAATATCAAGGAATTGAACGCCTTTGACGACTCGACCATTATCAACATCTAAGCAAGGGATAATACGTTTTGCGAGCATAAAATTTTCCAAAAAATCGCCAATAAAGAAAGGGGTGCTACACCTTCATGGAGGGAACAGGTATTCTATCAAACTTCACAGCTATTTTTTGCAGGTTTTCCATGTCGGTTTATACCCCGTTGAGTTTAGAAGAAGTTCAAGCCTTTGCTGAGCCTTATGGTTTAGCGGTGATTGACCTGATTCCAATCCAAGGCGGTATTCAAAACACCAATTATTTTTTGGTGGATCAATCAAAGAAACAATATGTTTTAACGGTTTTTGAAGAATTAGATGCTGAAGGGGCAGGTGAACTGGTGCCTGTACTGGATTGTTTGGGTGAGGCTGGTGTACCTGTGGCGGTGCCTTTAAAGCATAGTGGGCAGGCGATTCATAGTATTGCAGATAAACCTGCACAAATTGCCCCGCGCTTGATGGGTGAGCATCCTGAAGATGCCAGCATTATCCAAATTCAGGCGATTGCACAAGCACAGGCAAAATTGCATTTGGCCTTACAAAGCTTTCCTTTAGAACGTGATTTTAATCGTAATCATCAATATTGGTCAGATGTTGCTGAGCAACTTAAGCCACAAATGAATGCGCAAGATCAGGTTTTATTGGCAGAAGTGTTCCAACAGTTTGCAGCAATCACCCAGCAGCATCCAGACCGCCCTACTGGCTTTATTCATTCAGATTTATTCAGAGATAACACCTTGTTTGAAGGCGATCAACTACAGGGTATTCTTGATTTTTATGAATTGAATCAAGATGAATGGTTATTTGATATTGCGATTAGTATCAATGACTTCTGTACCGCCTATCCACAAGCGCATTTAGATCAAGCTAAGGCCGATGCTTTTCTTGCAGCTTATCAAAGCATTCGTCAGCTGACCGTTGATGAGTTAGCTTGTTTAAATATCTTCTTGGCGATGGCGGCGTGCCGTTTCTGGAGCATGCGCTTACAAGTGGCGCAGAAAAATGCTGAGCAAGGGCGTACAGGCGATGATATTTTGCAAAAAGATCCGCTGGAAATGCGCATGATGTTACAAGACCGTTTACAACGAATCACAGCTTAGGAAACAGACATGCGAGATCAAGGTCGTTTAGTTGAGTGGTTTGATGATAAAGGCTATGGCTTTATCCAACCCAATGACACAGCAAAAGATCGTGTCTTTATTCATATCAAAGACTTTGCTCGCACAGGGCCGCGACCATTGGTCGGTTGTGCCTTGGAATATGTAGTCATTTTGGATGAGCGCGGTCGTTATCGCGCTCAACAGGCGACGTATTTGAAAGCATCGCAGGTGATTGAACATCGTGCTCGTCCGAGTCAGCCTCAACCGTCGAAACGCTGGTCTGCGATGCAGATTGGCATTGTGATTTATATTGTCTTTATGGTGGTCGCAAGCTTTAGTAAATTGTTACCACCGTATACCTTGTTATTTGTCAGCTTGATGAATGTGTTGAGTTATTGGCTCTATGCACAAGATAAAGAAGCGGCACAATTGGGTAATCGACGCATTCCAGAGCAGACTTTACATATCGTAGATTCTTTGGGTGGATGGTGTGCTGGTTGGCTTGCTCAGCAAAAACTGAGACATAAAACACAAAAACAACCATTTCGTAAGATTTATTTCTGTACCATAGTCTTCCATATACTATTGATATGTTGGCTAATTTCTCCACTCAATGTGTTCTATTGATTGAGGGAGTTTGTTTCTGGAGATAAATAAAAATGAATTATTCCGTTGATCAAGATCCAAACCGTACTTTAACCTTGGTGCTGTATGTACTTTATATTATTGCAATTTTTACTGGTGGTTTGTTGGCAATCATTGCCTTGATCATTAACTATGTAAAACGCAGTGATGTACAAGGCTCAATTTTTGAAAGCCACTTTACTTGGCAAATTCGCACCTTCTGGTGGTATTTGGCTTGGAATATTATTGCCTTTATTCCGTTCTCATTCCTGTTCTTTACCGGTGACAACGGCACAGCATTTGCAGGCGTTGCGATTTCTGCAACCACTTTTGCCTTTGCGGTGATTTTTGGTGCATGGATCTGGATTGTCTATCGTGCCATCCGCGGTCTGATTGCCTTAAATGATAATAAACCGATGTATCAAGACTAAGGTCGTCCAGAACTCGCTGGGTTGTGTATAACCTAAGCGAGTTCTATATTGTTGTTGGTTTTCGCTGTTGCATGATAGCGATAGCTTGCCCCTCGATGCTGTTCTGTCAGCAATGGACCTTGTCCAAACAGTTTCTCACGTAAAGTCCCTTCGGTATATTCGGTTGGATACACCCCACGCTGCTGTAGTTCAGGCACCAGATATTGCACCACGTCTTCAAAGCTTTGATGTGCCAAAATATAAGCCAAGTTAAAACCGTCAATATCTGTTTCTTCGACCCATGTTTGTAACTGATCTGCCACGGTTGTCGCTGATCCGACGAGTACTGGGCCATTGCCACCGATGCTAATAAACTTTGCAATCTCTTCAATGGTCCAGATTCGATTCGGATCGGCTTTTACATAAGAGTCGAGCATGGATTGAATCGCATCAGTATGAATATATTCAACTTTGTCCTCTGCATGGAATTGTGAAAAATCGACACCTGACCAGCCTGATGCCAAGGTTAAGCCGCCATGATAACTGGCGTAGCTTTGATATTCTTTGAATTTTGCTTGGGCTTTTGCATCGGTTTCATCCACCACAATCGACAGCATGGTGTAGATCAAAATCGAATGAGGATCTTTGCCTTGTTCAACTAGGTTGGAACGAATGCCTTGTACCAGTTTTTTCACGGCTGCTTTAGTTGGTGCAGAAATAAACACACATTCAGCATTTTGGCTGGCAAACAGTTGTCCACGACTAGATGCACCTGCTTGATAAAGTACAGGGGTGCGTTGTGGAGATGGTTCGCAAATATGAATGCCGGGAACGCTAAAATATTGACCTTGATGATTGATGGGGTGGACTTTGCGATGGTCGGCAAAGATGCCTTTTTCTTTATCACGCAGCACAGCATCTTGCTCCCAAGAACCTTCCCAAAGTTTATAGAGAACTTCTAAATATTCATCAGCGATGTCATAACGCTGATCATGACTGACTTGCGTTTTAAGACCTAAATTCTTTGAGCCACTTTCCAAGTATGAGGTGACGATGTTCCAGCCGATACGACCTTTGGTCAGATGATCCAAGGTACTCATGCGCCGTGCAAAGGGATAAGGATGTTCAAACGAAATCGAAGTCGTCAGACCGAAGCCTAAGTGTTTGGTGACTGCTGCCATAGCAGGTACGATTTGCAAGGGATCATTCACGGGAACTTGTACTGCACCTGTGAGCGCATGTTCTGCTGATTGATGATAAACATCATAAATGCCTAACACATCGGCAATAAAAACCCCATCAAACTTACCACGCTCTAAAATCTTGGCCAAATCGGTCCAATATTCGAGTTCTTTATATTCAGTTGAGCGATCTAATGGATGACGCCACAATCCAGGCGATTGATGCGCAATACAGTTCATTTCAAAGGCATTAAATCTAATTTGCTTGCTCATTGGTCGTTACTAAATTAAAGATTTTTATTGATCTTAATTAAAAACGATTGAATTGATTAATCATAAAAAAATAAATGTTTATCATGAATCTATTTAACGTGATTTTGGGTTTTAGTTTTAATGGCTCTTTTTTATTAAATTCAAAATGTTATTTTGTTTTTACTTGAGCAAATGGTGTTGACGCGCTAGTTCGCCTTTTTGAGTTATTTGTTGTTGATTTTAATTTGTTTTTTAAATCAATCAGTGGTGGTTTGAGTTTATTTTAAATAAAAAGATTAGGTTCTAAGTTTAACTTATAAATATGCAATAAAAATAGTGCTAGTTTATTTTTATAACTGCAAAATGAGTATTTATAATGACCTCAAAAATAGAAATAAAACTGGAAGATGCACAGAGTATTCCTCAAGATTTTTACTTGAATAATGCGCCAGCACATGTGATTGCTTCCGATCAAGAAGCCATTGCTGTGGCGCATCGCGTAGCGGCTGCTTTTGCCAAAGATGCGGCAAAGCGTGACCATGAACGCAAGTTGCCACTGCAGGAAATCCAGCAATATTCCGCCTCTGGTCTGTGGGGGATTAATATTCCGAAACAGTTCGGTGGTGCTGGGGTGAGCTATAAAACTCTTGCTGAGGTGGTGACCATTATTTCCAGTGCAGATTCATCTTTAGGGCAGATTGCACAAAATCATTGGGCCTTTTTAGAACATATCCGTTTGGATGCGTCATTGGAACAGCAGCAGTTCTTCTTCGAGCAAGTGCTGCAAGGCAAGCGTTTAGGCAATGCATTCTCTGAAAAAAACTCGAAAACCGTCGCGGATTTGACCACCAAAATTGAATTTAAAGAGGATTATGCGCTGATTAGTGGTCAGAAATTCTTTGCCACAGGTGCTTTATTGGCACATTGGATTCCGGTGGTTGCGGTCAGTGACGATGGCAAAGTATTTGCAGCACTGGTACCACAACATACGCCTGGTTTGACCATTGTGAATGACTGGAGCAGTTTTGGTCAGCGCACTACGGCTAGTGGTAGCGTGCAGCTGGATCATGTTCGAGTCGATTTAAAATATGTGGTGCCGATTCATCAGGCTTTTGAACGTCCAACAGCTGCAGGTGCAATTTCGCAAATTATTCAGTCCGCTGTCGATGCGGGGATTGCGCGTGGGGCCATTGAGGAAACCATTCGCTATGTGCGTGATTATGCTCGACCTTGGATTGATTCAGGTGTGGAACATGCCAGTGAAGATCCCTATACCATTAGTAATATTGGTGAGCTAAAAATTAAACTGCGTGCCGCAGAGGCAGTTTTAGCTTTGGCAGGCGAGGCGATTGATCGTGCTTTGGCCAATCCAACCGAAGACACCGTAACAGAAGCAACTTTACTCACGGCTGAATCGAAAGTGCTGACTACTGAAATCGCACTCTTGGCAGCCAATAAATTATTTGAGTTGTCTGGTACTCGTTCCACCTTATCCGAGTTGAATCTGGATCGGCACTGGCGCAATGCACGTACGCATACCCTGCATGATCCCGTACGTTGGAAATACAATCTGGTGGGTAATTATTATTTAAATGGTGTGGCACTGCCACGTCATGCGTGGAGCTAAGAGGGTAGTATTATGACCAGTCAAACGAATCAAAATCTCTCCTTGGGTGCACATTATGAGCAGGTGGCGGGCAAGTTCCGTCCGATCTTCAAACGAATTGCGGAAGGCGCTTTAGCACGGGAAAAAAACCGAACATTACCCTATGAACCGATTCAATGGCTAAAACAGGCTGGCTTTGGTGCGGTACGTGTGCCTGTGGCTTTTGGTGGTGAGGGGGTTTCGCAAAAGCAGCTATTTCAGCTATTAATTGAACTTGCTCAGGCAGATTCGAATGTGGTTCAGGCCTTACGCGGGCATTTTGCCTTTGTCGAAGACCGTTTAAATGCACAAAAAACGGAAGCGCAGACACGCTGGTTCGAACGCTTTGTCCGTGGTGAGATTGTGGGGAATGCATGGACAGAAATTGGTAAAGTTGAAATTGGAGATGTAGCGACTCGTGTCACAGCAGCGCAGGATGGAAAACTCCGTATTAATGGTCAGAAGTATTATTCCACAGGCACGATTTTCGCAGACTGGATTGATCTGTTCGCTTTGGATGAGACCACCAATCAGCATGTAATTGCTGCAGTATCCACGCAAGTTGAAGGGATTGATATTGTGGATGATTGGGATGGCTTTGGGCAAACAACCACAGGTAGCGGGACCTTGACCTTAAATGATGTAGAGATTAGTCGAGATCATATTCTGGTGTTTGAAAACCGTTTTAAATATCAAACTGCATTTTATCAGGTGGTTCATCTCGCAACTTTGGCGGGTATTGCACACAGTGCGGTGGAGACCTTTAAGCAGGAAGTGCGTCAACGAACCCGGATTTATAGTCATGGCAATGCCAGTCTGGTGCGTGAAGATGCACAAATCCTGCAAGTCATTGGCAAAGCCTCTGCACAGGCCTATGCGGCTCAAAGTATTGCACTGAGTACTGCGGAAGCTTTAGATGCTGCTTATTTGCAACATTTTCAAAATGATGAACAAGCTGAGTTGGAGGCTAATGAGCGTGCTGAATTAGTATCGGCGCAGGGGCAAGTGGTGATTGCGGAGTTGGTATTGAATTTGAGTACCGAGCTGTTTAATGCTTTGGGTGCATCGGCCAGTAGCACCGACAAGCAGTTGGACCGTTTTTGGCGCAATGCACGTGTGGTCGCCTCACACAACCCATTGGTCTATAAACAGAAAGTGATTGGCGATTGGGAAGTCAATCAAGCGCCTTTGCCGTACGTGTGGCAAATTGGCAATAGTCCTGTTGTTGCGAATCAAAAAGAAATTCCCGCTTAGTCTTTTAAAAGTGCACAATAGATTTTATTGAACTAAAACTGTTGTGCACTTTTATCTATTAATTTTCTGGTCGTCTTTTCTTCGCAAAGAACTTAAATTTTAATTCGCTGACCAAGACTCCAAGTACCACCAATACTCCTCCAAACAAGGCCAGTAATGGTAAACGTTCTCCGGCAATACGACCGATCACACCCGCCCAAACCGGTTCACCTGCATAAATAATCGCAGCACGTGTTGGGTCAACCATGCGTTGTGCCCAGTTCATCACAAATTGAATCAACGCACTGGCTAAGCCGAGCGCTACTGCAATAATCAGCAATCCCCATGAGAAGCTTGGGATGCTGTGTTCACCCACCAAAGGCATACTGGCAAACGATAAGCATGAAGCGACGGCCAGTTGAATCACCGTAACCCGTCTTAGATTCACTTTCCCCGCAAAATAACCAATCAGGATAATTTCGAGCGCAATCACAAAGGCACAAATCAGGGTGAGTACTTGTCCATAACTAAAGTTAATGCTGGAAAAGCCGTTGCCTGTTAACAAGATTAAACCAGTAAAAGCCAGTGCGGTACCGACCCAAGTCATCACTGAGGGCATCTTTTGGAAGATCACCCACATTAAAATGGGCACTAAGGGCACATACAGTGCGGTAAGAAAGGCGGATTCGCTACTCAGAATGCTTTGTAGACCAATGGTTTGAGTGCCATAGCCAATTGCAATCACGATCCCGATGGCTGTACCTGCCAAGCCCTCTTTTAGGGTTAGGCCACGCATGGATTTGATTGAGATTAAGAAGATCACCAAAGCCGCAACTGCAAAACGACAGCCGACAAAAAACATCGGACTACTAAAATTCAGGGCATATTGCACCGCTAGAAAGGTGCCACCCCAAATCATGGTAATAAAAATAAGCGCGAATTGTGCGGCTTTAGGAGATTGAGACAAAGCGGTCAACGCAGCCATCCTCATGAGTAAAGTGCAATATACTGCACATATTGCATTGCCTATTGGCTTTGTGCAATATATTGCGCAGCTTTTTTATTTTCATTGTAGGAATGCATGAGTCATTCAGAGACGGTATTGCAATATGTGGGACAGAATATCCGTCTGTTTCGTACCGAACGTCAGCTCAGCCAGCAAGATTTGGCAGATCGAGCAGGCGTCAGTCGTCGTACCATTGCTGCTTTGGAAACAGGACAGGTCAATATTAGTCTGGCCAAGCTTGATGCGATTGCCACTGCATTGGCTGTTGATTTTAAAAAACTGGTTAGCCCATCTGAGCTGAGTGAGTCGGCTATCGTCAATACCTTGGCGTGGCAGGGTCAACAGGCTGAAAGTCATGCCACGCTGTTGGCTGCAGTGCCAACCCAGACACAAGTCGAATTATGGACATGGTCTTTGGCTGTGGGTGAGGTCTATCAAGCAGAGCCAGATCAAAAAGGCTGGCAAGAGTTGATTTATGTGCTGGAGGGGGTATTGACGATTTCGTTTGAACAGGAAAATCGAGTGATTCAGGCAGGCGAGTCGATGTTATTTGAGAGTTCTGTCAATTATCGCTATCTCAATCAGGGTAATCGTAGCGTTCGTTTTGTCCGAAACGTAATTTATTAATTTTAAAAAGGTGCTTAAGTTTGATTGCTTAAGCACTTTTAGAGTTTGTGGCTATTTATGCAAACTTAGCTTGAGCTTTGATGCGTACCATATTTATCAATCATGATCGAGCTGGCTTCATTCAAACCTCGCACAATAATGTGTACACCTTTGCGCTGGAATTTTTGCACCACACTGTCGATCATGGCCACTGAAGTGACATCCCAAATATGTGAATGGGTCAAATCAATAATGACTTCTTTTACATCCTCGTTGAAATCAAAACCTTGCATAAATTTTTCTGAAGAACTAAAGAAAATTTGACCTTTCAGATCATAAACACGCGCCTGATTTTCAAAATATCGCTCAACTCGAATATCTTGCTCTAATTTATTGGCAAGGAATAAAGCAGACAGTAACACGCCTGTAAGCACGCCCAAGGCTAAATTATGGGTTGCAACCACCACAGCCACTGTTGCAAGCATCACGATATTGCTGCTGATTGGATTTTTGCTAAAACTACTGATGGATTTCCATTCAAAGGTGCTGATCGAGACCATGATCATCACGGCAACTAGGGCAGCCATCGGAATCACCTTTAACCAATCGCTGATAAATACCACTAAGATTAAGAGAAAGATTCCTGCCGAGAAGGTCGATAATCGAGTCAAACCACCTGATTTTACATTAATCATCGATTGCCCAATCATGGCACAGCCTGCCATGCCGCCCATAAAACCAGAAGCAATATTGGCGATACCTTGACCTTTACATTCTTGAAATTTATCGCTTGGGGTATCGGTCATTTCATCAATAATCGTCGCCGTCATCATCGACTCAAGTAAACCGACTGCTGCTAAAGCAACAGCATAGGGAAAGATGATTTTTAAGGTTTCAAAGTTAAGGGGAATATCTGGTATCAAGAACACAGGAAGGGTATCGGGTAATGAACCCATATCTCCCACTGTACGAATATCAATGCCGAAGTAGATTGCTAACAGCGTGATTGTGATAATACAAACCAAAGGAGAGGGCAATAATTTTCCAATCTTTGGAATCAGTGGAAATAGGTAGATAATGATCAGGCCCAGTAAAACCAGTGCATAGACCTGCCATGTAACATTGACCAGTTCAGGCAGCTGCGCCATAAAGATCAAAATCGCCAGTGCATTGACGAATCCAATCACCACAGATTTGGACACAAAACGCATGAGTTTCGCCAGTTTTAGGTAGCCCGCGATAATTTGCAATACCCCTGTGAGCAAGGTGGCAGCCAGCAGATATTGTAAGCCATGCTCTTTGACCAAACTGGCCATGACCAAGGCCATTGCACCTGTTGCGGCTGAAATCATGGCAGGACGACCACCGACAAAAGCAATCACCACGGCAATACAGAACGAAGCGTATAAACCGACTTTGGGGTCCACCCCTGCAATAATAGAGAAGGCGATGGCTTCTGGGATCAGAGCTAAACCGACAACCAGTCCAGCCAAAATATCCGCACGGATATTGGAGAACCATTGCGCTCGAATATTGGAAAACATAGAAATAGCCTATTTTTTAGGAATTTTTAAAGGCTAGTGATGTGATATACAGACACACAACTACACCACATCACTAGACAGTGATGAGTTAATACATAGGAAATGTAAAACTTAAGGTGGCGTAAGCATCATGTGAGTGGAGAAGGTCTTTATTTGAACTGGTACAAGCATAGCATCCAAGGGGATAAAGCTCTAGCTATTCTTGCAATAACTAGAGCCTGAAACGATTAGAGTGATTGTTGGTCTAACAATAACTGCGCTTCACGAAGACTTAACGTCCCTTCATAGATTGCCCGGCCTGTAATCGCACCTAAAATCCCTTTTTTGTCTTTTAGATTGCGTACATCATCTAGATTGGTCACACCACCAGAAGCAATCACAGGCAGACCTGAATAGTTAGCCAAGTTCACAGTTTGTTCAACGTTCACACCTTGCATCATGCCATCACGTGCAATATCGGTATATACGATGCTAGATACACCTGCATCGGCAAAACGTTTAGCAAGGTCCGTCGCTTTTACATCAGTCACATTGGCCCAACCATCGGTTGCCACCATGCCATTGATGGCATCAATACCGACAATAATATGACCCGCGAAGCGTTTACATGCTTCTTCAACAAACTCAGGCTCTTTCACGGCTTTGGTGCCAATAATCACGAAAGAAACGCCAGCTTCCAAATAATGTTCGATGGTTTCAAGTGAACGGATACCACCACCAATCTGAATTGGAAGTTCAGGTTGTGCACGCGCAATCGCTTCAACCACTGGTTTATGAATTGGCGTACCTGCGAAAGCACCATTTAAATCGACTAAATGTAAACGACGTGCGCCTTCATCCACCCAATGTTGTGCAGTTGCCACAGGGTCTTCAGAGAAAACGGTATCGTCTTCCATACGTCCTTGTTTTAAACGGACACATTTACCATCTTTCAGGTCAATTGCTGGGATGATTAGCATGCTTTCGCTCCTTGCGTCATCATAGGGTTTAAATTGGCTACATATTAGCAAAATATTGATCAATCGCTAAGCCTTGACTGCTAAACCTGCCAGTATTCTTCTGATTTGTTGCAATAATTGTGTTGTGAGTAATTGTTGCTGATACAGTTGCTCAAAGCAGAGCAGTGCTGCATAGGCATCTGCCGCGGCATAATTGATTTGTTGCGGACTGAGATTTTTAACGGACCAGTTTGAGGTGCTGACTTTTTTACTTTTGGCAAAATAACGTTGGAATAGGAGAGCGATTGCCATTTGAGTACCAACTTGGCTGCGATAACCAAAACTTGCAAAGCTCTTGGATAGGTCAATCATTGATGCAGGATGGATCTGTTTGCAACGGAAGATATGCGCATCATTCTTTAGTCCAAAACCGACTTTGAGTTGCTGTTCATTTTCAAGGATGGGACGAAGAAAATCCAAAATTTCAGGGCTGACTTGAAATAAATATGCCTTGTTTGGCGTTGCGAGCTGGATCAGGTGAGGCCCTGTCGATTTTTCTCCAACTTTGAAAGTTGGTTTGGATTCAGTATCAAAACCAAAGACTTGAATAGATGCGAGTTCAGCTTGAATTGTCTTACATTGATCAAGCGTTTGGATCACCAAGATTCGATCTGTGCTTAGATTCTGAAATGCAGGCAATGTGCGGATTTGTTCTTTGCTTAAAAGGGGAGTGTGTTGAGGCGTATCCATCTGCATTAAAGGCTCAAAGCGTTTGATTGAGCTTAAAGGGTTTTATTGAAATAAAAAAGCCAAGTCGGAACTTGGCTTAGTAAACATGACGTATTTACTCAGCGTAGGGATGCTGTTGCATTTGAATCTGCTGGCTTTTCTGGATGTAGTTTTGATAAGCAGGAATCGCTGTTGCAGCTATAAATAAAATACTAATTGGGACGAGGATAATATAGATCCATCCTAAAACTTTTTCCCAGCCTTTTGTTATGCGAGGTGAGCCATAATTATTTGAGCTTTCATCCCCTTTTGCACAGCTTAAATAAATAAAAAACAAGAAATTAACCAGTGGTATAAGCATTAATAGTGATAGCCATCCAGTCTGATTTCGATCATGTAGACGGCGGATAGAAAAAATAAAACTGTAATAGAGGACAGCGACATAAATAATGATAAAAAGGCCGCCTAAGAGATATACCAGAATATTTGTAGAGGAATTAGTGAAAGCTGGTATAAAGATCGCAGCAATAATACCGAGGATGAACATAGAAAGCCCGAGCAGCATATTCCATCCTAAATAAGAGAGTCTCCCAAAACGCCCATTTGCACTTAAACCTGAATCATTTGCTTGAAAATCAGATGTCATTTTATCTTCCTATATTGATTGAATTTTTTAAGGATAAATTGTTCGGTTTTTATTCAAAGTGTTTGCATAATAAGCAAAATAGTATTGAAAATAAATAGAAAAGAAAAATTAAAAAATGGGAGCACTTTCTCTCAGGCTTATTTCTGTGGAGACATTGAGGGAAATAATGGATATAGGTTAAGGGAAAACTGTAAGGCTTTTCGTAATAACGATAAATATTAAGACAGCGGTAATGAATATTAAGCCTAACCCGATGTAAGCCATTATTCTTTCCCAAGTTGCGGTAGGTTGCACAGGAGCATAGCGATTGGAGTCATGCTCACCTCTAGCAATCAGCAAATACACCAGTATCAAAATATTCAGATAAGGCATGCCCAACAGCAATACGAACCAACCTGAACGATTACAGTCGTGTAGTCGTCGAATAGAAAAAACAATGCTGCTATAGACCACAAAAAGTGCAAGGGTCACGAATAAAAATAATGCGAAAAGGTCTGGTTGTTTATAAGGCTCAGCTAGTCCAATTCCAAACATTTCATAACTTATATAAATGTTAAGTGGAATAGCAATCAGGAAAATGACGGTTTGCCAAGCCAGATAAGATAATCGGCCAAAACGCCCATACGGATTAAATGGATTTAATTTATCTTTAGAAATTGGCGGTAACATCATTATTCTTCGTTTGAATTATTTTCTTATTTGCAATAAAAATCGCCAAGTTACATGGCGATTTTTAAGGTCAGATTAGTTAAATTTTCCATTCCACAAAGTTCTTTAACAGCTGTAAACCAGCGGTATGACTTTTTTCAGGATGGAATTGCGTTGCAAACAAATTGTCTTTATGAATCGCCGTACAGAAATTCACGCCATAATCACAAGTAGCTGCAGTGACTGCTGAATCTTTTGGCTCGACATAATAGCTGTGCACAAAGTAGAAGCGCGCATCTTGCTCAATGTTGTTCCACATCGGATGACTTGGATCAAGTTGATGTACTTGGTTCCAGCCCATATGCGGGACTTTTAAATTTGGGATTTCAGGAAAGTGTTTCACAACACCATCGAAAATACCCAATGCAGCTACACCACCATTTTCTTCCGAACTTTGCAGTAGGGCTTGCATTCCGACACAAATCGCCAGCACAGGTTTGTTGAATGCAGCTTGACGCACCACTTCATCAATTCCAGCTTCATGCATGCCTTGCATACAGTCACGCATAGCACCGACACCAGGGAAGACGATTTTATCCGCTTTGGCAATCAGTTTTGGATCGTTGGTGACATCAACTGTTGCACCGACATGCTCTAAGGCTTTTGCCGCAGAGTGTAGATTGCCCATGCCATAATCAAGTAAAGCAATACGGGTCATTACAAACTACCTTTAGTCGAAGCGATGGTGTTTTCTGCGCGTGGATCAATTTCACATGCCATACGCAATGCACGTGCTAAAGCTTTAAACACACTTTCGATTTGATGGTGGCTATTTTTGCCTTTCAGGTTATCAATATGCAATGTCATCAGTGCATGATTGACAAAACCTTGGAAAAATTCTGAAAATAAATCGACATCAAAGCTTCCAACTCGGGCACGTGTATATGGGATATCCATAAACAAGCCTGGACGACCAGATAGATCAACCACAACACGAGACAGTGCTTCATCTAATGGCGCATAAAAATGCCCATAACGACGTAAGCCCTTTTTATCGCCTAAAGCTTGCGCAAAGGCTTGCCCCAAGGTGATTCCACAGTCTTCGACGGTGTGATGGTCATCAATTTCTAGGTCGCCATCGCAATGAATGTCGATATCAAATAGACCATGACGCTTGATTTGATCAATCATATGGTCTAAAAATGGAACTCCAGTGTTGAGTGTGCCTTGACCAGTACCATCGAGATTGAGACGAACTCGAATTTTTGTTTCGTTGGTATTTCTTACCACTTCACTGATACGTTGCGTCATGGACACGTTCCTCAAAAAACGTCAAAAATGATTGAATTAAAAACCAATAGTTTCGCTGTGACGAAAAAGTGACAGCATCATAGTTTGCTCAGGAGGGTTAATCAATGCCTATTACCGTACATGCTTACAGTTCTCTGGATAATCTAGGAATTCGTACTCAGCTAGAGCGACTTTACGATACCAGCCCAGAGTTTGGCGATGGGCAAGATGCAATGGAACAACTTGAACAAAATCTCCAGCAATATACCACAGTTTACACTGCTGAATTTAACACCAAAATTATAGGTGCAATATGGGCAACAGGACAAGGTGAAAGCCGTGTTTTGGAATATATTGTGGTACATCCAGCCAATCGTGGGCGTGGGGTTGCAGAACGCTTGGTTGAAGAGGTGTGCCGTATGGAGGAAGAGCAAGGAGTTAAACAGTTTGAACCGGGTTGTGGGGCAATCCATCGCTGTTTATCACATATTGGCAAAATCTAAGCCTTAGTTTGCTACTTTGGAGCAAAATTAAGCGTTTAGGATAAAAATCCACAAATTTGCTTGACGGGCTTAGGCAAACATTGTTTAATACGCCCACTTTGGCGTGATAGCTCAGTAGGTAGAGCAACGGATTGAAAATCCGTGTGTCCCCAGTTCGATCCTGGGTCTCGCCACCATAAATTTGTATTTTCAATCCCTGATCCCATCAGGGATTTTTTTTGCCTCAAAAATGATTGCGTGAAAAATGTGCATTCAAATCAAAAGCTCATGATAATTATTGACTATTGGTCTGAGATACGGCTTAATACACCCCATTGGCGTGATAGCTCAGTAGGTAGAGCAACGGATTGAAAATCCGTGTGTCCCCAGTTCGATCCTGGGTCTCGCCACCATATTCAAAAAGCCTCAAACGAAAGTTTGGGGCTTTTTTTATTGTTTGTTCAAATAATTTGATTCACCTCCGCACTTTAAGCTAAGATTTGTGCGTTTGCACTTAGATGTAAATCATTAAATATAAAGTCAAAAAATAAGACTTTTAAATATATTAAATTATTAATAGAACGATAAGGTTTTTACGATGTTAAATAACATAAAATTAGGTTTTGCCTCATTATTTTGTATTTTACTTAGTGCTTGCGGAGGTGGAGGAGATGGGAATATCCGTACGGATTCCTCTTATTCTAAAACGATTATTAAAAATGGTGTGACCTATACCTGTAAATCAGAGTCAGCTGCAAATGCATGCGAAAATAATAATAACTGCTCTGCGTGTGAATCATCGAATACCCCAACAACTGTAATTACGGCTCAGTGTGCACTCGGTAGCAATAATGTTGTAAAAGTAACGGCAGATGGCTGTATTGCGAAGGTCGGTGTCAATATTTTTACCAATGTGTGTCAAGGAACAACAACACTGAGAATGCTAACAGGAACTGGTTTTACTCAACAAAAAGTGTTGAGTGAAGGTGGGGCATTTACAACCAAGAATGGTAGTTTAGAGATTAATGGGACTTTGCTCAGCTGTAATTAAATCCTTAAGCCTATGGGCTAGATAAGATTAAAGGTGGCTTTGTCACCTTTATTTTTTGGAAGAAGATATTGTGGAAAAGTGGCTTTATTTACTTTTTTTAATGCTTGGGTTTGGATTAGGGTATTTGACTGCTGATTATAAGCAGGCGGTGTTACCCTCTATTGCACCAGAAATAACAAAAACAGCAAAACCTGATGCAACCACAATAAATCATCCACAAGATGTGGCGATTTTGACGTCGCAAGGACTTGCTGCAAGAAATGAGCATTTAAATACTCTCTCTGAGCAGCAACATCAGCAGATTGCTAAAATCATTGAAATGGCATCCGAGCAACAGGTGGGTGATTATTTGAAAAAGGCTTTTCCTAGACAAGATTTTTCAATGATTCAGAATAAGAAAGTATTTGCTCAACGTGCTTTAGAGGAGTTGAGCTCAAAAAATGATGAGCAAGCATTATCTGGCAGACTAGTACTCGCCTTAACACCAGTAATGCCACAGCTTTCAGAAGATCTTCGTCAAGTACATCAGTTTCAAGAGGTCTTTGCTCATTTTGATACGATGGGACAATCGCCTGCAGATGAGCAAATCTTTATTCGTTGGCTAAATCGAGATACAGGGGAAGTGTTGTTGTTTACACCGCGTCGAGTCACTCAAAATGTTACTCGAAACTGGGTCAGTATGACACCACCGAATGGATGGCAAGTGGGAACATATGATGTCAAAGTCTATCAGATGAGTGATCAGCTTACACCGATTGCACAAGCCAGCTATCGCATCGTACAAGTTCTATAAGATCGAACTTTTACTGAACAATTTCCAGTTGGAAATTTTGTTATGTTGAAGAGAGATCAAGATTTTAAGAATAGACGACTATGAAAGACTTATTTTCTGAGCAAAGTGAACTTTATCAACAGGCACGGCCAACTTATCCACAAACGTTAGTAAATTGCTTAATGAAGCAGCTCAATGGCTTTGAGCGTGCATGGGATTGTGGAGCAGGTTCAGGGCAGTTGACCCAGCTAATAGCTCCTTATTTTCGAACTGTAATTGCCACCGACCTCAGTCAAAATCAACTAGATCAGGCCTCAGCACTCCCTAATGTGCAGTATTTACAACAAGCCGCAGAGCAGACTTCATTTGCCGATCGGTCTTTTGATTTAATTACCGTTGCACAAGCGATCCACTGGTTTGATTTTGAAAAATTCTATGCAGAAGTTAAGCGAACTCTGAAAGCAGACGGTCTTTTTGCAGTGATTGGTTATGGTTTAATTCGGTTAGATGATATAGATTTAAATCAGCGAATCGATCAGCTCTATCATCATACTTTAAAGGGCTTTTGGGATGTAGAGCGACGTTATATTGATGAGCACTATCAAACGATCCCATTTCCTTTTGAGGAAATTGCCATGCCGCAGTTGCAGATCGTGTTACGCTGGACAGGGGCACAATTGTGGGATTATTTAAACACTTGGTCAGCAGTAAAGCATTATCAAGATCAGTTGCATGTCAGCCCTTTGGAGAGCTTACAAGACATTTTACAGATACAGCAGCCGATTGGGATTAGCTTTCCAATTTTGCTGAGAGTTGGGCACTTAGCTGCATCAAAGTAGGAAAATAAAAAAAGCATGTCGGAACATGCTTTTTTTATTGAGATGAGAGCTGAGCGTTAAGCAGACTTCGCCACAGCTACAGGCGCTAACATATGACCTGTTTCTTCAAAATTGGCATGCCAAGACAAGGCTTCACGAAGAATATGCGGGGTATGGCCGCCACGTTCGCAAGCGCGATCAAAGTAATCATTGAGTGCGCCTTGATAAAGTGGATGCACGCAGTTGTCGATAATCACGCGTGCACGCTCACGTGGTGCTAAGCCACGAAGATCAGCTAAACCAACTTCTGTTACCAAGATATCAACGTCATGTTCATTGTGATCGACATGGCTGACCATTGGTACGATTGATGAGATATCACCACCTTTGGCAATCGATTTGGTCACGAAAATCGCAAGGTGTGCGTTACGGGCAAAGTCACCTGAACCACCGATACCATTCATCATTTTGGTGCCGCAAACGTGAGTTGAGTTCACGTTACCGTAAATATCAAACTCAAGTGCTGTATTAATACCGATAATCCCTAAACGACGTACGAGTTCAGGATGGTTTGAAATTTCTTGAGGGCGAAGTACTAATTTGTCTTTGTAGTGTTCAAGATTACCGAAAACGCGCTCGCCACATTGTGCTGATAGGGTGATTGAGCTACCAGAAGCAAACTTCATTTTGCCTGCATCAATCAGTTCAAACGTACAGTCTTGAAGAACTTCTGAATACATGACCAAGTCTTCAAAATTCGAATCTTTAAGTCCTGTTAAAACAGCATTGGCAATTGAACCAATACCTGCCTGTAATGGGCCTAAGTTTTTCGCTAAACGACCTTCTGCGACTTCGTTTTCAAAGAATCTAATCAGGTGGTTTGCGATACCTTGAGTTTCAGCATCAGGTGGAGTCACAGTTGATGGTGAATCTGCTGTGTCATTGAATACGATACCCACGATTTTCGCTGGATCGATTGGAATCGCTGTTGAACCAATACGGTCATCCACTTGTGTTAAAGGCAATGGCGTACGGGTAGGGCGATAGGTCGGGATATAAATATCGTGTAGGCCTTCGAAATTTTCGCTGAGCGAAGTATTGATTTCAACAATTACTTTTTCTGCAAAAATAGCAAAGCTGGCTGAATTCCCGACAGAGGTAGTTGGAACGATATGACCATCTTCGGTAATGGCAACTGCTTCGATCACCGCAACATCAGGGCGTTTCAGTTGCTGGTTACGCATCTGTTCAACGGTTTCAGACAAATGTTGATCGATGAACATCACTTCGCCGTTATTAATAGCACGACGTAAGGTGTTGTCGACTTGGAATGGCATGCGACGTGCAAGAACTCCTGCTTCCGTCAATTGTTTGTCTAAGTCATTGCCGAGACTCGCGCCTGTAATTAATGTGATTTTTAACGGATTTTTTTTGGCTTGTTCAACCAATGCTTGTGGTACTGCTTTCGCTTCACCAGCACGGGTAAAACCGCTCATACCAACCGTCATATCATTTTTAATAAACTGAGCTGCCTGCTCTGCACTCATCACTTTGTCATGCAGTGCTGCAAGACGAATACGACTTAAAGACATCATCCATTCTCAATATTGCTTTTCATTGGATAAGGATTCTATCGCTAAAACATGAAAAGTGGATTGAAATAAGGCTAAGGTCTAATACAGGTGAGTATGCTTTATTCACTTGCCATGCAATAGGCTATTTTCTGTGTGATATTTGCTTGAATTCGTGCAGAAAAAACAATTGAGTCTTGGATTGTTGTTCATGCTTTGAGGCTATTCAACCAAGAAAAGTCTTCAATCTAGTGGTATTTTGATTGAAGACTTTAGTCGAAGAAATAGGGAGCATTGGTCGCTTAAGTACGGTTTTTAAAAATGCCCCGTCAAAGTTTGTTTAATTTTATCGATGGTATTATTTTGCGGTTCTTCGTCTGGTACTGAGTTAATCGGAAGAGAAATCACTACTTCCAGACCGCCTTGTTCACGATTACGAATGTTGATCTGTCCTTGATGAATATCGACAATACGTTTCACGATCGCTAAGCCCAAACCACTACCTTGAATTGTTCGTGCGGAATTACCGCGAACAAAAGGCTGCATTAATTCTTCCACTTGATCTGGTGGAATACCTTCACCATGATCGGCAACTGTAATTAAAATGTGATCATCAACATGGCTGGCAGAGAGTTCAATCGGCTCTGCACCATAACGTTTAGCATTATTCACCAAATTGGCAATCAGTCGCTTTAATGACAGGCTACGGGCAGGAATAATTGGTAGTTCCTGTGCCTGAAAACGAATATCCAGTGGTTTGAATTGCACCACCACTTCTTGCAATAAAGTATTGAGGTTGGTGTTTGTTAACTCTTCATCCGAGCCATCACGCATATAGGAAATGAATTGATTTAGAATCGCATCCATATCATCTACATCATAAATCAAGCCTTCACGGAAAAACTCATCAGGCAGCATTTCTGCGGTGAGGCGAATACGTGTCAGTGGTGTACGTAAATCATGGGAAATACCCGCCAGCATAATTTGGCGATCACGTTCCGTCTGCTCAAGTGTGTATACCATATGGTTAAAGGCTTGGTTCACCTGACGGATTTCGAGTGGACCATGATTGGTATCGAGATAGGGTGCTTTACCTGTCTTACTATAATTATTGGCAGCATTCTGTAATCGACGTAGCGGTCGATTCATTTGTCGTACCAAAATCAAAATAATAATCGATGACAGGATTGGAACCCCAAACAACCAAGTAGCAATCAACTCGACACTGTAGTTGGTATAGGTTTTGAGTGGCTCTCTAACCCAGTTCCCGTTCATTTCTGGGGTTTGGATCCAGATGCGGGGGATCGGTTTAAATTTAAAATAAACTGTAACGTTTTCTACACCGAGCTCTTTCGCTAGTTTAGATTCGATTTGATTGGTAAACAGTTCCGCCAAGAATTTGTCTTCGACTTTGGGAAACTCTCTCGGATCAGTCACATACTCAATGCCAATACGGTTTTTTAGCCATGTATCGACATCTACTTCGCTATCGCGATGTAGAATTCGAATATCTGGATTATTGACGAGCTCCAATTCAATCGCGAGATAACGGGCATGTTGTTGTAGTTCGGGAAGATAGAGTGTTCGCCAAAAGAACCACAAGGACATAAACAGGCTGAAAAAGACCATGAACAAAACCAAGATGGTGGTGCGCATGGCCGCGGAACGGGGTTTAATTTTATCTAAAAACCGTTCCCATTGGGTGCGTGGCCTTTCGGAATAAGCTGCGAAGTCAGTAAATTCTTGTGGATCAATTGGTTCAAGTTTCAACGTTTTATTTCCTAAGCTTATTCAGCACCATCTGGAACAAAAACGTAGCCTACACCCCATACGGTTTGGATATAACGTGCACGAGCAGGGTTATCTTCAATTAAACGACGTAGACGAGAGACTTGGACATCAATCGAACGCTCCATTGCACCCCATTCACGACCACGTGCCAAATTCATCAGCTTGTCACGAGTAAGTGGTTCACGTGGATGTTGAACCAATGCTTTTAGAACTGCAAACTCGCCCGTTGTGAGCGTTACGACTTGACCTTCACGAGTTAAGGTACGAGTCGATAGATCCAAAGACCATGGGCCAAAGCTGACCACTTCAACTTGTTGACTTGGTGCACCAGGAACTTCACGTACTTGACGACGTAATACTGCGCGGATACGTGCCAGTAATTCATTCGGGTTAAATGGTTTTGGTAAATAATCATCTGCGCCTGCCTCAAGACCCGCAATACGGTCAGAGTCACTACCACGTGCAGTCAGCATAATAATAGGAGTATCAATATTTGACTGGCGTAAGCGACGGCAAATACTCAAGCCATCTTCCACGGGAAGCATAAAATCAAGCACGATAAGAGAGAATAGTTCACGTTGTAGTAAACGATCCATTTGTGTTGCGTCATGAGCCGTTTTTACCACAAAACCTTTGTCTTCGAGGAAGCGTTGTAAAAGCGTACGCAAGCGCACATCGTCATCGACCACTAAAATGCGTTCGACCCGATCTGTCTCATGGTGTACAGTTTCCGTCGATTCAGCAGGTACAACTAAACTCATGATGTGCTCCTTTATCGTTTATTGTCATCGTCTTTATACAATGCAAAGAAGTATACGATTCATTGCACAGTTTTGGCTATGTTATAAAGCAACAAATATTGCCAATAAAATCAAGAGATAGATACCAAATATATACAGGCAAAATTATGACAATCAATCTATTTTTCAATATTTAGGCGAAAAAATCTTGGTATTTTATAAACATTCTATGATTTGCATAATCTACTGGCACAATATTCAAAAAAACAATGGTGGATTTTATAGCCATGGACTTTATAATCAGTGCTTTTAGACTTAACCCTTGTGGAATCAATCACGATGACTGACTTAGTTCAGCAGTTGGCAAATGAACTTGCCGTACGTCCAAACCAAGTAGAAGCTGCTATTCGTTTAATTGATGAAGGTGCTAGCGTTCCTTTTATTGCACGTTACCGTAAAGAAGTCACGCAAGGCTTAGACGATACGCAATTACGTCAACTCGATACACGTTTAACTTACTTACGTGATTTATTTGAGCGTCGTGAGAAGGTGATCCAATCTTTACAAGAACAAGATAAATTAAGCGATGATTTATTAGCGCGCGTCAATGCAGCAGAAACTAAGAATGCATTAGAAGAAATTTACGCACCGTATCGTCCAAAACGGACCAGTAAATCATTTAAAGCAAAAGAAGTAGGCCTTGGCGCTATTGCTGAAAAAATTATTGCAGAACAGGTTGATCCAACTGAAGCATTGGCTGGTTTTAGTCATGAAGACTACCCAGATGTAGAAAGCCAGCTTGATGCTATTCAGCACATCTTGATTGATGACTGGGCACAAAATATTGCATTAACCACTGAATTAAAACAAACTTTTGCTAAAACTGCAGTGTTAAAAAGTGCGGTTGCTTCTGAAGAGAAGAAAGAAGTTGGTAAAAAATTCCGTGATTATTTCGAATTTTCTGAAAACTTTAATAAAGTTCCTTCACATCGTTTATTGGCGATGCTACGTGGTCGTCAAGAAAATGTATTGGGTTTGAAAGTTGATGGTGAAGATGATGCGCCATTGGCTCGTATTGAGACTGAATACAATCTTGAACAAGTTCAGCCGCAAACGCGTCAAGATTATTTAAAGCAAACGGCTAAACTGTTTTGGTTAGGCAAGATTCGTCCACAAATCGAACATTCATTATTAACCGATAAACGTTTGGCTGCTGAAGCTGAAGCAATGGATGTATTTGCTGAAAACCTACGTCATTTATTACTTTCTGCACCTGCTGGTGGTCGTACGACTTTGGGTGTTGACCCTGGTATCCGTACCGGTGTGAAGCTTGCAGTGGTGAGTAATGCAGGTGATGTACTTGCGCATAGCACCATTTATCCATTTGCACCGAAAGAAGATAAAGAGGGTTCTATTACGGAACTTGCTCGTTTATGTCGAGAGTTCCACGTGGAACTTATTGCGATTGGTAATGGTACTGCAAGCCGTGAAACGGAAGCAGTTGTTGCGGAAATGATGGCTGCCAATACTGATCTGCAACTGACACGTATCACTGTAAGTGAAGCGGGCGCTTCTGTTTACTCTGCAAGTGAATTGGCTTCACAAGAGTTACCTGAACTAGATGTTTCAATTCGTGGTGCGGTTTCAATTGCACGCCGTTTACAAGATCCGTTGGCTGAGTTGGTAAAAATTGACCCTAAATCGATTGGTGTAGGTCAATATCAACATGATGTGAATCAAACTGGTTTGGCAAAAACATTAGATGCCGTGGTTGAAGACTGTGTGAATGCTGTGGGTGTGGATGTGAATACCGCTTCTCCAGCGATTCTGGCTTATATTGCTGGTCTAAATAAAGCAATTGCACAACAAATCGTTGAATACCGTAAAGAAAATGGTCGTTTTGATAACCGTCAAGCTTTGAAAAAAGTGCCACGTTTGGGCGAACGTACCTTTGAACAATCTGCTGGTTTCTTACGTGTTCAAGATGGTTCTGAACCATTAGATGCGTCTGCAGTTCACCCTGAAAGTTATGGGTTGGTGGAAAGAATTGTTGCTGCAAAAGCAACAACGGTAAAAGACATTATCGGCAACACTGAAATCATTCGCCAAGTCAAAGCGGATGAATTTGTAGATGACAAATTTGGTTTACCGACTATTCAGGACGTTTTAGCTGAATTGGAAAAACCAGGTCGTGATCCACGTCCTGAGTTCCGTACTGCGAAATTCCGTGAAGATATTACTGAAGTTGCGCAATTGACTGAAGGTATGCAACTTGAAGGTGTGGTCACCAATGTGACTAACTTCGGTGCCTTCGTGGATGTGGGTGTACACCAAGATGGTTTAGTGCATATTTCTGAACTTGCCAATGAATTTGTTTCTGATCCACATAAAGTGGTGAAACCAGGTCAAATTGTGCAAGTGCGTGTGATGCAAGTGGACGTGGAACGTAATCGCGTGAACTTGAGTATGCGTGCTGAAGGTTCTGCACCAGCGAAAGCACCACGCCAGCAACGTCCACAGCAAGATCGTACTGAACGTTCAGAACGTAAACCACAAGGCCAACGTCCGCCGCGTAAAGAGGGCGACTTTAAGCGTCCGCAAAATAACAAGCCAAAAACTGAAAAACCACAAGAGCAAAAAATTGGTGGTTTAGGTGCTTTGTTATTACAAGCAGGGATTAAAGGCTCTAAGTAATTGATCCAATAAATAAAAGCTTCTTCGGAGGCTTTTATTTTGAGCGTATTATTTTGTTATATAAAAACGATCCTTTTTGATAGTTTTTTATTTATTCTCTATTTCGTATTTTATGGACTGAAGTTGTCGTTCTCGTAATTCAAGTTGAATAACACGCTTTTCACTAGATGCTGTTTTTAATGTTTGAATATCGAGAAGAATTTCATCAAGTAGCTGTTGATAATGTTTCTGATCAAGTATTTGAGAAGCGAATAGAATCCCTTCGGTTTTGATTTGATAGTTTAGACTAATTTTTCTTAATAGATTTACCGCAAAAGGAGGGCATAACAGCACATCTAATAAAAGCTGGATCGTTTTGAGCCAAGACAACTGTAAGATTTTTCTTTTTATCATTACAAAAAAAATTGAAAATAGATTTAAGCCATAGATCATCATAAGCGTAATCGAAATTGCTAAATAACCTGCTTTATATATCAGTAAAAGTGGCAGAATTCCGAGAGTAAGTAAGAAAATTAGAAGATTAATAATTTGTAGCGGTTTCAAGGTTAAACTAATTTTTCTGATATGTTCAATCTCATTTTGATCAATTGCTGAATGAATATTTTTGAACCTCCATGCACATTTATAGAGAAGTTGGTGTGACAAAAGCAAGTTCGGAATAACTAAATATTGACGAGAGAAATTGAATTTTCGTGAAATTAATTGAGATTTAAAAGAAGCTTTTAAACCTTTTTGAATGTTGAACTCATTATAAAAATAGAGATGAGTCGAGTCATAAATATAGAACCCGACTATTCCTATTACGATCAGTATTTCTAAAGGCAAATGCATTTATGATTTGTTTTTATTAAATAGAGAGCGTAACCATCCAGCTACTGCAATTGCACCCACTGCAATAAATTTCCATGCAGCTGCAAAGAAGGCCACAATAGCAGCCCAAAAGCCTTTTTTTGTTGCTACAACTGCAGCACCACCTGCAATCAATGCGGCTAGACCATATTCAGCGACTTTATCACCTTCACGATATTCTGCGTATTTTTCGCCAAAGTTGTAGTCAAAGCCCTTTAAACTAGTTTTAAAGGCATTAATGTTCTGAGTTAAATTTTCTTCATCAGAAACCAAGGTTGCACTTGTCACACCCGTGCGACCTAGGATACGAATGGTGTAATTAATCGCTTCGTTATTATCTTGATCACGAATTTTGAGTGCCCATTCCAAACGTTTAGTCTGATTATCATAATGCGGTGGTACTGCCCAGCCGATCGTATAAATTTTTGGATAACCTAAGCGACTACGTTCTTCATTTGATGGCTCATCAGAATCCTTGATTTGTTTTAATAAGGCATCGGCATCGATTTTCTCATCATCCTTAACATAACCTGATGGATCAAAATCAAATGTGGCCCACCATGAATCATCAGGTGCAACTAAAATGTTTGTACTACCAGTGGTTAAATTACCCGTTAACTCAAGAAATTGATCTGCATTCTTTGGATCTAGAAAACCTTCATCTTTGAGTGTATTTAAAGTTGCAACATTGGCAACGTTTTCTTTTTTCGGTCCTAAGTGCCAATCTAATTTGGCCATTGGATTTTCTGCAGTATTTTGAGTTGTGGCGTTATTTACTGCAGTTTCTTCTGTAGATGCCGATGCGTGTACATAACTTGGAATTGTTGTTGTCCCTAATACTGAAAGACTCAAGGCGATGGCATAACTTAAAGGGATTAGTTTTTTAGGGTGTAGGGGATTTAACATATGCTTCTCTCAATTTTTTAGCTTTTGGTTTTATTACAATTTATTGCATAAATTATGTGCGGATTTTAAGATATTTTAAGTAAGAATTAAATCTATTTAATAGATTCTCTTTTTTAAGTTTTATTGAATTTGAATTATATAAAATAGATTTCTTTTTTAATTCATCGTATTGAATTAGAAAATAGAGATTTATCAATCAGTTTTGTTTCTCTACTTAGATCTATCTTTATTTTGAACAAACAGCAATTTTGTTCTATAAATCTATCTAAATCGCGTTAACCTGACACAATGCAAACAATTCAAAGGAGGTCTTGATGTCGCGAAGACCTCGTGAACAAGTCGATTACTTACATCTAGAAGAACTAGGTGGTCTGGAAATGCTGAAAGCAAGTTACTATCAGCAGGAATTCTCACGGCATGTTCATGAAGGATTTTGTATTGGTGTAATTGAGGAAGGAGCACAGCGGTTCTATCGTACAGGTGGTAATCATGTTGCGCCACAGGGCGATATTATTCTGGTCAATGCCGATGAAGTGCACACTGGTTCTTCGGCAGTAGAGACAGGATGGCGTTATCGAGCCATCTATCCAACGCCTGAAGTGTTTTATGAACTGACACGAGACCTCACAACCATACATGGCACAGCACCGTGGTTTAGAGAAGCGGTACTGCATGATGAAGGTCTAGCCCAACAATTTCGTCTCTTATTCGATTTATTAGAGCAGCCCAATAATACTTTACTGAAACAAACTCTATTTTTATCAACAATTGCTTGGCTCGTGTCCAAATACAGTCAAGTCAGGCCACAGGCAACGGATTTAAGCAGTGCCAAACAGCGAATCCTCAATATCAAAGATTTTATGGCAAGTATGCCCGAGCAAGAGTTTTCCTTAGCAGAACTTGCTGACATGGCCAATCTCAGCCAATGGCATTTCTTACGTCAATTTAAAAAGCATGTCGGTTTGTCACCACATGCATGGTTGGTACAGGCTCGGTTGCAAAAATCACAAAAATTGTTAAGGCAAGGGCTAAATTTATCTGAGGTTTCACAGCAGTGTGGTTTTTCGGATCAGAGTCATTTTAGTCGTCATTTTCGCCAAACTTTTGGGATTACGCCGGGCGGCTATATCGCCTATCTAAAATAAAAACAGCAATTTTATACAATTCTCTCTTATCAAATTTTGGCATAGTCATAAGGTCTTTTATGAGCAATTGTGATTTTGATGTTAAGTGACAGCATAACCGATGATAGGCCAATAACGATATCTCGGGCATTTCTAAATGGGGTGATTAAAATACTGCCGCTGTGTTTTGCAGTATTGCCTTGGGGGCTATTGGCAGGCTCTATGGCGATTCAGGCAGGGCTGAGTACTGGACAAGCAATCGGAATGTCGGCTTTGGTCTTTGCAGGTGCAGCGCAGTTGATGACCTTAGGTTTAGTAATGGCTGGAACGCCTGCATTTACCATCATCATTTCAGTATTTCTGATTACCACACAGCATTATCTATATGCACTGTATCTGCGTGAAGACATTTCTAAACAACCTTTAAAACATCGCTTGCTATTGGGCTTTTTGCTGACTGATGAATTATTTGCGGTGAGTATTAAAAAGCAACAACACTATATTTATTATTTATTGGGTGCAGGAAGCTGTTTTTATCTGTGCTGGGTCTTATTTAGTATTTGTGGGGTGCTGCTTGCTGCATCAGTGCCGAATCTTGATCAATATCACTTGGACTTTTCGATTGTTGCGACTTTTATCGCCATTGTGATTCCGTTTATTAAAAACATAAATACTTTGGTCGGGGTAATAGTGTCCGTATTGTTAACATTGGTTTTTCTGAGTCTAGGCATTAAAAGTGCAGCCATCTTGGCAGGTGTAATTGGCATGTTGACCGCGACTTGTTTACAGAATCTACGGGAGCGTGCCGCATGAGTTGGTTTCTTTTGGTCATTCTAGCTTTGGTGGTGTTTATGAATCGCTATATTTTGCTAGAACCCAATATTCCGTTGCGATTACCGAAATGGTTTCAACAATCTTTACAGTATTCCGCACCGTGTTTATTGACTGCGATCGCAACGCCGATTGTGTTTATGGATGAACATGGCGCATTTCGTTCGACTTTATTAAATCCGTATTTTTTGGCCACGATTTTAACCGTCATCATTGCGTATAAGGTGAAACATACCTTGTTGACCATTATCCTGAGTTTGACCTGTTTCTATGCCTTGGTGTTTTTCTTGCCTTAGCATGTTTGGGCATTGTGGTGTAATGCCCAAACCTTTGTCAGTATCCGACTTAACGGGTGGTATAACCACCATTGGCAAAAATAGTTTGTCCAGTAATCCACCAACCATCGGTAACCAAGAAGCGAACTAAAGGTTCAATATCTTCGATCTTGGTTAAGCCACCTAAAGCAGATGCTGATTTATGATAGGCCACGGCTTCGGGTGCTTCTTGACCATAGAAAAAGGGAGTATCCATTGGGCCTGGTGCGACCGCAGTAACTGAGATGCCACGTTCACCAAACTCTTTGGACGCTGCACGAGTATAATGCTCGACGGGTGCTTTTAAGCCTTCATAAGTTGAATAAAGTCCCGTATACGCTGCAAGTAAACTGGTTACGATGGTGCAGATTTTCCCATTGTCATTCAGATGACGACCTGCCGATTGAATAAAGAAATAGGCAATTTTATTGTTGATGTCATTCATGCCATCAAACTCTTGTTCGGTCGTATCTAAATACGGTTTCTTCAGCACACGACCTACCGTATTAATCGCAATATCCACGCCACCAAATGTTTCTTTGGCTGTGATAAACAGCTGTTCAATAGTTTGAATATCGGATAAATCAGCTTGTACCAAAACGGCTTTTGCACCGAGTGCCTGTACCTCTTTTAAGGTTTGTTCGGCATCGGCTTGAGTGGCAGCACTATTGTAATGAATCAATAAATTTGCGCCTTGTTCAGCGAACTTGCGTGAAATCAAACCGCCTAAGTTTTTTGCACCGCCTGTGATTAGTACGGTTTTTCCATTTAAATGATGCTGTGACATATGTTTGCCCTGATGTTGTTTTGCATAAAAAATATGCTAGTTGAATTTATTTGTTTGAAATAGTTGTTAGTATTGAACTGATTGTGCAAAAAAGTTGAACAATAAAAATGGATAAGATTGATCGTTTAAAAATCTTTTGCTTAGTGGCAGAAAAGCAGTCTTTTGCACAAGCCGCGTTGCAATTGGGACTACCACGTTCTAATGTCACTTATGCGATCCAAACACTGGAAAAAGAATATGAGGTATTACTGTTTTATCGCACCACGCGTAAAGTGGCATTAACCCATGAGGGTGGTTTGTTTTACGATGAAGCCATGCGTTTGGTGGCACAGTTAAAAGAGCTGAATCGTTTTAAAACCCATGTGCGTAGTCAAGAAGGTAAGATCAGTATTGGTATGCCGAAACGCTTAGCCACACAAGTTCTGATTCCTCATTTATCTGCGTTTTATCAACGTTACCCAAAAGTAAAAGTGTTGGTGAATGGCAGTGATGATTTTTCTAATTTAATCGAGCAACAGCTGGATTGTGTGGTACGGGTCGGGCAGGTGAAGGATGAGTATTTACTGATCAGACCGATTACCCAAACCCAAATCTGGACTCTTGCATCCCCGCAATATTTGGCAGAGTTTGGTGAACCTCAACGCTTTGAGGAACTACAACAGCACTTCGCTGTGGATTACCATGTCGCTAAACATTATCGTGAATTGAGTGAGCTTGAATTCCAAGCACATCGGGTCAAAATGCCTTACCGCTTATTGGTTGAGAATACGGAGGCCTATACCCAAGCAGGTTTAGCAGGTATTGGGATTATTCAGATTCCTGAATTTGATGCAGCACCTTATGTTCAGCAAGGACAGTTACAGCGTTTATTTACTGATACTCCAAGCTTACAGTTACCCATCAGTCTGTTGCTAACCGACCGCCAATATCGTCCTAAATATTTTCAGGACTTTATTGACTGGTTAGATGAATTATTAAAAGCCAAACTGTAATCCGAAAGCGAATGCTTGATTTAGGTGGGTAACGCATGCAGGTAATAAAAAAAGCATACCTGAGTATGCTTTTTTTATTTTGGCAAGGATTAATAAAGACCTAGTAAGAAGCCTGCGCCTAAGGTAAAGAAGCTGAATAACCAGATCCAACCAAATGAATAGCGCAAATGGCGTCCCATATCGGTGCCTGTCAGTCCGACTGCAAGCCAAGTTGCAGGTGAGAATGGACTCACAAATGTTCCAGCATTGTTACCAATCGCCATGGCGTACACGACCGAGTCAGCATTCACTCCAGCGGTAGCAGTAACTTCTTGCACAATCGGTAATAGCGCAAAATAATAGGCATCAGTACTGGTAAAGATGTCCATCGGTACACCTAAGATCCCGACTAGAATATGCAAACTACCAATCCATGTGCTTGGTAGAATTTTAATTAAATCCAAGGCAATCGATTGCAACATACCTGACTCGGACAAAATCCCGAGAAATGCACCTGCAGCAAAAATAATGGCAACCATGCTCAATGCTTGAGGTGCATGGCGACCAATAACTTCAATCTGTGTTTTAGGCTGCGGGAAGTTGACAATCAAGACCAATGCAAGGGCGATCATAAACACATAAGGCGCAGAGAATAGGCCAAAAGCTAAACAGATAATGGCAGCAACGATCAGACCGAGGTTAAACCACAGGTTTTTAGGTTGAGCATCTTCCTGAATATCTTCGGCGAGGTCTTTGGCCATGCAGTCTTGTTCAAATGGCGTGGTACCGAGAGCTTGGGCTGCGAGAATGCGTTTTTTCTCACGTAAGCCCATAAATACGGCAAATACCATCATCCCTGCAACACCCGCCACTTGAACGGGAATCAGGCTATGCCAGAGTGTGGCAGCATCTAAACCTGTCGCGGCTGAAGCACGTCCTAAAGGTCCGCCCCAAGGCACCATATTCATCACACCCATACTACCCGCCATCAGCAATAGCATCAGATAGGGGCTCATGCCGAGTTTACGGTACAGGGGAAGTAAGGCAGGAATAATGATCAGGAAGGTTGCAGCACCAGAACCATCCAGATGCACAATTGCTGCAATCACAGTGGTCATCACGGCAACAATCACGACATTGCCACGCGTCATTTGCACCATACGTTTAATCATAGGGTCAAAGACATGTAATTCTTTTAATACACTGAAAAATAAAATAGCGAATAAAAACATCGTCGCTACTTTGGTCACTTTGGCTAGACCAGCTTCAAAGAAGCCAGAAATCTCGCTAATCGAAAAACCAGCAATGAGGGCGCCAATAAGAGGAACAATCGACATGGCTACAATAGGACTGGTTTTTCCAGACATCAATAGCACGACAATCGTCACAATAATTAGAATACCGATCAGCGTCAGCATTATTTACTCCCTTAAGTTGTAACCTCTTGTCATTGGAAAAGTGTTAAAAAATACACCAAAAATAGAAAATAAAGCGCTGTCCATTATGCATAAAAACTTAATTAATTATTAAAAATAAGAATAAAAACTACGCAAAAAGCGGATTAAACGAACAAAATGTTTAATTTTAGCCAATAATCTGATTTAAGTTGTTTTTAAAATTATGTGATAAGTGTGAGAAAAATGGTCGTTTGAATATAGATGCAGCGATGAGAAACCTGAAGACTGATCGCTATACTTTTGACTTTCGTAATTCTTTTGAGTAAAAATTAGAGCAATTACTCTAATTTTAAAAGAGAACAAAAATGCAAATTGGTCGACAAGCTTGGATGGCGCAAACCTCAGGTAATTTATCCTTAAAAGATCGTATGCTGCTGTTGAGGCATAGCCTTTTTCCTGTGTTAAAACAGAGTATAAAAATGTACAGTTTGGCGAATATTACCAGACCAACCGTTCAGCATGAATTGCGTCTGGATGATCTTGTCTTGCCTGATAGCGTAGAAGTGCAACGAGCTTTAGAAGAGATGCAGTCCTGTAGCTCAGCGTCTCTGCAAAATCATTGTCTTCGTACATGGTGTTATGCCATTGCTTTTGCCAAGATGCAAAACCTGCAACGTGATGATGAGTTATTAGCAGTTTCATGCTTATTGCATGATTTAGGTATGACAGAACAACATTATCAGCATCATCAACATTGTCGTTGTTTTGCTGGGCAGGGTGCTTATGCTGCAAGAGATTGGTCGCTTGAACAGGGGTGGCAGACTGCACGAGCCGATCAACTTTTTGATGTGATCAGTATGCATATGAATCCTTATGTTGGACGCGATGAGGGGATAGAAGCGCATTTGCTGCAACAAGCGGCCAGTTGTGACGTCATCGGCAGTCGTGGTTTTGAGTTTTCAGAACAGTTTAGACAGCAATTATTGCAAAAATACCCTCGTCGTGACTTTAATCAGATCATGATTAAATTTACTCAACAGGAAGCACAGCAACGACCTCGATCTCGTACTGCCATGCTGGTGCAGAGTGGGTTTAAGCAGCTTGTGAATTTAAATCCTTATTTGCAATAACGCTCAAAATAAAAAAACCACTTCTGCTTTTACAAAAGTGGTTTCGATTTAGAACACAATTTATTTAGTGGTCATGTTCAAGATATTCAGGCTTTTTCGGTAATGCCCAACTACACATGAAACAAATCAATAACATGATAATGACGTATACAAAGAAGGTATTTTCAATGCCAGCATCTTTAAATAATAACGCTACGGATGGCGCGGAACCGCCAAAGAGTGCATTACCCACCGCATAGGAGAAACCTACACCTAATGCACGGACGTGTGGCGGGAACATTTCAGCTTTGACTAAACCGCTGATTGAGGTATAGAAGCTCAGCAACATCATCAAGAAAATCAGTAATAGGGTGATAATCACAGGGGAGTCAGCAAAGCTGCGCATACCTGTGACCATGACGGGATAAATAAAGATTGCGCTGAGTAAGCTGAATGCCAACATGGAAGCACGACGGCCAATGCGATCTGACAACATGCCGAACAACGGTTGTGCCAACATGAACACAAATAGCGCCGTGGTCATGATAAAGCCAACGGTTTTGCCATCCATACCAATATTGGTGAGGTAGGTTTTTGAATAAACCGTGACAACATAGAAGGTGAGTGAACCAGCTGATGTATAGCCGACAACCAATAGGAAAGTTTTCCAATGCTGTTTAAGCAGGGCAACTAAGCTACCTGATTCTTCACGGTCAGCATCTTCATGTGACAAGGTTTCCTCTAAACGACTACGCGCGAGTAAAGACAATAATGCCGCAATACCGCCGATGACGAAAGGAATACGCCAGCCACCATCATTCAATTGCTGTTCAGTCATAAAGCCCAGCAAGATTACCCCAAGTAAGCTGGCAAGTAACTGACCACCTGAAAGGGTGACGTACTGGAATGATGCAAAGAAGCCACGTTGCCCTTTTAAGCCGAGTTCACTCATATAGGTCGCAACAGCACCATACTCACCACCGACAGAGAGGCCTTGCAGTAATCGAACCATGAGCAGTAAAAAGGGTGCCCACATTCCGACTTGGTCATAAGTCGGTAAGGCAGCAAACAGAAATGAGCTGAGTGCCATTAAGCAGATGGAAATAACCATCGACTGCTTACGGCCTTGACGGTCAGCGATACGTCCGAATAGCCAACTCCCGATTGGGCGCATGAAAAAACTGGCACCAAACACCCCCCAAACATAAATGGCTTTGGTGGTTGGTTCCATATCTGGAGCGGTCAATGCGTGGGTAAAATAGGCAGCAAAAACGGCATAAATATAGAAATCGAACCACTCAACTAAATTCCCTGATGCCGCACCGACGATACCTTTGATACGACTTCTTTTTTCTTCCTTGCTATATGTCTGACTCATATACGTTCCTTTTCAACCAAGCAAGATTCTGTAACTGAATCTTTACAGAATGTTATATACCGCTAAAAAAGCATGAAAATGACACTATTTTGTATGTTTTTTATGAATACATTTTTATATGGGGAGAATAAGTTGGTTTTTTTGCTAACTCTTTGACAGATAAAGAATGTCAGAATGGTCAATATTGAGAATTTAATATTTTTAAAAGCAAATAATTGAGCTGTATCAAGGGACAATTTAGAAACATAAACAAGCTGATGTTGTGTAAGGGGATTGTAATCAGGGTATTTTTTCAGATTTCATTTTCTTATTTCAATTCAAGACATGGAATGCTTGTATTGAAAATGGAGTGTGGCAATAGCACTGAAAATAAATGATCCATAAAATATACCAGAAGAGAAATCAACAGACGATACTGATGATTAATGCAGCAAAACTGTGGATAAGTTTTAGTTTATACACACGAGCTTTTGTTGTGATTTCAGAAAGTTTTTTAAAGCAATTAATTGAGTTCTGGAATCGGGCAATCTTTTCTCAGTGGGCAAGCTTCACCCTGAGTAAATCGACTTAACATCGTTCTGATTTGATGAAGTTGTGCAATCTTTTCATCTATCAAATCTAACTTGTCTTGGAAAATGCTTTGTACTTGTGGGGCAGGGATTTCATCTTGGGCTGTCATCGCTAAAATCTGCTTAATTTCATTGAGCGAGAATCCAAGGTTTTTCGCGGTACGAATCAGTTGTAACTGTTGTAGCGTTTGTTCTGAATAATCTTTATAGCCATTATTACAGGTGATGGACTGGATCAACTGCATTTTTTCATAAAAGCGAATGGTGTCTCGACTTAAATCAGTCTGTTTTGCCAATTGTCCAATTAACATGGCGATCATCCTTATTATTCTTGAATATGTCTAAAAAATGACTTGACCATTGAGTGTACTCCATCCTTTAGCCTATGCCTACATTCAATCAAAAGAGCATATGAGATGGCGCATAACAACTTAAAAACTCAGCCAGAGCAACAAGTCGCTTTGGTCGCAGGTGCGACAGGATTTATTGGCCGCTATTTAATTTTAGAGTTATTAAAACAAGGACATAGGGTTTTTGCCTTAGTCCGGAATCAAGCGAAGCAACAACCCGTGCTCACAAATTGGCTCAGTCAAAAAGGTGTATCCTTGAATCAATTGAGCTTTATCCAAGGTGATGTAACACAGGCTAAGCTTGCCATCAACGAGCAAGATTGGCAAAAATTAAGCGCAGTGGACACTTTATATAATAGTAGTGCGTTATTTGCGTGGAACCTGAGTATGCAACAAGCGCGGACCGTAAATGTAGAAGGTGCATTGAATTTATTGAATTGTGTTCAGCAATATTGTGTTTTGAAACGTGCAGTACATGTTTCGGGTTATATGTTGACGATCACGGGTCATTTACAGCAAGCAGGGATCTGCATTGAACAACCTGATCGTACCGAGTGGCAAGCTGTGTATCAGCATCTAGGGGCTTATGAAGCGTCTAAAATAGAAGCGCATTTTGCATGGATACAACAGGCACAACAGCTATCCGTAGATTGGACCATTATTCATCCTGCAACAGTTGTTGGTGATGATGTCTCTGGTGAAATTCCCACGAATCAGCCGATCGCGCAAATGATTGATGTGCTCAAACGGGGAAAAATGAGTGCCATCCCTGCAACGGCTCAGCATTATCTACCTTTAATCCGTGTCGATGACCTATGTCGGATAATGGTCAGTGCTTCTATGGATATGGCTTTGTCGAATCAAGCGATGTTGGCTGTCAGTGAAAATAATCTGGCTTTGTATCAACTCACTCAAATGATTGCAGATCAATTACAGGTGAGTGCACCAACCAGACATGTACCAGTTGGACTGCTGAAGCTTATTTTAAAATGGCAATGGTTGGCGAAAAAATTAGAAATGTCTGCGGAAATGCTAAGTTTTCTAAGAACAGAGCAGTTGGAGCGAGAACGATTGACACAGTTTCAACAACGTTGGCAGATTTCGATGGGAAATTTAGAAGCAGCGATCCGTAAAACCACCGACTGGATTAATCAAACCAGTTAGAACTTGTTTCTAATAAAAAAACAGCCAATCAAAAGATCGGCTGTTTTTGAATCTTTAAAATGGATTACCAATGTTCACCTGGGAACAAACGCGCATAAGCACGTTGAATTAAATTCAACTTCTCTTGTTCACCAACAGACGCGGTAGAACTTGGGAATAAGTTGAAACCAATCGACATTAAAATGTTGTTAATGTCTGGTGCAATTGCATAGGTAATCGATGCAAGTCGGCCTAAATTGGTTGCGATCTTTTTCGGACGCTTCACGATCGCATAAGCAATTAAATCGGCTGCTTCTTCAGGTGAAAGCGTTGGTACATATTTATAAATTTTGGTTGGTGCAATCATTGGTGTGCGGACCAAAGGCATATAAATAGAGGTAATCGCAATTTTGTGCGAGTGGACTTCCGCAGATAAACAACGACTAAATGCATCCAATGCTGCTTTAGACGCAACGTAAGCAGAAAAGCGAGTTGCGTTGGCAAGAACACCAATCGAGCTGATGTTAATAATTTGACCGTCTTTACGTTGCATCATGTGTGGTAAAACATTCAAGACTAAACGTACTGCACCAAAGTAATTTAACTGCATGGTACGTTCGAAGTCATGGAAACGATCAACGGACTCATGTACCGCACGACGGATTGAACGTCCTGCGTTATTTACAAGAATATCAATGTGATCTACTGCTGCTAAGATTTCTTTTGAAACTGCATCAATAGATTCCATATCATTGAGATCACATGGAAATACGGTCGCTTTTCCACCTTCAGCCTCGATCTCAGCTTTGACCTCATCTAACTTCTCTTTGGTACGGGCGAGCAATAAGACATGTGCACCTGCTTGAGCAAGGTATTTTGAAACCGTTAAACCAATACCACTTGATGCTCCTGTGACAATGATTGTTTTACCGTCGACTTTTTGCTGAAAAAGTTTTTTGAGTTTTGCATTCATGTAAGTTACCTACATTAATCACGCTGTTGTTTGTAGTGCCTTCTTATTACGATTAAACACTACACTTTATTTTGATGTAATATTAACCTATATTTTATGTTTGTCTAGTGTAAATGTTTGAAAAATAATAGCTTTTTTAGAGTAAAAGCTCTAAAATAAAGTGTTGTAATAGTTGAAAAAGCAAGCATATTTTTTATATTTTGTACAAAAAAAAGCCCCTTGGATGGGGCTGACTAGCTTTATTAAAATTAAACCTGAGCAAGGGCCTGTTCTAGGTCGGCAATCAGATCATCTACATGCTCAATCCCAATAGATAAGCGTACTAGGTCCTCACTGACACCTGCCGATTTGAGCTCTTCCGAATTGAGTTGGCGGTGGGTTGTCGTCGCTGGATGGCAAGCTAGACTTTTAGCATCCCCGATATTCACCAAACGAGTAAATAGCTGTAATGCATCAATAAAGCGAGTCCCACCAGCTAAGCCATCTTGAACACCAAAGGAAAGGATGGCAGAAGGTTTCCCTTTCACATACTTTTGCGCTAAATGGTGTTGCGGATGGTCTGTGAGACCAGCGTAATTGACCCATTTAACTTTGGGGTGTTGTTTTAAATATTCTGCAACTTTGATGGCATTTTCAGTATGGCGCTCCATGCGGAGATTTAAGGTTTCAAGTCCTTGTAAGATGAGAAACACACTGAGTGGACTAATCGCTGCGCCCGTATTGCGTAATGGAACCACTCGCGCACGTGCGATATAGGCAGCTTCGCCCAATACTTCCACATAGTTAACACCATGATAACTTGGATCAGGTGTATTTAACGCTTTAAAGCGTTCAGGAAATTTGCCCCACGGAAATTTACCGCTATCGACGATCACACCACCGATGCTATTGCCATGACCCCCGATATATTTGGTGAGGGAGTGAATCACAATATCTGCGCCAAATTCAAATGGTTTTAATAGGGCAGGTGTCGCTACGGTATTATCAACAATAACAGGGACGCCATACTCATGGGCAATCTTGGCAATCGCTTCAAGGTCGATGATGTTTCCAAGCGGGTTACCAATAGATTCAACAAAGACCAATTTTGTTTTGTCATCAATAGTCTGGCGTAATGCTTCTGGATTCTGATAATCAAAGAAACGGACTTCGATACCTTGCTTTGGCAGTGTGTGAGCAAACAGGTTATACGTCCCACCATATAAAGTAGACACTGACGCGATATTGTCACCTGCTTCGGCAATGGTTTGAATCGCGTAAGTGATCGCAGCCATACCTGATGCTAAAGCCAGTGCCCCAATCCCACCTTCCAATGCAGCAATACGCTGTTCAAGTACAGCAGTGGTCGGGTTCATAATGCGGGTATAGATATTGCCTTGAACTTTGAGGTCAAACAGATCTGCACCATGTTGCGTATTATCAAAGGCATAAGAGGTGGTTTGATAAATGGGTACAGCCACTGCTTTAGTCGTTGCCTCTGGTGAATATCCCGCATGAATGGCTAATGTTTCATCTTTATAGGTCATGATTACATCATCTACGTGAGTTAAATACTGACCGAGTCTAGCGCATATTTTACCCAAAATGGTGCATATTTTTTGCGCTGCATAGCGGTTTTGGTGATATAGCCCCTGCTTTCGTTCTGGTCGCGGTTTTAGGAAAAGTGAAATCATTCAAGCTTGTAATGTCTTGAAAAAGAAAATCCTTTGTTCGAGGCAAACAAATCCCAACTTAACTTCAAGTCAATCGGGTTTTCAGCGTATAATACGCCCGATTATTTTATTCGCTTATTTGCGATGTATTGGTTTTTCAATTGAGGAGTCCTGCGTGGCCCAATATATTTATACGATGAACCGAGTGTCTAAAATGGTTCCGCCTAAGCGCGAAATCTTAAAAGACATCTCTTTATCATTTTTCCCAGGCGCAAAAATTGGTGTGCTTGGTTTGAACGGTGCAGGTAAGTCAACCTTACTCCGTATTATGGCTGGCGTAGATAAAGATTTCTCAGGTGAAGCTCGTGCACAACCAGGAATCAAAATCGGCTATTTAGAACAAGAACCGCCACTTGATCCGACTAAAGACGTTCGTGGTAACGTTGAAGATGGCGTACGTGAAGCACTGGATGCTTTGGCGCGTCTCGATCAAGTTTTTGCTGAATATGCGGAACCAGATGCAGATTTTGATGCACTTGCGAAAGAGCAAGAGAAATTAGAATCAATCATCCATGCATGGGATGCACACAACCTGAATAACCAGCTTGAAATTGCTGCTGATGCATTGAAC
Source organism: Acinetobacter sp. Tr-809 (assembly GCF_011753255.1). NCBI lineage: Bacteria > Pseudomonadati > Pseudomonadota > Gammaproteobacteria > Moraxellales > Moraxellaceae > Acinetobacter > Acinetobacter sp. Tr-809. The sequence continues at coordinate 242,872 of NZ_VWVZ01000003.1, forward strand.
CTTCCAGCGTGGGATGCAGATGTATCGCTACTTTCAGGTGGTGAGCGTCGTCGTGTTGCACTTTGCCGTTTATTGCTTTCTAAGCCAGACATGTTGCTTTTAGACGAACCGACGAACCATTTAGATGCTGAATCAGTGTCTTGGTTAGAGCGTTTCTTGAAAGATTTCCCAGGCACAATCGTTGCGATTACGCATGACCGTTATTTCTTGGATAACGTGGCTGAGTGGATTCTTGAGCTTGACCGCGGTATGGGTATTCCTTATCAAGGCAACTATTCTTCTTGGTTGGAACAAAAGAATGCGCGTCTAGAGCAAGAGAACAAGCAAGAAGAATCTTTTGCTAAAGCATTGAAAAAAGAACTTGAATGGGTTCGTTCAAATGCCAAAGGTCAGCAAAAGAAAAACAAAGCGCGTATGGAGCGTTTTGAAGAACTTAACTCACGTGAGTTCCAACAGCGTAACGAAACTTCTGAAATTTATATTCCACCTGGTCCGCGCCTAGGAAATAAAGTTGTAGAAGTTGAAGGGATCAGTAAATCATTCGATGGTCGCTTACTCTATGAAAACCTGACTTTCACTGTACCGCCTACAGCGATTGTGGGGATCGTGGGTCCAAACGGTGCGGGTAAAACTACGCTATTCCGTATGATGACTGGCGAACAGCAACCTGATACAGGTACTGTGACTTTAGGTGAGTCGGTTAAAGTGGCTTACGTTGGTCAGATTCGTGACACTTTGGATAACAATAAAACCGTTTGGGAAGAAGTTTCTGGTGGTTTAGATATCTTAAAAATTGGTGATTACGAAATCGCATCACGTGCCTATATCGGTCGCTTTAACTTTAAAGGCCAAGATCAGCAAAAACGTGTAGGTGAATTGTCTGGTGGTGAACGTAACCGTTTACAACTTGCCAAGATCTTGCAGATGGGTGCAAACGTAATCTTACTGGATGAACCATCAAACGACTTGGATATCGAAACTTTACGTGCACTTGAGGATGCAATTCTTGTATTCCCAGGTACAGTCATGGTGGTATCGCATGACCGTTGGTTCCTTGACCGTATTGCAACGCACATCTTGTCATTTGAGAATGAACAGCCTGAATTCTACACAGGTAACTATGCAGAATACGAAGCTTATCGCCAATCACGTTTAGGTGATGATGTGGCTCAAAAACGTACCAAGTACAAAAAAATTACAGGTTAAGCCCTGATAGAAAAAAACCAGCTTTCGAGCTGGTTTTTTTTGCTTATGAAAATGTGAGTTCATGAAGCGTGCGAGATGAATAGTCTGATGAGAAAGTAGAATTTATTTATTAAAATCACCCTTAAGATCAGAAATAATCAGCAATGGTGGAATAGTAATCACATCAAATGCCATTGCAAGTGGGTAAAGAACGGTGTGTGTTACCCGTTTAATTGGATGCTTGGTGGTGGTGGTGATTTGTTGTTGTATAGTGATGGGATAAGCTACAGGCAATCGCTGCTGGATTTTTTGAGTGTCTTGGCCCTGATAGAGCTGCCCTTTAAAAAACACATTGATATAGGGGTAAGTTGCCGTCTGCTGGTTCGCTGGCAAATCAAAATTTTCTCTAAAACCCAACGATTTTAATAAATCTTTTTGAGTTTGCTTTAGATCAACCATTGCTGTGTTATAGCGAATCTGCAACACACCGCGGAAATGACTGGCGTCGTCCATAGTGAGTACGAGGGGCGTAGGGCTGGTTATACTACGTTGCTCAACTGGAATCGCCTTGAGTAACTTTAACAGTTCTGTACTGCCATCAGTCATTAAGTAGTTGAAGTCTTGACCAATAAACACCAAGCCTTGTTCTTTCTGATTTTGAACAGCCTGACCTAATGCAATAATCTGATCGCTTTGTAAGTTAATGGCTTGGGTATGTGTAGTTTCTTTAGGAAAGGTGCTGTCGAGTAGCGCAGTCGCACAACCACCGAGAACGAAACAGCTTGTGAAGAGTAAAAGGGATAAGGTTTTATACATGCTGAGGACCTAAACGTAATCAAGTGCTTTTTCTTTAGAATCAAAAAACGTTTTAAATCAGTGGGAAATTGACTGAAAATTGTTTTGTAATTTTATTACATTGGCATAGCCTGCTATAGTGCCTTTGTGCAATTTACTGTAAGGGTGTGCTTTTGCAACGCTCAACCGTTTTCGTGACCGTCTTGCTGAGTTTGTTCATGTTCCAAAGTTTCTGGAATGTGGCGGCAGCGTTTTGCGCGCATGAAACGGTCAGTCAATACAGTACATTGAGTCATTTGGGGCATCATGTCGCTGAAAAGACACACAGCTCTGAACAAGGCGCTGTTTTCGATAAAGTCGCAGCAGATTTACCGATGCCCTTAAGTTTGCAAGATCATCATGATCATTTACCATCTTGTTTTCATGTGGTGGTGACGGAAGTTCAGCAATATGTAAATGAACCAATGTTGCATAGCCAAGATATAGAACAAAAATATTACTGGTCTAACTCCTACCAGTCGCCACATCTCTCTGGATTAAATCCGCCCCCTGTATTGACCCCGCTATAGGTGGGGTAGCCGAAAAATAGCCCACCGCAATCTTATTACTTTGCGGGGCTTTATATGTCTTTTAGTTTAAATCAGCGTATCCATGCAGTTGAGCAGCGTACGCGAAAAAATCGTACTCACTTGTCATTGAAGTGGTCAGCCTTGGCACTTGCCTTGAGTGCTGCCATTTTGAGTCCATCTATTGCCGCAGAATCTTTACTGGATGCGAATCAGCAGCCTATAAGCAAAGCTGCACAACGCAATTTGAATTTTGAGCAAATCTTGCAGGATGTGAAACAATATCAGGCAGGCACAGGGGTGTGGCAAACACAGCAAGGGATCGCTGAGGCCAATGTGAAACAAGCTGGGTTATGGTCGAATCCAAGTTTTTCAATTCAGCAAACCGACTTTAGGTCAGGTAAAGACAAAGAGCTGGAGTTTGGTGTTTCACAAAAATTGGACATTTTCGGTCAACGTCGTGCTGCGGTGAAGCTTGCCGACGTACAAGCGTCTCAGGTCGGTCTCAATCAAGAGCTATATAATGCGCAACTTGAGTTGGCGGTGAAATATCTGTGGTCGCAAGTCGTGGTGCTAGAGTTAGAACATGATGTGGTCCAGGCGCAATTAAAAACCAGTCAGGCGACCTTAGATGCAACGCGCTTAAGACTTAAAGCTGGCAGTATTGCACAGGTCGATTTAGACCGTACTTTGATGGCGCATATTGAAAACCAGCGTTTATTCCAGCAGACCGAGCTGGCTCTAGCCACTGCAAAGCGTCAATTGGCAAATCTGTGGGGCAGTACCGATAATCGCTTCTCTACCCAAGCGAGCAATGTCTGGCCACAACAAAAAGATTTGCAAGATTATTTGCAGAACAACTTATTTGAGCGTGCTATTCAACTCGATATCGTACGTCAAAAAGCCAATATCGATTATTTAAAAGTATCCAACCGACCAAATCCAACCGTCAATTTAGGTATGGTGCAAAGTAAAAGTGCAGAAACAAATTCGACGGATAACAAGTTCCGAGTGGGCATCGATATCCCTTTGAATATTTTTAATCGTCAGCAGTATTCATTGCGAATTGCCAATGCCAAACAAGATTTACTGGTCAAACAACAACAGTTTTATAAACAGCAAAACTTAAATGCCATTCAGACTTTAACTGCAGAGTTGGCAGGATTGAAACAACAATTCGATTTAGTCAATCAACGACAAATTCCATTGTCTGAAACGGTACAAGAGAAAATGCTGCTCGGTTTTAAAGTTGGTAAATATGCCATTACCGATGTCCAGCAAGCCACTATGCAATTGCAAGATCAACGTTTAAATAAAGTGCAGTTACTTAAGAGTGCATGGCAAAAGCAAATTGATGCAGAGAGTTTAGCACTGGGAATAGAGCCGAGTATGGTGAGTTCAAGTGACGCTTTAAATCAGATTAATCAAACCCTTTGGAAAGATACCAATAGCCTTCCCGCTGTAGTAGGAGCAGAGTAATGTCGACAAATAAATCTAAAAAGCAGTGGTTTTGGGTCATTCTGGTTGTTGCGGTTGGCTTAGTCCTCAGCGCGTTATTATTTTTCACTGGCAAGAATAAAGCCAGTGGTGATGCTGCTGCAGCGGATAGCCATGCTGAAGGTGAGGAAGGGCATGCTGAAGGTGAAGCTGGGCATGCTGAGGAAAGTGAGGAAGGCAGTTTAAATCTAAGCCCAAAACAGATGACTGAATATGGGGTTAAACTGGCTCAGGTTGGGGTGGGCGAAGTCGGACAGCAATTTGCATATCCAGCCAAATTGGTCACCAATACCGACCAGCAAGCGCATGTTTCAGCGACTTTTGCCGGACGTGTGGAAAGTGTCAATGCAGTACTCGGTCAGCAAGTCAAGAAAGGGCAAGTCTTAGCCACTCTATTTATTCCTGATTTGGTGGACCAGCAAGCCAATTTAAGTATTGCACAAGAGGCTTTAACGCTTGCACAGCAAGATTATCAACGTGAAAAACAACTTTGGGAACAAGGGGTTTCTGCACGTCAGGATTATCAACGTGCCTATAATGCCTATCGTCAGGCACAGATTCAGGTACAAGCTGCACGTAGCCGCTTATCTGCCTTGGGTGCATCCAGTGGCAGTCAGGGTCGCTATGTCTTGACCGCACCTTTAAGTGGTGTGGTGAGTCTGAAAGATATTGTGGTGGGTGAACAAATTACCGCCGATAAGCAGTTATTTGTGATTGATCAGCTGGACCAACTCTGGATTGAGTTTATTTTACCAAGTGTGAATAACATCAATGTCCAACCAGATCAGCAGATCGAGTTTAAGTCGCTGCAAACCAATAATAGCTTTAAAGCACAAATTCAGACTTTGACTACTGCGGCAGATACCCAGACAGGTCGTTTGCAGGTGCGTGCCAAAGTGTTAACCCCAGCCAAAGAATTACGCCCTAATCTGATGGTGAACGTGTTGTTAGATGGCACGGACAAGAAGCCTGTACTTCGTGTTGCCAAAGCAGCGATTCAGCAGATTGAAGGCAAAGCGACGGTTTTTGTTGCTAAGCAAGAGAAAGACCAGATGCATTTCACCCCAACCCCAGTACAACTGGGTAATTATTCAAGTGATGGACAGTGGGTGGAAATCCAATCGGGTCTGACTGAAAAGCAACAATATGTCAGTCAAGGCAGTTTCCTTTTGAAATCTGAGATCGAGAAGGGAGAGGCTGAGCATGGACATTAAAGATAAGTTACAGCTTCCTCCCGCGGAAGGCTTGTTTGATCGGATTATTCAGTTTTCAATCCGTAATGCGATTTGGGTCATGCTGTTTGTGGTGGCGTGGATTGGGGTCGGTATCTATAGTTACCAAAAACTGTCGATTGATGCCGTGCCTGACATTACTAACGTACAGGTACAAATTAACAGCCAAGCAGGTGGATTCACTGCCCCTGAGGTTGAACAGCGAATTACTTATCCAATTGAAAATGCCATGTCGGGTATTCCTAATTTGGAACAAACCCGTTCGATCTCCCGTTACGGCTTATCCCAAGTCACGGTGATCTTTAAAGATGGTACTGATATCTATTGGGCACGTCAGCTGATTAACCAGCGCTTACAGGAAGCCAAAAGTGCTTTGCCTGATGATATTGATCCGCAGATGTCACCGATTTCAACGGGTCTAGGGGAGATCTATCAATGGGTGATCAAGGCTGAACCGAATGCCAAAAAGGCCGATGGTACACCTTATCAGGCCATGAACCTACGTGAAATTCAGGACTGGATTGTTCGTCCTCAATTACAACGTGTGCCAGGTGTTGCTGAAATCAATACCATTGGGGGATATAACAAGACCTATGTGGTTTCTCCTGATCTAAAACGTTTACAGCAACTGCAAATTCCTTTAACCGATTTACAAACCGTACTCACTGAAAATAATGAAAACCGTGGTGCTGGTTTTATTGAAGAAAATGGGCAGCAGCTTACGGTACGTATTCCAGGCATGTTGAAAACCGTACAGGACATCGAGAATGTTACGGTTAGTACCAAGAATGGTTTACCAATCCGTGTTGCCGATGTTGCAACAGTTTCGATTGGACATGATTTGAGAACCGGTGGTGCTACCTATAACGGTGAAGAAACCGTACTGGGTATCGCGATGATGATGATGGGTGAGAACAGTAAATCCATCGCTCAAGCGCTAGACAGCAAAATGCAGGAAATCAAACGTTCATTGCCTGAAGGGGTGGTGGTCGAAACGGTGTATAACCGTAGTAATTTGGTTGATAAAGCCATTAAAACGGTGGCGAAGAATCTGATTGAAGGCGCAATTCTGGTCATCGTGATTCTGTTTGTGTTCTTAGGAAACTTCCGTGCGGCATTGATTACCGCCTGTATTATTCCCTTATCTATGCTGTTTACCCTGACAGGGATGGCGGAGCAGAAAATCAGTGCCAACCTGATGAGTTTAGGCGCATTGGACTTCGGGATTATTGTCGATGGTGCAGTGGTGATTGTCGAAAACTGTATTCGACGGTTGGCAGAAGCACAACACCATAAAGGTCGACTCCTGACCCGTTCAGAACGTTTTACCGAAGTCTTCTTAGCGGCAAAACAGGCACGACGTCCGCTGATCTTTGGCCAAATCATCATCATGGTGGTGTATTTACCGATTTTTGCACTGGCAGGTGTAGAAGCGAAAATGTTCCACCCAATGGCAATGACAGTAGTGTTGGCATTGATTGGTGCGATTATTTTATCCGTTACCTTTGTTCCTGCTGCCGTGGCTTTATTTGTTACCGGTGAAGTCAAAGAGAAAGAAAGTCGCTGGATGGCGGCATTAAAAAGCGGTTATGAAGGCTTGCTAGATAAAGCTTATGCATTACGTTATGTTGTGGTCGCTGGTGCATTTACGATTTTAGTCTTAACCGCTGCGATTGGCTCGCGTGTCGGCAGTGAGTTTGCACCACAACTGAGTGAAGGTGACTTTGCTTTACAGTTGATGCGTGCACCAAGTACTGGAATTGAAGAGTCGCTGAAAATTCAGGAAAGTGTTGAGAAACAATTATTAGCCGAGTTCCCTGAAATCAAAGCAATCTTTGCCCGTACAGGTACCGCAGAGGTGGCAACGGATGTGATGCCACCGAATATTTCAGATGCTGTGGTGTTATTAAAGCCACGCAATCAATGGCCAGATAAGTCGGAAACCATCGATGATCTTCGGACTCGAATGCTGGCCTATGTGGAGAAAATCCCAGGTAACAACAGTGAGTTTTCACAACCAATTGAACTACGTTTCAATGAGTTGATTTCAGGTGTACGTAGTGATATCGGAGTCAAGGTCTTTGGTGACGATATGCAGGTATTGAACCAAGAGGCTGAAAAAGTTGCCCAAACGCTGAGAACTATCACGGGCGCAAGCGAAGTCAAAGTTGAGCAGACAGATGGCTTACCCTTACTCAATGTCGATATCGATCATGCGTTGGCTGCACAATATGGTTTATCAGTGAAATCAATTCAGGACTTGGTCGCTGCCAGTATTGGTGGACAGAGTGTTGGACAGATTTTACAGGGCGACCGTCGTTTTGATTTTGTGGTGCGTTTGGATGATGTGATGCGGACACCTCAGCAATTGGCGATGTTACCGATTCAACTGCCGAATGGTGGTTTAATCAAATTGCAAGATGTAGCTAAAGTTGAAAACATCTTAGGTTTGGCACAGCTTAGTCGTGAGAACGGTAAGCGCCGTGTTGTGGTCACCACTAATGTACGAGACCGTGATTTGGGATCTTTCGTGGGTGAAATGCAACAGAAACTTGCACAGCAAAAATTACCAAGTGGTTATTGGCTCGGTTATGGCGGTCAGTTTGAAAATCTTGCCTCTGCAAAAGCCAGAATGCAAATTGTGGTGCCATTGGCATTACTGATGATTTTTATTCTGCTGATGGCAGTGTTCAATAACTTTAAAGAGAGTTTGCTCGTGTTTAGTGGCGTGCCGTTTGCCTTGTCAGGTGGTTTAGTTGCACTGTGGCTACGCGATATTCCATTGTCGATGTCGGCAGGTGTCGGTTTTATTGCGCTCTCTGGTGTCGCAGTGCTGAATGGTTTGGTGATGTTGAGCTTTATCAAAGAGCTGCGAGAGCAATATGATGTTCATTATGCCACATGGCATGGTGCGGTATTACGTTTACGTCCCGTGTTAATGACGGCTTTTGTTGCATCACTCGGCTTTATTCCAATGGCGATTGCCACAGGTACAGGTGCAGAAGTTCAGCGTCCGCTGGCAACCGTGGTGATTGGTGGGATTATTTCATCCACCTTGCTGACTTTGTTGATCTTGCCTGTGGTGTACCGTTGGATGAATGAAGCCAAACAGAGCAAAGGTCAGGAAAGTGCAATTTAATCTGTTTATGCTATCTTCTTAATGAAACACTTTATGAAGAAGAATCTGAACCAGCCAAAGCAATTTTCGCTTTGGCTGACTTTAAGGCTGCAACAGGTCTTATTTAATTATGATAAGGAGTCCAACATGGGTGGACATCAAGGGCATGATCATAGTCATGCAGCGGTCACTGAAGGTAATATCAAAAAACTCACTATTGCGCTGATACTGACTTCAACCTTCTTAGTGGTTGAGGTGGTCGCGGGTTTAATCACCCAGAGTTTGGCGTTACTGTCTGATGCAGCACATATGTTTACCGATGCTGCTGCATTGGCAATTGCTTTAGTGGCGATTAAAATTGCTAAACGTCCTGCAGATAATAAACGTACTTTTGGCTATCAGCGTTTTGAAATTCTGGCAGCCTTATTTAATGCCTCGATGCTGTTTTTTGTAGCAATGTACATTCTGTACGAAGCCTACCAACGTTTCACTCAGCCACCTGAAATTCAGAGTGTTGGCATGCTGATTGTGGCAACAATAGGTCTGATTATTAATTTAATTTCCATGAAATTGTTAATGTCCAGTGCAGCTGAAAGCCTGAATATGAAAGGCGCATATTTAGAAGTGTTAAGTGATGCACTCGGTTCGGTGGCAGTCATCGTGGGTGCAGTGGTGATCTATTTCACTAATTGGTATTGGGTCGATACCATTCTTGCAGTTGCGATTGGTTTCTGGGTATTGCCAAGAACATGGATTCTACTTAAGCAGAGTATCAATATCTTGTTGGAAGGCGTTCCAGAAGAGGTCGATATTGAAAAGCTGCGCAATGATCTACTGGCATTGGATGGTGTTGAGAGTATCCATCAATTAAAGGTTTGGGCGATTACCTCCAAGAATATTCATTTGACTGTGCATCTATTTGCACCAAGAGCTGATCGTAATCAATTACATCGTGCTGCGATTGAGATGTTATCGCATGAGCACGGGATTGCTGAGGTGACCTTGCAAATTGAAGATGATGAAGAAATGAATTGTCAGCATACCCATCAGCATGATGAAAAAACTGAACAAGATCCTTCACATCAGCATTAAGCTGATGTGAATATCCATTTTATTTTTTGTATTAGTTCTGCCATTCATTGTTGCAGTCACGGCATTTCCAATGCTTTTGTGCTTGCATAAAGGCTTGCATTGAAATTTTAAAATCAGGTAGATCACGCCAGAATAAAACACCTGCAATCACACAGATCGCAAAAACGACGATGGTCGCAATTTGCAGACCTTGGCCAGCACCATTGCCAAAAATCCACATCGCAACGCTAATCAAAACCAAGATTAATAAAATAAAAATGGCAGGAACCAGCAACACTAAACTTTTTGGCACATTCGGACGAGGGCTATTGGCACCCTGACTGGCAGGTATAATTTTCACGCTTTGGCATTTAGGGCAGCGGTATTGCATAGAGGATTCCTATTCTGTTTTGCCCATTTTAGCGAAAATTATGAAAAAGCAAAAATCTTGAGCGATTCAAATACATAAATTTACTTATTTTTGTTCTTACATTGGTGGCTGAAGCTAGTGCTTTTGCTAGAGCTAACCACTGCTATGCAGCTCGTCTAAAGCTATTCGTAAAAGCTGAAGCAGTCTGCTAATTTGCAAGATGAGCTGGCTCAGTAATGCGAAAGGAAACGCATGTTACCCACCAAGATTCTTAAATTGCGTTTATCACGTATTCAGAAAGGCAAAGAACACCTGTCAACGCAAGACAAGTTGATGCTGGTGACAATGCAAAGTCCTGATCTGAGTGCGAATTTCTTGCTGCGTTTATTTAAAGTTTCTTTACCGAAGCAGTGGAAATTCAGGCATGAGAACGATGAAGATATTGTTTATTCAATACAGTTAATTCGGTTGATTGAAGAGGAGCTGCTTGGTGCTTATGAATTTCATGCACGTAAATATGCTTGGTATGAACAATGCTTAATGTATCGCCTGAATTTCATTGAGACTCAGCCGAATCAGCAGCAAATCAATTGCTACCTACGTCAACTTGATCGCTGTCTAGATCAACAACCGAAAATTGATTTATTAAAGTATTTCCAACAGCATTATCCAACTGCTCAGCACGCCATTGCCTTAGCCAAAGCCTATGCTGGTGCTGCACAATATGACCAAGCAATTAAATACTATGAATGGGCGGCACAACAATCGCAGCAGCGTAATGAAACTGCCTTTTATGCTTATATCGATTGTCTATTGAGTCGCAATCAACCTGAATATCAGCCACAGTTGAGTGATATCGAATATGCCATTCATTTGTTGATACAGTATGAGAAGCCGATAGACCCGAAAAATTATAATAAAACATTGTTAGGTGCAGTCAGCTTGTTACTACCAGAGTCTATTCTGCAAACGCGAAGCATAGAGAGCAATATTCTGGCAGATGTGGGACGTGGCTTGAATTCACTGGGGAAATCTTTAAATGGAATTTTTGGTGGTAAAGAGTCACATATTCCTTTTAGTCAGGAAGTGATTGCAACAGCACCACAGCTTTTAACAGCGCAAAGAGTGCTTACAAGCTTGGTTCAACAGAACACAATGCAAGCCGCATGGCAGCGCCTTTTGGAGCAAGATCCGACCCGTACAGGGCAAGCCGACCTGACGCTTAGCTGTTTATGGCAAGCGATCCAACAGAATGCAGAAATTTTGTGCTTGTTACAGCAACCTGTTCAATATGAGGAATTGCTTACTCAACTGACTCAGATTGAATCGAAATCAGAGCGCGATTTTGATCAGGTTCATATTCAAATGATTTTAGAACAAGGACTGCTGGTGTATTTAGGTGATATCCGTTTGAATAAACAGCATCCTGAGCGGAACGCACTTTATGCACAACGTGATGTGATTGTTCGAGACATGATTGCTTTTGCCATCTGGTTTAATCAGCAGGTTTTAGACCCTTATCTGCAGCAGCAAAGCCATCAGTTTGAGCAAGTGCAAAATGGATTACGATTATTGGATACATCAGCCTTAAACACTGGATTATTTGCTCTGCAGTTTGAAATGCAAAAACGAGTGCAGGATTTGTCTAAGTGGATGAAGCTAAAACTGGAAAAAGGCAATCAGTTTGATCAGGTGCAAGCGGCTTGGGTTGCGTTACGTGAATTACCAAATTTTGATAATGGGCAGGAGAAAGTACAGCGACTTGAGTCTGCATTAGAGCAGTACAAAACGCTATGTTTGAGTCAGATTCACGTAGCAGCAACCGACAGTGAACACCAAGCAATACAAGCAGATGAGTGATAGATTTTTTTGCAAAAATGAGTTGAATTGTTGGAATAAATAATTTGAAGCTGTGCAACAAAAATACGCAAATTGCTGTGCAGGGCGTGCTAATCTACAGAAAAACATCTAATAAGTTCAGAAAGCAGATCGACGCTCATAACAAATGAGCCAGTAGCAAAGGGAAGAGGGAGAGCATCTTGAATCGACAAGATGATAAAAAGGCGATGTTCGATATTATGCCAGCAGATGTGTCTTCATCTGAGGATAAACCATCATTATCACGTCGACTGATCAATAAAACATTGCAACATGCACAAGATGCGGTTGAATTTGCCAGCGATACTTCTCGTAACATTGCAGGTGTGGCAGATGCGGCCCTAGACGCCTTAGATCATGTCACACACCAGACTAAACGTAGCGTTGAAGGGGTACGTAATACGGTACGCGATATGGTGTCAGAAACCAGTGAGGTCGCGCGTCAAGTTGCTTTGGCAATGGCAAGAACATCTTTGGGGAAAAGCAGTCTGACCTTGTATCTACCAGAGATGTTGCTGAATAATCAAATTCGCAAAAGAATGGATCGTAGCGAAATTGATGATATTAAAATTGAGTGTGGTAATGACCGCTTCCATATCGAATTGGATGGGCACTATCGTCGTTTTCTGTATCGACTTTCCCTCGAATTTAATGTCTTAGAGTGTCGTATTGGGCAAGAAAAGTATCTACGACTGCGTCAGGTCGATGAACATCTTGATTTGCAAATTCGCCATGGTGGTACTTTAACCAATTGGGCAGCACGTCGCGTTGGAAATGTCAGTTTTGAATTAATTAATTCTTTACCGATCCCATTCCTGATCAATCATTTGATTCGTGATGTACCTGGAATTCAAAAAGAAGGGCATCGCTTGTGGTATATCGATCTTGAAGAAGCTGGTTTTATTGATTTCATTAATAACCGTTCGTGGATGGTGGATAAGCTCTTAAGTCTAACTGATTTTAGTATTTTACCAGGTTTGAATATCTTGCAGGAAAGTCGTGAATTGGTCCAACAGTTGGTTGATCAATTTGAGATTCGTGGTCTACGTGTGCAATCTGGACGTTTAGAAGTTCAGGTCGGTATTGGTAGCGAATAAGCAATAAAAAAGCCACTGTCAATGCAGTGGCTTTTTCAGAATTTGGCGTCCCTACGGGGATTCGAACCCCGGTTACCGCCGTGAAAGGGCGATGTCCTAGGCCTCTAGACGATAGGGACATATCTGAGGAAATTTACCTGAGCGTCGTATGTAAAACATACTGATCGCTAGGCCTAAATTCTTGGCAAAGATAATTATAACCTTTGCTTTTCCTCGAATTTAGTGGCGTCCCTACGGGGATTCGAACCCCGGTTACCGCCGTGAAAGGGCGATGTCCTAGGCCTCTAGACGATAGGGACGTTTCAGAGGTGGGCGTATATTAGGGCGAATTAGATAGGGTGTCAAACACTTTTCTGAATAAAATCTAAAAAAAGTGGATAAGTGTCTAAAAATAAAACATGTTGTAGAATAAACAATCAAAAATAAGCAGTTAAGCTGAAAAAACTAAAACAAAACGATATTTTTATAGATATAAAAAATGCAGCTTAAGCTGCATTTTTTATGGGGTTTATTTATTTGCGATTACGGTAAAAAATGTAATGGCTCAAATAACATGCAGCAATAAACAGCAAACAACCGATAAAGCCGGCTTGCATCTCAGGATCTGCTGCCATACTTAACCCTGTAATAAAACAGAAGATAAAGCCTAAGATGGGCACGATAGGGTAAAGCGGTGCAGCAAATTTTAAATCTTTTGCGGTATGACCAGCTTTGTACCATTGGCGTCTAAAGTTAAATTGACTCCAGCAAATACTCATCCACACAATGACCATGGTGAATGCTGCAACACCCAATAAATTCTTAAAAATCGTTTCAGGGGCAAAGTGTTCTGATAACAGACCCGGAATCGCACCAAACATGGTGACGACAAGCGCAATGATCGGTGTGCCACTTTTTGATAAGCGAGAGAATACACTCGGTAACTGACGCTGATCGGATAAAGACCACATCATACGTGATGCAGCATAGAGACCTGAGTTTGCAGCAGAAAGTAATGCTGTAATGATTACGAAACGGATAATGTCGTCGGCATACGGAATACCAATGTAGTTAAATACCGTCACGAAAGGACTGCTACTCACCCCTTCACCACCTAAGCCCGCGACTTGGAATGGTAATAGCGCGCTGATCACAATGATCGTACCGACAAAGAAAATCAATAAACGCCAGATCGCGGCATTGATTGCCTTTGGAACATTCTCAGCAGGGTCTTTGGTTTCACCTGCCGCAACACCAATTAACTCTGTACCTGAAAAGGCAAAATTTACAATCAACATGGTGGTAAAGATCGGAATAAGCCCTTGCGGGAACCAACCATGAGCAGTTAAGTTGTGGAATAACGGTGCCGATTCATAGCCATTGAATGAGATCAAACCAAAAATTGCCAACAAGCCTAAAATGATGAAGGCAATTACAGTCACAACTTTAACCAGTGCGAGCCAAAATTCTGATTCGGCAAACATTCGGGTTGAGGTGAGATTTAGCCCCAAAATGGTGACAGCAAAGATGATGGTCCAAATCCACATGGAAATGTGTGGAAACCATTCCTGCATCAGCAAGGCGGCAGCGGTAAATTCTGTACCTAAAGTTGCGGTCCACGTCAGCCAGTAAACCCAAGAAATCATGTAACCTGTGCCTGGACCAATATATTTTTGAGCGTATGCACCAAAAGATCCAGCAACAGGCATGTGTACTGCAAGCTCACCTAAGCAGAGCATGACCATATAAGCAATTAAACCACCTAAAACATAGGCAATAATTGCACCCACAGGACCGGTTTGAGCGATAACTTCGCCAGAACCTAAAAACAAGCCAGTACCAATTGCGCCACCTAAAGAAAGCATGACTAAATGGCGAGTGCTCATGGCACGTTTTAGCGTTGTAGGTTCTGAGTTCGCATTTGAGTTGGAAGATTGCATACGACAATTTGTCCAAGCATAGAGAAGCGGCTATTTTATGGAAAATTCGAAAATGTGCAATCTGCTTGAGAAAGATTATTAGAAAAATATAATTATTATATTTGAGAATATGGCGTCCCTACGGGGATTCGAACCCCGGTTACCGCCGTGAAAGGGCGATGTCCTAGGCCTCTAGACGATAGGGACAGATGAGGCAACACATAAATGGGTTAAAGTCTAGCTGTCATCTCGGAAAAGCATTGCAATTTCGAGAATCTGGTGGAGCCAAGCAGGATCGAACTGCTGACCTCTACAATGCCATTGTAGCGCTCTACCAACTGAGCTATGACCCCAGAATGTGTGAGCGCAATATTAGGGGGAATGCGCTCACACGTCAATCATTAAACTGAATTAAGTCTCACTATTTGCATCATTTTTCGGCAATTTTAGTGATTCATTTAACTTTTCCCAAACTTTCAGCTCTTTCTTGCTTGGTCCACCAATAAGTTCTAGGGCGTGACGTAAACGTGCAAAAGTCAAATCTGGGCCGAGAGTAACCATCGATTGCATGACAGGCGTTGAACTGGTTGAACCTGCAATCGCAATAAAGAAAGCTGGCATGAAATCACGTAATTTGATTTCCATCTGATTCGCCAAGTCCATTAAGGTTTGGCTGACCGTGTCATTGTTCCACGTAAACTGGCTTTCTAAACGCCAAATGGCGAATTGTAAGCTTTGACGGACTTGCTCTTCGGTCAATTTTTTGCTTTCAAACTGTTCTTTGCTGATTTGTGGCATATGGTTGAAGTAAAAACCAGCCCAATTGACGGCTTCAGAGAGCAAATTGATACGTGGTTGAATCGCTGCTGCGATATCTTCCAGAGTTTGGCGGTCACTTTTCCAAGCCAATAAACGATCTAGAAGTTGTCCTGGCGTTAATCCTTTGATCCATTGACCATTGAGCCAGTTGAGTTTTTCAACGTCAAAGATTGGTCCACCCAGTGAAACACGCTGTACATCAAAGTTTTGAATCATGTCTTCTAAGGTGAAGACTTCACGTTCATCAGGCATTGACCACCCCATACGACCTAAGTAATTCAACAAGGCTTCTGGTAGTACACCGATGTCACGATAGTAGTTGATTGAGGTTGGGTTTTTACGTTTAGATAACTTTGATTTATCTGGGTTGCGTAACAATGGCATGTGGCATAGTGTTGGCATATCCCAGCCAAAATATTGATACAGCAATTGGTGTTTCGGTGCAGATGGTAACCATTCTTCCCCACGTAAGACATGGGTGATTTCCATTAGATGGTCATCGACCACATTGGCAAGATGATAGGTTGGTAAACCATCAGTTTTTAATAACACTTGCATGTCAACTTGCGCCCATGGAATCTCAACTTCACCACGAAGTAAGTCATTAATTTTACAAATACCTTCCTCTGGTACTTTCATGCGAATCACATGGGGCTCACCCGCAGCAAGACGACGTTGTACTTCTTCTTGTGAGAGTTTTAAACCACGACCGTCGTATTTCGGTGTTTCACCACGTGCTTGCTGTTCAGCACGCATTTGATCAAGTTCTTCTGCGGTTGCGAAACAATAGAAAGCATGGCCTTTTTCAACCAGATCCAAGGCGTATTGCTTATAAATCCCCATACGCTCTGATTGGCGATAAGGTGCATGTGGACCACCTACATCTGGACCTTCTGACCAGTTCAAACCTAACCAGCGTAAAGAATCTAAAATCATTTTTTCAGATTCAGGTGTTGAGCGAAGTTGATCCGTATCTTCAATACGTAAAATAAATTCACCGCCATGCTGTTTGGCAAAACATAGATTAAATAATGCAATATAAGCTGTGCCTACATGTGGAAAACCTGTAGGAGAAGGCGCAATACGGGTACGGACTTTCATAAATGATCGGAGCTTAAATTTAAATTGAAACTATTATAACGAAAAAGCCTAGTCACGGCATGACTAGGCTTCATTTAAACATGTGAAGGGGCACATATTTAAAGTTTAAGAAGTATGTGGCTGGAATATGGTTTGAACGAAGCGTGAAAAACGTTCATGTTGGCTTGCGAAAAAGGTTTGCGTTGGTGTGGTACGAATCGTATTCAACATCTTTAACTCATCGTCAGACGATGGCAATAAACCTGTATTACGTTTTTGCTGATCAAGCGCTTTAACAATCAGGCTTGAAGAAGATTTATCAATCGTTTTTATGTTATTGCTTTCTTTGATTGCTGCCGCATGTCCCATTTGAACAGAAGCTGCTAAAAGTAAGCTTAAGCCTAGGGCTTTTTTCAATTTTAATGCTCGCATTGCTCACATCCCCTTCATGATTTTGAGTCTACAAGACTAACCAAACAACTATAGTATTGCTTTAATAATACGATTTAAACATAAATCTTAATAAAAAAGTATAACTACGTCACACTTTTTACAAAAAATCTTAAAATTTGACACATATTGCCATGTATTTATAGCAAAGTGGCTACTTTATGTACAAGCTGAATTTAGCAAGCAAATGTGTAGAAAAAGTGGAGAATGATAATTTTTCTCATTTTGCCATAAAAATAATAGGCTGAGTATTTTTTTAATACAAAAATGCGGGTCATCGCTATATCTTAAAAACAGAATAGTAATAAATTTATTGATATAACTGTATGATTGTAAATTCTTTTTAAAGAAATATAGTGGTGACAAATGGGGCGAAATGAGTAAACAATAAATGAAAACAGTTATAGCAGCGGCATTGTTGGCTTTGGGTCTAAATGGTGTGGCGCAAGCAGCGACTACTTTTTTAAACGTGTCTTATGATCCAACACGTGAGTTTTATCAAGAATATAATCAGGCTTTTGGGCAATATTGGAAGAAAAGAACAGGACAAGATGTTGACTTCAAGCAGTCGCATGGAGGCTCGGGTAAACAAGCGCGCTCAGTCATCGATGGCTTGCAGGCAGACGTCGTAACGCTTGCATTGGCCAATGATATTGATGAAATTGCCAATGCAGGTTTAATTCGTAAGGACTGGCAAAAACAATTTAAAGACAATTCAGCACCGTACACTTCAACTGTGGTGTTCTTGGTGCGTAAAGGCAACCCAAAGAATATCCGTGACTGGAATGATTTGACCAAGTCCGGTGTGGAAATCATTACCCCGAATCCGAAGACAGGTGGTGCACCGCGCTGGATTTATTTGGCGGCTTGGGGCTATGCACTCAAACAACCGGGTGGTAACGATACCAAAGCACGTGAGTTAGTGAAAAAACTCTATCAAAATGTCAAAGTCTTAGACTCAGGTGCACGAGGATCCCTCACCACTTTTGCTGAGCGTGGCATTGGTGATG
Organism: Acinetobacter sp. Tr-809; assembly: GCF_011753255.1. Classification (NCBI taxonomy): domain Bacteria; kingdom Pseudomonadati; phylum Pseudomonadota; class Gammaproteobacteria; order Moraxellales; family Moraxellaceae; genus Acinetobacter; species Acinetobacter sp. Tr-809. The sequence goes on from NZ_VWVZ01000003.1 coordinate 260,938, forward strand.
TGTTGCTGTCTTGGGAAAATGAGGCTTTATTGGCGACACAAGGTTTAGGTAAAGATAAATTTGAAATTGTGTATCCATCAATTTCCATTTTGGCAGAGCCATCGGTTGCCATCGTTGATAAAACTGTAGATAAAAATGGCAATCGTCAGTTGGCACGTGGTTACTTAAATTTCCTTTATTCACCTTTAGGACAAGATCTTGCTGCGAAATATTATTTCCGTCCGCGTAACCCGCAAGTGGCAGCAAAATATGCGCAGCAATTTCCAAAGATTAAACTCTTCAAAATTAATGACGTGTTTGGTGGTTGGGCAAAAGCACAAAAAACCCATTTTGTGAATGGTGCGATTTTTGATCAGATTTATGCGGAAAAACCATAAATTAGGTTCACATTTAGCACATACTCAAAGTTGGAAAAGCAAATGCCGTTGGTATTTGCTTTTTTATTGACTGAAAAATGTTAAGAAAACGGTTTTATCTATGAAAAGTTAAGAATTCTCTACAAAAAGTCGTTTGGTGCTAGCATAAAACAAGGTGATAATGTGCAGTTACATTTTTAGCTGTTGATTCATTTCTTATGTCGCATATTTCTGTCTTACTTCATGAAACCGTTGATGGCGTATTGGCAGGCCGCGATACTGGTATTTTTGTCGATGCGACCTTTGGTCGTGGTGGGCATACCAAGTTATTACTCTCAAAATTGGATGCCAATGCGCGCGTCTATGCCTTTGATAAAGATCCCCAAGCCCTTGAGGTTGCAGCGCAATTAGAACAAGAAGATCCACGTTTTAAAATTATTCATGCCAGTTTTGCTGATATTCAAGAAGAACTCGCTAACATTGGCATTCATGAAGTTGATGGCATTATGGCTGATCTCGGTGTTTCATCACCACAGTTGGATCAGGCAGAGCGTGGTTTTAGTTTTATGCAAAATGGGCCACTCGATATGCGTATGGATAATTCGCAAGGTCCAACGGCTGCGCAATGGCTGCTTGAAATAGAAGAAGAAAAACTCGCAAATATTATTTACCAATACGGCGAAGAACGTTATAGCCGTCGTATTGCCAAAGCGATTAAACTAGCGGGTGAAATGACCACAACAGCACAATTGGCAGAAGTGGTTAAAACAGCACATCCAAAGTGGGAAAAGCATAAGCATCCTGCGACGCGTACCTTCCAAGCGATTCGTATAGCGATTAACAAAGAACTTGATGATATCGAGACTTTTTTGCCGCAAGCTGTAGACCTATTAAAGGCAACAGGGCAGTTGGCAGTGATTAGCTTTCACTCTTTGGAAGATCGTTTAATTAAGCAGTTTATTCAAAAAGAATCGAGTTTGCCTGAAGATTCAGGCTGGGGTATGCCTCAAGCACAGGTTGATACTCGACGTTTAAAGAAAGTTTCTCGTATTCGTGCGAGTGAAGCAGAAGTAAAAGCAAATCCTCGTTCACGTAGTGCATGGTTGCGTGTGGCAGAGCGTTTAGAGCAAAAAGGCTAACAATGAATAACAACAATGATGATGGCGATGTAGTAGCAAGCAGCAAAAAAGGTCTGAAAAAGCTTGCTGTCTATGCTGTACTTGTTGCACTGGTGTTCACAAGTGCAATGATGGTGGTATTTCAGGTATTTGAATATCGTCATGATTATCGTGACTTGAGTGCATATATGCGTGAAAGAGATGATCTAAACGCAGAATGGGGGCGTTTATTGATTGAGCAGCAAACCTTTGGTGCAACTGCACAGATTGGTTCGCGTGCAGTAACGCAACTCCGTATGTTCTCACCACCAGCGACGCAGACGGTCGTGATTTCTTTACCTATGACTTCAAAGCAAGATAAATAAGGCATGCTGTATGGCAGATAAGCGAAGCAAACCAATACGGAAAAAAAAGCAGTCCATTTCTGAAAGACCCACCCTTGCTTTAGATATGTGGCGATTTTATTTGCTTTGGGGCACAGTACTGCTGTGCTTTGTTGTGCTGATTGCGCGTGCTTTCTATGTGCAGGTCGTCAATAAAGACTTCTTACAAAATAAAGCCAATGCCAATATTTTAAGGACTGAGCGACTTGAGGCGATGCGTGGCGTGATTAGTGATCGCCACGGTGTTCCTTTGGCGATTAGCACCCCGATTATGAAAATCGTGATTGACCCACGAGATTATTGGGAAACCAAACAGCAGTTTGATGACATCACAGCAGAACTCAAAAAAGATCCGAATAATCGTAAATTAAAACGTCAATTGCCCGATAAGAACCTGAACCTAGATGAATTGGCAGATGTTGTTGGTGTTGATCGTGCAGATTTAAAGAAACAAATGCAGGCGCGTCCGCGTTCACGCTATTTGGTGTTGCAAAAAGAAATTCCACCGCAGCAAGCAGACTTAATTACCAAACGCAATTTCCAAGGTGTTTACGCCGAGAAAAGTTATAAACGCTACTACCCGCAACCGCAACCGAATGCCCAGATTATTGGTTTGACCAATAGTGAAGGGATGGGGATTGAAGGTCTGGAAATGCAACTGAATAAACAGTTGTCAGGCGTTGATGGTGAGCAAAAAATTATCCGAGATAAAAAAGGGAATCGCCTTAAAGTCTCGGAAGTAATTAAAGAAGTTGAATCTGGTGAGAATGTCACCCTGAGTATCGACTCTCGTTTGCAATATATTATGTATCGGGAGTTAACCGCTGCAGGTGTTGCCAACAATGCACGTTCAGCAACGGCCATTGCAGTGGATGTTAAAACGGGTGAAATCTTGGCGATGACCAGTTGGCCGTCGTATAACCCGAATGATAAAAATGGTCTTGGTAATAAAGATGCGATGCGTAACCGTGGCGCAATTGACATGTTTGAGCCTGGTTCAACCATGAAACCATTTACTGTGGCTGCTGCTTTGGAAAGTGGTAAATATACACCTAATACTATTGTGAATACATCACCGGGTTCAATGCGCTTAGGCTGGCATACTATTCGTGATACCCATAACTACGGTGCATTAACAGTTTCAGGCGTCATTATTAAATCTTCGAACGTCGGTTCAGCAAAAATTGCCTTGTCTCTACCAAAAGATACTGTGCCTTCATTCTTTAGACGTGCAGGCTTTGGTCATCGTTCAGCGGTGAAATTCCCGGGTGAAAGTGCTGGTTTGCTTTATTCTGGCAATAAACTGAACCCATCTCAGTTGGGAACCATGGCTTATGGTTATGGTTTGAATGCAACCATTCTGCAGGTTGCACAAGGTTATGCCATGTTGGCCAATCATGGTGTACAAATGCCATTGAGCTTGCGTAAGTTAGACAAGGCCCCTGAGGGTACGCAAGTATTAGCACCTAAAATTGCTGATCAAGTTTTGACTATGCTTGAACAAGTGACCATGCCAGGTGGAACCGCGAAACAAGCCGTAATCCCTGGTTATCGTGTTGGCGGTAAAACAGGGACGGCACATAAATTACGTGCAGACCGTAAAGGCTATTCAAATAGTGAATATCGTGCACTGTTTGCAGGCGTCGCCCCGATCAGTGATCCGCGTTTGGCTATGATTGTAGTGGTTGAAAACCCACAAGGTCGCTACTACGGTGGTTTGGTGGCAGCACCTGTGTTTGCACGCATCATGCAAGAGTCCTTACGGTTACTGAATGTGCCTTTAGATAAGCCACTAGATACTTCTATAAAATCCAATCCGTAGGTAGATTATGTCGATTAGTTTTCAACAGATACATCCGATCAACATCGATGCGGTTTGGTATACACAGCCTTTTCAGGGCTTTTGTCTAGACAGTCGTAAGGTTGAGAAAGGGCAAATTTTTATTGCTCTGAGTAGTTATAGCCAACCTGAAAAAACACGTCAGTTTGCCCAGAATGCTATAGATGCTGGGGCATTGGCGATCATTAGTGAGACCGCTTTAGGTTTTGATAATGAATGGGTGTGTCCAGATGTGCGTTATTTGATGGGCCAATGGCAAAAGCAATTTTTGCAAGCAGTTGATCCTGTACAGCCCTTATGCGGTATTGCAGTGACGGGAACCAATGGTAAAACCACGATTTCGCGTCTGATTGCTGAATTACTTAGTTCACAAGGCAAAGGTTGCGCTGTGATGGGGACCACGGGGAATGGGATTCTGCCGAATTTAACCCCATCAACACATACCACTTTAGACGCTTTACAATTACAACAAGCCCTACATGACTATGCCAAACAGGGGGCGAGCTTTGTCGCATTGGAAGCCAGCTCACATGGTTTAGAACAAGGCCGTTTGAACGGCTGCGACCTTGAAATCGCGGTTTATAGTAATTTAAGTCGTGATCATCTGGATTATCACGGTACTTTGGAGGCTTATGCTGAAGCCAAGGCCTTATTATTCAAATTCACGACCTTAAAAGCCGTAGTGATTAACTTGGATGATGCACATGCATATCTAATGATAGATGCTGCGAAGGCTAATCCCGCACAACCTAAAATTTTGACTTATTCTTTAACTCAGACGACAGCGGATTATTATATTGCGGATTTGCAGTATCGTCTCAGTGGGGCAAGTTTTACACTGACCAGTCCGACTGGTAGATATACAGTACAAAGCCCATTACTTGGGCACTTTAATGTTGAGAACTTATTGGCGAGCTTGATTGCAGCAGAGTATGCCGGCTTTGCCTTGGCTGATTTAGTTCAGTTTGTACCTCAGCTCATAGGTGCACCGGGTCGTATGCAAGTGATCCAAGACGCAGATCGTTTATTTGTAGTGGATTATGCACATACTCCTGATGCTTTAATTCAAGTATTGACGACCTTAAAGCGTCATGTCACAGGACAGCTTTGGGCGGTGTTTGGGTGTGGTGGAGATCGTGATCGCGGTAAGCGTCCATTGATGACGCAAGCTGCTTTAGATCATGCCAATCCTGTCATTTTAACTTCAGACAATCCACGAACTGAGAATCCTGAGCAGATTTTTGCAGATATGAAGCAAGGAATTCACTTTGCAAAACATGTGATGCATGAAATTCATGATCGTCGTGAAGCGATTAAATTTGTAGTGGCTCAGGCTCAAGCAGGTGATATTGTGGTGATTGCAGGCAAAGGTCATGAAAACTATCAAGAAATTGATGGAGTTCGCCACTGGTTTGATGATGTAGTTGAAGTACAGTCTGCGATTGATGCACAACCACATTCTGTCGATTCAGCTTATCTTGCGCAATAATAAGGTTAAAAGGTAAATAGCGTATGCATACTTCAACCACCAGTACCGTTCCATTACAAGCTTGGAGCGCAGAACAATTACAACAAGCGACCCAAGGTGAGTGGTTTCAGCAAAATGTTCCACAAGGTGAAATTAAACGTATTTTAACTGACTCACGTCATGCAGAAGCAGGCGATGCTTTCCTTGCCTTAAAAGGTGAGCGTTTTGATGCGCATAATTTTGTCGCGCAAGTTGCAACGCAAGATTGTCAGATCGCTATTGTTGAACATCCAATCGATGCAGATATTGCACAACTGATTGTAAAAGATACCCGTTTGGCTTTGGGGCAACTTGGTGCTTACCGTCGTCAGCAGAATCCGCAACTTAAAGTGATTGCTTTAACAGGCAGTAGTGGCAAAACCACGACCAAAGAAATGTTGGGCAGTATTTTATCTCGTTTGGCACCCACCTTAATTACCCGTGGTAACTTGAATAACGATTTGGGCGTGCCAATGATGCTGCTAGAGCTGCGCCCAGAACATCAATATGCTGTGATGGAGCTGGGTGCCAGCCATCAGGGTGAAATTGATTATACCTCGAATTTGGTGCAGCCACATGTGGCAGGGATTTTGAATATCGGCACCGCACACTTGGGTGAGTTTGGTGGACGCGAAGGCATTTGCCGTGCTAAATCAGAAATCTATGCGCATATTTTGCCTCAAGGCACTGCAATCGTCCCTGCACAAGATGATTTTAGTGAGACCATTCGTCAAAATGCACAAGCACATCCGATCTTGAGTTTTGGTGAAGGTGGTGATGTTTATGCAACAGAGTTGCAGTTACACCCACAATCGGCACAATTTAATTTGCATACACCACAAGGTATACGTGCGGTGAATTTGCCATTTGCAGGGGCACATAATGTGCAGAATGCAGCAGCAGCGACTGCATTTGCGCTCGCGCTTGGTATTGCTTTGGATGACATTGTGCAAGGTTTGGAGCAAGCGCAAGGTGCTAAAGGGCGTTTGAACTTTATCCAACATCAAAATCACCTTTTTATTGATGATACTTATAATGCCAATCCGACTTCGATGCGTGCAGCGGCACAGGTTTTGTTGCAGCAACAAGGCTTAAAAGTCATGGTGATGGGAGATATTGGTGAGCTAGGTGATAGTAGCTGGCAAGAACATCATGATCTTGGGCAAGACTTGGCGAATATGCCGCTTGATCAATTGGTTGTGGTGGGGGAGTTTGCTGAAGCAGCGCAACAAGGTTCATCGCACTCAGAAAAGTTACATGCCTTTGTAACACAGGCAGAAGCATTGCCATTTTTAATTAATTTAGTCCAAACACATCAACCCCAGTCAATGAGTTTCCTGTTTAAAGGGTCTCGTTATACCCATATGGAAACGTTGATGGCTGACTTGATGGAGAAAATTTAAATGTTGTTATGGTTATTTGAGCAATTGGCGGACTATAACAGTTCGTTTCAGGTTGTTCGTTATTTAACATTGCGCTCTTTGTTGAGTTTACTGACGGCCTTGACGATCGGACTGGTTTTAGGTCCAGTCATGATTCGTAAATTACAGGCATTAAAATATGGTCAGGCGGTGAGCTCTTTTGCGCCAGAAAACCATGCCAAAAAAATGGGAACCCCAACCATGGGTGGGATTCTTATTTTGCTCTCCATTGGGATTAGCACCTTGCTCTGGGCTGATTTATCAAATCCATATGTCTGGATCGTGCTTGGAGTGATGGTCGTATTTGGTGCTGTTGGTTGGGCGGATGACTGGATTAAAGTCCGTTATAAGGACAATGCAGGCTTACCCGCACGCAAGAAATTTTTCTGGACATCGGTGGCTTCTTTAGGTGCAGGTATTGCCCTTTACGTAATTGCAAAACAACAAGATAGCATTGAACATACAGCCAATATGCTGGATTTGTTGATTCCATTCTTTAAAAATCTTTCTATTCCACTTTCAGCTGTACCATTAGGTTTGGCATTTATTGTATTTACCTATCTGGTGATTAATGGCGCATCCAATGCGGTTAACTTGACGGATGGTTTGGATGGTTTGGCGATTATGCCAATTGTCATGGTCGCAGCGGGATTAGGCGTATTTGCTTATTTATCTGGTGATATTCGTTTTGCCAATTATTTGCATATTCCTTATGTAAAATATACTTCTGAACTGGTGGTGATCTGTTCTGCCATGGTTGGTGCTGGTTTGGCCTTCCTTTGGTACAATGCCCATCCTGCCCAAGTGTTTATGGGGGATGTCGGTGCGTTGGCACTTGGCGCGATGTTGGGTACGATTGCGGTCATGGTTCGTCAAGAAATCGTATTTGCGATTATGGGTGGTGTGTTTGTAATGGAAGCGATCTCTGTATTCTTGCAGATCGGTTCATTACGAATGCGTAACAAGCGTGTGTTCTTGATGGCGCCGTTACATCATCATTATGAAAAGCAAGGCTGGAAAGAAACACAAGTAGTAATCCGTTTCTGGATTATTACCATCTTCCTCGTTGTATTAGGCTTAATGACGCTAAAATTACGTTAAACCATGATTCAAGAAAGAAGCTGGTGATGACCAGCTTTTTTTATGTTTGGAGAAAATAGATGAGTTTGTTGATGTGTCCTGTTTGTCGCCAATCCTTGAATTTGGTTGAAAACTCATGGCGCTGTGAGAAAGGGCATCACTATGATGTAGCTAAACAAGGCTATGTCAATTTGCATGTGGTGCAGCATAAGCACAGCAAAAGCCCAGGAGATACTGCAGAGTCGGTGCTGGCGCGTCGTGAGTTTTTGCAAGCAGGTTTTTATCAGCCCTTGCAGCAAGCCGTGGTTGAAATTCTACAGCAACTTAAACCTCAAGCAGTTTTAGATATTGGTTGTGGTGAGGGTTATTACACCAGTGCTATGCAAGCACATACACAGCAGTGTATTGGGGTAGATATTGCCAAAACAGCGGTACAGCGCGCAGCAAAATTAAATTCCAAAGTCACATGGGTGGTTGGAACAGGTGCAACCTTACCTGTGCAGGATCACTCACTGGATATCTGTACCAGCTTATTTAGTCCAATTCCTCAAGATGAAATCGTCAGAGTCTTGCGTGACGATGGATATTTAATTGTAGTGACCCCTGCACCAAAACATCTCTATGATTTGCGTGAAGCCCTCTTTGAGCAAGTCAATTTACATGAGCCAGAGAAGTTTGTGCAGCAGCTGGATGCTCAGTTTGAGTTAAAGCAAGCACAGATCGTTGAAGCACCAATGCAGTTGGATCAGCAAGCGTTAAAGAATTTGATTGCAATGACCCCTTACGCCTATAAAGCCAATCCTGAACGGCGTAAAGCCTTGGAACAAGCGCAGATGTTTGAGGCCACAGCAGCCTTTCAAATTTATCTGTTTCAGAAAAGAAAGAAGCCATCAATGTGATGGCTTCTTTTTTATTTACTGGATTTGATTGATCAAATGCTCAATCCCATCCTTTTCTTTCGGTGGAGGTGTTGGGCTTGGTGAATTTGAACCCATTGCAGGTGGCTGCTTTTTCGCTGGGACAATCGGTTGTTCATCAGTTACTGGAGTGGTTCCAGGTAGGTCTGAAAAATCATTTTGTGTTGAGCGAACTGGTGCCGGTGGTGCAGGGCGATAAAGCGGGCGCGCCAATGGTGGAGAAGCACGATACTCTTTTTTATCTTCGCTTTGCTGGATTTGTAACTTATCACGAGAGATAGGATCTTTCGCTTCTTTATCCAAACGGACCCATGCAGATGGTGTATCTTTTAAAGATTTGCCCATGAAGTTGGTCCAGATTGGAAGTGCAGCCACACCACCGTATTCACGACGACCTAGTGTACGTGGCTGATCAAAACCAACCCAAGCAATCGCAACTAAGTTGCCATTGAAACCTGCGAACCAAGCATCTTTGGCATCATTGGTTGTTCCTGTTTTTCCGCCTAAATCATCACGACCAATTTTAAGTGCAGCTCGTCCAGTACCATGCTGGATGACATCACGTAAGATGTTGGCCATGTCATAGGCTGAACTTGATTTTAAGATGCGTTGTGCCTGACGGTAATCACTATTGGCTTTTGCTGTCTGTGCAGCATCAGCGGTCAATATTGGCGCTTCAGAAGCAGCTGTCGCGTCATCTAAAGTCTGATTGCTAACTTCGGTTACTTGGTCTTTAGATTTATCTTTTTCTGCTTCAGCAGTTTGCTGTTCTTTACTTGCATTTGGATTACTAATACATGGGATACATGCATAGTCAGGTTTTGCTTCATAAATAACTTTACCAGCGGCATCTTCAATACGTTTAATAAAGTGCGGTTGAATGCGATAGCCGCCATTGGCAAAAGTGGCGTAACCTGTCGCCATTTGAATTGGTAGTACCTGTGGTGTACCTAAAGCGATAGTATAGTTACGCGGGATCTGATCTTCTTGTAAACCAAAGTCCATAAACAATTGGCGAGTACGTTCAATCCCAACGTTTTGTAATAAACGGACAGAAACTGTATTTCGGGATAAATAAAGCGCACGGCGTAATGGGATCATACCCAAATAGCGGCCATCAGAGTTCCTTGGAGACCACTTGCCAATAGTGATTGGACTGTCATTGACCATGCTATACGGCGTCATACCGCGTTCCAAAGCCAGCGCATAGACAAAAGGCTTAATGGTGGAACCTGGTTGTCTCCAACCTTGTATCGCACGATTAAACTTCGATTGATAAAAGTTATAACCGCCAACAACGGCTTCAATTGCACCATCATTTGGATTAATGGCAATCAGTTGTCCTTGAACTTTTGGCACTTGGACCAAAGACCACACTGTTTTGCCTTCATTTGGACGTAGACGAATAATATCTTTTACTTTGACAATTTGTGAGGCATTGGAAGGAGCACCACCAACACTATTAGCATTGCGGTAAGGGCGAACCCATGACATTCCTGACCAATTGACAGTGACTGTTGAGCCATCTTGCATCAGGGCATCAAAAGAGTTGTTATTGACCTTGATCACTTGTGCCGGGTAGGTGTTTGCGTAAGCAATAAATTGTTTGAGTGGCTTGTCATGTGCTTCGGGACCACGCCAACCGTGACGACGGTCATAAGCCTCCAAACCATCCTGAATGGATTGTTCAGCATAACGTTGACGATTACTGTCAATCGTCGTGTATACCTTATAACCTGAGTCAACAGCCTGTTCACCAAAATGCTCGACCAGTTCTGAGCGAACCATTTCACCTACATAAGGAAAGACGTTGCTGACTGAGCGATCAATCATATTTAAGTTGATGGATTCTGCAACTGCTTGTTGATATTGGTTTTGGTTGATATAGCCCAGTTGTAACATACGCCCTAAAATCCAGTTGCGACGTTCAAGCGCACGCTCTGGATTAACTACGGGGTTATATTTTGAAGGTGCTTTAGGTAGACCTGCAATCATTGCCATTTGTGCTATGGTTAGCTCGCCAATATTTTTGTTGTAATAGACACGTGCAGCGGCAGCAATACCATAGGCATTTTTACCTAAGAAAATTTTATTGACATATGCAGCTAGAATTTCTTGTTTAGTTAAGTTTTGCTCGATTTTTCGTGCCAAAAACACTTCAGTTAGTTTGCGACGAAGTGTTCGATCTGGACTTAAATAATAGTTCTTTGCAACCTGCATGGTAATGGTTGAGCCCCCAGTTTGGACATCAGACCCTGTAACAGATTCAGTTAGCGCTCGCCCAAGCCCTTTAAAACTAATACCGTTATGTTCAAAAAAGGATGAGTCTTCCGCTGCTAAAAAAGCATGAATAAATGTTGGTGGAATCTGCTCATACTTAACTGGTATTGATAATTTTCCGCCATATTCCGCAATTAACTGATTATCTGCTGTATAAACTTGCAAAGGTTTTAGTAAAGGCGCTTTTTTGAGTGAACTCATATCTGGCAGTGAAGGTGCGAGATAGAGATACATGCCATAAAATCCCATTGGAAGTGAGACTAAGATAATAATAACGATCAAAAAAAATGGGCGAACAATACCAGAACTGGATAGCTTTTTCATAATAAGTAAGTTTTAATAAGAGCGAATGGCAAACTAATTGTGGTCAGTATATCCTTTAGACATGCGGATTGTTAGATGAGTTATTGTATCCGTAGCAATTAAAGACCAAAACAAATTAGTGTGTTGTATTTTTGGGGATAAAAAAATAAATAGGAAAGTACTGTGCTCAGGTTATATCGTAAACCAAATAAGGGGTTAACAGGTGTCGATATTAGTTCGACAACTGTTAAATTATTGGAGCTCTCTGTAAAGAACGGTAGATATTGGGTTGAAAGTTATGCAGTGATGCCATTGCCTGAAAGCAGTGTGGTCGAAAAAAGCATACTGAATCCAGAGGCGGTAGGGGATGCACTTGAGAGAGTGGTAAACCTTGCGAACCCTCACACTATGAATGTTGCGATTGCAGTACCGACTTCGATGGTCATTAATAAGATCATCGAGATGGATGCTGACATGACGGATGAAGAACGAGAAGTTCAAATTCGTATGGATGCTGAGCAATACATTCCGTTCCCATTAGATGAAGTGAGCCTAGATTTTGAGGTTTTACCTGATCGTTTGGCCAATCCAAACCGGGTAAATGTGCTCTTGGTTGCAACGCGCACCGAGAATGTAGACACGCGCGTAGAAGTGCTTGAACTAGCGGGTTTAACTGCAAAAATTGCAGAAGTTGAAAGCTATGCAATGGAACGTGCCTTCAGTGTGTTTGCAGATACATTACCGATGGGCGCAAACACGGTAGGTATTTTAGATATTGGTCATACTATGACCACGTTATCTGTAATGCAAAAAGGCAAGATCATCTATACACGTGAGCAAGTGTTTGGTGGCCGCCAGCTAACCCAAGATGTTCAGAGTCGCTATGGTCTTTCTTTTGAAGAAGCTGGACGTGCCAAAAAAGAAAGAACCTTACCAGATGATTATGACACAGAGGTCCTTGAACCCTTCTTGGATGCCGTCGTACAACAAGCTGCGCGGTCACTTCAATTTTTCTTTTCATCTTCCCAATTCAATGAAATAGATCATATTTTACTTGCTGGAGGGAATGCCAATATTCCAGGCCTAGCTAAGCTATTACAACAAAAACTCGGTTATCGCGTCACTATTGCCAATCCATTCCTACAAATGGGTTTTTCTCCCCAAATTGATATTAAAAAAATTGAAAACGATGCTTCCTCTTTGATGGTTGCATGTGGTTTGGCATTGAGGAGTTTTGATTAATGGCAAAGATTAACTTACTCCCTTGGCGTGATGAGCTAAGAGAACAAAGAAAGAAACAGTTTGTCGCATTTTGTGTTGGGGTTGCTGCATTAGGGGTTGCATCGGTCTTTTCTGGGTGGATGTATTTTGATCATAAATTGAATGATCAAGAGCAAGCCAATCAACTGATTGTCAGTACCAATCAAAATTTAGATACTCAGTTGAAAGCACTTGATGGCTTACAAGAACGACGTAATGCGATTATTGAGCGCATGAAACTGATTCAAGGTTTGCAAGGACAGCGGCCTGTTACTGTGCGTTTGGTTGATGAATTGGTTCGGGTTACTCCCCCAACCATGTATTTAACCAAGTTTACGCGTACTGGGGATAAATTCACGATTGAAGGTAAAGCTGAAAGTCCAAATACGGTGGCTGAACTTCTACGTAATTTAGAAGCTTCGCCTTGGTATCGTAATGCCTTTATGAATTCTTTCCTTGCTGTGGATGAAAATAAAAATAAAGAAAAAACAGCAAGTTCTTTGGTGCCTCGTGTTGAGGAAAATTATGGAAGCTTTGTTGTCACTGTGGATTTAGGTGAAATCGGGACAACTGCAGAAGCTGCACCAACGTCAGAAGCAGCGGCATCAGGGGTAGTCGGGGTGGCAAAATGAAATTAGATAAATCAGATGATTTAAATCAAGACACCGTTGCTACAAAGAAAAAGAAAATGACGGTAGACCAATTCTTCCAGCAATTCAATACGCTGGACATGAATAATTATGGCAGTTGGCCGTTATCGGTCAAAATTACCTGCTGGATTTTCGTTTTCTTGGCGGTTGCTGCATTGGGCTATTTTGTGGTGATTAAGTCTCAGCTTGAATCAATTTCAAATGCAGAAGCTCAAGAACAAAGCTTGCTGAATGAGTTTAGAGAAAAAGATTCAAAATTGCGTAACTTGCAACAATATCAAGCGCAATTACAAGAAATGGAAGCCAATTTTAATCAACAGTTAGAGCAACTACCAAAAGAAACAGAAATTCCAAGCTTGGTTGAAGACATTAACTTAACGGGCGTGAACTCTGGACTGAAATTTAAAAATATTCGTCTTGAGAGTGAAGTGAAGCAAGAGTTCTTTATTGAACAGCCAATCAGTATTGATGCGACAGGTGATTATCACGCCTTTGGTGCTTTTGTAACGGGTATTGCTGCCTTACCTCGGATCGTGACTTTGCATGATTTTACGGTTGAAGCAAAAGAAGATACACAGAAAAAATCAGACATTCCTGTGGTGAACTATACCGTTAAAGCAAAAACATATCGTTATGTTGGGGCGGATGAGCAAACGAATAATGCTGCTGGTGCAGCTGCAGCAACTACTCCACCTGCGCAAGGAGGAAAATAGTAGTGAATAATTATAAATTATTACTTGGTTTCTTGATTGGAGCGAGTTTGGTGGGGTGTGATTCACGTATTGATGCGGTGAATCAGAAGATGGCAGAAATTCGTAATCAGCCACCTTTGCCAATTGAGCCAGCACCAGTTTTTACCCCTGTGCCATTATTTAACTATTCAGCACATCAGCTTAAAAGCCCATTTATGCCAAGCTCATTGGCTGCTGAGTTGAAAATTATGGCGGGTAAGCGGGTTTATCCGAATTTTAATCGCCAGCCACAGCCTTTAGAGAGTTATGCGCTGGAATCATTGAATATGAAGGGCAGTATGCGTGGTAAAACCAGCAATACGATTGCCCTGATTCAGACACCAGACGGTCAAATTGAACGTGTGCAAGTCGGAAGTTATTTGGGTATGAATCAAGGGCGTATTATTAAAATTAGCCCAACCCAAATCGATTTGGTGGAGATTGTACCTGATGGTCGAGAAGGCTATGTCGAGAGACCTCGTACACTCGTTTTAATTGGACCAGCGCCGTAAGATTAAGGGAATAAAAATGAAAAAACAGTTTAAAGATTCTTTATTTGGGGAAGCGAAGACCATGAATCATGCATTCCGTCAATTTTCTATGGGTGCGGTCGCTATCGCAGTGATGCAAGTTGCATCGGCGCAAGTGAGTATGACCAATATTGTACCAATGAGTTTGGCAGATCAAGGCACGGAAATTCGTGTGATGTTTGATGGTCTACCGCCACAACCACAGGCATATCAGCTAGAGCAACCCTCTCGTTTGATTTTGGATTTTGATAAAGCTCAACAGAGCCTCAAGCAAAACTCGATTCCAGTATCAACTGCTGAAGCGAGCTCGATCGACATTGCATCAGATGATCAACGCTCCCGTGTGATTGTGAATTTAAAAGATGCGGGTGCCTTTACAACACGTGTTGAAGGCAATACCTTTGTTCTTAAAATTAACTCAGCCAAACCTGCTACTATAAATACACCTGCTGCTGTTCGACAGGTACAACAAGGTGTTTCCAATATTGGTTTCCAAAGAGGCAATCAAGGTGAAGGCTTGGTTGTGATTGATTTGTTGGGGAATAACACCCCAGTGGATGTGCAGCAGCAAGGCAGCAAGATTGTGGTGCGTACTGCTGGTAATAAAATCCCAACACATTTAGCGCGTCGTTTAAATACCAATGATTTTGCGACACCTGTCGCGAGTATTGATGCTTATAATGATAAAGGGAATGGTGTCATTACTATTCAATCTGCGGGTAGCTATGAATATATGGCATATCAAGCGGAAAATAAGTTGACGATTAGCTTGAAACGTCCTGAGGATAAGTCTCCGACTAAAGCTAAGGCGCAAACATATACGGGTAATAAAATCTCTTTAGATTTCCAAGATATTGAAGTACGTCGTGTATTGCAACTATTGGCGGATTTTACTGGCATCAATATGGTTGCAGCAGATACCGTTCAAGGTAATATCACTTTGCGCCTAAAAGATGTACCTTGGGATCAGGCATTAGATATCGTCTTAAAAACTAAAAATTTGGATAAACGCCGTAATGGTAATGTGATCTGGATTGCACCTGTTTCTGAATTGATTAAGGCTGAGGAAGAGGAGGCAAAAGCGTTAGCACAAAGCGTTAAACTTGCACCGATTCAAACAGAATATATTAAATTAAGCTATGCAAAAGCCGCTGATATTGAAAAGCTCATTACGCAAGGTAAAAATGCAAATACAGGTAATAATGGTGGTTCAGGATCAATAAGTAATGATACTTTGGCTGGTGGTTTGTTAAGCCCAAGAGGAACTGTATCGACTGATCCGCGAACTAATACTTTAATTGTAAATGACACTTCACAAAAGATTGATCAGATCCGGAAGATGGTTGATTTACTTGATGTTTCAGTCAAGCAGGTAATGATTGAAGCGCGTATTGTCAGTGCCAGTACTGATTTTACCCGAGAAATGGGGGTAAAGTGGGGGATTTTGTCTCAGGGAATTACCAATAATAATGATCTTTTGGTAGGGGGGAGTGATCAGACATTATGGGATTTAAGAAAGCCGACTAAGGACAGTGATACTGGTGGTTGGAAATATGAAATTGAACGCCCAGATAACCTGAATGTGGATTTAGGTGCTGTTACACCAGGTGCAAGTCGTATTGCTTTTGGTTTGATTAGTTTATCTGATTTTATGTTGGATCTGGAGTTGTCTGCAGTTCAAGCGGATGGTTATGGTGAGGTGATTTCAACACCAAAAGTCATGACTGCTGATAAGCAACCAGCAAAAATTGAATCAGGTAAGAAAATTCCTTATACCTCTTCTTCTGGTGGTGGTGCAAATGCAGTACCTAAAACAGAATTTATTGATGCAACTTTGAGTCTGGATGTTACACCAAGCATTACCCCTGAGGGTAAGGTCATGATGAAGCTGAACATTACCAAAGATTCACAAAGTACACCTACACCAACAGGACAACTCACCATTAATAAAAATCAAATTGATACCAATGTATTGGTGGATAATGGTGAAACAGTGGTACTCGGTGGCATTTTTGAACAGGAAAATATCAGCTCTCAAGTTAAAGTGCCTTTCTTGGGGGATTTACCATATATTGGTCGATTATTCCGTAGAGATATGAAAACCGATAATAAACGTGAACTGCTTATTTTTGTGACGCCGAGAATTGTTAATGACACTTTGACTAGAAATCATTAATATATTTTCAATAATTGCAATGAATATAGGTGGCGCGTTGCCAAGCAAAGCGTTTGAAACCCTACCAAATATCTATTTGGTAGGGCCAATGGGGGCAGGAAAAACAACAGTTGGTCGGCATTTAGCAGAATTACTTGGTCGGGATTTTATTGATAGTGACCATGAGATCGAGCGTAAAACAGGTGCGACAGTTCCATGGATATTTGAAAAAGAAGGGGAAGTTGGCTTTCGGTTACGTGAAACCAATGTTTTAAATGATCTCACTTCTCGTCCATTATTAGTGTTGGCAACGGGTGGTGGTGCTGTTACACAACCGAAAAATCGTGAATTTTTAAAACAACGTGGAATAGTTGTTTATCTTTATACTCCTGTAGAGCTACAGCTACAGCGAACCTACCGTGATAAAAATCGCCCATTATTACAAGTCGAAAATCCAGAGCAAAAATTACGTGATCTATTGGCGATCCGCGATCCTTTATATCGTGAGGTTGCACACTATATAATTGAAACGAATCAAGGCGCAGCACGAGATTTAGCACAGCGTATTTTGCACGTTATTTTATCTAAACAAATTAAGTAGTTTCTGGTTGGTCTAAGTTTATGCAAACGTTACATGTTGAGTTAGGTGATCGTCGTTATCCAATCTTTATTGGCAGTCATTTAGATCCCAAAACCTTACTTGAGCCGTATCTACATGGTCGTCAAATCATGTTGGTATCCAATACAACGGTTGCACCACTGTATTTACAACATTACTTGGATGCATTAACCCAGCTAGATAAGCAAGTGGCGCAATGTATTTTGCCAGATGGAGAGAAATATAAAGACATCCAGCATCTGAATTTAATTTTTGATGCTTTACTGGAAGCTGGCTTTAATCGTGATTGTACGGTTTTAGCTTTAGGTGGTGGTGTGATTGGAGATATGGCTGGTTTTGCATCTGCATGCTTCCAGCGTGGTGTAAATTTTGTTCAAGTGCCAACGACTTTATTGTCGCAAGTTGATTCCAGTGTTGGTGGTAAGACTGGAATTAATCACCCCCTAGGTAAAAATATGCTGGGTGCTTTTCAGCAGCCACAGGTGGTGCTTGCTGATATGGCACAGCTAGATACCTTACCTGATCGTGAGCTTTCTGCAGGTTTGGCTGAGGTGATTAAGTATGCCTTGCTTGGTGATGTTGATTTCCTTGTTTGGTTAGAGCAAAACATGGCTGCCTTGGTTGCTCGTGATGCAAATCTCTTGGCTGAAGCTGTGTACCGTTCATGTGCGCATAAAGCACGCATTGTTGCCAATGATGAAAAAGAACAGGGTGAGCGTGCTTTACTTAACCTTGGACATACCTTTGGTCATGCGATTGAATCTTATCTAGGTTACGGCACTTGGTTGCATGGTGAGGCAGTTGCAACAGGTATGGTCATGGCTGCTGATTTGTCACAGCGTTTAGGTTGGATCTCTACGGAAGATTTACAACGTACAAAAAATATCATTCAACGCGCTAATTTACCGATATCATGTCCAAAAATTCCATTAGATGAATTCTTGGCTTATATGTCGCATGACAAAAAGGTCTTAAATGGTCAGTTACGTTTGGTTTTATTGAAAAAATTAGGACAAGCGGTGATTACCAAAGACTTTGATATTGAGTTGATGAAACAATCTATTCTTGCAAATCAATCTGCATAATTAATCATTTGGGAAAAGCATGGCTGTATCACGATCAATTTGGCAAAATATTCAACAATATAGCTGGCTGGTTTTTGCCGTAGCTTGTTTAATTGCTGCATTGGTATTTTGGGGTATTACCGACAGTAAGGCCTTGGTCGAAGAAGAACAGCCATCTCAAACTGAAACCCAAGTTCAGATTCAGCCAGAAAAGGTTGCTGCGACGGCACATTTGGGTGCGCTTTCGGATGAAGTTAAACCATTGGATTTAACCACTCGTGTCGTCGTTTCCAATGATCATGCACCTGAGTTTCGTGGCACTAAGTTTATTAAGGAAAATCAGCGCCAATGGACCATGGAAGTTTTCCGTAGTACAGACGAAGCGATTGTGAAAAACTTTTTGTTAAATCGTGAAGATCGCAGAAAGTTTGTCTATTTCCGTTTGAGTGGTGAAGATCAGGTTGAGCAATATGTTCTCGCTTATGGTGTGTTTTCTAGCGCTGAAGATGCGAGTCGCCAATTTGCACAATTGAACTTGGTATTGCCTGAGACCATTCAGCCAACTGCTCATCAATTATCAAGTTACGCAGCTTTGGTGAATGATTTGGGTTCTGATGAAATGAAGTCGGCAACCAATCAACTCTATGCTGTTCAGTTAAGACCTGCTGCATTGCCACGCGTCGATGAAAGCTTACTCATAGGAAGTACGAGTTCTCAAGCAACGACTAGCGCACGTAGTACAGATACATCAACGACAGTGAAAACCACAGTGACACAACGTGATGCACAGGGCAATGTGGTGAACGTGAAGCAAACTCAATCGGCACCAAAACCAGCTGCAACTACCGAAAAAATAAAAGAAAGTTCAGATGTTTCGAAGCGTGAAGTGAGTGATCCTTTTAATTAGTATTGCACCATAATTGCGCATTTATGGTTCTTTTTGTGGCGGTGTGATAGTTTTTGGTGCATTTTTATGCACAAAAATACGTGCATTCATCCCCATATCTTGATGTTATTTTAACTTTTTTAATGATTTAGTAAAAACATGCCTACATGGCATGTTTTTTGCTTTTTTGTGGTGCTAATTTGTCTGCTCATTGCCCTGTTTTGTGCTAAACAGTTCATTAATTGGGTGAAATGGAAAGTTTTTGTGCTTTACAAACATAGGTGAAGGTGTAATAACTGAAAACACTTTATAGGGTGCAATCTTGTAAAGGAAAGACGTATATTGCAAATTCGCCATGAAAAATGTTTTCGCGAAGCATTGAACTTTGTATGAGTTAATCGGCAATATCGCAGAAAATGAATTGATTGTTTGTTGCTCGAAAGAGCCATGTTGAAAGAAGGGTACGCTATGCACATGCCATCGCCTAATACTGTAGCTCCCGCTCAAGGTTTATATCAGCCTGACGAGTTTAAGGATAACTGTGGTTTTGGTCTGATTGCCCACATGAAGGGTGAATCAAGCCATCATCTGGTCGAAACTGCGATTCACAGTTTAAGTTGCATGACGCACCGTGGAGGTATTGCCGCGGATGGTAAGACAGGAGATGGTTGCGGATTGTTATTGGCAATGCCGAAGCAGTTTTTCCGTGATGAAGCTCAAAAACTAGGTAGTAACCTGACCGAGATTTTTGCTGCAGGTACTGTATTTCTGAACATTGATCCTGCTTTAGCACAACATGCAAAAAGTATTTTGAATAAAGAAATTGCTGCTGAAGGCTTAACTGTTGCAGCATGGCGTATTGTACCAACAAATAATGATGCCTTAGGTGAGATTGCGCTGCAATCATTGCCTGCATTTGAACAAATTTTAGTAAATTGCCCAATGGGTTTAACTGAAGTTGAGTTTAACCGGAAGCTCTTCTTGGCACGTCGTCGTGCAGAACAACAATTACAGAACGATCCACTTTTCTACGTGACGACTTTGGCAACTACTGTCATCAGCTATAAAGGCTTGATGATGCCAGCTGCAATTGCTGACTTCTATACTGACTTGGCGGATGAACGTTTAAAATCACATATTGTGGTGTTCCACCAACGTTTCTCGACCAATACCTTGCCACGTTGGCCATTGGCACAGCCATTCCGTTACCTTGCACACAATGGTGAAATCAATACCATTACCGCAAACCGTAACTGGGCATTGGCACGTACGCCAAAATTTGAAAACCCATTACTTCCAGGTTTAACTGAGTTAAATCCAATTGTGAACCGTACTGGCTCGGATTCATCAAGCTTGGACAACATGCTTGAAATCTTGGTTGGCGGTGGGATGGACTTATTCCGCGCGCTACGTATGTTGGTTCCACCAGCATGGCAAAACGTTGAAACTTTAGATGCCGACCTACGTGCTTTCTATGAGTTCAACTCTAAGCACATGGAAGCTTGGGATGGCCCAGCGGGCTTGGTAATTCAAGATGGCCGTCATGCGATCTGTATGCTTGACCGTAATGGTTTACGTCCAGCACGTTGGGTGATTACCAAGAATGATTACATCACGCTTGCGTCTGAAATTGGTGTGTGGGGTTACGAGCCAGAAGATGTTGTTTCTAAAGGCCGTGTAGGCCCAGGGCAAATTTTGGTGATCGACACTTTGACTGGCAAAGTGCTGGATACCAAAGATGTCAGCAACCATCTTAAAAACATGCGTCCATACCGTGAATGGTTACGTGACCATGCCATCCGTTTGCAAGCTAATCCTCAACTTGAAGAGCAGTTGCTTGATCAGGGTTTAACAGGCGATGCATTAAAAGCAGCTCAAAAAATGTTTATGGTGACATTTGAAGAGCGCGACCAGTTATTGCGTCCAATCGCAGAAAGTGGTCAGGAAGCAGTAGGCTCGATGGGTGATGATACGCCAATGGCAGTATTGTCTCGCCAAGTTCGTCATGTGTCTGATTACTTCCGTCAACAATTTGCGCAAGTGACCAATCCGCCGATCGATCCATTACGTGAATCAATTGTAATGTCGTTGGAAACCTGTTTGGGTCGTGAACAGAATGTGTTTGAGCAAGGCCCAGAACATGCGGACCGTATCATCATTTCAAGCCCTGTATTGTCAAATTCGAAAATGCAGCAGCTTCGTGATGTTGAAAAAGAACGTGAAGGTTATGGTGTTGTTGATATCGATCTGAACTATGCAGAAGCTGAAGGTCTGCAAGCAGCAATCGCACGTATATGCGAAGAAGCGGCACAAGCGGTTCGTGATGGCAAAACTTTGATTGTATTAACGGATAAAAATCTCCGTGAAGGGTTCTTGCCTGCAAACTCTGCATTGGCGACAGGTGCAGTACACCATCATTTGATTAAAACTGGTTTGCGTACCGATGCAAATATTTTAGTTGAAACGGGTTTTGCCCGTGATCCACACCAATTTGCAGTCTTGTTAGGCTTTGGTGCAACAGCGGTGTATCCATATCTCGCTTATGATGTGATCAATGACTTGGTTGCGAAAGGTGAACTTTTGGGTGACCCAATCCATGCACAAGCCAACTTCCGTAAAGGGATCGAGAAAGGCCTATTGAAAGTCCTTTCTAAAATGGGTATCTCTACAGTTGCCTCTTATCGTGGTGGGCAATTGTTTGAAGCAGTGGGTTTATCATCTGAAGTTGTTGATAAGTGTTTCCTTGGCGTACCAAGCCGTATCCAAGGTGCAACTTTCGCTGACCTTGAAAATGATCAGAAAAAATTGGCAACCACAGCTTGGCAGCATCGTAAACCGATTGATCAAGGTGGTTTGCTTAAATTCGTATTTGGTAAAGAGTATCACGCGTTTAACCCAGACGTGATTAACGCTTTGCATAAAGCGGTGCGTTCTGGTCAATACGTTGACTTTAAAGAATATGCAGAGCTGGTGAATAACCGTCCTGTTGCAACGATCCGTGACTTATTTAAGTTAAAAACAGCAAACTCGATTGCATTGGATCAAGTTGAAACGATTGAAGATATTCTTCCACGCTTTGACTCTGCAGGCATGTCTTTAGGTGCATTATCACCAGAAGCACATGAAGCAATTGCAATTGCCATGAATACCATTGGCGGTCGTTCAAACTCGGGTGAGGGTGGTGAAGACCCTGCGCGTTATGGCACGATTCGTAACTCGAAAATCAAACAGATTGCATCAGGTCGTTTTGGTGTAACTCCAGCATACTTAACCTCTGCTGAAGTATTACAGATTAAAGTGGCGCAGGGTGCAAAACCAGGTGAAGGTGGTCAGTTACCAGGTGGTAAAGTGAATGGCTTAATTGCACGTTTACGTTACTCAGTACCGGGTGTCACGCTGATTTCACCACCACCGCACCATGATATTTATTCAATTGAAGATTTATCACAATTGATCTTTGACTTGAAACAAGTCAATCCTCAGGCGATGGTATCGGTAAAATTAGTTTCTGAACCGGGTGTTGGAACGATTGCGGCAGGTGTTGCAAAAGCGTATGCAGACTTCATTACCATTTCTGGTTATGACGGTGGTACAGCAGCATCGCCACTTTCATCGATTCACCATGCGGGTTCACCATGGGAACTTGGTTTAAGTGAAGCACATCAGGCGCTTCGTGTGAACGATTTGCGTGGTAAAGTGCGTGTTCAAACTGATGGTGGTTTGAAAACAGGTTTAGATGTGGTGAAAGCAGCCATTTTAGGTGCTGAAAGCTTTGGCTTTGGTTCGACCCCAATGATTGCACTCGGTTGTAAATACCTGCGTATTTGTCACTTGAATAACTGTGCGACTGGTGTTGCAACGCAACAAGACCATTTACGTCAAGAGCATTATATTGGCGAGCCAGAAATGCTGATCAACTTCTTCAAGTTTATCGCAGAAGAAACACGTGAATGGTTAGCTGCATTGGGTGTTGCATCACTGAAAGACTTGATTGGTCGTGTTGATTTACTTGAAGTTTTACCGGGTGAAACAGACAAACATGCGCATCTAGATCTCAGTGCACTATTAACGTCGCATCCTTCTGCTGAAGGCAAGGCGCAATATTGCCAAGTTCAAGGTAATGCACCATTTGATAAAGGTGTGTTGGCGGAGAAAATGGTGGCAGAGATGTTACCGGCAATTGAAGCAGGTGCTGGCGGCTCATTCAACTTCACCGTGGGGAACTGTGACCGTTCGATTGGTGCGCGTATCTCAGGTGAAATTGCACGTCGTTATGGCAACTTGGGTATGGAAAACAACCCAGTGGTGATGAATCTAGTCGGTACAGCTGGTCAGTCACTTGGTGTTTGGAATGCGGGTGGTTTGCATATCAAACTGGAAGGTGATGCCAACGACTATGTCGGTAAAGGTATGGCTGGTGGTCGTGTATCGATCTTCCCACCAAAAGGTTCACCATTCCAAACGCAAAATACCGCGATCATTGGTAATACCTGTTTATATGGTGCGACTGGCGGTAAAGTCTTTGCTGCAGGAACTGCGGGCGAGCGTTTTGCGGTTCGTAACTCAGGTGCTTTTGCGGTGATTGAAGGTGCGGGCGACCACTGTTGTGAATATATGACAGGTGGTGTGGTGACAGTACTTGGTAAAGTGGGTCATAACTTCGGTGCAGGTATGACCGGTGGTTTCGCCTATGTACTTGATCTTGATAATGACTTTGTTGACTACTATAACCACGAACTTATTGATCTAAATCGTATCTCTACAGAAGCGATGGAAGACCACAAAGAAAACTTACTGCGTATTCTTGATGAACATATCCAAGAGACGGGTAGTGCTTGGGCCTACAAGATCCGTAATGAGTTCGACTTCTATAGTCGTAAGTTCTGGCTTGTAAAACCGAAAGCTGCTAATTTGCAAACGCTTTTGAAAACAACCCAAGCTGATCCACAATAATTCCACGACTGCATAGATATAGGCAGGTGCAGAGATGAATGACATCGCTGCGCCTACCCACGGAGAGAGACATGGCAGAGCGCCTTAATAATGACTTTCAATTTCTGGATGTAGCACGCCAAGATCCAGAGAAAAAAGATATTACTGTCCGCAAGGCAGAGTTTGTGGAAATTTATAAACCTTTTACTGCGGAAGTGGCTGCAAATCAGACCCACCGTTGTTTAGGTTGTGGTAACCCGTATTGTGAATGGAAGTGTCCTGTACATAACTACATTCCAAACTGGTTAAAGCTGATTGCAGAAGGTCAAATTTTCCAAGCTGCTGAACTGTGCCACCAAACTAATACCTTGCCAGAAGTTTGTGGTCGTGTCTGTCCACAAGACCGTTTGTGTGAAGGTGCATGTACCTTAAACGATGGTTTTGGTGCGGTGACTATTGGTAATGCTGAAAAATATATCAATGATACTGCATTTGCTTTAGGCTGGCGTCCAGATATGTCGGGTGTCAAATGGACCAATAAAAAAGTTGCCATCATCGGTGCGGGTCCAGCAGGTTTAGGCTGTGCGGATATTCTGGCGCGTGGCGGGGTTAAACCTGTTGTATTTGATAAGCGCCCTGAAATTGGTGGCCTCCTTACATTTGGTATTCCAGAATTTAAAATGGAAAAAGATGTGATGAAACGTCGTCGTGAAATTTTCACGGGGATGGGCATTGAATTCCGTTTAAATACTGAAATCGGTGTGGATGTGACCATTGAGCAATTGCTTGCAGAATACGATGCCGTGTTTATGGGTATGGGAACTTATACCTATATGAAAGGGGGGTTCCCTGGTGAAGACCTTGATGGTGTTTACGATGCCCTGGATTTCTTGATTGCCAACGTCAACCGTTGCCAAGGCTGGGAAAAAGATCCAAGCGAATACATCAGTGTCGATGGTAAAAAGGTGATCGTGCTTGGCGGTGGCGATACTGCAATGGACTGTAACCGTACTTCATTACGTCAAGGTGCGCATGATGTCACTTGTGCTTATCGTCGTGATGAAAGCAACATGCCAGGTTCTGCACGTGAAGTGAAGAATGCCTATGAAGAAGGTGTAAAATTCCTATTCAACCGCCAACCAATCGAGATTGTTGGCGAGAACGGTAAAGTGACTGGTGTTAAAGTGGTCACTACACAAATGGGTGAGCCTGATAGCCGTGGTCGTCGTAGCCCTGAACCTGTTCCAGGTTCAGAAGAGGTTCTACCAGCAGATGCCGTATTATTGGCATTTGGTTTCCGTCCAAGTCCAGCGGATTGGTTCAGTGGTGCAAATGTGAGTTTAGATGGTTCAGGTCGTGTCGTTGCGGCTGAACAGCAAGAGTTTAAATTCCAGACTTCGAATCCAAAAATCTTCGCAGGTGGGGATATGGTACGTGGTTCTGATTTGGTAGTGACTGCAATTTGGGAAGGTCGTCAAGCTGCTGAAGGCATTTTGGATTACCTTGGCGTGTAAGCTCTCTTTAATATTTAAGTTCTAAAAGCCCAAGCCTTGTGCTTGGGCTTTTTTTTATTTTGTTGATGGTATTTGGTCTTATGCCCAAAGAAAATAAAACTTTAACAAGCAGTCAATAAATTGCTATGCTATTAACGATAATAATTCTCATTTTGTTGTGCTGAGTGGATAAAATAATGACATCGAAACTCAATGACAGGCTGTTAATTGCTGCGCTGTATACCAGTACCTTTCTTTGTTTGGTGGATTTAAGCAGTGTCAATTTGGCTTTAAACGCAATCCAGACACAGTTCGATAGCCATCTTGCAGATTTACAGTGGGTGATTGATAGCTATGCGCTGAGTATGTCGAGTTTAATGCTGGCAGTGGGTGCTTTAAGTCAGTGGTTAGGACGTAAACGTCTGTGGTTGACGGGTGTGGTGATATTTATCTTTGGCTCGGTGATTTGTGCCACAGCGCCTGATTTTAGTTTATTGATTGCTGGGCGAGTGATTCAGGGTGTTGCGGGAGCAATGCTGATTCCATTGACTTTGGCGATCATTGTGCATCATTTTACCCAAGTCGATCGCAAAGCACGAGAAATCGGTAACTGGAGTTCATTTAGCGCTTTTGCCTTGATTATTGGACCATTGATGGGTGGCCTCATGGTGCATTATTGGGGGTGGAAAAGTATTTTCTGGTTAAATCTACCCGTTGGATTGTTGGCATTGTTTTTAGGTTGGAAAGGCATTGTTGCCGATGAGAATCAGCAAAAAATCAGTTTTGACTATTTAGGGCTGATTTATAGTGTAGTGGCAATTGCAACCTTGACCTATAGCATTATCATGGTACAGCAAGCACATATGGGTTATCTGATTGTTTTTAGTGTTCTATTTTCGATTATCTTTACTCTGATTTTTATTCGACATCAAAATAAAGTTTTGCATCCTTTGGTTCCACGCCATTTACTTCATAACCGCATGTTTTTGCGGTTTAATCTGATTTCATTTTTATTAGGATTTGCGGGATATAGCTCTTTATTTGTTTTTGCGCTGTTTTATCAGGAGCAAGTTCATTTAAGCGCAGCACAAGCAGGTTGGTTGATCGCTCCGCAATTTCTGATGCAGGCGTTAGTTTCCATTTGGTTTGGGCGATTGCAGCAAAGCTATGGTGCGTTGTCATTGCTTCGAATCGGTTTACTGATCTCAGGCTTTGCATTGATTGCGATGGTCAGTTTCCAGAGTAATTCATCTTATCTGTTATTTATTGGCTTAAGTGGCATGATGGGAGCAGGTATTGGCTTGATTGTACCGAGTTCGAGTACCTTGAGCCTACATTCGGTATCGCAGGCAGATGCAAGCTTTGCTGCGGCAATTTTAAATATGCTCAGACAACTTGGGCTGACTTTTGGGATTGCGGTATTGGGAACGCTGACTGCATTTATCATTGAATGGACAGTTGGGGTACTACATTATTCCATGGCCCAGGCTCAGTTATTGGCCTTTCATATTGTGGTCGCAATCATGGGTGGGCTTTTTATAGCAGCTATGCTAGGCCTGAGGAAAATTAAACAACAAGAATGTGTCGCCCCGATATCATCGTGATAGACCAATCATCATTTTGGTAGTTTTGGCAAACTTTATAAGCTTTTTTGCCCTGTCTTTGCCATTTTCCCAGCGCAATACTCGAACCCAGTCTAGGAAATGATGCAGGCAATCGAGATGGCTCTTGCAAATGTGAATATGGAAAAAACTTATTTAAATCGCCCTAAAGCATTGGGAATTACAGTACGACGTTTGCAATTTAACCCGAAGAAAATCAAACGACATTATTTTGCTAATTCTCCTGTCATGTCGCATTTACTCACGGCACTGTCTTCAACATTTCCGATAGGAGAACAGTATTTTGTGAATAGTGTGCGCAATGTCCGCGATAAAGTACAAGATCCACAATTACAAGCACAGATCGCAGCCTTTATTGGACAAGAGGCGATGCATTCGAAAGCGCATACCGAATTTAATGATGCATGGCGGCGTGATGATTATAATCTCGATCGTTTTCAGGCGTGGTTGGCGAAGCGGGATGATATGCTGCGAAATATTCATCCGAAATTACAACTGGCCTTGACCTGTGCCTTTGAGCATTTTACTGCAATGTTAGGTGGCTATATTTTAAAACATCCAGAAATACTCAGTACGTTAGACGATGATGCAATGAAACTTTGGGTCTGGCATGCAATTGAGGAAATCGAGCATCGTTCGGTGGCTTTTGATGTCTACCAAGAAGTATATGGCGATGATCGTATTCGACGGTTGCTGATGCGTAGCGTGACTACAGGCTTTGCCAGCCTGACTTTTTACGCAACTACTCGTTTGATTTGGCAGGATAAATGGAAGAGCTTACCAAAATTGGGTGGTAATCTATTTGGGATGTATTTACTGAGCAAAATGTTATTACAGTTGATTCCTGAATATTTATCTTATTATCAAGCCGATTTCCATCCAGCGAAACATGACTACACTGCATTGGTAAATTACTGGAAAGGGCGTATGGCAGATGAATATGGTATGGTAAGTTTCCAAGAAGACACTGCATCTAAAATCTATAGTTAATTAAAAATTAAAACTTTGTGCTTAGCATGGCATTACATCAATATTCTTGAGTAATGCCTTTTTTGTTTAAAATCAGATAAAGCAACTTTAATAAATGTTACACAGCTGTCAAAAAATCTCATTACAATGAATTATCGCAAAAATATAAAGAAAAACCTGAGGATAAATTTTTATGAAAATCATCAAACAGACAGCACTCGCAACAGTATTGGCAAGTACATTGTTATTTACTGGTTGTGGTTATAACACTTTGCAAGTTAAAGACGAAGCTGTGATTGCTTCTTGGTCTGAAGTTCAAAACCAATATCAACGTCGTGCTGATCTTGTGCCAAATTTAGTCAATGTGGTGAAAGGCTATGCCAAACATGAGGAGCAAGTTTTGGTTGAAGTCACTCAAGCACGTTCTAATGTTGCGGGCTTAAAAGTTGATAAAGAAGTGTTGGAAGATCCAGCACTATTCGAGAAATACCAACAAGCGCAAAGCCAATTAACAGGAGCGTTGTCGCGTCTCATTGCGGTTTCAGAAAATTATCCTGATTTAAAAGCCAACGAGCAATTCCGAGATTTACAAGCTCAACTTGAAGGTACTGAAAACCGTATCGCGGTTGCACGTAACCGTTACATTACAACGGTTCAAGATTACAACAGCTATGTCCGTCAATTCCCTCAAGCGTTGACTGCTAAAGTCATTGGCATGAAAACCAAAGAAAACTTTAAAGCGGAACAGTCTGCACAGCAAGCTCCAACAGTTTCATTTAATTAAGATCTGAAATTGTTTCGAACTGTGAGGAGTCACCGTATGTTGAATGTGTTTAAGCAGAGAGTCTTGCCTGTTTTTACCATCGTTTTTGCGACATTGTGTTTCCAACATACGGTTTGGGCAGAAGTGGCGACTGCAACTGATCAAAGTGACTTGATCGTTGCGGGAAAAATTATTCAAGAACAGCAAAAGAATAAGCCCACTGCTGCGCCAGCGACGCAAAATGCAGAAACTCCTGCATTGCCACAAGTGGCCAATGACATGGCAGAAGGCGAATCAATCCGCGATTTGCCCACATTAAATCAACCTGTGATTGATCAGGCCAAAGTCTTGAGTGATGCTGAAATGCAGCAACTCAATCAGAAAATCCTTAGTTTGTATCAGCAAGGTAAAGCGCAAATTGGGGTGATTATCGTACCAACGACTGGGCAAGAAGCAATTTTTGATTTTGCTTTGAGAACAGGTGAAAAATGGCAGCTTGGCTCAGCAAAACGTGATAATGGCTTGCTAATGGCGATTGCAGTCAATGATCGTAATATCCAGATCTTGACGGGTTATGGTTTGGAGGGCGTGCTGCCTGATGTGGTATTGAGTCGGATTATCCGCAATCAGATCACCCCTTATTTTAAACAAGGGCAATATGCACAAGGTATTTCTGCTGGGTTGGATGAAATTAGTCGTATCGTTAACTTAGATCCTGAGATTGCGCAGCAAGCCGCACAAGAGTTGAAAGATCGGCATGAGCAAGCAATACAAGCACAGCAGGCCAAAGACAATACTTTAACTATGGCGCTGTTTATTCTTATCGCAGGTGTAGTCGGTTCATTTATCGTCGGTAATCGTTTAAGTGCTTCTACCGCAGCTGTAGCTGCAACCGTTGCAGGTTTGGTCAATGGTGCTGGCCTAGTGATGAGCTTGCTGCTTGGAGTTGGGATCTTCTTTTTATTGATTACTTCACTGGCACAGTTGATCTTCCAGATGTTCTTGTCTGGTGGTGGTCGTGGTGGTGGAGGCGGAGGATTTGGTGGCGGCAGCGGTTATAGCGGCGGTGGCGGTAGCTTTGGTGGGGGAGGAGCATCAGGCTCATGGTAACTAAGACCGATACAACACAGATTATTACTCAACCTAAATTGGATGAGCAGGTACAGCCGAGTTTAAAACGTTGGTTTAAGCATTTCTTCTATGTCTCTTCCGCACATCGGTACTTTAGTAAGCAGGATCGATCCGAAATTGCTAAAGCTGTCCAGCAAGCAGAAAAGGGCCATGTCGGAGAGATTCAGGTGGTGATCGAAGGACATATTCCCTGTTCGCAAGCCTATCATCAAAATACCCGTTTACGTGCGCAACAACTGTTTGCTGAACTTGGGGTCTGGGATACTGAATTAAACAGTGGTGTATTGCTCTATCTCAACCTATGCGAGCGCAAAGTTGAAATCGTGATTGATCGCGGCTTAAAAAATGCTACACCTACTGAAACATGGAATGAGATTTGTCAGCGTATCGTGCTGCAATTGGCTCAGAAGCAGTATCTACACGCAGTGAATAATGGGGTTACGGAAATTGGGCAAGTGTTAGATCAGTATTATGTGAAAACTGAGCTTGATGACCAAAATGAATTGCCGAATGAACCGATTATTCTAAATTAGACGTTATCTTGCCAATTTTAAATTAAGGCTTGTTGTTTTGTTTAAAATCAATTAATGTGCAGAATGTTCTGTATATAAATTCGCTTATCGGTCGATTGTTGCAAATATCTTCTGATAAGCGGTAAAAAAAATATCAATAAATTTTCTGTGAATTGAGTCGCTCAATTTACATACAAGTAGAAAATAGTCAAATTCGTTAGCAAAAAAAATGAATAATTAAGCAGTAAAGATGACGTTATTTGTCATTTTTTTTCTTAAAATGTCTGATTTGATCTTCTTTTATACAGTATGAATTTCTTTTAAGTCTCTGTTTTTTTAAGTTAAAATTAGCTAAGCTAAGGACTGGCATAAAACATGCTAATTACTAAATAGCTGAAAAAAGCTTATAAAAAAATATCCATTGGAGAAATGTTATGAAATCAATGCAAAAGGGTTTTACTCTTATCGAATTGATGATCGTTGTGGCGATCATTGGTATTTTGGCTGCGGTAGCAATTCCTGCTTATCAAGATTATACGGTACGTGCGAAAGTAACAGAAGGTTTATCTTTAGCTGGTAGTGCAAAAGCTGCTGTTTCGGAAAATGCTGCAAATGGTGCACCTTTAGGAAATGGTTGGACTGCTCCAGCAGCAACTAAAAACGTAGCAAGCGTTAACATTGCATCATCGAATGGCCGTATTACCATTACATATCAATCTAATGTAGCATCGGGCAGTACTCTTATTCTAACCCCATTAGATGGATCTAGAACTACAGGTGTGGCATTAGTTGGTACTGCTACAGGTTCAACAATTCCAACAGCTGGTTCAATTACATGGGTATGCGCATCAGCTGGTTCAACTGTAGCAAATGCTAATGTAGGTAAAGGAACTATTGCTGACAAGTATGTTCCAGCAGAATGCCGTAACTAATTCTCATTTTAGACGTTCAGAAAAAAGCCAGTTAATTTATTTAAGCTGGCTTTTTTATTTGTTTATTAAAATAATCTTTTAAGATTACGAGATATGAAATGATGCAATTAACAGAAAGAAAATGTGATTTAGTTTTTACTGTTTTTATTGGATTAGCTTTTTTTTATGGGGTATTGAGTTATCAGCATTATGCACCGAGTTTTCATGATTTTTATATAAATACTTTGGTTTTTTCTTTATGTTCTATAGCAGTTTTTTTTGGTTTTTTAAAAAAAAATATTAAAGTATATAGTCATAGTTTGATGTGGTTGTTTTTTGTTTTGTTGTTTTTTTTACAACCGATTCTAAATAGTATAATTTATGTTGATGGCCTTATTTTTCCAATTGCAATAATGCTTTTATTGTTTTTTTTATCAATTATTGTTTCCAACTTGAATGATAAGGAGGATTTTATTTTTAAAATGAGTTTTATAATTTTATTAACATCATTTTTCTTGTTTTTAACACAACTATTTCATTTTTTTAAACTTAATTTTTTTATTGGTTTGATGCATTTGCCGTTGCAAAATACAAGATTTTCTGGAAATTTATTCCAACCAAATCAATCCGCTTTTGTTCTAGTTCTTGGTATAATTTCTACGATATTCTTTTTTGAAAAGTTTAAAATTTTAATAATTAAATATATGCTTTTAGCTTTTTTTAGTATAGGTATTGCGCTGACATTAAGTCGAAGTGGTGCAATTATGCTGGTATTCGGGGTGTTTTTTTTCAATCTTATTTTGAATTATTTTAACAAGGTAGCTCTGTGGAAGCTAAAAGATTTCATCGTCTGTGTTTTTTTTGGTTTTATTGGGTTTTGGGGTTTTAATATTTCAGTATCTAGTAAAGACATAGAGAGTCGGTTTTCGATTAGCGCTAATGAAGCTAGATTTTCATTATTGCATCAATCATGGATAAATATATCTCAACATCCTCTTTTGGGAGTTGGGTGGAAGAATTTTGCTAGTAGTGGTCTAGAAAATTTTAAAGATATTAAATATTGGGTTTTAACTGATCACTCTCATTTTATAATCGGGCAATTATTGAGTGAGTTTGGCTTGTTAGGCTTATTTTTAATGTCAGTTTTTATATTTATTTTTGTTAAGAGTTTTAAGGTCAATGATAAGAAAAGAGCATATGTTTTTTTTGTATTATTGTGTTTTTTATTTTATTCATTGTTGGAATACCCGCTTTGGTATCTAAGATATTTAATGGTTTTTTGTATATTTTTTTCTTTATATTCTAATGAAAAGTCAAAAATTATTTACATTATAAAAGAAGGTTATTTGATTTGTTTTTTTATAATTTTAATGTTTTTTTCTTCGGTTTATTATGCTTTTCAATATAATAAAATAGCAAAAGCTTATGATTATTTGATTGGAAATAATGGTAGCCTGGTTGAAAGGGCAGAAGTTGTTGATAGTGTAAAATCTATTTTCGGGTTTGGTTTTTTTGATGATGTTTTGATCTATGAGGTTATATCTGATAGTAATTTTAGCTTAAGCTATAAATTAGATGTTGGTAATAGATTGGTTCATTATTTGCCAAATTATTATTATTTTTTAAGACAAGGAACATTCTTAGTATTAAATAACAACAAAAATGAAGCAGTATTCTATTTCAAAGCAGCTTGTCATTATGATCTAGGGAGAAGGTGTGAGGATACAAAAAAATATATCCGTCAAATGGAAGTCAAATATCCAAAAGATTTCTACGGTATATATTTTTTGGTTACTGAAAAATGAATTTATTACATTTGGATTTATTTTATGCTTGATCGGAAGAGATTTTTCTTAATTCATTTGCTATTTTGTTTGGTTTGTTTGTTTGTTTTGTTCCTTGTTGTTGTCTATATTTGGTACCCATCACATCTTGCAAAAGCAGCAGGGGTAATGCATGTTTTTATAATAATAATGATTTTGGATGTAATTGTTGGCCCTTGTTTGGGAGGGGTGATTTATAAAAATGATTTAAAGAAAAGTATTTGTGATATTTTTATCATTATTATTATTCAAATTTCTTTTCTATTTTATGGTGCTTATATTATTTTTCAAGGTAGACCTTCTTGGTTAGTTTATAACGTAGATCGCTTTGAGCTTGTGCGTAATAATGAGATTCTTAAAGAACATATTGCTCAAGCAAGTTTGGAATACAAAGAACCTTCGTGGTTGAATCCCCAGTTTGTCGGTGTTGAATTTTCCAAAGATAAAAATATTCGCGGCGATGAAATGTTTGCAGAAGTTCTCGGAGGAATTTCGATTGCCCAGAAACCAGAACGATATGTACCGTTGGATAAAGTAAAAAGTCAAATTCAACAACGTGCACAAAGCTTGGATGTATTAAATCAATTTAATGATAAAGCTTTGGTGCAAAAGATTTTTTCTCAATACCCACAAGCGACAGCCTTTGTTCCCTTAAAAGCCAATGCAGTTGATATGACGGTACTCATTAATAAGGAAAAAGGCGAAGTGGTAAAAATTGTAGACCTGCGTCCTTGGAAGTAAATTGTAGTTTTTATCTTATATTTAGTTTGTGTATGAAGGCTTAGCGATATAATTCACTAGGCCTTTTTTTCATGTACGAAGTATGCAATTTTTATGCTTTTTCCTTGCCAGCATTTTGATTAGTTTTGCTTGGCTTTCCCCATTTCATACTTATCCTTGGGTGACTTTTTCTAGTGAATTGGCAAGCTTTGGCGCAGCCTTGGCTGTAGGTGGTCTGCTCTTTAATAAAAGCGTAAAAATCCCACGTCCTCAAATCTTGATGTTGGGTATTACGTTTATTCCACTATGCCAGTGGGCTTTCGGCCTGATCACGGATTTTAGCACCGCATTCCTCAGCTTCTCTTATCTGTTTATGTTCTGGTTAATGATTATTGCAGGATATAACTTAAGCCTACAAGCTCAGCAACGTGAAAGGATCATGCTGGGCGTGAGTTATCTATTGCTCAGTATATCGTTTATCAGTGCGATTATGGCGATATTACAATGGTTGAATCTTGAAGCGTACCTTGATGCTGTCATGAAGCTGAGAGGAAACAGACCGTATGCTAATTTTGGGCAACCGAATAATCTGGCTACTTTCTTGATCATGGGTTTAATGGGGGGCTTATATTTATATGAGAAAAGAAGGCTTACCTTGTGGTTGTTAATTCCTACAAGTTTAGTCATGCTATTTGCAATTACACTGACTCAGTCAAGAACATCTTGGGTAGTCTGTATTTTTCTGTTCTTTTACTGGATTTTTAAACAATATAAAAACTCACCTCGATTTAATTTCTCGAGATTACTGCTCTGGGTAGGACTGTACTTTGTTATTGCGAGTTACTTGCTCCCCCTGCTAACCCAATTACTTACTTCAAGTATTGATACTGGTGTCACACAAACAGCATCAATTGCTCAGCGTGCAGGATCGGGGCATGAGCGAATCGGAATGTGGATACAAATTTTACATGCGATTGCTGAGAGACCTTGGTTTGGCTATGGTTGGAATCAAACCAGTATTGCTGTTTTTGAAAGTATTGATTTTAATACCGTGCAGGTTTGGTTTAACAGTGCACACAATATATTTCTGGATATTTTAGTCTGGAATGGTATTCCCCTTGGACTTCTCATTATTGGATATATTGGCTTATGGCTCTTCTGGCTGAATAAAAATGCCAAAGATACGACCTCAGTTCTTGCTATTTTGATGGTCTGTGCAATCCTGATTCATACCATGCTGGAGTTTCCACAACGATATGCTTATTTTTTGCTTCCAATGGGTTTCCTGTTGGGATTGATTCAAGCACAAACCCCAAATCTAAAAGCAATCGTTTTACATAAAAATGTGATTCGTTGTATTTGGCTCGTTGTAATTGTGATCTTGCTACTGATATGGCGAGATTATAAGCTTTTTCAGGAAAATAGCCGTTTGGTTTTTAAAAAGCAGCAACCCACAGTTGAAATATTAGGAAGCTCAAAAATTTTACTGCTTACACAGTTTCAGCAGCGTCTGGATTGGATTGTCTTAAATCCAAAAACAATCATGTCTGAGGCAGATTTAACGCAACTTGGGGAAATGGTGAAGAATAAGGCGACACCTTATAACTTAAAAAAGTATGCGCAATTGCTGGTATACAATAAAAAGATCATTGAGGCAGAGCGGCAATTGGTTGTACTAAATCAGCTATATAAGCAGAAGCTGAGTTTGGCTGAGATTATCGAGCTGAATAATAAAACT
Organism: Acinetobacter sp. Tr-809; assembly: GCF_011753255.1. Lineage (NCBI taxonomy): Bacteria > Pseudomonadati > Pseudomonadota > Gammaproteobacteria > Moraxellales > Moraxellaceae > Acinetobacter > Acinetobacter sp. Tr-809. The sequence continues at coordinate 296,652 of NZ_VWVZ01000003.1, forward strand.
CAGTAAAAATAAAAGCCCTAACGAGGGCTTTTATTTTTTTGATGTAGTCTAGCTAGATTAGATTTGGCTTTGAATGTAATTTTCAATGCCTACGTTTTCAACTAGATCAAGCTGCGTATCGAGCCAGTCCCAATATTCTTCTTCTTTCTCTAGAATCTCTTGAACTAAGTCACGGGTCACATAATCTTGTTCTGCTTCTGCAAGTTCAACCGCTTGCTTGATTGCTTCAATATTTTCTTTAACTTTACGAATATCGCAGTTCAGAACTTCTTCAGTATGCTGACCAATATATAACTTACCTAAATGCTGTAAGTTAGGTAAACCTTCTAGGAATAAAATACGTTCAATTACTTTATCTGCATGTTTCATTTGACGAATAGATTCTTTGTATTCGGCTGAACCGAGTTGCTCAATTCCCCAATCATTAAACATACGAGAATGTAAGAAATATTGGTTGATCGCAGTTAAATGATGGTACAGCACCTGATTAAGCTGATTGATAACTTCGCGATTGCCTTTCATTGCTCTTACTCCAAAAACACCAAATGATGCCCTAGTTGCTAAGGCAATTTATATTATATTAATCAACAAACAATAATCTGGCGAGTAATTTATAGAACGGCAAATGAAAATCACAATCAAAAACATCCTAATATGATTCTGATTTTTATAAAAAAACCGCTTTGATGAGGAACTTTTAAGGTTCTACAAGAAGCGGTGGAGTCGTAAAATGTGAATTGAATCTTATGGATTTTTTTATAAATAAACTAAGCAGCTATAGAGATGCGTGCCGCAATTTCAGCAAGTTCATCACTAATAATTGCACGAGCTTCAGGAGCACAACGACCACAACATGTACCTAGGTCGAGTAGGTCACGGATTTCACGATAGCTTTCAGCACCATTTGCAACGGCGTCTTTGATATCCTGATCTGTAATGCCACGACATAAACAAACATACATGGGAGTGAGCCACAAATATAAATGCGATAATTGATATTATTGATAATTATTATCGTTTGTCAATGAATTTCATTCTAACAATGCATATATTCTTATTGAGAATTTGAATAAAAAAATACCACATCATCGGTGGTATTTTTTAAAGTTTATATCTTTTTGATAAATATCAGCTTATGGAATGATGACAATCCCATCCATTTCAACTAAGGCACCTTTCGGTAGGCTGGCAACACCCAATGCTGCGCGGGCAGGATAGGGTTGAGCAAAGTATTCACCCATGATCTGGTTAACTAACTGAAAGTGAGACAGATCGGTAAGGAAGATGTTCAGTTTGGCAATGTCAGCTAAACTACCACCCGCAGCAGTACATACTGCTTTTAAGTTATCAAATACACGACGGATTTGGGCTTCAATGCCTTCTACAAGTTCCATACTGTACGGGTCTAAACCAATTTGTCCTGAAAGGTAGAGCGTATTGCCAACCAGAATTGCTTGAGAATATGTTCCGATAGCAGCAGGGGCGTGTTCAGTATGAATAACTTGGCGTGACATTTAGCTCTCCTAGGTCGTTTTTCTATCTTAAACCATGCGACTTTAACACAAAAATTCAAGCACGAAAGTCTTGAATACTGTGTAGTCGCTCTTGTATAGATATATTGTTAGAACTTTTATGTCTATAAAATGCTTTAGATATTGATTTCACCACTGCACTGGCATTTAGTTTGTGGTTGCTAATTTTGAGACTTCAGGTTGCACACTGGGCATATTTAAACGTTCAATACGTGGGAAACCGAAGTGCATGCGTAAGTCTCGAATGATTTGTGCAATTTGATTTCGGTTACTGACTACGATGTTGACATAGGTTTTCTGGTCTTGAGAATGAACCATTTCTACACCCGTTTTGGCTTTACGGCATTGATAGATCAAATCAGAAATCTGTTCGTCATTCATGCCCATATGAATACATAAATAAGCACTAAAACGAACATCATCAATTTCTTCGGATTGCCAATGCAATGGCATGATGTTTTCTGGATGTAGATGTTGTTCATGCAGTAAATTACGACAACGTGAGCGATGCACGATTAAACCGCGTCGAGATAGATGCCCTTGGATTGGATCACCAAGAACAGGGTTGCAGCAATGTGCATATTTTACATCAACACCTTCTGTACCTAAAATCAGACGATCTGATGCTTCATTATGTTGTGAGTGGTAATCCTGTGCAAATAAATGATTTGCAACCAACTGTGGCAATAGATCACCCACCGCAATCTGTTCGAACAGCGTATCTTTACTACTTAAATGTCGCCACTCAAGTACATTCATCCAGTCGGTTTGTGATAGATCATCAATTGAACGCTGGAATAATTTTAAAGCACGATTTAGAGCTTGTTGTCCAACCAAGCGTTGCTCATCAATATCTTGCTCTCTAAGCATGTTTTGCAGCGCACGACGTGCTTTTTGGGTATTAATAAAGCTGAGCCAGTCTGGGTTTGGTGTTGCTAATACATCAGTAATGATTTCAACCACTTGCCCACTGTGTAATGGTGTCGATAGTGGACGGATTTCCCCATCAACTTTGGCGCCAACAGCGTGGTTGCCTAAAAACAGGCTGGCTGAATAAGCAAAATCAACTACGGTTGCACCTTGTGGTAATTCATGTAGTTGACCATGAGGGGTATAAACCCAAATTTTTTCTTGGTGCAAATAATCGAGCAGATCACTAAAGGTGGTCTTCGCACAGCCACTATCAATTAAGGTATTCAAGTTCTGCATAGACGCTTGAATAGCTGAACGACAGGCTTGCGGCGCATTTTCACCAAGCACCACCCCAAAACGGGCGGCTTTACGCATCAGTTCAGTTTGAATGGTCAATGAAAGTGTGGTTTTTTCACCTTTAAGTTTGATCATTAATGACTGATTGCCACCGGGTAATGGGCGGCGAATATGGTCACTATATTGTAAGACTTGGAAATTATCTTTCAGGGCTTCAATTAAGCGGTCACAATCTGCGATGCTTTGTAAAATAATTTCAAAGGCATGGCTGTGACTGAGCTCATTTAAGTCAATTTCATTTTTAATAAAATGGCGTAGTAATTCGATATTGTTGTTTTTCTTCTTGATTCGACCTTTTAAGTCGTATGCTTTTAACAGCTCAGAGAGTTTCTGTTCCCATACAGCCTGATACTCGCAACGTTTAGGCTTGGTTTCCAGCAATGCAGTTTGTACATCATTAAACATATCTAAATCGAGATTTTGATAACACAGATGCTCAAGGTTATCTGCCATCTCATTCATACCAACAAGCCGAGCCATAGGTACAAAAATATCTAATGTTTCTTGTGCAATACGGGCGCGCTTATCTGGACGCAGTGCGCCTAAGGTGGTCATGTTGTGATAGCGATCGGCTAATTTAATAATAATGACACGAGGGTCTTGTAGCGTCGCTTGTAAAATTTTTCGGAAGGATGCGGCTTTGTTATATTCCTTATCGCTGGAATGGCTGAGTTTGGTAACACCATCGACCAGTTCTGCGACCACTAAACCGTATTTTTGCCCAATTTCATCTTTGGTAAATTCAGTGTCTTCAATCACATCATGTAATAAGGCAGCCATCAGTGTATCGGCATCAAGACGCATATGCGCCAAAATACAACTCACTGCAATAGGATGCAGTACATAAGGTTCACCACTTTTACGGGTAATACCACTATGCGCTAAATCAGCAAAATCACAGGCCGCAAGCACTCGTTGAATGTCACTATCTTTGAGATAGGCTTCAATAATTGCTCTGAGCTGCTGCTTGGCTTGGCTGACCTCTTCGCCTGGCATATGACACCTTTTATAACCTAAATTCAGAAATGCTATGTCTGCTGATACTTCAGCGATATATTGCGTTGATAATTTACGTATTCAATGCATGATGAATGTCGTAAACCTCATTTGATCCACTGAAAACTTACTTTTAACCTAAGTATTCGCAAACATTACGTCTATCTTCTAATGAAAAGCAAATTGAGAAACTTGTCAATTTGTTCATTATAAAAACTCGTAAATTTTTTCAATCACGGATATTGCTTTTATCAATATGTACTGAATTTTGCAAGAAAGAAAAAAGCCCAAAGTCTTCACAATGGGCTTTACGCGTAACAAATTCGATTTAGAAAGTGAAACCTTCTAAGTTTAATGAATTTGTAGACAGTACCATATCAAGGTTTGATGTCTGGTAGTCTTGATCGCGTTGTTTTAAAATTTCTTTAGTGACATGACCAATTGCAATTTCACGCAATGCAACGACTGTTGGTTTGTCATTGTCCCATTCTACAGTTGGTTCCATACCTTGACGTGCTAATTGACGTGCACGTTTACTCGCTACCAGTACTAACTCGAAGCGGTTATCTACATGGTCTAAACAATCTTCAACGGTTACACGTGCCATAAGTTGTCTCGTTTGATGAACATTACATTTGAAAAGACTGAGTAGTATAAAAGGCTTTTAGGCTAGACTCAAGTTATTCGCGATCAAGGGTAAGCAAGTTTTCGATTAATTGTTGGTGGCGCGCACTTTGTTGCAAAGTGACTAAACGATTTGCAGCAATAATCGCTTCTAAATCATGAACCGCTTTATTGAAATCATCATTAATAATGACATAGTCAAAACTTGCATAATGACGCATATCTTCAACTGCACAACTTAAACGATGTTCAATCACCTCAACAGAATCAGTACCTCGATTTGAAAGGCGCTGTCTTAAATCATACTGTGTTGGAGGTAGGATAAATATTTGTTTTGATTCAGGGAAAAGTCGACGAACCTGTTCAGCACCTTGCCAGTCAATTTCAAGTAAAACATCATGACCTTGTAGTAGTTGTTCTTTTACTTTGGCTTGGGAGGTACCGTAATAATTTCCGAATACTTCCGCATATTCAATGAAACCGCCTTCATTAACTTGTGCTAAAAAGCTTTCTTTATTGGTAAAATGATAGTGAACACCATCGAGTTCACCAGGGCGTTGACCGCGTGTAGTGTGTGAGACAGAAACGTGTAAGTTGCTGACTCGATCGAGTAGGGCTTTAACCAAAGATGTTTTGCCTGTTCCTGAGGCTGCAGAAACGACAAACAATAGACCCGACATGATATTTTTCCTGAATATGATAAAATATCTTGGCTATTGTAGTGTAGCGTGCCATTAAACGAAATAGTTTGGTGTAAAAATTCAGTTGATGAGAGAGGATGTTATGGAAATCGTGTTGGCCAATCCACGAGGCTTTTGTGCTGGTGTTGACCGTGCTATAGCAATCGTCAATCGGGCACTGGAGTGTTTTAACCCACCTATTTATGTACGCCATGAAGTCGTACACAACAAATTTGTGGTCGATGATTTACGCCAGCGTGGTGCTGTTTTTGTCGATGAGTTGGATCAGGTTCCTGATGATTCTATTGTGATTTTTAGTGCACATGGCGTATCGAAAGCGGTACAACAAGAAGCTGATCGTCGTGGTTTAAAAGTATTTGATGCGACCTGTCCATTAGTGACTAAAGTTCATATTGAAGTGACGAAATATGCGCGTGAAGGGACTGAAGCCATTCTGATTGGTCATGAAGGCCATCCAGAAGTTGAAGGTACTATGGGTCAGTATGATAAAACCAAAGGTGGCGCAATATATTTAGTAGAAGATGAAGAAGATGTTGAAGCCTTAATGGTAAATCATCCAGATAAGGTCGCTTTTGTAACGCAAACTACACTTTCAATCGATGATACCGCCAAAGTAATTGATGCTTTACGGACTAAATTTCCTTTGATTCAAGGTCCACGTAAAGATGATATTTGTTATGCCACCCAGAACCGTCAAGATGCGGTACGTGATTTGGCAGAGCAGTGTGATGTAGTTCTTGTGGTTGGTTCTCCAAACTCGTCAAACTCGAATCGTTTACGTGAATTGGCAGAGCGTATGGGGAAATCTGCTTACTTGGTTGATAATGCAGATCAGTTGGAAAAAGATTGGTTTAAATCGGAAAGCAAAATTGGTGTAACTGCGGGTGCATCGGCACCAGAAATTCTAATTAAACAAGTGATTCAGCGTTTACAAGATTGGGGTGCAACACCACCCAAAGAGTTACAAGGACGAGAGGAAAATATCACTTTTAGTCTACCAAAAGAGTTGCGTATCCAAGTGATACAAGCCTAATTTTATTAGAAAAATGTGAAATGGAAACGGATGGATTGCACTCCATCCGTTTTTTTTTGGTGCTTATCTGCTTTGTATTGGTTCTGTAAAAATAAAATTTAATATAGAGTAGTGAATTTTAATAATTGGGTGCTGGGGAAATGGGGAAAACTCGGGGGTTCACCTTAATTGAGCTGATGGTGACGATTACGGTGATGGCTGTGATTGCGATGATGGCTGCACCAACATTTACTTCATTGACACGTAAAAACCAGCTTAATACGAATGCTCGTGATTTTGAAAATAAGCTTAAAGAAACACGTTCTAATGCTCTACTAAGACAAAAAACACAAAACCTATCTATGGATGCAAATGATACAGAGGCATGGCGACCCAACACGGAAATTGAATGGAATAGTACCCTAAGTTCTAGTGTTAATAAAATTACTTATAACATGCTAGGGCTGCTGGATTCGACTACAAACTTATGTTTTGTTTTACAACATAAAAAAGATACTGCTTTTAAAGCAGTAATCATTGTCCGTAGAACTGGTTTGGTTATTTATGATAAGAGTCGGACTGATTGTTCAAACTTAGGTACAGATTAAGGAGGGGCTATGAGATCAGATCAGAAAGGTGTAGGGCTGGTAGAAGTTCTAATCGCCTTGGTGCTTTTAGCTATTGCTGTACTGGGCTTTGTGGGATTGCAAATAAGGGCAGTTGCGGCAAGTCAGGAGGCGGGACGTAATGTTCAGGCAATGAATATTGCACGAGATTTATCTGAAAGAATTAGAACCAATCGAGATGGTTTACTTTCTTATACAGCAGCCGAAGCTCCAAAAGAAGGGGAAGAGGCTGAGGATCCGAAAAATTGTGCGAATGTTTTTTGTACAGCTTCGGAGATGGGGGGGTATGATTATGCTCAGGTTACTGAAAAAGCTAAAAATATAGGCATGAGTTTGGATATTTTAAATTGCCAAGGTGGAAGCGAATTAAAGCGTAAATGTATCTATGTTGCATGGGAAGGAACAACGCCAACTAATGGGACTGCGGATACGGATTGTACTCAGGGTGCAGCCTACGTGCCAAAAGCAAAATGTATTATTGTGGAGGTCTATAACTATGCTGACTAAGCCACAAACGGGTTTTACTTTACTTGAACTGATGATTGGCTTGGTTCTTGGAATGCTCATTGTTGCAGCAGGATTGGCTGTTTTCATTAGTGGACAACGTTCATTGATGCTACAAGGGGGGATGAATGAACTTCAACAAAATGCCAATTTTGGTTTAGCAATGCTCACCCACGATTTACGTCATGCCAATTTGAACACACCTTCAACACAAAAAGTGAATAATAAACAAGTAGGTTCAGGAATTATTTTTTTGGCTAAGGATGGTAGTGGAACAGGAACAGCAGGCAATTTACCAGTGAGTTTAGCTACGGTAAATACAGGATTTTTTACTACACAAGGTAAAGATACAGATGCAACTACTGGAAAAAGTGATCAACTCACTATTCAATATATTCCAGCTTATACCAAAAAGATTACAGGTAAGGCATGCCCTAGAACTAAAACAACATGTAGTGCAAATGAGCAAGTAGATGTCGCAACCTACTCATTTAATGGGATTGATTGTGAGGGGGGGAAAATCGAGTTTGAAGAGCAATATGCTGCTCCAGTGATCGTGCAACGCTATCATATCAAAGAAGATACTAATCAAATATCCGGGCAGCCAAAAGCATATTCATTATATTGTGATGCAGGGCATTATGTTGACGGTGATTCTACCATTACAGGTATGAACTCCTTGACTGCTGATGGACAGCAATTAATGCAGCGTATAGATGCTTTTAAAATACGTTTGCAGGTAAAAGACAAAGATCAAAATTTACGTTATATGACTATTGATCAATATAAGACTTTGATGGCAGACACTGTTACCGATTCAAAAGACTATGCCAATGTAACAGGGGTTGAAATCGCAATTTTGGCTCGTTCAACTAGTCCATTAAATTCAGAGAACCTAATTGATAACACTAAGTCATTTAGTATGTTGGATAGCAATGTAACATTAAGTAATACACAAAAAAACGGTTCTAAATTTTTGCGTGAAGTCTTTAGCCAAATGGTCGCATTTAGAAATACATTAGGAGCATCAGAATGAAAAAACAAAATGGTGCAACTCTCATTATTGTATTAATTATTTTGGTTTTGATCGTGATTGTTGGAACATTAGCAGTAAATTCAGGTGTTTTGGGATTAAAGGTCGCGACAAATAGTCAGGTTCGTTCATTGCTACTAGAAAATAGCAACTCTGCATTATTTAATGTTGAAGATCCAAATCAGATTGCCCGTCAATTGGCATTAGACGGTATGTTTAGCTATTTTAACCCAGTAGATAATACCGATGATGAGCTGGTATTTTGCTATCGACCAAGCTCGATAACGACTTTTTATGCGATGGATAAAGCCAGTGTGATTGAGAAAAATGGCAATACCACCAAGATGGGGATTACAGGTTTTTGTCAAGCTGGTGAGTTTACCTCTGGTCGTTCTGCTGTACAAACACAGATTTATTTGAAGAAAAATGTAGAAGAAAACTCAACACCATTTAGTACTGTACCCATAGGCACAAGTCAAGGGCAGAGTGATGTACCCAATGTTTCGCATAATATTGGGGTAACTGTGATTTCAATTTTGCCAAGTTATGCAGGTGCAACTGCGGCACAGATTGAAGCGTGTTTTAAAAAGACGGCAATCAAGAAGAGCAATACAACAGAAACCGCTGAGGAATGTTTTGATGCTTTAAACATACCTTATAACTTGCAACATGCAGATTATATAGTTGGTGGTTCACCAAAACTTAAATCTTAACGGATACCGATCTTTACAGAGGGTAAAAGATGAAAAATTTTAATCAAAAGCTACTTTCAGCATCGGTATGCATGTTAATGACTATGTCGATTTGTCATGTTGCAACCACACTTGCTAGTGATATTGATATTTATAGATTACCTGATGCAACTAAACTCACCATCTATATGATGTTGGATACATCGGGGAGTATGGATGCAAACTATATGGAGAATATTTATAAAAATGGAAGAGCTAAAGAAGGATATAGTGCTTGTGATGTAGCTGAAGCTGATTCTGATAGCGTTGTAGTTGGTGAAATTTCAGCAAATGGTTATACAAAAAATTTCTGTCGTAAAGGAGGGACACAAAAATACTATTATCGCAGTAATAAAAATCAGTCTTCATGGTGGAACTGTGGTGCATCTGGTCAAACTGCAAAAAATGTTAGTATTAATAATTGTAGCTTAAATCCATCAAATATTCGGCCGTATCTAGTTGGTTTTGTTAGAGATACTTCATTGAGTACTCAGAATGACTACTACTACAAATATGATGGAGCAATGAATAAAAGCTATGATCGTATTAGCCGTTTAAAAGACGCATTATATGAGATTGCAACTACTAGTGAGATTCCTAGGACAGTAAAAATTGGGGTAGGGACATACTCTTATGATGGTAGTGGGAGCGTAGGATATATTCGTATTAATGCTGATGATTGGGGAACCGCGAGTTCTGCAAGTACGTCAGGTAGTCAGCGTAATAAGTTATTAACTTTAATTAATGGTATGTCGGGAAGTGGAGGTACACCAACGGCACAGGCGTATGGTGAGGCTGCGGCTGCAATTTTAGGTACAACATCTGGGAGTAATGGTGGTATTGGGAATGCAGAAGATAGTTCAACACAAGTAGTTGGTGGTAAAACATATTATAAAAGACCTGTAGATGATACTGAGCCGATGTGTTCAGGTAAAGGAATTTATGTTCTAACAGATGGTCTACCAAGTACGCCAAGTAATGCAGCTTCAATAATGCAAGCAGCATTAATCAAACGAGGTGGTACAACTACACGTTATGATACCAATTCCTCTACCTTTACTAGTTCAACAGATAATGGTTGGTCTGAAATAGGTAAATTTGCTCGTTCTTTAAGGAAGGAGGATAATCTTACGGACTTTTTCTCTAGTACACAAAATAATACTAAGCATCAGGTAAAAACTGCGGTTGTTGGTTTTGGCTCAGAGTTTGATGCAAATATTCCAAATCTAAAAAAAGACTTAGCTGATCCTAAATCAGGTAAAGTGAGAACTTATTATAATTGTAGTTTATTTCCAAATGCTCAGAAAGACCAAAAGAATACTTGTTACTGGGGTAATAAAACTAAATTTTCCAATGGCACAACAGTCGATAATGGTGATAATACAACTAATGAAAAAGGTTTTGGTGAAGGTGGTTTCTACTCAGCATCTTCAACTGATGAAGTTATAACCAGTTTTAAAAACTTTGTAGATGATATGAAACCTGAGTTTGATCCTACGCCAACAGGTTCGCCGACAATTCCAGTGGATGCCTTAAATCCAATCCAACTACAACCTTATGGTTATTACGCAACTTTTACCCCGAAACCACAGGAAACTTATCAATTATGGCTAGGCAATTTAAATAAATATCATGTTAAAGATGGTCGTTTGTATGATACCACCAAACAAATTAAGTTAATTACCTCAACGGGTGAGTTAGACAAAACGGCAAAAGGTATTTGGGGAACAATAGCGGCTAATGGGAAGGATGGTGTACTTGGGCAATTACTTTTAGGTACAACTGCTGATAGTCAATCTTCAAAGCGTACTGTTTATACAAACCGTTCAATTAATGAGAGTAATCAGGGCGTAGAAGCGGCGAGCCTGCAGCCAGTTAATTTAACTACATTGATTAGTGGAGCTGGAACAGATGGAAAATTTAAAAATGATCCACAGAAAAACTATTGGTTAAATATTTTGGGCTATAACGTTGATATGAATGCAACATATTCAACAGTAGCATCTTTACCGACAGTAGAGCGTCGTCAACTTGGTGCAGTGATGCACTCTAAACCTGTGTTACTCACTCAGGAAGGTAAAATCGTTGTAGCGGATGGAACTCTGTCTACAACGACAGGGCGTAAGGATTATTTATTATTTGGTAGTACTCAGGGTTCGTTGCATGTCGTAAAAGTAGGGAGTGACACAGATACGGATCGGGGGCAAGAGGTCTTTACTTTTGTACCGCATGAAATGATGGCAAATCAGCCAGCAGCATTTTTAGGTGAGGGGGCTGTTAGTGGTGGGCGTGATAACCTCTACTACGGCATAGATGGTGCTTGGACAGCTTATACTCAGTATGTATCCAAAACAGATAAAACATGGACAGTGAATAGCTCAGGCCGTAAAGACAATGATGGAAAGGATTTAAACCAAACAGGCTTGCAGTGGGTCTATGGTGGCCTGCGTATGGGAGGGCGTAGCTATTACGCGCTAGATTTGACGAGTCTGACGAGCCCAAGTTTGAAATTTCATATTGACCCAGAAAATCAAAAAATTATCAATTCTTCTACCACAACCACAGTAACTCCGCTTCAGTATATGGGACAAAGTTGGTCTAAACCAACGGTTGCATGGATAAATTGGGGTGGGACACGTAAATTAGTGATGTTTGTGGGTGGTGGGTATGATGGCAACACCGCAATACAATGTGGGGATTCAACAAAAACGGATCCACTGGCAACAGACTATGATCCACTTAATCGATATAACAATAAAGGTTATGAATGTCCATCATATAACCAAACCAATCAAAAGGGTGCGGGCGTTTATATGTTTGATGCAGGGAATGGGGATTTGTTGTGGTGGGCAAGTGCCAATGTCGGTGCAAATGGTTCAAGTTCAGCAACAACAACCTCTGGGACAATTGCCAATTATGATGAAAATTTAAAATATAGCGTTGCGAGTCAAATCAATGCCGTTGACCGTGATGGAGATGGCCTTGTTGACCACTTATTCTTTGGTGATCTGGGAGGGCAGGCATTCCGGATTGATTTAAACAATAAAGCTGCTGCTCAAGGCTCTTTCGCTAAACGGGTTGTCCGATTATATAATGCTCATCAAACTGATGGAACAAGCCCGCGTTTCTATGAAATGCCAAGTTTTTCAGTCCATAGTGGTGTTAATGGGTACTTTGGGGTAGTTGCACTCAGTTCTGGAAATCGTAGTACGCCATTAGTTGGCGGGGCGGTAGCTCGCAGAACAGGTACGGTCACAGCCAATGATGCTGTTTATGTGATTTACGATAATGATGTAGCTCGTGCCGATCTTTACAGTATTGCAGACTCAGATTTGAGGACTTCATCTGTTACCTTACCAACAGTGACATTTACACAGTTAAAAGCAGGTACATCACAAACCACAACAACGAATGGAAGGACTAGTTATAATGGTGGTTGGAAATACCAATATGACAGTAGTGCTGGTAAGTATAAAGGAATGAATGAATTGTATGCACTTGATAGTATGCTATATGTCAACGTCTATCATAAAGATGGTACAGGTATCTTAGGTAGTTGTAATTCTGGCGTGATTGGTGATACTGAGCTTTATCAATTCTGTTTGCCGACAGGTAAGTGTCCTGCTGGTTTTTACCCAGATGCTGCGACTAGACCAAATAGTATTGTATTGGGGGGGGGGATTCTGGGAACAGGCTTAGGGCTTGGTTATTCCAATAAGTCAGATGAAATGAGTTTGATTAAAGGTAAAGAAGGTTCTGACTGTACAAATAAAGACAATAAAAATAAACCTGAATGTCAACTCTTTAGTACAGGAGCAAGATTACAACATTTACGCTGGTATGAATCTCGCTAGGAGGACGTGATGAAAAAATCCTCAGGTAAAATCTTTGGTTCTAAGATAAGGTTCAGTTTGATTCGCATCTCAGGTTTTACTTTTATCGAGTTGATGGTTGTTTTGATCATTGTTGCTATTTTTATAGCAATAGCGATTCCAAGTTATCAACAATATATGCGTAAAAGAGATTTAGCTGTGGCTCAGCAAATTGCATTGAATATGGCTAGTGAGTTGGAACGCTTTAAATCTAAAAATTTTAGCTATAAAGGTTTTGATGCGAGCTTTTTTTATCCAGATTATGATAAAGAAACGGGAGTGTTATATATTCCTATTGGTTCAACTGCAAGTAATGCAAAATATTGGTTGACTCTAGTAGATGCGGATATAAGTAATCCTGCAAGTGATAGCAAAAAGCCTTTGACCGTTGTCCTAGACTCAGATGGAAAGGAAACAACTAATTCTCAATCCATCCGAGGATTAGCATGGGCAATGTCAGTACAGCGAATTAAATTAGGTGCTGATCCTATAGCCCCTACAGCTCAACCTAAAGATCCTCAGGGCTTTGATTTATTGTTGCGTAGCAATGGATTGCGATGTATGACGATCACAAATAATACTGTTACAGCTTATCAAGGCTGTGGTACGGATAAAAAGGAATGGTAATGCGGTTACAACAAGGTTTTACTTTGATTGAAGTGATGATTGTGGTTGTGATAATTGCTATTTTGGCTGCAATCGCTTACCCATCTTATCAGGATTCGATACGAAGAACTAAACGGGCTGATGTACAAAGTGAAATGATGCGTATTGCCCAACGTTTACAAAGTTACCGAGTCGTGAATCATAACTATAAAGGAGCTACTTTAACAGCTGTTGGAGCAACAACAAACTATCCAACAAACAGTGCAGCTTATACATTCGTATTAACGGATATGAGTACTCCGAAGAAAGCTTTAACGGCTAATGATGCGGATACTCAAACATGGATACTCACTGCTACACCAGTAGGTGGGCAAGTAGGTGATGGTCATCTTGTGCTCAACCATCAAGGTGAAAAATGTTGGGTGAAAGGTTCTGATAAGAATAATGGCTCTGCATGTACTCCATCAGCAACGACAAACTGGGATGGCCGTTAATTCATTAACACATTTATGATGAATATTTTAAAAAAGCAAACCTCTGTGTTTGCTTTTTTTATTTAGGTTCATTTTGTGATCTGTTTAATATTTTTAACAACAATAATTAATAGATGTGAGCTATTTATCATTTATCTGCCCTAACCTACCTTTTATCTCTTAAAGGTGGATTTTGGTACATTTTAGACGGAAATTGGTATTAAACATGAAAACAATCACGAAAATAGCGTTCATTTCATTAATATAACGATTTGATTTTACTTACTTAACCAAGAAACACCTTTAAAAGGTGCAGCGAAAATAATGTGTAGAGTCAAAGTTTATTAAAAATAATTGAAATGCTCGTTAAAACAAAAAGATTTGTGCATATGGAGGACTGTATGCAACAAGCACATGATGACTTACAGTCTTGCGCTCAGAAAGAGCATAGCTTTACCGACTCTTCTACTCGAAGCATAGCTTCTCGTCTTGCGGTAGTGGCGAGTACGGCTCAACATCATCCGTTCAACTTCGGGCATAGCTCTTCGTCTTGCGCTCAGACAAAGCCTAGCTTTGTTCATCTTCGCTCAGGATTTACGTTGGTAGAGCTCATTATCACGATTGCTGTTTTTGCGATCATTGCTTTGCTTGCAGCACCTTCATTTGCAACCATGTATAGCCGCCAAAAGCTAGAATCTTCTGCTCGTGAACTGGTGATGAAAATTTCAGAAGCTCGTAGCCAAGCGGTTTTGTTGCGAGAAAGTACAGGGGTCTGTTTAGCCTCTTTGTCCGACGATGATTGTGCTACAGCCATTGCCATTCCAAAAACAGAAACACAACGAATCTTTATTGCACGTTTAGATTATGGTGTGACCAGCGCTAATAGCTCCTCGACCAATCTTAGCTTTAGACGTAATGGCAGTCTTGCGGCACAAAAGGACTTTATATTACATAGACAAAATCTTTCTTATTGTATTCAGGTTGGGGTGATTGGAGATACCACAATCAAAGAGGGAGCTTGCACATGAATATTCAAAAACAACAAGGTGTTGGGCTCGTAGAAGTATTGGTTGCTCTGGTTTTATTGGCAATCAGTGTATTGGGTTTTACGGCTCTGCAGTTAAGGGCAATTGAGTCCAGTTTTGAGGCGAATAAACAGGTCTTGGCAACAACCATCGCACGTGATCTTGCAGAACGTATGCGAGCGAATCCCCAAGCAACTCGCGCTGGAAAATATAAGGTGAAAGCGGTTGAGGTTCCTAAAACGGATGTCTCAATGGTAGCTGACAAACCTGAAAAAATTGCCCTACAAGATTTACAGAATGCGGCACTGGAAGCAAAAAATAATGGGATGAACCTTGCCATTGATCAGTGCCCGACTGGAAATAATCGACAATGTATTTATGTCGCTTGGGATGAAACCAATCTAGCAAGTGACCAAGGCATCGCAGCATGTATCAAAGACAGTGCTTATGTTTCTGGATCACATTGCTTGTTTTTGGAGGCGTATTGAAATGGAAACGAGCCTCTTAAATCTCAAATATAGTAAGACTCAGGCTGGATTTACCCTGATTGAGCTGATGATTTCGCTGACATTAGGTTTGCTTATTGTGGCGGCAGCTATTCAACTTTTTATTACAGGAATCACCAGTTATAAACTACAAAAAGCAATGGCACATATCCAAGATAGCGCGAGTTTAGGATTGAACTTCATAGTTGATGATATTCGTAAAGCGAATTTAAGTTCACCTGTCCCTGCTGTCAATGATCAGATTGGTTATGCGGGAATTTTGCTGACCTCAAATAATGTGGGTGAAAAGATTGACCTAAATTGTACTGATTGTTTTTCGAATAATCAGATTGCCAGTTTTGGGAATGCTAATGTCACTGGACTGACCAATGATCAATTGCTTATTCGATATCAAGCTCCACAAGGCGGAATTGATTGTTCTGGTCAAGATGTTGCAAGCGGGACTTTTGTGATACAGCGTTATTATGTGGGTTCAACTTCAACTGATTTGCGCCAATCATTACGTTGCCAAGCAGCACAATATACACAAACCGCACTCGATGCAAAAACAACAACAGACCGTTTGAAATTATCTTGGAGTTCCAGTCAGGTCATTTTACCTAATGTTGATTTCTTTCAGGTGCGTTTGGGCTATATGGATGGTGATCTCAATAGCGCAAATAGTACCTTGGCTTATGCTGATATTAAAAACTATATGGCCTTAAAAGCAACTTCAAAAAATATTGATGGAGTCACACAGGCTGTTCGGCCACATATCCATGCAATTCAATTAGGGGTACTGGTTCGTTCTGATGATAGAACGGGTAATCAGTCGATTATTAAAGAGCGGAACAAAGAGCCATTTCAGGTCTTGGGGACCGCAGTGAAGCTTACAACAACTTATCAGGATAATTATTTACGTCAGGTCGTGAATCAAACGATCTCTTTACGAAACGCAATGGGTTGGGTTTCTGAAGGCTGTAAGTATGGGGGATCCAGTACAGCAAAATGTACAGGGGAGAAAGGGACATGATTCAATCTCAACGTGGTGCGACATTAATTGTTATACTCGTGATCTTATTAATAATTATGATCATTGGGACCTTGGCAATCCGTCAAAGTGTCAGTTCTCTCAAATTAGTCAACAATCATCAAATACAAACATTACTGGCACAAAATGCTGATGCTGCGCTGATGTATTTTCAAGATCCGAATACTCAACAAAATCTAGCTGCTGCAAATGGTATTGTAGGGTTCTTTAAAAATGAGAATAACAGGGAAGCAGAACTAGTATTTTGCTTTTCTAAGATTGATCAGGATGGAAAATTAATTAATCCATTCGAACTTAGTAGAGCCAGTTATCGTTTAAATAGTGAATCTTTTTCCAAAATGTCATCGGTCAGTGGTGCTTGTGAAGTGAATAGCGATCCAAAAGAAGATACAGCTTCTCGCTCAAGTGGCCGTAAGCAGGTTGTAACACAAGTGCACATTAAAAGAGCAACATCAGCGACGATGCCTTTTGCAGACCTTTCTAGAGGGACTGAAGTAATAGGCGCAAAAACTGAAAACAATATTCGCTTACGTGTATATGTTGTTTCAGTGATGAGAGGATTGTTGACAGATGATGCTTTATTTAAAGCTGATAATGACCTTAAAAAAGGTTGCCTTACCAAAAGTATTGATAATAACGGTTCTAATGATGTTGCGCTTTGTTTGAAGCAAAATTCAGAAAATCCTATTTATAACATACAAGTTGCTGAATATCGCTTCTTATCTGATTTTGAACCTTCAGGTTCATAAGGGAGAAATGATCATGAAAAATAATAAAATGAAAAGATTAACAAAGCATGAGCATAAACAACAGTATATAAAAAAAGGGTTATGGTTAAGTTGTACTCTATCGGTGAGTTTATTTGTACTATCTCCGATTGCTTCGGCAAGCGATATTGAAATTTATCAAAATCCTAGTAATAGTAATGTGATTATGCTGATGGTGGATGTTTCTCAAAGTATGGGAACAGGCCCTATTGCAGATTTACAACGCGATTACCCACTTTGTTTACAAGGTGGTTTGCTGGGTGGCGTTAAAGGTTTACTGGGTTCTGCTGGTGTTAAAGTCAATGCTGATGTACTAGGTTTAATTAAATTAAATACGACTGCGACTACTATTGATCAAGCTTATTGTGATATTCCATCTGAATTAGTTGTGAATATTTTAGAGACCGTTAATAATGCTGCTGGGGCAGATTTACTTGGATTAAAGGGTTCAGCCCAATATATAAAAGACAGTTGTGAACCTTTAAAAGATGCAACACTTGAAATTATTAAAGGCTATCGTTGTTATAATCGATTAGCACGTGTAAAACAGGCAGTACGTGATGTCATTGATGGTAATGAAGCAAAAGGGATTGGAAAATTACCTGATGGCGTATCAGTAGGGCTTTCTATATTTCCAGCAAATGCAGTTTCAAGCCAAGGAAAAAATGAACTTGCTGGCATGATTGCTGTTGAAGCTAAGCCATTAGATGATGCGCAACGTAAAAGAATTAAAGATGTAATCAATGGGGTAAATAGTGTTGATCCAGTTAATAATATTTTAACGGATGTAGGAAATCTTGTTGATAAATTATTAAAACTCGATTTGGTCGGATTGGTTCTCGGTACATTAGGTACGATTCCAAAATTAATTGATAATTTAAAGGCACTTGCTGGTTTAAGTACCCCAACAGCGACGGCTTATGCAGAAACAGGTGCATATTTACTCGGTAATACTACAAAAGGTACACTTTCGAAGTCTCTTGAGATTGGAAAAATAAAAACAAGTTTGCTTTTTGGAACAAGTTATTTTCAATGTAATAACCAATGGACAGATAGTAAATGTACCCAATGGGTGGAGTCTGATAGTTCTTGGTATAAAAATAAACAATATGATTGGGTATCTGATCAAGGGCTTTTGGAAAAAATTATAGGAGGGATATTGGGTGGAGAAATTATTTTTTATAAATATGATACTAGTTTAGGAAATAATATTTCTTCATATAGTGGTTTTACAGCATCAGTTGTGACAAGTAAAAAAGGTGATTTTTACAATGCACCTATACAAACGAATGCATTATGTAGTGCTAAAGGCATTTATGTTTTAACAGGAAGCACCCCAGATTTAGATCCAAATTTACTTGATGGCTTGTTAGGTTCTTCGAGTGTACGAGAATCATCGACAGCAACAGATCCAGTCCAAAAAATTATGAGCCGCTCTATCAATAAAGACAGTAATACGGCTTTTAATTGTGGCAGGGTACCAACAGGATGGTATACAGGTTCGAGCTCGAATAAAGAGACATGGAACTGCATTGCTAATTATGCAGGGGTATTAAAGGGTAATACGCACAATATAAAAACAGGTGTTGGCGGGATTGGACGTGAGTTTTCACATATTCCAAGTGCCAAAACAGATTTGAATACAACGCAGGCTCCTAATTCTCTTTTATCAAGTTTATTACAACCCGTGGCCAATCTTGTAAAAGCATTAAATCCTGTTTTATCGCTGCTTGGTTTAGGAAACCTGGTTGATAAACTCAATAAAATACTAGATAACGTACTACCTGTACCTTTAGATCAAGAAGCACATAACAAAAATATTGCAAATTTAGCACGTTGGGGGATCTATGGTGGTGGTGGGTGGTATCAATTATCAGATTCTAAAAGCATTGCCCAAAGTATTTTAGATTTTAATGAGGGGCTTGTTACAGAAGCAGCCGAGCCAGTCGGTTTACAAACCCTTCCTGCTGACCCACTGACGCCATATCGCATGTCTAATGATGTTTATAAAAGTATGTTTGAACCTACTGAAAAAGCTAGTTGGTTTGGGAACTTTAAAAAATATGGTCTCGAAACAAACAATTCTGTGAATAAATTAAAAGATGCTTGGGATAGCTCCTCTAAAGATTACGATGTGAAAGATTGGAATAAAGGTGGGCTATTGAAACAACTTCAAGATTTGCCTACTAAAACGAATAATACAAACCCTGATAAACCAATTATCAAAGAGCGCCTTTTATTTACAAATCGTGATTGTGTGTCAAATGGAACTTTATCTAACTTCACAGAAGTGGGACAACTTAAAAAAATTAATAATCAATATTTAAATGAGATTTGTGGCACAGGGACTACAGAGGGAAAAGACAGTAAAGG
Source organism: Acinetobacter sp. Tr-809 (assembly GCF_011753255.1). NCBI lineage: Bacteria > Pseudomonadati > Pseudomonadota > Gammaproteobacteria > Moraxellales > Moraxellaceae > Acinetobacter > Acinetobacter sp. Tr-809. Next base: position 316,332 of record NZ_VWVZ01000003.1, read on the forward strand.
CCATTTTCTAATGAGCTTGTTGGGTTATAACGTGGGCGATAATGCCACCACAGCAGATCTGACTGAAGTCAATCGTTCCAATTGGCGAGTAGGAATGAATTTACATTCAACCCCACTTAAGTTGACTCAAGAGGCAACTTTTGATGCAAAGGGTGATGTGGTTGAGAACACTCGAAAGGATTATGTGTTATTTGGTACGACACAGGGATTATTACATGTGATAGATGCTAAAACTGGTGAAGAAAGCTTTGCTTTTGTACCGAATGAAATGCTTGAAAATCCTAAACAGCAAGATGCTTTCACCAAACCAACAATAGGACATATTCTTAGTCCTGATAATATGGCTTATGGGATTGATGGTGCTTGGACGATTTATAGCGAATATGTTTATGGGATGAAAGCAGTCAGTAGTAGCAGTACCAGTAGTAAAATTATTGCTACTGTGGGTGAGATTAAGAATGATGGGAAAGTTGTCGCTAAAGGTAAGCAAATTGCCTATGGTGGTTTACGTATGGGGGGGAGTAGTTACTATGCGCTTGACCTAAGTGATATTAGTGAACCTAAGCTTAAGTTCCGTATTGATCCAGACCATAATCAGATTACTCGCCTAAAAACGGATGGAAGGTACGAAACTATCACACCAGAAATAAGTTTAACAGACATGGGACAAAGTTGGTCAAAACCTACCATTGCGACTGTAATGTACAATGGCGCAGCTAAACGAGTGATGCTTGTAGGTGGCGGCTATGATATGGAGTATGAAAAAACTGTACCAACAACGACTAAAACTAAAGGTGCAGGCATCTACATGTTTGATGCAGATAACGGTGATGTGCTCTGGTATGCGAGTGGCGATAACCAAACTACTTCTTGTGGTAAAGGAAATCCAAAAAGATTTGGATTAACAATTCAAAACTTGGGAAGTGTAGTAAGTCGGATTAATACGGTTGATCGTAATGGTGATGGCATAGCTGACCATCTTTATTTTGGTGATTTAAAAGGACAAGTGTGGCGTATTGATTTGAAGGATGATTTGGGAATAAGTGGTTGTGGTAATTATAGTATGCTCTTGCAAGTATCGGGTGAGCGTTTTTATGAATCACCAAACTTTAGTGTGTATGGTTATGAACAACCTTTAGCAGTTGTAAGTATTGCTTCAGGTAATCGTAGTTTACCTCTTAGTGATAAAGACTCAACTAGTAGAATTTATAATATTTTTGACCGAGAGGTTGTAGGCGGGAGTTTTAACACAAAGAAAAATGGTGACTTGAAACTAGAATTGGCTGATCTTCAGCCTATGCCAAATGATTTGAATGGTAAAACTTTGAGTGATGTGAAAAAGGATATCCCAAATGGTTGGTATGTCTCTGCTGCAATTGTTGAGGGTAGAGCGCTTGATACTCAAGGCAATGAATCCAGATTAGAAAAGCAAATTGGAAGTAAGGTCTTAGGGGAGATGGTGGTGATGAACAAGAGTTTATATGCCAGTGTCTATAATCCAAATACAACACCTGGTTGTAAGATTGAAGCTCAAGGCATTACGACAGTACAACGTTATTGTTTACCTTATGGTGTATGTGAGCAAAAAGTGGATCCAGAAAAAATGGGTTTTGGGGCAGGTCGAGGAATTGTAGATGTCATGGTTGGTGCAGGTATTGGTCCATCAGAGACAGGTATAAAACGTCAAGTCCTAAACCCTGGTCTAGTAAATGCCATCAATAAGGCAAATGAAATGCCAATAAATACTGTACGTCGCCAATTGGTACCACTGACTTGGTATGAACGTAATGAATAAAATGCAGTTATGTCGATTGGTCGCTTCGGAAGTAGTAACACTTCGTGTTTTTTACTACTTCCAGCCGAGCACTTCTTTTTGTGCAAAGAGGAAACATTGTACAGGTTTCTCTTTGATTGAATTGATGATTACGGTTGCAATCGTGGCAATTATTGCTGCGATTGCGATTCCAAGCTATGACATCTATATCCGTCGTGCAGACTTATCTGCAGCACAACAAGAAATGCTGAAAGTTGCAGCGCTTTTGGAAAAACATCGGTCACGTAATTTTAGTTATGATGGCTTTATCTTGAGAGATCCTGTGCTTAATCAGGGGCCATATGCAGATGTGGATAATGCGACAAAAACAATGTTGCTTTTACCTGTAAATGCAAGCAGTGGTAACCAAAAATTCACGTTAACATTAACGGTCAATACTCAGGCATGGTCATTAAAAGCCGTGAGTCAAAGTCCGAGGAATTTTTCCTTGTTATTAACAAGCGCAGGCCTTAAGTGTAAGACAAAAACGGCTGCAAATATCACGACATCAGGCTGTGGAAATAGTGCAGAAGACTGGTAACTCAGCAGTTTTTCTAAATTAAATTCAAGACTGTGGATAACCCAAAATTTAATCTTTCTTTCAAGGCAAATATAACGTAGAATATCGCCCTCTATGAAAGGGGTTTGAAGTGTTGCCGATGGTCGGCACAGGGATAATCCGTAAAAATTATAAGGTTGTTCTCATGGTTGTTATTCGTTTAGCGCGCGGTGGTGCAAAAAAACGTCCATTCTATCAAATCATTGTAACTGATAGCCGCAATGCACGTGATGGTCGTTTCATCGAGCGTATTGGTTTCTTTAACCCAACTGCACAAGGTAAAGCTGAAAAAGTTCGTTTAGATGCTGACCGTTTTGCTCACTGGGTTGCACAAGGTGCTCAACCTTCAGATCGCGTTGCTTCTTTAGCTGCTCAAGCTAAAAAAGCTGCAACTACTGCATAATTGTAGTAGGTAGCCCATGACATCGACACAGAATGTGCCAGAAGATCGTATTCAGATTGGACAGTTACGTTCAGCTTATGGATTGAATGGGTGGCTCTGGGTTTACTCTAATACAGAACCTATGAGCAATATGTTTGACTACCTTCCTTGGTACATTGAGACCAAGGCAGGTTGGCAAACTATTGATGTAAAACGTTGGAAACCACATGGCAAAGGCTTGGTTGTTGCATTAAAGGACGTGAATGATCGTACTGGTGCAGAAAATCTGGTTGGCGCGAATATCTGGATTGCCAAATCTCAGCTTCCAAAAGCAGATGTAGATGAGTACTACTGGTCTGATCTTAAAGGCTTAACTGTGTTAGGTCTTGGAGAAGATGAACAGGAAGTTAATCTCGGTCAAATCTACGAACTGTTTGAAACAGGTGCCAATGATGTCATGGTTGTTAAAGCAACCCCTGACAGTATTGATGCTGAAGAGCGAATGATTCCTTGGCATAAAGATGTGGTACAACGCGTTGATCTTGAAGCTGGTCGTATTTACGTCAATTGGGGCGTAGACTACTAATCCTTTCGGGAGAGGTAGCGCAGCAGGAAAATAGAGGAGTCTGCGGTGTTTTTTGCAGTCATCACATTGTTTCCTGAAATGTTTGAAGCGATTACAGCGCACGGGATTAGCGGGCGTGCAGCAAAGCGTGACATCGTGCAAGTCACTTGCATTAACCCACGAGATTTTGCTGAGGGCAACTATAAACGAGTGGATGAACGTCCGTTCGGTGGTGGTCCGGGTATGGTGATGATGGCTGAGCCTTTAGCGCAAGCAATTACCCATGCTAAACAACTTGCAATGCAAGCAGGCTGTGTTCATGCGCCAGTGGTGTATATGTCACCGCAAGGTAAAACCTTAAATGAACAGGCAGTACAACAATTCGTTGATTATGATGGTTTGATTGTATTGTGTGGGCGTTATGAAGGGGTCGATGAGCGTTTAATCCAGCATTATGTTGATCAAGAATGGTCAATTGGGGATTACGTATTATCGGGTGGTGAACTGCCAGCGATGGTTTTGCTCGACAGTATTATTCGTCGATTGCCAAATGTCATGTCTGACGAGCAATCTGCGATACAAGATTCTTTTGTGGATGGTTTATTGGATTGTCCACAATATACCAAGCCTGACTGTTTCGAAGGGCTGGATGTACCTGAGGTACTTAAATCAGGGCATCATGCCAATATTGAGAAATGGCGTTTTTTGCAGCGTTATCAACGGACTTTAGATCGCCGACCAGAATTGGTGGAAAAAGTAGAGTTGAGCAAACAGCAAATTAAATGGTTAAAAAATTCGAAAGGCTAAACTGATATCAGTTTGTCTTTGTACCCAACGAGAAGCTTTGCTTCGAGTTCTACTTAAACTTAGTTTAAGTTAAAAATAGGCTCTTTAAGACGTTTGTCTTAAGGGGAAAGTTAAACGGGAGATATGCGCTTTAGCCTCTATTCCCAGCGGTGTCAGAGACCTCTTCTCTCCCGCACATATTGGAGATTCCACAATGAGTGGTAAACATCCTTTAGTTCAAGCTGTTGAAAATGCACAGTTAAAATCAGACATCCCTGCTTTTGCACCGGGCGATACAGTTATCGTTCAAGTTAAAGTAAAAGAGGGTGACCGTGAGCGTCTTCAAGCATTTGAAGGTGTTGTAATCGCGAAGAAAAACCGTGGTTTAAACTCTGCTTTCACAGTTCGTAAAATTTCTAGCGGTGTTGGTGTTGAGCGTGTTTTCCAAACTCACTCTCCAATCGTTGCTAAAATCGAAGTGAAACGTCGTGGTGACGTTCGCCGTGCTAAACTTTACTACCTACGCGAGTTGTCTGGTAAAGCTGCACGTATTCGTGAAAAGTTACCAGCTCGTAAACAAGGTTAATTTTAACTTTGTTGTAAAGCAAAAAAATGCGCCTTTGGCGCATTTTTTTATGTCTGTTTGGGGCTAAAAGCCAATCCTTTTTTAAATCCTAGGCCGAGTTTTGCTAAAATAGGCCTTTATGCTTTGACTTTTCTTTTATGAAAAAAAGTTCTTATCGCCATTTGAGCGGTGTTTTCCTATTAAATAAACCTTTAGGTTTGAGTTCTAATTCTGCATTACAAAAGGTGCGTCGTCTGTTCAATGCGCAAAAAGCAGGACACACAGGTGCGCTAGATCCTTTGGCGACAGGTTTATTGCCAATCTGTTTAGGCGAAGCGACCAAGTTTTCACATTACTTACTGGACTCAACCAAACGTTATCAAACCACGGTGAAATTGGGGCAAACCACAGCGACAGGTGATGTTGAGGGCGAAATTCTCCAGCAGAGAGAAGTGCCGGCATTGACCGAAGAACGAATTGAACAAATACTTGAGCAATTCCGTGGTGATATTCAGCAAGTACCGCCGATGTATTCAGCGTTAAAACGCGAGGGTCGTCCACTCTATGAGTTGGCACGTCAAGGCATTGAGATTGAGCGTGAAGCCCGCCCAGTCACCATTTATAACTTAAGCTTGCTTGGCTTTACTGAAGATAGTTTGACATTGGATGTGACTTGCTCAAAAGGCACTTATATCCGTGTATTAGGTGAAGATATTGGCGAGGCTTTGGGTTGTGGTGGGCATTTAACTAAATTGCATCGTACTCAAACAGGGCACTTTGAGATTAATCCAAGCTATACCATTGAATATCTCGAAAGCCTTTCTTTGGAAGAACGGGATGCATTATTACTGTCGGTCTATTCACCAGTTGAGCATTTTCCTCGGGTGCAATTGCCAGAAGGGCGTGAAAAGTATTTCGGCAATGGTCAGGAAAGTAATATCGATCATGAAGCCGCAGCTGAAGTGTTGGTGTTCGATGGTGAGCGCTGCTTAGGCTTGGCTGAAATCACCGATAAAAAACGTCTAGTACCAAAACGCTTGTTAAATTTATAAGAGTATCGTCAATGGAATGGGAACTGATTCTAACCTTAGTGTTCTTTGCTTTTTGTGCAGGAACCATTGATGCTGCTGTCGGTGGCGGCGGTTTGATTCAGATTCCTGCATTAATGGGGGCTTTACCACAAACCGCACCAGCCACTTTATTTGGCACCAATAAACTGGCCTCGATTTGTGGAACAGGTTCGGCAGCATTTTCATTTGTGCGCCGTGTCAAATTGCAATGGTCACTGTTGGGCGTGATTGCACTATTTGCTTTTATTAGCTCCTTTATTGGAGCGGCTTGTGTGTCATTAGTACCGACCCATATCCTAAGACCGATTGTCTTGGTTATGCTGATTGTGATTGCGATTTATACTTTTATGAAAAAGCAATTCGGGCAAGTCCATGTTGATCAACAGGTCACGCCAAAATTACTAGTGCTGGCTGCGATTGGTAGTTTAGCGATTGGTTTCTATGATGGTATTTTTGGTCCGGGGACCGGTAGCTTCTTTATTTTCTTTTTTATTCGCTTTTTGCAAGTCGATTTTTTACATGCTTCGGCATTGTCAAAGATTGGCAACTTCATGACTAATCTGGCAGCCCTCAGTTTCTTTATTCCCACAGGTCATGTGCTTTTTGCCTTGGGACTGATGATGGCAGTTGCCAATATTGCGGGCTCGTTATTGGGTGTCCGTTTGGCTTTAAAATACGGCAGTGGCTTTATCCGTATTTTATTCCTGATTTTAGTGAGTATTTTAATCTGTCGCTTGGGCTATCAGATCATTACGGGTTAGTAGCTTAGATTTAACTAAGCTTTTCCTCCACGTAAGGTCACGCCAATTGAAGCCACCATAATACACGCCAAAGCCGCCCATTGAATCAAGCTAATTCGTTCATGTAACAGTACCAGACCAGCTAAGGCTGCCAATGCAGGCGCAAGGCTGGAAAGTGTGCCATAACTGAGCTTAGTCAGCCGTTTGAGTGCCATTAAGTCCAAAGCATAAGGAATCGCAGTTGCGAGTAGGGCAATCACAAGTGCTTTGCCCCAATATTGAGTGTCTAGCAGCACTGGCGCGTTATTCCAAAGACCGAAAGGGAGAAGCGTAAGCGCAGATAATCCGATGGCAATGGTCAAGGCATGCATACCGATATTCTGCTGTACCACACGATGCCCATAATAAATATATAAGGCCCAAAAGAATCCAGCACCCAGCGCACATGCTGCACCAATATAGGAAAAGTGCTGCGCATGAGCATCGTGCCACGGCACCATTAAAGCAATGCCTAAAATCGAAAATGCCACCCAAATATAATCACTGCGCTGTTTAATCGAGAGTAAGGCTAAACCCAATGGGCCAATAAACTCTAAACCTACTGCGATTCCTTGCGGTAACTTACCTAATGAGGTGTAGAACAGAATATTCATACAACCCAAGGCTGCACTATAACAGAGTAAATCTCGCCATTTGAGTTCCTTCAATTTGGAAATAATTTTCCATGAACGGAACATGATCGCTACCAAAATGGTCGCAAAACAGAGCCTTAAAATCGTTACCGTCAGTGGGTCAAGCGTGGCGATTAATTGCTTGGCAAAGGATGCACTGATTTGGTAGGACAGCATGGACAAAACCATGTACAGCACAGCGATTAACTGGATATTTTTCATGTTGATAGCCATGTCATGTAGATGGAAGAACTGAGATATTTATTCATGAACGTCTATCCGTAGTGCAAAGATCGAGCACCATTTGTTTTTAATCTCATCGTTGATTTCAAGCTTGAGCTCAAAAGCGATCTGATTTTCACGAATAATTGTAAAGCCTAAGCGTTTATGGAGTTTTAAAGATGGGCTGTTATTTTTTAAAGCATGGCTGATCAGTGTTGCAACCTGATGATCTTCAATAAATCGAATAAGCTGTGTCATCAGAGCAGCAAAAACTTCTTTGCTCCGATGCTTCGGGTGGATCACTAATATCGGAATAAACCATTTTCGCTGTTCCATGTACTCAACAGTGAAGTAACCTAATAATTGCTTATTTTTTCGATACTCAAATAGATGACCTCGATTTGAAGCGCTAATTAATGAGGCTAAATAGGATGCGTGATCAATCGGCTTACCTGCTTGTTCAGATAAGCCTTCTAAGGTTATCAAGGTGAGTTCTAAATATTCTTTCATATACACTTACTGAATACCCTGATTATCCAGCTTCTTTTTGCTGACGAGCCTGTTGCGTGGTAAAGGTACAGCCAATTGAGGCAATGATAATGGTGCCCAGCGCTAACCATTGATTCCAAAGCAATATTTCACCAAGAAAAATAAAGCCTGAAAGTGCGGCAACCGCAGGTTCTAAACTCATCAAGGTGCCAAAGCTAAGTGGGGTTAAACTACGCAGCGCAATCATTTCTAGGGTAAAGGGCAAGGCGCTGGCTAATATCGCAAGCCCGATAAAATAGTATAAGTTTGGCAGTTCAAAGACTCGATCGATGGCGCCTGAAAAGAGTGCAAAGGGCAGCAAGCAGAGCATACCAATCGACATGCCTAAGCAAACGGTATGGTTGCCTGAGATGCCTGACGGTTTTTGCCCCGCAATAATATACAGTGCCCAACACGCACCTGCACTGATGGCAAAGAATACACCAAGCAGATCGAGACCTTGTTGTGCCTGTTGCAAAGGAAAGAGCAACATTAAGCCCAAGATGGCACAGCCAACCCAGATAAAGTCATATTTCTGCCGAGCATGATATAGCGCGACGCTTAAAGGTCCAATAAATTCAAAGGCAACGGCAAGGCCTAACGGTAAGCGCTCAAGCGATAAATAGAACAGCGCATTCATGCCAGCAAGGGCAACACCATAGGTGAGAATGGCTTTCCAGCGCACCACTTTGAAATTGATGGTCCAGATCTTAAAAATCACCGCCAATATGATTGCACCAAAAAATAGGCGCATAGCGGAAACGGTTAATACAGGAAAGCTTTGAAATAGAATTTTGGCCAAGGAACCACTGCCTTGCACACACAACATGGCAATCATCAATAGCAATAAAGCATGCAGTGGTGTTTTCAGCATTGGGGTCGACATTTTATTATTTAACAGTTGGTATAATATTCACATAATAAGTCAAACGCCCATAAAAAAGCCACAGCATCAACTGTGGCTTTTTCGACATTATTCTAAATAATGCTTAGAACAATACGCGAACGCGGATCGTGCCTTCAACGTGGTTCAAGGTGTCCAGTGCTTCTTGAGATGCAGATGCGTCAACATCCATCACCAAGTAACCGATATCACCTTTAGTCATTAACGACTGACCAGAGATGTTGATGCCTTGTTCAGCGAACAATGTGTTGATCTTCGATAACACACCCGGAACGTTTTTGTGGATGTGAAGCAAACGGTGCTGACCATCAGAAAGTGGTAATGCGATTTCTGGGAAGTTCACCGCAGAAAGCGTCATACCTTTGTCTGAATAAGCAACGAATTTTTCAGCCACTTCTAAACCGATGTTTGCTTGCGCTTCCATGGTCGAACCACCCACGTGTGGGGTTAAGATCACGTTGTCTAAACCACGGAGTGGAGATAGGAACTCTTCACCATTGGCTTTTGGTTCTTTCGGGAATACGTCAACCGCAGCACCAGCGATGTGACCTGATTTAATTGCATCTGCTAAATCTTCGATCACCACACATGTACCACGTGCTGCGTTCAAGAAGATTGAACCTTTTTTCATTTTCGCGAATTGTTCTTTCTTGAAGAAGTTACGCGTAGATGGAACATCTGGAACGTGTAACGTTACTACATCCGCAGTTTCTAAAAGTTCATCTAAAGAGCCAACTTGACGTGCATTACCTAATGGTAATTTAGTCACAGCATCAAAATAGATGACTTTCATACCTAAGCTTTCTGCCAAAACAGAAAGTTGTGAACCAATCGAGCCGTAACCGACGATACCTAAAGTCTTACCACGAGTTTCAAATGAACCCACCGCAGCTTTATTCCAACCGCCCGCATGTGTATCTTTCGATTTTTCAGGTACACGACGAAGCAACAAAATGGTTTCAGCAAGAACCAATTCTGCAACCGAACGAGTATTTGAATACGGTGCGTTGAATACAGGGATACCACGAGACATTGCCGCTTTTAAGTCGACTTGGTTTGTACCAATACAGAAGCAACCGACTGCGATCAGTTTGTTCGCAGCTTCAAAGATTTCTTCAGTTAATTGTGTACGGGAACGAATACCAATGAAGTGAGCATCTTTAACTGCTTCTTTTAAAGCGTCGCCTTCAAGCGCAGTTTTGTGATAATCGATGTTGGTATAACCCGCTGCATTTAAAGTATCGATGGCATTTTGATGCACACCTTCTAACAGAAGGAAACGGATTTTGTCTTTAGGTAGTGATAGATGTTGGCTCATTACGGCTCCGCTACAAAGGCCAAAATTTAGTTGCAGTACTATAGCATAGAGCTTTGAGATATAAATATTCCGTTTAAAATTAGCGCAGCAGAATTATTGATAATTTTTCAGTTGAAGCTGAATTTTATTGGTTATACACATTTTGTTATTACAGTATCTTTATCCTAAGCTTTATCCCATGCCTGCTTCTATGTAAAATGCAGATATCTGATAGTCAAATCTGAAAACATCAGGTTTGCGCTGTTCTGCCGAGTTTCTATATGTTGAATACTGCATTTTAAGATATTGAAAAATATTGTGTTGTTATTCAAATGCTCTATCTTTACTTCTTGCTAGGCCTGTAAACGATGAATGCTTCAGTCGCTTTAACACCTGAGTTATTGACCCAATTAACGGCAATTGTGGGTGAAAACCGAATTAAAACCGATGCCGACAGTTTGGAAAATTGGGGACGAGATCATACCAAACATTTTGATCCGAACCCATCAGTCATCGTTTTCCCTTCAAGCACTGAACAAGTTCAGGCCATTGTTAAACTTGCCAATCAATTTAATGTCGCGATTACCCCGTCGGGTGGTCGTACTGGCCTTTCTGCGGGTGCGGTGGCAACCAATGGCGAAATCGTAATTAGCTTTGACAAGATGAACCAGATTCTTGAGTTCTTCCCAGCAGATCGTATGGTCCGTGTTCAAGCAGGCGTGGTGACTGAGCAATTACAGAATTATGCCGAAGAACAGGGTATGTATTATCCAGTCGATTTTGCTTCAGCAGGTTCAAGCCAGATTGGCGGTAACATCGGCACCAATGCGGGCGGTATTAAAGTCATCAAGTATGGCATGACCCGTAACTGGGTACTCGGTTTGACCGTGGTGACAGGTAAAGGTGATGTGCTGCGTTTAAACAAAGGCATGATTAAGAATGCGACAGGTTATTCGCTGCAACACTTATTTATTGGTGGTGAAGGTACGCTTGGTTTAGTGACAGAAGCTGAAATCAAGCTTGAGCGTCAGCCACAAAACTTACAAGTCATGGTATTGGGTGCGCCTGACTTTGAAGCAGTGATGCCTGTATTACATGCTTTCCAAAACGCAATTGATCTGACTGCTTTTGAATTCTTTGGTGAATTGGCAATGCAGAAAGTATTGGATCGCGGTCATGTACAACGTCCATTTGAAACGCAATGTCCGTTCTATGTGTTATTGGAATTTGAAGCACCGTATGAACCAATCATGGACAAGGCAATGCAGATTTTTGAGCATTGTATGGAACAAGGTTGGGTTGTTGATGGCGTGATGAGCCAAAGTCTTGAACAGGCGCAAAGCTTATGGCGTTTGCGTGAAGATATTTCAGAGTCGATTGCGCCGTTTATTCCATACAAAAACGACATCTCTGTATTAATTACCCATGTACCTGCATTTATTGCAGAAATTGATGCGATTGTTGCAGATAATTATCCAGATTTTGAGATTTGCTGGTTTGGTCATATTGGTGATGGTAACTTGCACCTCAATATTTTAAAACCTGAAAATTTGACTAAAGATGAATTCTTTGCCAAGTGTCAGGTGGTGAATAAATACGTGTTTGATACCGTGAAAAAATATGATGGTTCGATCTCTGCCGAGCATGGTGTCGGTATGACCAAAAAGCCATATTTAGAGTATTCACGTTCGCCTGAAGAAATTGAATATATGAAAGCATTGAAGTTGGCGTTTGACCCGAACGGGATTATGAACCCAGGAAAATTATTTGATCTTTAATGCTTGATTAAATAAAAGAAGTTCTGCTAAAAGCGTATCGAAAGATGCGCTTTTTTTATTATTTAAGAAAATTTTTACATAGATTCATACTTATTAGTAAGTGAGTTTTGAACAATGTTTATATGGGTATTTCCTACTTTTGAAGGATCAAAAGTAGGCAAAAATCCTCTGTGGAACTGACAGTACGTCCTTGTACAGCAGTTCCACACGGCGGCATCCATGCCGCCCGCACGATAGTAATCTGAACTTTGGCTTATCTATCTTCTATACGCTTTCCAACCTGTCAAAATATGATAAATCAGCGGTAAAAGACAGAGCGAAAAGAAGCTGCAAATCGCAACGGCCCAGACAGGTATATTCTGTGGATTGCCCAAAAAGAAATAAGCAAAAATCGAATAAGACAGCATCCCAAACATCGCCATTGTGCCGAGTGGAAGGGTAATTCTAAAAATTAAGACGTTAGCAAAGGCTTTGTAAGGCTCCATATTCCGATTCAAAGCATAGGCAATAATCATGACCAAGATATAGCCCATAATAAACAGCATAAATAGGGTAGCGGCAAACAGTAGTCCTGTGCGCCAACTCTTTTCTTGTGCAGAACGATCACCTGCTTCATAAACGACTTGAATATGATCTCCGACTACAGGCACGTCACCTGAACGGACTGAATTATCCAAGACTAATGTTCTGTTTTGATCATCCTTGAATTGAACCTGAGCCGTATGCATTAAGGTTTGAGTTTTATATTTACGCCCGTTGGAATCTGTACGTTCGGTATCGACCCATTCTGAGCTATAACTCACGACAGTTGCATCATAGCTTGGCTTGGTCGCTAAACCATATACAGCTTGCGACACCCAATAAGTAAAAGGGAAAAATAAGGAGCTGATGCTAAACACCACCACAAATAAATAAGCAAATTCAAACTTACTGCTGTCACGATTCTTAGCTAAACGTTTTAGCCAAAACTTTGTCAGCACAAAAGACCAGACACACAAGATCGCAACCACCACCAAGAAAACCTGTCCCGCATAAGTCAGTTGCATGCATGTTCCTATTTGTTATATTGAATAGAGATTGATTTTATCAAACGATAATTTTTTTAAAATCAAATTAATGAGTACGGTAAAAAATAGTATTGTTTCTCACAAGTATAAATTTTTAAATAATGAAGTCATCGCAATGAATATCCATCACGAAATCGAAAAACTATTTCAACAACGCCAAGATATCCCATTATTTTATATCGAGAGTGGTAGCCGTTTATGGGGCATGGCCAGTCCTGATAGTGACTACGATGTACGCGGTTTTCATCTATCGAGTAAAGATCAATATTTTGATTATAAAAAACATCGTGACTTGATCGAGATCATGGATGGGGACTTTGACTTTGTCTCTTATGACCTGAATAAAATGTTTGGGTTATTGGCAAAAAGTAATCCTACTGTTTTGGAGTGGGTTAGAGCACATATTGTCTATTTTAATGCCTTTCCAGAATGGCAGATCTTCCGTGATGGATTGCTTGAGCGAATCGACTATAGTGCGTTGTATCACCACTATTTATCACTGGCAAAAGGTGGCATGAAAGTGATGCAAACCGCAGATAACTTTACTTATAAAAAAGTGTTTTATTCGATTCGTGGTTTGATGTCAGCCGAATTGGCGACCCGAGAGCAGATGCCTGAATTACTGATTACCGATCTGTTTGCACAAGTGGATGCAAATGATCCATTACGGCATTGGGCAGAAGATTATCTGGAGATTAAAAAGCAGCAGCAAGAAAAAGCACAGCTACCCCAAGCGGAACAAGCTGCGATTCTTCAACTGTTGCAAAGCAAGATTGAGCAACTGGCAGCAAAGTCGATGCCGAAGGCTGATCGTCGTGCAAGCTTGGAAGCTTATTTAACGGATTATAGCCGTCATTTAAAACAGCATTACTATCAGTAAAGCCAGGCTTTATTCATTAGCTGAGTTCGACTTCAATGTCCATCTATCTAATAGAAAATAAGATGATCGGAGTCTGGTCAAATACTCATCCAATTTCAGGATCAGCCACGAAGTCTTGCACTTCAGTTGAAATATATTTCAACTTTGTTCAGGCTAGCCCTACTTTTCTTTCGGGATGAGGAGCGAAGCTCCGCAAGGAACAGTTATCTTGCGGTCAGAAAAAGCGTTGCTTTGTTGATCTTCGCTCAGGTTGTAGTGACGTTGCCGAGTATCATAAAATTTATGAGGGTTCGATTAATCGTGAACCTTTTTCTAAATCCCACTGTTGAGAATACGGATTTTCACATCGGCAACATGGTCTTTGGTTGCTTCAAAATGTTGCTGCATATGGGCAGTTTGCATATGGGCTTCTAAATGAGCAGTACTCTGCCATTTCTCTAACATGACAATCGTATTCTCATCAGTGACCTGCATCTCAATCGCAGGAAGATGATCAATCAAAGGCTCATAGCCATGACAGCCAGCTTCTGCCAGTACCGTTGGAATGATTTTTTCAAAGGCATCTAATACCGCTTGGCGATGTTCAGCACCTGCATATGTATAAATTTCAGCAATAATGGTTAGCATGTTATTTTCTCACTTAATGGCTTGCTGCAAAAAGTTGGTCTAAATGTGCTTTGTACGCTTCGATATAACTTGGCACATTTGGCGCCTTGATGACATCATTCACGATAAAAGTCGGTAGTGAGTCCATACCCAAGAATTGATTGGCTTTATGGAAAGGTAAATAAACACCATCCACACCCACGCCGTGGAAGAACTGATCTGGATCGGTAAAGGCTTCCATCGGTGCGTTCCATGTCAAAGACAACATGTATTTTTTACCTTGGATTAAACCACCTGAACCATATTTTTTAGAGGCATCTGAACGACTACGGCCATCACTGGCATAAAGTGAACCATGCCCAATCGTGAAGATATCATCGATGTATTTTTTCATGGTCCACGGTGCACCCATCCACCAGCCTGGCATTTGGTAAATCACCACATCTGCCCATAGGTATTTGGCAATTTCGGCTTGAATATCATAGTCACTGTCAGTACGGGTGACTTGAACGCTATGACCTAAAGCTTTTAAATGCGTTTTAGAAAACTCGGTTAAGGTGTCATTCAATTCACCATTTGAATGTTCAAATTGTTTGGCGCCATTAATAATTAAAATATTGCTCATGCGATTACTCAAAAATAAATCTCTAAAAACTGGAAAGCATTTTAGAAAATCTATTCATGAGTAAAAATGCATAAATGAGCAAAATACTATTGATCAAAAATCAATAATTGAACTATTCAACTTTGGATTTTTTAGTTTTATACCAACGACGAGCGCCCCATAAAATCGCAATCGCTACGTACAGCGGCCATAGCATGACTAACCAAATAATGGTTTCTCTAAAGCCGTATAAACCCACTTTAATCGCTTCCCAAATCCGACTGAATAACGGATCACTGTCTAAGGTGGCAATACGATTGATATTCAGATCATGCGTTTTACGTACTTGTGACTGCTGGAAGAATTCCAGTCGAATGGTGCTATAGGCCAAACGATCTTTAACTTCTAAATTGGTCAGTTGCTGCAGCTGATTGTTCACCGCATTTGATCCGCTGTTACTTTGATTGGCGGTATTCAGTTTTTCTTCGAGCAATTTTAATTCATAACGCTTTGCTTCATAACTCTGGGTATTAAAGTTCAGCATGAGTGGCAATAAATTATTTAAGAAGCTAGTCACCTGTGCATTAGGAATACGAACCGTGAGTTGCACGGTGGGTGTGATCTTTTCATAAATATCGACACTGCCATCAATACGGTCACGCTCAGATCGGTCACTGACTTGATAATTAATCTGTTTTTCTTCGATATAACCATTGTATTGCAATAACTGTTGTTCCAGTGCTGATGTGGTTTTTAACACGTCCTTCACTTCAAATTGCAGTTGTGCACTTTTGACCAATTGACGATTTTGTTCCAAAGCACTCTGTTGATTGCTGACCAGTTGTTCTGGATTTTGAACGGCATTTTCTTGAACCGCAGTGCTGTCCATTGCCGCACTTTCAGTCGCGACAGCTGCATCACTGGCATGGCCTTCTTCTTTTTTCGAGCAACCTAAGGTGGTGCTTCCGAGGATTAAAATAATCGTTAATTTTTTTGCTAAATCTGACATATCGGCATGTCCAAAGTGTGGTGATATTGCTGTTATAAACTGTGTTTTTTTAATCATTTGTTATGATCATCATCTTGGATGACGACAACAAATTTAATGCATGCCACATACATTTTGTTGCGTGGCAATTTAGTTTTGCATAGTAGCATAAATGAGCTAAATGGATTGGATAGGTACAAAATGCATAAAATTGCGATGATCTTGGGATCTGCTTTATTTCTCACAGCATGTCATCAACCAACAGCACCATCGCAGCAACAAGCGGCTGTGCAAAAGAGTACGGTGATGCATGCGATCTTATCGGATCAGCCCAATCTATTTCATGAGGACAGCAATTTAAAAATAGACCAGCAATTTAACAGTGCCGAGAATCCAACAGATGCACAGGTAACCGTGGAACAAGCACAATTGGATGATTCTGTGATTGCTGTGCGGACAGAATATCAATTAAAACGCAATCAAGATGTTTGGAAAGTGGTGAATAAAAAGCAAAGCTATCAATGTGCCAGAGGCGAGAATACTGAGACTTTCCAATTTGATCTCTGTCCATAAGTATAGGTTCAATTTAGAGCTGCGTACGAAATAACAGCAAAGATGTGGATAACTTTTTGGTTATACACATCTCAATATGGGCGTTATCGGCTGTTTAAATTGCGGTCATTTTGAAATAGTGCTACAGTTGCGCGTGGCAATTTAGCCAAACGGTAAAACATTTACCAATCTCACGTAAATAAATTGTTTTTCTTATATACACCTAGTGAATACGGTGTTTTCACATTTATCACATGCTTTCTCACAGCATGAAATCAAAATTTAATTTAAATCTAAGCCATAAAATCTTGTGGTGATGATCCCTTTTTCATTTTGAAAAATGGGACGAACACGAGTTGGTTATTTTTGTGAATAAAACATGATGACGAATAATCAGAACATGACGTTAAACCGTATAACGCTCATGTTTCCTTTAGCTTTAGTGCTATTCGAATTTTCAGTTTATATCGGTAATGACTTGATTCAACCTGCGATGTTGTCGATTACAGAACAATTTGCAGTCAGTGCAACGTGGGCACCATCGTCAATGTCATTTTATTTGTTGGGTGGTGCCAGTGTCGCTTGGCTATTAGGACCACTTTCGGATCGTCTCGGGCGTAAAAAAGTGCTCTTGGCAGGTGTGGCATTCTTTACGGTTTGTTGTTTACTGATTTTATTGACCCACAATATTGAACAATTCCTGACGCTGCGTTTCTTACAAGGTATGGGGCTAAGTGTCATTTCTGCAGTGGGTTATGCAGCCATTCAAGAAACCTTTGAAGAGCGTGATGCGATCAAAGTCATGGCATTAATGGCAAATATTTCTTTATTGGCGCCTTTGCTTGGCCCTGTATTGGGGGCATTCCTGATTGATTATGTGTCATGGCATTGGGGTTTCGTCGCCATTGCTGCGGTGTCTGTTATCAGTTGGTTTGGCTTAAAGAAATTTATGCCTGCGACCCAAGAAAGCCGTAAACAACCGAAACAGCCTTTTAGTTATATCTTTGATGACTTTAAAAAGGTATTCAGCAACCGTCGTTTCTTGGGTTTAAGCATTGCCTTACCGATGGTGGGTATGCCGTTGATGTTATGGATTGCTTTATCACCAATCATTTTGGTTGATGAGCTGAAATTGAGCAGTGTGCAATATGGCTTGGCACAGTTTCCTGTGTTCTTTGGCTTAATTGCGGGCAATATCATCCTCATCAAAATCATTGATCGTTTCCCGCTAGGTAAAACCATTTTGTATGGTCTGCCGATCATGTTATTGGGTACAGTATTCTTGCTGCTCGGTGTCATTTGGCAAAGCTATTTGGTGCCTTGTTTATTGATTGGTATGACCTTAATTAGTTTGGGTGAGGGGATTAGCTTCTCGGTGATGTACCGTTTTGCACTGATGTCTTCAGAAGTCTCAAAAGGAACAGTTGCGGCGGCGGTCTCGATGTTGATGATGATCAGTTATTTTGTCGTGATTGAATTGGTTCGTGTGCTGTATACGCATTTCCATATTTGGGCATTTGCTTTAGCCAGTCTGGTCTTGATTGTGTTTTGGTTTAGCTCACCACGTCATGCTTTGAAGCAACATATGCTGGCACGTCAACAAGACGGGTTGAATTAACTTTATCCCACTGACTGCTCACTTAATTTCTAAGGTGAGCAGTTTATTTTTTAACATGACTAACTCAGGCAAGGTCTCGAGCAACAGACTCATTTGTTTTAACAGCAAAGGGTGCTTTTCAGAGACCTGATGCTGTTGATTTAGGATATCAATCTCTTCGAGCAAGCCTTCTACTTGCTGTTGCGGAATAGCGGCTTGTTCGATCAGACTTTGCTTGAGCACATTCTCAATTTTATCCAGTAGTTCTAACAACGCCTGATCTTCAATTTTTTCCCGTTGATGTCCCAAGGCTGAGACATAACTAAGTTGGCTATGGCTATAGACCAAATAGCGAAAGGCATGCTGAATGAGTTCTTGGTTGGGCTGAGGTTCGGTACTCAGACTTGAGATCATATTAGACAGCTCGATCTGGGCGTTATGTGCTGCACGGCGAGTGGTTCGGTACTCCAGATCGAGTTCACGCCCTTGATGATACTGCTGTACCACCACATGAAAATAATCGAAGGTGGTTTGATTATTTTTCTTGATGTTGCTGGAGATATTGCGGAAATTCCAATCGGGCCAAATGAAATTGACTGCGAGCCATGCAATCGCACAACCAATAAAAGTGTCAATAATGCGTGGCAGGATAATACTAAAACCTGCACCTTTTAAATTAAAAATCAGTAACACCATCAAGGTCGCCATGACAGTGGCAAGTGCATATTTCTTTTGTCTTAAATAGAAAAATGAGACTCCACAGATGACAGTTAATACCAATTGGCCTTCAATACTTGGCACAAAATAAAGAATGGGGATACCTAGTAACACCCCGAGTAAAGTACCGATGGTTCTGAGCTTGAGACGGCTTTTGGTGGCAAAGTAGGTGATCTGGCAAACAAATAAACTGGTGAGTAAAATCCAGTAGCCATTTTGGGCAAAAGGCAATAAGGAAATGACATAGCCCACTGCAAAGATTACAGCCAAACGGACTGCATGGCGGAACAGCGCTGATTGTGGACTAAGTTGTTGTTTGATTTTTAAAATAAGATCCTGTACACCCTGAATATCATCATCGAGTAAGTTCAAATGATCTTGATGTTGCTGTGGTGAAAGCTGTTCAATATTTTGATTGAGTTGCAGTTGAGTAAATTGCTCATGCACACTTTTTAAATTATTTAAGATCAGCTCTAGATTTTTAACTTCAAGATTATTGGGGTGTTGTTGCACCCAATCTCGCATCGACGATTCTAGATTTTCTAGTGCTTTACTGGCTGATTCACGGGGCTGATAGCTTTGATGATCTAAGATCGCTCGGCTTAAATCATGACACGCCAAGGCTTGTAGCTGCATATTTTTTTGAATACGGAAAATTAAATCACTACGGCTAAAATTCTGATGAATTTTTTCATAATGCAGATAGCTAGAGGTGACCTGTTCATGCATGTCTTGAGCAAAATAATATAAGTTCAGCCAATAAATACTGGTGTTGTTAACTCGAGACGCTTTTAAGCGCGTCAGTAAGGAGTTTTTGGCCTGATTCAGGCTACTGACCACTTGGCTATTTTTTTGAGAGAGTTCGAATAGCAGTGTTTCAACATTATCAATATTATCTGGGTCGAATAAACGTGATTTGGTCTGTAGTAATTCAGCAATATCCTGAAAAATAGTGGAGATCTTTTCTTGCAGTGGTAAGGTTGGGCGAATAACAAAAAATAAGATTGAAGTCAGTCCGTACCACAAAGCACCCAATACAAAATAACTCGGTTGCTGATACCAAGCTGAATATTCTCCTAAACCAAACATGGTATAGATCGAAAGTAAAATCGTGCCAAAGGAAATGGTGGCATAGCGTTGCCCAAGCGCACCCATTATGACCAACGCTGCACTGGAGAGGCTGAGATAAACAATGAACCAAAATTTATAGGGGGCGAGAAACTCTAAAATGGTACTGACCGTAAAGAACAGCACGCAGACATACATCAGATTGCGTAAACGGATACTGAGACGATCATCAAAGTCAGTCAATGCGGTCGCAATTGCGCCCAAGGTCACAGGTACAATCAGTTGCCCGAATCCAAGCTGATATAAGCCTAATGTTGTACCGCAAAGCACAATCAGGATTTGTAAGCAATAAAGCAGAATCGAGTTGGAGCGAAAGCGATTGAATAGGAGGGATAAATTTTTCACGATTCTTATTCTTTAATATGTTCTGAAATCATCATACAAATAAATTTCCCAAAGCAAAGCATTGTTAGCCAACAAGAGGCACTATTTTTTAGCATTAATATTTGTATGATCTTTAAAATAAGAGATGAGATGCAAAATTCATGCTCAGTTGGATTTTGTTATTGTGAGATTGAAAAAGAAATAAAAATGGCTAAAAGCAGAGCAACTGTGGATAACTCGGAAGATACCCACAGTGTTCAGATTACTTAATCACACCACAGGCGATACGGTCACCACCACCGCCTAATGGTTTTGGTGTATCTGAATAATTGTCCCCACCGACATGGATCATGATCGCACGATTCTGAATATCAGCCAGTTTTAAACGTGGCGCAATCACTGGAGTTGTCGCAAAACCTTTTTCATTGACTACCAATACAGGTAAATCGCCTAAGTGGCCCGTTTCAGGCGTACCATGATGTGCGACTTTTTCAGGATTTAAGTGACTACCTGCAGCCAAGGCTGCGCCCATTTTTCCATCTTTTAATGCCGCTTCGCAGGATGGATTTTCATGGATGTGGAAACCATGTTCGCCAGGAGAAAGTTTCCAAAGAGCAGGGGTGATTAATAAACCTTTAGGTGTTTGTTGAAATGAAACAGTTCCGATTGAAGCACCAACACCATTGGCATCGACTTGATAGACTTGGATCAATTGCTTTTGATCAGTTGTGCTGGTCTTGGTCTGGATTTTAGCCGCATTGTTATCGAGAGAAACCGAAGAGCAGGCTGCGATACTTAAACTCAGACAGCCCAGCAGAGAGATTTTTTGAAGCATTGAAGTCATTGCGAAGATATCCTTATAAATTATCTTTATTTGACGATTCAAACAAAGTAAGCGATATCCCGCAAGTAACATTAATCAATTGATGACAAAAATTTAAACAAAACAAACCTACTTACTTTCGGGGGGTGCTTCTAAAGCTGCAACAGGTTCATCTACATTTTCATGCAGCCATTCGCGCCAAATTGCCAACAGGATGGCTAAAATCACAGGGCCAATAAACAGACCGACCAGACCAAAGCTCGCAATACCACCCAATACCCCAAACATAATCAGAATGAATGGAATCTGGGTCGCGCCTGAAATCACCAATGGACGAATCACATTATCAGAGCTACTGACAATCACAACGCCCCAAACCACAACACCAATCGCTTCCATGGTTTGCCCTTGGGCGAATAGCCACAGACCTACCCCAAGATATGAGACAGGTGTTCCAAAAGGAATCAGCGCCAAGATAAAGGTGACCATAGTCAGTAGCATTGGGTTAGGCACACCCGCGACAAAGTAGCTAAGACCAGCCAAAATCGCTTGCGCAACGGCGGTTAAGCCAACACCGTAAACCACGGCACGTGTTGTTTCAGAAATGGTATCCAAGTAATGATGGACACGCGGACCAATTACCATTTCCAAGGCGCGACTGACCTGTGCCAAGATCATTTGTCCATCACGGTAGAAGAAGAACAAGGTCATCAGTGCAAAAGTCAGTTTGACCAAGTTACGACTAATTTCACTGAGTACAAAACGCCCATAGCTGAGGTGGCTTTGAATCCATTCGGCAATATTCTTGGTAATGCTATTCGGATCATTACTGAGTTCATTGACAGTACGGCTGATGTCTTTGCCAATAATCGGTAGATTTTTGATAAATTCAGGAACTTGAACATGGCCTGAAAATAACTGTCGCTGTAAATTAAAATATAAATTACGACCTTCAAGTTGCAACATAAAGATTGCACAGATAAATGGCACACCAATCACGATAATGACCAAGCTAATCATCAGTGTGGCATTCAGTGTAGGTCGGTTTTCACCAAAGAAACGACGCTGTACCCATAGATATAAGGGCCAAGTCATATAGGCAATAATTGCGGCCCAAAGGACAGGGACAATAAAGTATTTGAGAATACTGAATCCCAAAAAGAGCAGGACAAAGAACAGTCCAAACAGCAAAACGCGTTGTAATATGGGAGCGTATTGTTGCACGATAGTATTTCTCAAGTGCTAGAAATTGAATAAAACCATCTTAACTGAAAAAGTAGGCGAGGGAAATTTTCATTTCCCGGTTTTAGGATTTGATATCAAAAGATTACGTTTCTTTGCAAAGCCTTAGAACCACTCGCTCGGATCATCAACTAATTGGTTTAAAACAGGCTGCCATTGGCTCTGGATGCTGACAAAGTTTTTCTGGGTCTTATCAAATACACTCAGTCCTTGCATTGCCAATGTACCGTAGGCGCTACGCTCGGAAATCCAAGCCACAGGATCTTGTTCAATCTTACTAAAGAAGTCTTGAATATCCTTTGAACTGGCACTGTTTGGTTTGACACGATTGGCAATCAACAGGATTTGCACTTTACCTTTACGAATACGCTTGATGTCTTGTAAATGTTTTAAGAAGCGACGGGTACTGTCAATATCAAAGAATGACGGCTGCAGCGGTGTCACAATGGCATGTGCCTCGCTGACCAATTGCTCTGCATGTTCACCTGAAAGTGCGCCAGGTGCATCGATAATTAAATAATCTAAATTCTTTGGTGCTTCACCAATTGATTTTTCATGTCGCCAATCCAGACTTTGAATACCTGTGACGGTTGCAGGACGTTGCTTTAACCATTGCAAAGATGATTTTTGGTTGTCAGCGTCAGCCAGCGCAACTTTATATCCTTTTTGAGATAGTGCTGCCGCCAGTGTAATAGCTGTCATGGTCTTGCCACAGCCACCTTTTTGATTTGCGATTAATATGGTTTTCATGAAATTAGATTTATTAACTAGGCTCTCGTATTCGTTTATACCTTAGCATCTTTTTCGGTCAAGTGTGTTACACATGACAAAAGTTTAATGTTGCAGTTAAATAGCTGCATTCAAAAAAAGGAAAGTTGCTATGTCGGTTTGGCTTGCGATGCTGATTGGTGGTTGTATTGGTGTCGTGATTACGACGATTATTTTATCCAGCACACGTAATGGTCGGATTCAGGCTGAGTATGAAAAATATATCGCTGAACTAGAGTTAGAACATAAACAGGCTTTGCTTGATGCGCAGAAGCGTAGTGTCAATACCAGTCGTGCGGTATTAAAAGGAAAAATGGCAGAGCAGTTTGCACCAATCTTGCCTGAATTTCGTTATTTACCGAGCGATGCCAAGTTTTTGGGTGATCCTGTCGACTACGTTATTTTTGATGGTTATACCGATTTCCGAGATGGGGATGGCACAGCCGAAGATATTGAAGTGATTTTATTGGATATTAAAAGTGGTGGTGCACGCTTAAGCAAAGGACAGCAGGCGATTGCTCAAGCAGTTGCAGAAGGGCGTATCCGATTTGAAACCTTACGAATTGATTTTGAAGATCAATGAGGTGTTTCTAATTTTTGTACACGCGCCAACAGCATTGTTTGTGCCACAGATGGGATTCCTTCTGCATCAAAATATTCTTTTTCGATGAATTTAAACTTGGCTTGTCGTAACTGACTTTCGATATCCCGATTTAGGTGACAACCATCGGCAATACGCTTCTGAATTGGGGTCAGTAGCGTTTGCAAGGACTGTATTTTTGCCGAGTTTGGATGTTTGACATGTTCAACCAGATGGAAGGTTCCTGTTGGTTTCAGCACCCGATATATTTCGGTTAAGGCTTGTTCAAGATCAGCAATGCTACAAAGTGTCCATGTCGACACAATATGGTCTAAAGAAGCATCTGCGAAGGGCAATTTCTCTGCACTGGATTGCACATGTTTAATAAAGAAAGGCGCATGTTGCACGCGCTCAACTGCCAATTGATAAATATCTGGGTTTGGTTCTAAGGCATATAGCGCATCGACATTGCCATAAAAAGGAATATTCAGCCCTGTGCCAAAACCAATTTCGAGCACCTCACCTTCGAGTGGAAGCAATAATTCACGACGTCGATCCATCAAGCTGGCAGTTTGCATGACTTGATTGAGTAAATGAGGAAAGATGTGACGTTGATAAAATTGGTAAATCATAGAGATCCATTCGTCGGTTTTAATAAAGAGGATACTTCACTAACAGCACAAAAATATGACTAAACTGAGTTTGACTGTTACTAAAAAAAGCACTTTTTTTCACCATCTCAGCATACTATCAAGAGAAAGGCTTTTCTAATATTTTCGAGGATAATCGAGCCATGAAAAAACGTCTATGGATGAGTTTATGCATGGTGGCTGCAATTGGGCAAACACATGCATCAACTGGTCAGGCAGAATATAACATTGCCAATGGCTTAGCGCCTGTTGTGGAATATCAATCGATTTCGGTATTAAAACCTTTTGATGGTAATTTCCGTATTCTCGGTTCAAAAGTCTATCATGACGATGAGCAAGCCAAATTTTCTCCGATCGACTATGCGGTGAGTTTGGGAGCATTTACCGATCCTGCAATCGCCCGAACGATTGATGTGCGTCAATATGATCGTTATTTGAATTGGAAAATGAATACCTTGCCAGTGCCACCAGACCAAGCGATCAAACTGGTCTCGAATATGCACATTATTCCAGCCAATCCAGAGATTGCCAAACAAATCAAGCAAGTGAAACGCGGTGACTTGGTTCAACTCAAAGGTGAGTTGGTCGAGATCCGAGATAAGGACTTGGTATGGAAATCCTCTTTGACCCCTGGTGGAGTGGGTGATGGCGCCTGTGAACTATTTCGTGTGAATTCGATTCAGTGGATCGAAAAACAGAATATTTAATAATGAATGTGAAATAAAAGGGGCATCAGCCCCTTTTATTTATTTTAGTTATTCAGCTTGCATTTTGGTTTCAGGTGCTTGTGCACTTTTCCAGTGATGTAACTGGCTTTGGGCGTGTAGATATTCATTCAGATGATTGACTTGTTTGTTTGTGTTCGTTTGAGACTGAGTTGATGCATTTCCTTGTTCTAAAACTTTGGCTTGTTGTTCCCAATAGTCATAGAGCAAGCCTTGGATATAACGTCCTTGTTCAGTTTTTAGTTCCAGATCTTTCAGCATGGCAAGCGCAGATTTTACATTGTCTTTTTGGCGCTGCTGTTCAAATTCAGGTGTTAGCGTATTGGCTTCTTTCATTTTGGCCAATTCAATTTCCATGCTGTCGCTCATGTCGGTAAAGCGATTGTCATAATCTTCTAAAATCGCAATATCATGACCATCATCTGCTGTGGCAGGGAACTGCTTGATCGGTGTTTGATTCAGTTGGCCAATCGCGTCATTAGTTGAACTGCTTTGCTGCTCTTTATTGGTAGAAGGCTCTTTGTCTTTATTACATGCACTGAGCATCAGCGCTGAACTAAGTACACAGGTAATGGCAAATGTGATTTTAAGATTAGGCATAGCTCAACTCGTTCAAGATTAATTTGATATTTTCTGGAAATGGTATGCAAAAGTGGTATAGGGGAAGCTAATCTGATCTTGCGCAGTTAAGCCCGTAAAATCAAATACAATTTGTTCAAACTTTGCTTTTAACTGTTGTTGCTCTGCTGATGGCATCGCAGCGATAAAACTGGTGGAAAGCAAACGTTTACTCACCACCTGTTCGACCGTGCCTTGATGCGCTTGTTGAAAGGTTGTTAATCCATCCAATTTAAATAAGGATTGTCCTTCGAACACCTGTTTCCATTGTTCACTATGATAACGCGGTGTATCCCCTTCCAAAGGCGAAATTTCATCGGCTAGTGCTTTGACCCAATCGACAGCAGTATCGCGTTGATTCCAGATCAGCCCTAAATGGCCTGATGGCTTAAGTGCCCGATGCATTTCACTGAGCGTTTCGATATTGGCAAACCAGTGGAAAGATTGGGCACAGAGAATGGCATCCATTGATGCATCTTTTACTGGGATTTGTGTGCTGAAGGCTTGTAAGCATTCGACAGTGGGATATGCCTGTTGTAGTTGCTGCAACATTTCAGTGACAGGCTCAACTGCAATCACTTTTGCCTGTGTTTGAATCAGGTAAGGTAAGAATTTGCCAGTCCCTGCACCAAGGTCTACAACAGTGGAACTTTCACCTATTTTGAGTCGATCTTGCAGCCAAACCACTATTTCTTGCGGGTAACTGGGGCGTACCTGTTGGTAGAGTTCTGCCCCTAAACTAAAGCCTTTTTGAGCAGTGGGATGTAAGGATTGTGTCATTTTTTGCGCTTTTTAATCTGTCTTATCTCTATAAAATAAGATACTCCGCAATTATGGTTTGGCAAAGCCATCATTTGGTGACTTTTTGCGACAAGCCTAGGATCAATTTTTCAGTGTGAGCATGGATAAGCAAATAATATTTGAAGATGAGCATATTCGCGTTATTTTTTTAAAAGGTTCAAGTGACACTTTAGTGATTTCGTTTGGCGATTTGATTAGTCGTGCTAAAGGAATGTCAATTAATGCTGAAAAATCCTTAATAAAATATCAATACAATGTAATCGGCATTATGCCGAAGCATAAATCATGGTTTCCGAAAAGTAGCATGCTTCAGATGCAGCAGCAGATTCAGCCAATTTTGCAGCAATTCAAAGGCATTGTTGGTTATGGCGGTTCCATGGGTGGCTATGCTGCAATCAAGTATTCAAATTTATTGAATATGCAAAAGATTGTGGCTTTTGTACCACAGTATTCAATTGACCCTGATGTGGTACACGATCGCCGTTATGCTGAGTTTTTTGATGCGTCTATTCATCAAGATATGCAGATTCAGGCCGATGAGGTGGATTCATCACGTGAATACATTATTGTCTATGACCCATATTATGCAGAAGACAAAGAGCATTTCTTAAAGATCCAACCCTTATTACCTAAAATGCATGTGATTCATTTGCCATTTACGGGGCATGAAGCACTTTCGGTCTTGGCTAGTTCTCAGTTGCTGAATGATTTTGTGGTTAAACCATTTGAAATCACTTATTTCTATCAGCGGGTTCGGGAAGTTAAGAAGCAAAGCAAGTTTTATTATCGACACGTGTTGGATGCTTTGTTGCCACGCCATCATCAGGCTTTATTAAAAATACTGCAACAGAACGACATTGCCTTAGATGAGCGTTATTTTGATGCTGCTCTCAAACAGAAGTTGGTACAGCAGCTGTTTAATCTCAAACAAGGCACGGAACAGAATTTACATAAGCTCGGCGTACATCTGCATTTTGCGCAACATACCGAGACCCAAGCTGCCAATGTGGTGAATGTACAGAATCAGTTTTTGGTTTTTAATTTGGCAAGCTTGAAATTAGAGAGTTATAACGCAGAGATCATTGCAGCTAATCCAACATATCTATTGCCATTAAACTTGACTGCCAATAGTTTGGTGAAGCTCAGATTGAATGATGAATATTATTTCTTGAGCATGAATGATCGTGGAATTCACAAATTGGTCAAAGAGGGGGAGCCATTTGCACTTGATCAATCCCCACTAGTGTTTAAGCACTATGCAGATTTTTATAGTCTGAGCTATAAAAATTTGACTTTAAGTTGCGATGCACAAGGTCAGACGCACTTTATTGAAAATAATGCAGATGAGCACACTAAACTGCAATTATGCTGAATGAATCTTTCCCAATAAAAAAGCCCTTTGAATATTCAAAGGGCTTTTTTATATCTAACAGAATGTTAATTTGCACCAATTTTTGCATTGGTATTCACGTTGGCATTTACGCCTAATACTTTAACACCGACATTCGCACCTGTTTGGAGGTTCTTTTTATCCGCATTTAAGCCTGTTTTTGCATTTACGGATGCAGCTTTACCATTCACTTGTGCTTGCGCATTGGTCTGAGCACCTAAGTTTAAAGATTTAGATTTTGAAGTTGTCTGTTTATTTGCAATACGCTGTTTTACATTTGCAGTCGTATCTACAGCCAATTCTTTACCATCAACGGCTTTATCAACTACATAGTCTTTCGTATTTCTGACTGCTTCACCTGTTTTATTTGCCACTTGTGAGCCAACATTTGTTGCTGTACTTACTGTTTTTTGAGTGGCTGCAACGCCAGTGTTTACCGCTGTGTGGCCTACATTATGTGCAGTATGACCTACGCCTTGAGCGACTTGCCCTACACCTTGAGCTGTACCTTTTAATGCACCTGTGACGCCGTTAATCAGACCGCCTGATTGGACATTGACCTGAGCTGAACCACTTGCATTTGCCCCGACGTTCTTTGCAAAAACTGAAGCAGAAGCAAGGATAGTTGTTGTCACGATAGCTGTTTTGATCATTTTTTTCATTGCGATTTCCTTAAGCGATGTACCGTATTGGGGTACTTCATCAACGCCATTGCATCATAGCCAGCAAAAAGTAGAAATCTATGGATTTCATCAAAACGTTACAACCTGATTACAGCTTAAAAACACTGTAGAAGGGAATTGTGGAGAGTAATTACAATTTTAAGAACATGAAAAGTATAATTTTTATTTGAATATAAGCACCTGTAAAAGATCAATTTAGCTACGTTTGGATACAGCAAATTTTTCATTTAAAATTTATATTTTAGAGGTTTTAATATGAAGATTAAGAATATTTAAATAAATTTAAACAGATTCAAAAAAGATAAAAATAGTGGCATTTTTATTGCTTGGTAAATATATATGAAATATTTGTTGCACTTTTTTTATGCAATTTTATTTTTAAGGCGCACAATGGATAGCGTTGTAATCTTGAGCTATCTAGGCAGATATTAAATGGCCTAGTGTGTAAGTACTTTGAATCACCTGTGATTTGAGTACTATCAATTGTATTGAAGTATGTGAAATTTAAAGTGAATTTTAAATTTTATTCATGTGATTTATAGAAAAATAATTGAAAGCCGAGTAAAGGCCAGTAAATAAAATGCTGGAGAAAATGAATGAAACAGATTGCTGCATTTTTAATTGTATTGGTTGGGCTGGGTGTGGTGGTGTTCTATTTCGAGCCATCAGAAGCACCAGCTTCAACTGACGACACTGCGGTATATCACATGAGCACTCAACATTCCGAAACAATAACATCAGAAACAAAACCAGTGGAGGTGAAACGACTAGAACATACCAACTCAAACACATTGGATGCTTCTCAGCAAGATGTCCAATTTTATGACACTAAAAGTGATCCTTCGATACAACCGATCGATCCTGATACTGATCCAGCAAATGAAATCAAAAAACTCTAAATCATCTGGATTTCTTTACCCAAGAAAAACAGGCATTTAAAACAGTTCTTTATCCAAGAACGATGGAGACCAATAGTGAACAATAAAACCTTATTACTATTAAGCCTATGTGCTTTTATAACCACCACGACTTCAGCAGCAACACTCAATGCCGTCCAACTCAAACAACGACTCAGCTCGGCGGCACTCAACAAAGTAGCAAAAGGTAAAATTAATATTGATGCTTTAGTTGATAATGATTCGAATGATTTACTCATCGAGTATGAAAGCAATACTGCGAGCACTACTTTGGGGCTAGAAAAACGTAGTTTGATTGCTGATGGCAAAAGCCAGTTTAAAAATAAATTTGGCAAGTCGACAGGCTTTCAAACTTTACGTGAGTTTAATGGTCTGCCTTTAGGTTTATATCGAATTCAAAATCGTGAAACTTTAGCACAAGTGTTAAATGATCCCGCTGTAAAAGGTGTTTATCCAAACCGTAAAAATGTCCCGACCACAATGGAAAGCCTGCCGTTGATCAATCAGCCACAAGCTGTAAGCAACGGCTTTACTGGAGAGGGTTCGAGTGTGGTGGTGATTGATACTGGCGTGAATTATAAACATGCTGACTTTGGCTGTACTGCGGTCAATACCCCAGCTTCAACTTGCCGTGTGGTTTATGCCTTTGATAGCGCACCTGATGATAATAGCTTGGATGATGATGGGCATGGCAGTAACGTTTCTGGGATTGTTGCCAAAGTTGCATCTAAAACCAAAATTATTGGGATTGATGTGTTTAGAAAAGTTCGATCACAAGGGCAATGGGCAAGTACCGCTTATGATAGCGATATTCTGGCAGGCATTAACTGGGCCGTAAATAATGCGCAAACCTATAACATTAAAGCGATTAATTTAAGCTTGGGTGTGCCTGGGGTGAAATATACATCTGAATGTAGCAACAGTAGCTATAGTACGGCTTTTGCCAATGCACGTGCAGCAGGTGTTGTACCTGTAGTGGCTTCGGGTAATGATGCCTTCGCTGATGGGATTTCTTCACCAGCCTGTGTGAAAGGTGCAGTACGCGTAGGTGCTGTGTACGATAGTAATATTGGTGGTGTGTCTTGGGGTAATCCGTTGAAATGCTCTGATCCAACCACAGCTGCGGATAAAATTACATGCTTTAGTAATGGAGGTTCATTGGTGACTTTATTGGCACCGGGGGCAATGATTACAGCGGGTGGTGAAACTCAAGGTGGAACTTCACAGGCAGCGCCTCATGTTGCAGGTGCAATCGCATTATTACGTGCCAATGGCGTGACACCATCAGAGACCATCGATCAAACTGTAAATCGTTTGAAAGTAACAGGTAAGCCAATTACCGATACGCGAACTGGTTTGGTGTTCCCACGTATTGATTTACTATCTGCAACCAGTGGACTTAGTTCGAATTAAGTTTATTTCATAGTTTAAACATCGATCCAAAAATAGTTTAAAAGCCATGACTCGTTGCAGCTAGAGATAGATGCAACGAGTTTTTTTATGTGCTTAATGACACTGTGCTAGCTTATCCGCACTAAAGTTGCTTTGTAGTTTTTGAAAGTTGGCTTGAACAGTTACATCTTGCACATCAAAGGCGGTTGCAGTTGTTGGTTGAGCAAGTGTTTTATCTTTATAGTGTTGGGTGGCAGAGCCTGCTGAAATTAAACCATTTTGGTCGAAGCGCCAGTGTTCAACCGCCTGACCGCCTTCAAAATAGCCAGTAAATTCGATGTTGCAGTGTTGGTCTTGTTTGATCAGTTTTGCAATATTACCTTCAGTGGATGGTGTGGCACCAATATTCTTCACTTGCTGTAATGTTTGTGCGCCATTGTTCTGTGTAGAGAGTGCTGAGCAAGCAGTAAAGCTGATTGCACTGATGCAGGAAACAAAAATTATTTTGAAAGTACGTTGCTTCATGTGCAAAATTCCAGTCCGATGAATTTATTAGATTTAGTGTGTCGACAAAGTACGTGAAGTTCAATGAATGTTTTGAGCGGACACTGTAAATTTAAAGCCTATTTTTCAAATAACTATAACGGAAGCAAGATAGGTAAATTGTTTTGCATCAGATATAAATAGAGCACTATTTCATTCAAGTACCCATTTTAAAAAAGCCTCTAAGTTGTAGAGGCTTTGGGATTTAGTTTTTAGAGGACTGGCTGAGTTCAGCACGTTCGATCGGGACATTGCCTTCATTGGTGCCAACTACAGCATCTTTGGTGTCTTGCCATTTCTTGGCTGTGTATTGCTTGGCTTTTTCGGTTTGCTCTTGAACAATTTCAGCTTGTTCAGCTGAGTATTCTTTGGTGCTTTTCCATTTTTCACTCATCTTTTGCGATGTGTTTTCAGATGCGCCTTGGATTGAATCACCGAGATTCTGCATGCCTTTACCTGTTTTATATAGCAGAATACGACCTAGGCTTGGATTGTCGCCATAGGGCATGGCTTTTTCAGGGACAGCATTAGATACATTGGCTGTCGTGTTGGTTGTATCTGCTGCCCAAAGCGAAGACGATGCAATCAGTGCCGTCGTAACACATAATAGTTGTACTTTATTCATCATCTTGTCTGTCCTTTCCACGATAGTGTCGCAATCGAGATTTTATATCTTATCGTTAAGCCGAAGAAAAGAGTGGGGATGATATGAAATTGATACATTAGGTAACTATTAAGTTTGGAAAAATCTAGAAATTTCATCTCTTAATAGATATGGGCTTGATTGAATCAAATTTGGTCTACCTCTCACTAACGAGTTTAGTTTATTGGTAAGTAAGCCATATACTTTCTTGCCATAAAATAATGTTTGGATGTTCTCTGAGAACTCCTCTTCAAGAGATTGAATATCTTTATAAGGGTTATCTTTCACATTAACTGAAACCATTCGGTGGTTAAAAAACCTTTTCTTTGAATCTTCATAAGTCTCATGAATACTTTCATTTATCAAATTCTGTATATTTTCTTTAGTAATGCTTGGATATAAGTAATGAATATGATTTATGTTTATAAAGAGGCTTTCTATGTCGATATGTGGTGTAATGAATGCATTATATCCATTTCTTTGAATCTTTTCTTTTAGCTCAGTTACTTCATCTTTAGTTAAGTAGTCTTGATCACGATGTATAATTATTTTTACTTCAGGTCTTTTACTATGAATATATTTAGCTACACTAAAAGCTGACGTTGTGAGCTGAGATGAAGTGTAATAAGAAATTATTTCTGTTATAGGTTTTGGGTAATCGTGTAGTTCCAAAAAAGATTCTAGAAATTTTGTATCTTGATCTTCTGTTAGTACAACATATTTAATTCTGTGCCCTAAACTATCTAATTGGCTTTTTAAATATAAATTTTCATTTTTATAATCATTAATTTGCTTAATGTATGGTGTTATTAAAGGTAATAATCCCATTTCATCATGAATTTCGTCGTCATTCATGATATCTTTAACTACAGTACACTTTGTTTCATCCTTGTAAATGAAACCTACTTTGACTTTCTCCTCTTCCTTTATTGCATAAAAGGCAGGGGAATGAGTAGTTAAAAATATTTGCAAGTCCTGAGCATATTTTAAAAATTCAGTTGCTAGATCAAAACAATATTTCATTTCTAAATTATTTTCGGGCTCTTCAAAACCCCAGATAGTATCAGGCTTTACATACCCAGGTATAGAAAGATTTTGTTCTTCCTTTGCCATATGAAATAATATTATTGGTATGTGTCTAACTTTAATACCATCCCCACGTTGGGCTAAATGATAGATGTTTCCATCATCATTTACTCCAAAGTCAAGTTTTGAAAAAAGCTGTTTAAAATCGGATGGAACTTGTAAAGTATTTTTCAGCCCTAAAGAGCTAAATAAATCATTTGTTATATTTTGAGTTATATCCTGTAGTCCACTAATAAATCTCGTACCTTTTTTACTAATTTCCTCATTGAATTTTAAGTTGAGAACATCATGTAGATCTTCCATTAGATTGTGGAAGTATGTTTCACTTTTTATAGCAGGAACGTATCTATAGCGTAATTTGTTCAACCATTTATAGACATTTGTATTGGGCTCTAATTTTTTTCCATTTTTAATAACAGTTCTTTCATCAATTATTGATCCATCTTGCTTCCATTTTTTTGTCCATTTTATTTCTGAGTTAATATTAAATCTACCTTTTGGTAGGGCTATTGTGAGATCAATTCGTATCTCTTTTCTTGAGCCAGTACCTGTACTGGCATTGAATGAATAATCTTGCTCAAAGCGAAATTTTTTATTTATATCAGTTTCATTATTAAAAAAAAGATTCAGAGCTCGTAAAATGTTGGATTTTCCTTGGTCATTTTTTCCTACAAATATATTTAAATCATTTGCTTTGTAACTTTTGAGATGGTTGATTGACCTAAACTTTCTAATTTCAATTTGCTTTATAAACTTCATATTTGATATCAATAAATAAACCCCACTATTTTATAGCGGGGTTTATTTAAAAGATCAAGTATTATAAATAGTTAACCCTGCAATACACTTACATCCGCAATAGCCGTGAACAAATCACGCAACTGAGCCAATAAACGTAAACGGTTGGCTTTTAATTCTGCATCATCTGCCATGACCATTACACCTTCAAAGAAGGCATCAATTGGTGCACGAAGCGCAGCTAGCTTAGACAATGCTTCTGTGTAGTTACGCGCAGCAAGCAAAGGTTGAACCACTGGAGAAAGGGCAGACAATTCTGCATAAAGCGCTTTTTCAGCAGCTTCAACCAGATTGGCTTCAACCACAGCACCTTCTGGTGTCGCTTCTTTGGCAAGAATATTGGCAACACGTTTATTTGCCGCAGCCAATGCAGCCGCTTCTGGTAAGGTACGGAAATGATTGACCGCAGTGACACGCTTGTCAAAATCAAGAGGAGATTTTGGTGCAAGTGCTTGAACTGCTTGAATCACATCAACGGCAACGCCTTGATCTTCATATTTGGCACGGTAACGACCTTCAAGGAAAGCCACTGCATCCGCACGGGTTTTATCGTGATCTTTAATGATGTCACCATAACCTTGCAAGGCAAAGTTAACGAGTTCTTCAATCGTCACATCAAGTTCATTTTCGATGATTAAACGCAAGATACCGATTGCAGAACGACGTAATGCAAATGGATCTTTCGAACCCGTTGGTGCTTGACCAATACCGAAAATACCGACCAATGTGTCTAAACGATCTGCAAGCGCAATGGTTGTACCTGTTTTGGTTTGAGGTAATACATCACCAGCAAACTTAGGTAAATACTGTTCACCTAAAGCTTCGGCAACTTCGTTATTCTCACCTTCAAGGCGTGCATAGTAAGTACCTGCAATCCCTTGAAGCTCAGGGAATTCACCTACAAGTTCAGAGGTTAAGTCACATTTCGCAAGTAACGCAGCTTTCTCAGCATCTGTAACATTTGCACCCGTAATTGGAGACAATGCCACCGCTAATTTAGCAATACGTTCTGATTTATCCCAAAGTGTACCCAATTGTGCTTGGAACACCATATTGGCTAATTTTTCTTTACGAGATGCAAGCGGTTGCTTTTGATCTTGTAAGAAGAAGAATTCCGCATCAGATAAACGTGGACGTACAACTTTCTCATTCCCTTCAATAATTTGAATCGGATCTTTCGACTCAATATTTGAAATGGTAATGAAGTAAGGCTGCAATTTACCTTCGGCATTGATTAAGCAGAAATACTTCTGGTTATCCTGCATGGTGGTAATCAAAGCTTCTTGAGGAACAGCCAAATAACGCTCTTCAAAAGTTGCACGTAAAGCAACCGGCCATTCAACCAGACTGGTTACTTCATCAAGCAAATCTGCTGGCACAATTGCAGTCGCATTGACTTCATCTGCCAATGTTTTGACTTGTGCTTGAATGGTCGCTTGACGCTTTTCGAAGTTCGCAACTACATAGGCTTGTTCTAAAGTCGCCAAGTAGTCATTTGCATGCGCCAAAGTCACGGCTTCAGGTGCATGGAAACGATGACCATAAGTCACATTACCTGCTTTATGATCTTGAATAGTTGCTTCAACCACTTGATCATCTTTCAGTAACACCACCCATTTTACTGGACGTACGAATTCAGTACGGCTTGCCGCTGAACGCATACGTTTTGCGATTGGCAAGTTATCCAATGCAGTTTGTAAAATTTGTGGTAGTAAAACATCAAGACTTTGACCTTTGACATCTTTCAAGAAGCAAACTTTTTCAACTTTACCTGCTTGGAACGTTGAAAGCTGATCAACCGTAATGCCTTGACCGCGCATAAAGCCATCTAGTGCTTTGGTCGGTTTGCCTTCAGCATCATAAGCAGCTTGTACCGCAGGGCCGTCAAAACGTTTTTGTGTATCTGCTTGAGCCGCATCGATATCAACAATTTTCAATGCTAAACGACGTGGTGCAGCATAGGCTTCGATAGCAGAGAAGTTTAAGCCTGCATCTTTTAGGCCTTTTTCGGTTTCTGCTTTGAGTGCATCACGCAATGTTTTTAAGCTTTTTGGTGGAAGTTCTTCACAGCCAAGTTCGAATAAAACTGTATGTTGAGTCATTATTTATTCTCCTTCGCTTTTTCAGCTTGGGCTGCTTCTGCTTCAACTTGTGCTTTAAGTTGAGCCAATACTTCATCACGCAAATGTGGTTCTGCCATAGGGAAACCAAGTTTCGCGCGTGCAGCCACATAACTTTGAGCAATTGAACGCGCCAAAGTACGGACACGTAAAATATAACGTTGGCGTTCAGTCACAGAAATCGCACCACGCGCATCTAACAAGTTAAAGCAATGAGATGCTTTGATCACTTGCTCGTAAGCAGGAAGTGGTAATTCAGCTTCGATTAAACGAGATGCTTCAGCTTCATAGAAGTCAAACAGTTCAAACATTTTATCGACTGGCGCGTATTCGAAGTTATAGGTTGATTGCTCAACTTCATTTTGATGGAATACATCACCATAGGTTACGGTACCGAATTGACCTTTGGTCCAAACCAGATCGTAAACTGAGTCTACACCTTGCAGGTACATCGCAAGACGTTCTAAGCCGTAAGTGATTTCACCTGTCACTGGGTAACATTCAATACCACCAACTTGCTGGAAGTAAGTGAACTGAGTCACTTCCATACCATTTAACCAAACTTCCCAACCTAAGCCCCATGCGCCAAGCGTTGGAGATTCCCAGTTGTCTTCTACGAAACGAATGTCGTGAGTTAGGGTATCAATCCCGATGGCTTTTAATGAATCGAGATAAAGCTGTTGGATATTGTCTGGATTTGGCTTAAGTACCACTTGGAACTGATAGTAGTGTTGTAAACGGTTCGGGTTCTCGCCATAACGACCGTCTTTCGGACGACGTGATGGTTGAACATAAGCCGCG
This sequence comes from Acinetobacter sp. Tr-809, assembly GCF_011753255.1. NCBI lineage: Bacteria > Pseudomonadati > Pseudomonadota > Gammaproteobacteria > Moraxellales > Moraxellaceae > Acinetobacter > Acinetobacter sp. Tr-809. The sequence continues at coordinate 353,255 of NZ_VWVZ01000003.1, forward strand.
TTCCAAGTTTCTGGCCCCAATGCACGTAAGAAGGTTGCAGTGTGGAATGTACCTGCGCCCATTTCCATATCATATGGTTGTAATACGACGCAGCCTTGCTCCGCCCAATAGTTTTGTAGGGCAAGAATTAAGCCCTGAAATGTATCAATATGCGATATAGCACGACTCATGGTGCATCCACTGGAATCAAACAAAAATTGTGGTTAAGTATAAGGATTTTGTAGAGGAGTGGCAAAGGCTAGTTGGGGAATTTCAGCTTTGAACATGTTTTAGATTTATTTACTGTTCTGAGTAATAGAATCCAATTCGTCACGGCAAATGTAAGAGAGAAAAAGCAGAGAATAACAAAGAATCTGAATGGGACAATATTGATTTGGGCTGTATTTAAAATGATGATCAAGCTCGGGACAATCATCGTAAACAAGAGGGCATATGCAATGATCGAAAAGAAATGCAGTGCTTGGTATCTTTGCAATAATACTTGAAAGAAATAGGTAGGAAGAAAAACGAAAATGAAATAGATCAATGCAATGTATAGGACAACCAAGAATATCTCATAGAATACTTTGAATATTTCTATGGAAAAGTGATCATTAGGCGCAAAAAAAATGACCAATATAAAATAGATAGGAATACCAGCATACAAAGGTGTTTGAATCAAACAGCGTCGAATTTGTACTTTATTAACAATAAGTTTTTGAGTGAATGGTTGAGCAAGTTTTTGAAGTATGAGTTTCATGCTGGTTTAAATCTATATTTATTTCAATTGCTTATATTTAGGTTGTTGAGTCGGCTAACCTATTGTATTGAATTATCTTATTTTTTGATAATAACACATCTTCGATCCACAACTATACGTCACTTCGTGACGTATTGCATCTTGCATGCTCTTAATTTCACAACTTTGAAATGCTAATTTTAAAACGATATTCTCTGTTCTTCAGGTCGTTTGAAATGTCTGATCGCATTCGTGAAAAGCTGCAAATTTTAGCGGACGCTGCCAAATATGATGTGTCCTGTTCTTCCAGTGGTAGTGACCGTAAAAATAAAGACAAAGGTCTTGGTGATGCCAGTCGGGCAGGGATTTGTCATAGCTACACTGAAGATGGACGCTGTGTTTCTTTGCTGAAAATCCTGTTCAGCAATGTTTGTATTTTTGATTGCGCCTATTGCGTGTCGCGCCGTTCCAATGATGTGAAACGGGCTGCATTTACTGTACAGGAAGTGGTTGACCTGACCATTAATTTCTATCGACGTAATTATATTGAAGGGCTGTTTCTGAGCTCAGGTATTTTCAAGTCAGCCGACCACACTATGGAGCGCATGTTGCAAGTGGTGAAAAAACTTCGTTTGGAAGAGAATTTTAACGGTTATATTCATCTTAAAACTATTCCCGGAGCTTCACCTGAATTGATTCATGAGGCGGGTCTGTATGCTGATCGGATGAGTATCAATCTGGAAATGCCTACAGAAGTTGGACTTAAAACCTTTGCACCTGAAAAGTCGCATCAAGAGGTACAAAAAGATTTGGGGCTGGTTCGAGATCGCTTGATTCAACTTAAAGATGAACGCCAGATTATCAAGCATGTGCCGAAATATGTTCCCGCAGGGCAGACCACACAGATGGTGGTGGGAGCGCATCAGGAAACGGATCAAGATGTGCTGTTTATGGCTGATCGTCACTATAAAGAATTTAAATTAAAGCGGGTCTATTTCTCAGGCTATATCCCGATTAATACTGAAAATAATTATCTACCTGCAGTCGGTTCTGCACCACCGTTGCTACGAGAAAATCGACTTTATCAGAGTGATTGGTTGATGCGTTTTTATGGCTTTCAGGTCAATGAAATCGTCAATGAACGTTTCCCACATTTGGATTTGGATGTCGACCCGAAACTCAGTTGGGCATTGCGACATCCAGAGCATTTTCCTGTGGATTTAAATCGAGCTGACTACTTTATGATTTTACGCGTGCCTGGCATTGGGGTGAAATCAGCCAAGAAAATTGTACAGGCACGTCGTTTTGGCAAAATTCATGTCGATTTATTAAAGCAGTTAGGTGTGGCTTATTCTCGTGCGCAGTATTTTATTCGTTGTGAAGACAGTCCTCGCTTTCAGAAAGAACTTTCCTCTAATTTTATTCGTCAGCAGATTTTAACCCAAGGCTCGTCCAAATATATCAAGCCGCTTTCACCTCAGTTGAGTTTAGGGTTTTAACAATGTTGAATGAGCAACTGAGCTATTATTTTGATGGTTCAATGGCGGGTCTGCTGAGCTGTGTATTTCGTGCCTTTCAGTTTAAAGAGTTTCAGGTTCAGCTTGGTTTATTGGATGAGGCACAACATGGCTTGTTTTCTGAAGTCATTGAGGTTTCGAGTCATGAGCAGCATGCCCAACGGGTTTGGTCTGCTTTACAACAAAAACTGTCTAAAGCAGCTTTGAAGCAGATTTATTTTGCGTCTTTATCTGAGTCACTTGATGCCTACCAGCATTTATTTAACTACTGTATTTATGTATTTCAGCAGCCGCATTCTATAGAAAAAGATTATTTACATTCGAGTGTGTTGGCAATTTCTCAATGGACCAAAAAGGTAGGGCGTGAAAAGCATCGGATGGAGGCTTTTGTACGATTTAAGAAAACCACAGATGGGCTGTTTTTGAGTTTAGTTCGTCCCGATTTTAATGTACTGCCTTTGATTCAGCCGCATTTTAGACGTCGTTATCAGGATCAACGTTGGTTGATTTATGATGAGCAACGCAAATATGGACTCTATTATGATCTGCTCGATGTCCATGAAGTTTATATGGATGCAAATGAGATTGATCGCAATCTCCAAAATGGCGGCAGTCAAAGCTTCCAGTTGCAGCTTGATGAGCAGGAAATTTTATTCGATCAGCTTTGGAAAGATTATTTTAATAGTATCAATATTAAAGCACGTCAAAATATCAAATTACATGTGCAATATCTGCCGAAACGTTATTGGCGTTATCTCAATGAAAAATGTGTTTAGCAAGCGTTCTGATTATCTTTAAAACACCTCTCACTCAAACAAAGCTTAAAAAAAGGTGAATAACTTGTTATTGTTATGTTATAACGTATCAATACATCAAAATTATTCATCCAATAAGGAAAATCAGAGTGAAGCGCATAAAACATCATTATCTGCTTGGCGCATTATTGAGTAGTCTGCTGCTGTCAGCATGTGGAGGGGATTCATCAGATTCAACTTCCGCTGTTACACCAAAACCAGAGCAACCAGCACAAAGTGATCAAGGTCGCTTGGTAATTGCTAATTCAGATATGGTACGACCCTTACTGAGTATTTATGATCTAAAAGAGCAAAAGCTTATTAATACAACAGCACTGAGTTCGGCTCCGTCTGCGATGTATAGTAGTCCTCAATCCCGTTATGCCGTGATGTTGAGTCGAAATGAAGGGGTGGTACAGTTTGCAGATAGTGGAATATTTAATAAAAATGGTGTCTTACAACGTAATGCCCCCAATCTATTGGCATTTCAGCTTAAAGGCGCAACGCCAGCACATTATCGTGGCTTTAATGGTTTAGCAGCTCTGTTCTACGACGGTAGTGATACTGAAGTTTCTAAATTTGATGTGTTTAATGATGCCGCAATTGAAAAGCAGGCCATTTCAACGCAAAAGTTGCCAAAAAAACATCATGGTGTCGCAGAACCACGTGGCGGCTATGTATTGAGTACTTATCTGCCTAAAGATGCAGAGACGCTAAGTCTCGTTAAAAGTTATGAATTACATGGCGATCATTTTCACGAAGAACAAACCCTTAAAAATGCATGTAACCGCTTGCATGGGGCGGCATCGGTTCAGCAATATGCGGCTTTTGGATGCGAAGATGGTGTGTTGGTGGTAGAGCAGAAAGCTAACCAATTTACAGACAAGAAGGTACTTATTGACCAACGGATTACCACGATTGCAGGACATGAAAAGTTAGAGAAATTTGCAGCCTTTGCAACAGGAACGCATGCCTTATTCATTGTCGATCCTAAGAATCTTAATGCCACAAGCTTAGACTGGTCTTTAGGTGCGAAAGAAGCTGATACAACGACGCCAGTTAAGCGTTTACAACAAGTAGTCGACAGTTCAGGTCGTCATTTAGCGATTCTGGATAGCGCTGGTGTGGTACATGTGATTGATAGTCAAAACTGGAAACGTCTTGGGCAAATCAAAGCGATTGCTAACGTCAATGCGACAGAACTTGCAAAAAGCCGTCTAGCGGTTAATGCAGCAGCAGATACCGTTTTTATTAATGATACACAAGCAAAAACCATTGTAGAGCTGGATTTAAGCAATCTAAAAATCAAGCAAACCATTCAGCTCAATGATGTACCAACGACCTTTACTTGGCTGGGTGTCGCAAAAGCTTCTTAAAATTATCAACTCAATAAGCAGTCCATATATTGGGCTGCTTTTGCTTAATAAATATCTATAATGTTTTGATCCATTGTTGTATGGTTTTATAACAAGAAGAAGGCAAAAGTTTATCTACCAAAAAGTTTTAAAAATAGGTCGGTATATTTCTTGATGACGATGGCTAAAAGATGATTAGAACAAAGAGCAGAACCATGACTAAATTAATGTTCACAGTTGTATTGTTTGTAATGACGTGTTTGAGTGCTCATGCTTTTGCCAAAGCACAGGATAAAACCACAGACCCCTATAGCCAATGTGTGGATGAAACCATTCAAGAATTAAAGTTGGGTAACATCAATAATGCAGTTGTAGAAATCTGTAGTACCAGAACAAAAACACGCTATGCCAAGCAGATCGTACAATTACTGGATCAAATTAAAATTCAGAGCAAGCAATATAAGCAGCCAGAACGTTACAACGACATTATGAAATCGCAGCAGCTCTGGAAAAATTTTGTGGATCAAGAGTGCCGCAATGCAGGTGCTTATATCGGCTCACCGATGTATGAGTTCTGCCCGATGCAAAAATATGCAGAACGATTGGAGCAGCTAAAAGAATATTTGAATTGATAGGATTTTCTTTGAATAAAGGTAGTCATGATTTAAAACTGTAATTTAAATACACCTTAAGCTTGAGTAGGCGTATACTTCTGCATCGAGTAGAACCACGCGAATCCAGCAAGGTGCATTGTGAGCTTGACCCAATCAGACTGGCTAAATTTTCTAAAACCGAATTATAAAGTCCTGCCATTAAAAGAGAGGATGTTCTCTGGTCTCGGAGCTTTGTGTGGTTTGGCGATTTCTTCCTTGATTAGCTGGTATGTCTTAGGTGGCATGAACGCATGGTATATCGCACCAATGGGCGCATCTTCTGTGCTGCTATTTGCATTGCCAAACAGTCCGTTGGCGCAGCCTTGGAATGTCATTGTTGGAAATACCTTGGCAGGATTTATTGGTGTGGTCTGTACGCAATATCTGCCTGATCTGACCAGTGCTTTTAGCGTTGCTGTGGGATTGGCAATTTTTGTGATGATGACAACTGATTCCTTGCACCCACCGAGTGGAGCAGTCGCGATTACTGCTGTTTTAGGAGGTGATGCTGTACACCGTTTAGGTTTTCATTTTATCTTGTATCCAGTCCTGCTTAATTCGATTTTATTGCTTGTGTTTGCCGTCTTTTTTAATCGTTTGATTGGTCGCCATTATCCGATCACTGCACATGTAAATGAGCGATCTAAAGATCCGACACCCACCCAGAAAGTCTCGATTCAACCGAAAGATATTGAATATGCTTTAGAGCATCACACAGAGCTATTGGATATTAGTCAGTACGATTTAGAAAAAATTATTTTAGAAGCACAATCGTATGCAAACCAGCGCTTGATTAACGCATTCGTGTGTCAGGATATTATGAGTCGTGATGTAATTAAACTGCATGAACATGATGACATTCATCAGGCTCTAGATAAGTTCAAAGCGGTGAATTTAATGAGTTTACCTGTCGTCAATGCAGAAGATCATTTGATTGGGACATTGGCATTATATGAAGTGGTGGAGTGGTTCAAGGGTGCAACAGATCCACGTAATTCATGGCAGCATTATGTTAGACAAATTATGAGTCATAAGGTTGTGACCGTGAGTCCGTTACAACCTATTCAGGATTTGGTGCCGTATTTTGTTGAGAAATCATTTAACTATATTCCAGTGGTTGAGGAACATCGTCTCATCGGCATTATCAGTCGTGCCGATATGATTGCAGCTTTGCAACAACAGCTTAATCGACAGCTCTGAATTTAGATAAAAAAAAGCTACGGTTGGATTAGGGGTAATTTCAACCGTAGCGACCAAAAAGGTAACTGAAAATTAACGTTTTATGCCTTGGTCTTCATAGACTGTTTTTACTGGTTGTGAATAACCTTGCACATGGTCAACACGCGCTTGCTGCTGTTTTGGAATCACCAGCCATAAAATCAGATACACCAAAATACCCGGGAAGGCAGCACTCATGATCGAGATCACGAAAAAGATTAGACGTAATAAATTTGCGTTCCAACCAAATCGTTCCGCAATACCGCCCATTACACCAGCGATCATGCTTTGTTGGTTTGAGCGATATAAACCAGAGTTGGCCATCGAGTTTGTCTCCTTAAATTAATGAAACAGCAGTAAAAAATAAATAATGTCAGTTCGAGCTGCTGTTAATTATGAAATAGGGTCAAACTACTTTTTTTAAAGTTTAAACAGATGGGAGATTAGTTAAGTTGTGTAAATCGTTGATGGAAAAACCAACAGTATCGCCTAAAATGCACCGAATTAAAGCATACTGCTTTGTCAATTTGCTATTTCAATCCTATCGCATTGGCTATTACCCATTTGGGGAATAGACGAACATGGCAATGATCCCTATATTTTCCGAAGTTCGGGGTCTGTCTGTGAAAAGCACGCGATAACGATATTGATGTTAGAGATTTATGAATATGCAGTTCAGGTTATTCTTACAGTATGTGAGTGTAGGAGTTTTATTGAGTCTTGGCTTGAGTGCTTGTGATAGCCATCATCCCGAGCCAATGAAACAACAAGCCCAGACGCAATCGAGTCGTAATGCAAGTGAAGTACTGGCCGATGAACAGGAGTCAGTTGCATCTGATGCGCAAGGGGTATCGCTGACCCAAGTGGCTGGTCAAGCAACATTGCCGTATTCTGCGGATCGTAAACATAATTTGAGTAAACCTTCAGCAGCCGATTTGGTATATGCTGGCCGTTATCATGCGCGTATCCCGTGTAGCGATGCTTTTGCGGGCTGCGTCAATAACGAGAAAGAAGCGGAATATATCCTGAATTTAATGGATGATGGCTCTGTGTTCTGGACCAATACCAGTTTTAGCCGCCTTGGTTCAGATCCGTCACGTAATATTGCCAAGATTGAGCAGACCTGTAAGCAAGTACAGTGGCATGTGCATAAAGAACTGAATGAAATTATGATTCGTTGTGATGCAGCGGATGTTAACTTGTATTATCAAGTGAGTCCGAGCCAAGACTTGGTGATGGATTTGGATAAGATCTGGAATGGAGATAATGGGCGTAACCGTAAGTTCTTTAAAGAGTATCCATTTCCAGAACAAGCTTATGTATTTAAGAAAGTTGAATAAATAGCCTGTATTGAAAATAAAAAAGAGCGCTTAAAGCGCTCTTTTTTATTGCAGTTTCGATTAGTAATCGAAACTGAAGTGTTCAGGTGCAAGTGAAGTCAAAGTACGAGAGGTTGATACCATAGATTCTGCATGACCTTGTGCACGTGGCAATAAACGGTCGAAGTAGAAGTCTGCAACTTTGATTTTTGCTTTATAGAATTCAGGTGTTTCGATTCCGTCACCTGCTTCTAATTTCTCAGATGCAATCACTGCTTGTTGTGCCCAGAAGTAAGCCATCATCACATAACCAGAGAACATCAAGAAATCAACCGAAGCTGAAGAAACGATGTCACGGTCTTTACGTGCAGCAAGCATGATGCGAACAGTTAATGTATTCCATTGTGCACAAAGCTTAGTTAAGTCCCACGCAAAACGACGCAAGTACTTGTTACGTGCATGTGCAGCACAGAACTTCAAGATTTCAGCAGTATAGTCACGAACAACTTTACCTTTTGAACTTAAAAGAACTTTACGACCAATTAAGTCCAGTGCTTGAATCCCAGTTGTACCTTCATACAAGGTTGAGATACGCGCATCACGTGCGATTTGTTCCATACCCCATTCACGGATATAGCCATGACCGCCATAAACTTGCATACCGTGGTTTGCAGCTTCTAAGCCAAGCTCAGTTAAGAAACCTTTCAGAATAGGCGTATAGAAACCAAGTTTGTCATCATAAGCTTCATAAGCTGCTTGATCGCCACTTACTAATGCATCTGTCATTTTGTCTGCAAGTTTAGCCGCATGATAGATCATTGAACGGCCGCCTTCAGCAATTGCTTTTTGCGTTAACAACATACGACGAACATCAGCATGGTGAATAATCGCATCACCTACACGCTCAGGTTCTTTTTTACCAGAAAGGGCACGCATAGACATACGGTCTTTCGCATAAGGTAAAGCACCTTGGAAAGAAAGTTCAGCATGTGCAATGCCCTGAACTGCTGTACCGATACGCGCAGTGTTCATAAAGGTAAACATCGCGTGTAAACCTTTGTTGATTTCACCGATCAGGTAACCTGTTGCGTTGTCAAAGTTAAGAACTGCGGTTGCAGATGCTTTGATCCCCATCTTGTGTTCGATTGAACCACAAGAAACAGTATTACGCTCACCTACGCCACCATCCGCAGTTGGGATGAATTTAGGTACGATGAATAAAGAAATACCACGGGTGCCTGCTGGTGCATCTGGAAGACGAGCCAATACAATGTGAATAATGTTTTCGGTTAAATCGTGCTCACCTGCAGAGATGAAGATTTTCGTACCAGAAATTTTGTAAGTACCATCAGCAGTAGGTTCTGCCTTGGTTTTTACTTGACCTAAGTCAGTACCGCATTGAGGTTCAGTTAAGCACATTGTGCCTGACCAAGTACCTTCAACCAATTTAGGCATATAAGTATTTTTTTGCTCGTCCGTACCAAACTGCATGATCGTATTCATACAGCCAGTACTTAAACCTGGATACATGGTGAATGACCAGTTCGCCGTTCCCATCATTTCAGATTTGATCAGGTTTAAAGACATTGGTAGGCCTTGACCACCAAACTCTTCTGGATAAGAAAGACCTTGCCAGCCACCCATTACGAACTGGTCATACGCTTCTTTAAAGCCTTTTGGTGTTGTCACTTCGCCGTTGTTAAAGGTACAACCTTCTTCATCACCTGATTGATTGAGCGGAGAAAGTACGTTTTCGCAATAATCTGCTGCACCTTCAAGAATCATATCAACCGTTTCAGCATCCGCATTTTGACCACTTGTCAAAGTTTGGTAATGTGCTGGATAATCTAACATTTCGTTCATTAAGAAACGAATGTCACGGAGCGGGGCTTTATAAGCTGGCATAATCTTAATCCTGTATTTGAATCATTTTGGATTATCTGTTTCGATACTTTGATTATTCACAATGGTGATAAAAATACATTGATAACCACTAGGGAAAAGAATGTCAGAAAAGCGAATTTCCTAAAAGGGAGATTTGTAAAAAAATCACTTTTCTATTGGTCTCAAAACTGATGTTAAACGTGAAAAGTACTCAATTTTATACTTGAAAATATAATGATATAAAGGTGTTTGGTAAAGCTATGCGTATAAAATATTTAACTTTATGCTTAATGGGTCTAAGTCTTTCTGCATGTTCACAGCATGTCATTAAAACCAATTCAGCGTCGGCTAATCTGGAACAGAAAGCAATCAATAGTATTAATGCGATGTATGAATATCCAAGCTATGATTACCGTGGCAAATTTAATATTCATGTTGAACCACAGCAAAATAATGCAAATGGCAAAGTAGACAATGCACCTTTAGATGCAGCGCTCAAGCAAAAGGTGGATCAATATTTACGAGATCAAAAGGTCAATTTAAATAGTAAACAAAAACAGGCGTTGTATGTTGCGCTTGCACAAGAACAAAAAAGCTATGGCCAATCTAAAGTTGATAAATTCACCCAAATCGTGGCCAATGTACTGAATGATATGCAGTTTGAATATGATGGTTCAGTGCATTATCGTCAGAAAATGGGTTCGTTTAACTTAACTGCACGTTATGAAAAACCAACTTTATTGGTACAAGCCAAAGTGCCGATGGTATTGGATTTAAATAACTATAAGTTTTACATCAATTACTTTGCTTTGATGCCATATTTGGTCAATAAAGACAGCCAAAATAATCTGGCTTATTTAGATTTTTCCAAATATCAAGATATGTTCAAACAAGTCGATTACAAAAAATTTGCTGAATATGTAAAAGCTTCTGGCGCGGTCTATTATCGTCTTGCAGATCAAAATAATATCCAAGCTTTGTCTCTTACCTCTGCTGATCAGACGGCAGGTGTGGTAGAGAAAATTCGTTTAAAAAGCTCAATTGAAGAACTGATTTTACAAGCCAATTTGTATAGCAAAGTCAATGAAAAGTACTTCATGCAAAGTGTTCTCAATATTAAAGAAGAGAATCTTGAGAAGCTGATTGCCAACGAGGTTGATGCTGCAAGTTCATCTAAGTCAGGAAAAGCGGCTTCATTATTAGATAAAAAAGATTCGGCTGAAGATGCGAGCGTAGTGAGTCAGGAACTCTATCGTTTGGTGAATAAACATTTCGGTGTTGAAGATGCCGAAGAAGATTATGCCGATGAGAGCGCGGATGCAGCGGAAGATGTAACACAAGCAGCGCAGAGAGCCTATGCCGAGGCTGCTACAGATAGTACGGTTGATGCCACGGTCGAAGACCAACAGGCGGGTTTAACCGAGGAACAATGTACAGCACTGCAAAAAACATCGAAAACAACCTATGGTGATGTTCAATATTGCCAGAGCATTTATGATATCGATGTATTTGGTGAGCAAAAGGCCGAATCAAGTTTCTTGAGTTATATTGGAAAATTACAGACTGTAGAAAAGCAGTTTGCAGCTTATGACCAAAATCAGTTTATTAATGATCAGGCATTCAAGGCACTTTGGATCAAGCATCAAGCTGATATTGAAAAAGCCTTACCGCCTGTAGATAAACGTAATCCATTTACCATGGATGTCGGCTTGGATGCTCAAGGGCGTGCGGTCAAACTCGATTATGATCTGAATTATGGCTTATCTGAATTGAAGTCTCGTTTTAGTGTCAAAGCAGATATGTTGATTTCAAATTATGGCAAAGCCACCCCAATTGATCAGGCACAGTTGAAACGCGCAAAGAGTTGGTCTGAAGCAAGTAAGGGATCGATGCTGGAACAAGCGGTAAATAGCTTCTCTGAGAAATTAGGTCAAGCAGGCGTTCAAGAGCGTTCAGCAGAACCTTATACGTTGTCTTTGGATGATCAGCTCCAAGTGATTGCAGAGCAACGTTATGATGCAACGCAGACTTATGAGCAAACCTATAAAGCAGTATTCATTGCGAAACTGACGGAAAGTACACCGCAAATTGTGCAACGTTATTCGAGTCAAGAGTTGCAAGAAATTGCCAGTGTCTATGCATATTGGTATGCCGATGAGGAAGTTTATAACCCTGAAGGAAAAGCCCTGCAAAGCATTGAAGCTTTGCAAAAGAAACATCATCTTGAAAATGAAGACCAATTTGATGACAAATTGGGGCAAGCGGTGAATCGTATTGTACTTGATGCCATGCGCGGTGATAAAGATCGTCAAGCGTGGAAAAAGCTGCAAGCACAATATAAGCAGCCACAGCAATTATTTGCCAAGCAATATCAAATTCAGTTTGAGCAAGAGAATGGTGCTTCAAGCGAGGAAAAAGTCTTGCTTGCGCAAACGGCAAACATCTTAGGGCAAGTGTATGTGGATGCTCGTAAGAGTAAACTGTCTGAAAAATCAATTCAGTCTTTAAAAATCGAGCATAACGAATTTATTGATTATGAGATTTTTAAAGAGGTGTATCAGAAGATGCTAGCGGTTAAGTAATCAGTTGTATCTTAAAAAAGAGCCTGCAAAATGCAGGTTCTTTTTTTATATGATTTTGAAATAATTATAAAAAATCTTTCAGTTCTGGTTTGACGCCATTCCAAATGGAAAAAGCTTCAATCGCTTGACCGACTAGCATACCGAAACCATCTGTAGACGGGATTTGCCGTTGTTTGGCCTGATCCAGAAAGCTAGATGGCTTGCCATAAGCCATTTCATAAGCGTGATGGAATACTAAACTTTCAGACAGTTGTAGTGTATCTCCAGTTAAACTTGCGGATGTCGCATTAATCACAACATCAAATTCACCTGTCAATTGATCTAAGCCAATGGCTTTTAGCTCAGCTTGCGGAACCGCATCTTCTAAATCTGCAAGCAACTGCTCAGCACGGGCGAGAGTACGGTTGGCAATCACAATCTGCTTTGCACCTGCCTGTACTAAAGGGTAGATCACACCACGGGTTGCACCGCCAGCCCCTAAAATTAAAATACGACTCTCTTTAAGTTCCCAGCCTAAAGCCTGAATCGCTGCAACCAAGCCTTGACCATCGGTATTATCACCATATAGTTTGCCATCCTGCATCCATAAGGTATTGGCGGCTTTGGCGATCTTGGCACGTTCAGTCAGTTGGTCGCAAAGGGCAAAGGCTTGTTCTTTAAAAGGTACGGTTACATTCATGCCGATGCCGTTGTGTGCAAAGAAATCTTTTACAGCACTTTCGAAGCCATCTAGTGGTGCAAGGATTTTTTTATAGTTGAGATCGACTCCAGTTTTTGCTGCAAAGGCATGGTGAAGTTCAGGTGAACGGGATTGTTCAATCGGATTTCCAATAACAGCAAATTGTTTGGTCATTGCGCAGATGTCAGCCAAAGAAAATAGCTGAAGTGTATAAAGTTATTGATCTGATCGCAATCAGATCATGGATACTTTGATGGCTTCAGCCAGCTTTTGAATATTGCGCCAAATTTCATCAGGTTGATGAGCCGCATAACCAAACAGAACAGCGCTTGGGGAAGAGTCGGTTTGGCAATACCGAGAAAGGGGTTGAACCGCTAAATCAACCTTTAAGCAGTAAGCAATAAATTGTTGTTCTGTCCAATTTGGATTTAACCAACAGAGTAAATGAATGCCAGAGTCTGTAGACTGAATTGTTAAAATATCGGCGAGATAGGTTTGAATCGCGCAAATCAATACCTGTTGACGTTCATAACATGCTTTACGGATTTTGCGGACATGCCGTGCGTAGTGACCCTCTTGGATAAAGAGACTTAAAGCAACCTGTTCTAAATAAGAACATTGGCTGTCGATCTGCTTCTTTGCAAGACTAAATAGTTCGATTAATGCCTCTGGTATCACCATAAAACCTAAGCGAAACTCTGGAAACATCATTTTGGAAAATGTTCCTGAGTAAATCACACGTTGCTGATGGTCTAATCCTTGTAAGGCTTGAATAGCACGAGAGCCGTAACGAAACTCACTATTATAGTCATCTTCAAAAATCCACTTTTGCTGTTGCGCAGCCCACTCCAGCAGCATTAGGCGGCGTTTTAAACTCAGTGTACCGCCTAATGGGAAATGATGTGAGGGTGTTGTATAAATCAATTTACTTTGTGCGTGATTTTGAATGATGTCTGGAATATTCATCCCTTCATCATCGCTTAAAATGGGTTGTGTTTTTGCCCCAAAACTCTGAAAAACTGATAAAGCTGCATCATAACCAGGTTCATCCATGCAGACCTGATCCTGCTTCTGCAATAACGCGAAAGCGGTTAAATGAATGGCTTGTTGGGTTCCGTTCACAATCAAAATTTGTTGTGTTGTGCAATTCAAGCCGCGTGTTGAACGGACATAGTTGCAAATTCCTTGTCGTAGAGCCAAGTAACCACGAGGGTCATGCGCTTGCCCCAGTTGGTGGTATGACTGCCGCCAAGCTCGGCCAAGCAGTTTCCCCCAAAGCGAATGTGGAAAAAGATCAACACATCCAACACCCACGTGAAACACTCTTTTTTCTTGTGATACTTGTTGTAACTGCCAGGTTTTAAGATGTTGCGCTAGGTTTGGATTAATATCCAAATGTTCAGTCGTCACAAGGTGATCAATCGGTGTTTGGGTTTGCGCATGAATCAATTGGTCGGGGATGACTGCACTAACATAGGTTCCAGAGCTGGGTTTAGTGATGAGATAACCTTCATCCAATAAACGTTCTAATGCTGCTAAAACCGAGTTACGAGAGATAGACATCATTTCTGCTAAAGCACGACTTGATGGAAGTTTTGTTCCAGCATGCAGTCTTCCATCTAGAATGGCGGTATGTAAGGCTGAGTATAAGGCGTCTTTAATGTTGCCTTGTGCTAAGACGAGATGGGGGAAATGTGCAGCAGAAGGACGTTTCATTTTGAGTAACTGGTACTATGAAATAGATCAAAACTGTATCTTATAAACCATCCACAATCAAAACTACACTACGAGCTCTCATTCCCAAGACTATAAAATTTGAGGAAAATTTCATGCAGCATCAAGACATCCAAGTGGCTCCTGTGCAACAAGATGATTATCAACAGTGGATACCCTTTTGGCTTGCCTATCAGAATTTTTACAAGGTGGAACTGTCTAGTGCCATCACACAAACCACATGGCAACGTTTTCTTGATCAAACTGAGCCCGTCTACTGTGCGGTTGCAAAACAAGGAGATCAGCTTTTAGGTTTTGTACATTACGTTATTCACCGTTCAACTTGGGCAAAAAATAACTATTGTTATTTAGAAGATTTATTCGTTTCGCCAGAGCAAAGAGGGCAGCAGATCGGAAAGCGATTAATCGAATACGTGCAGCAACAAGCGAGGGAACATCAGTGTGATCGCTTATATTGGCATACGCAGGAAACGAATCATAATGCACAGAAACTTTATGACTGGATTGCAGAAAAGCCAGGGATTATTGAGTATCGGATGCGTTTAGATTAAGAAAAAAGCCAAAGCAGATGGTTGCTTTGGCTTTTAGATTGTTAAGTATTCAAACCTAACCAATCTCTTGGTTTTAAATAATAATCTGTGAGACGTTTCTCTGCTGAGTCGTTATCCCATTCAGGACGATACGACCAACCTGCCAGATTTGGCAAACTCACCAAGATTGATTCAATACGACCACCAGTTTGTAAGCCAAACAAAGTACCACGGTCATAAACCAAGTTATATTCGACATAACGACCACGACGATACAATTGGAACTCGCGTTGTGCTTCGGTATACGGCTGCTCACGATGCTTTTCAAAAATCGGCAAGATCGCTGCTAAGTAGCCATTACCCACCGCTTGCATATATTTAAAGCAGGTTTCGAAATCCCATTGATTTAAATCATCAAAGAATAAACCACCAACACCACGTTGCTCATCACGATGCTTTAAGTAGAAATAATCATCACACCATTGTTTATGCTCGGCATAAACATTTTCACCGAAAGGCTGACATAAGTCATACGCGGTTTGATGCCAGTTGAGAACATCTTGATCATCAGGATAGAAAGGGGTTAAGTCAAAGCCACCACCAAACCACCACACTGGATCTTGGCCTTCAGGCTCCGCGACAAATAAGCGGACATTGGCATGCGAGGTCGGGATATTTGGGTTTTTTGGATGAATCACTAGTGATACACCAAGCGCCTGTGCTTTTGCACCTGCGATTTGTGGGTGACGTTCAGTCGCAGAAGCAGGGAGCTTGCTGATATTGATGTGGGAGAACATGACTCCACCTTTTTCAATCACTTCACCATTTTGCAAAACGCGTGAGCGACCACCACCACCTTCGGTGCGTTGCCAATCATCAATGATAAACTCAGCGGTTCCACCGCCTGCACGTTCCTGTTGCTCTAGTCCTGCACAAATTCGCGCCTGTAGATCGAGTAAAAACTCACGAACACGTTGAATATCAACTGAAGTTGGATGCTGCATGATGATCCTCTGAAAGTGATCTAGGGATTGCTTATATCAAAACATAAAACCCATAAAAAAAGTAAGGGTTTTTTATTTTTTACAATAAAAACCCCTTAACTGATTTATTTTTAAACGTTTTGAAAAATGAATTAAAAGTCATCTTTTTTATACAGATGATCCATACGCTCACGTTTAGTTTTTAAATATTGTTCATTGAAAGGATTGCGACCTACCGTTAATGGAACACGCTCAACTACATTGATGCCGAGATCAGTCAAGGCTTTTAGTTTAAGTGGATTATTGGTCAGTAGTTTCACTTCTTTAATCTGAAGGTGATCCAACATAATGCTACACATATCATAACGACGCGCATCGGCAGGCAGGTTCAATAACAGGTTCGCATCAACTGTGTCATGTCCTTGATCTTGCAAGGCATAAGCACGGATTTTGTTGGTTAAACCAATACCACGGCCTTCTTGGCGAAGATAAAGAATGACGCCTTGACCTGCATCATTGATCAAGCTTTGAGTGGCTTGCAGTTGCGGTCCACAATCACATTTTAATGAAGCGAAAGCATCACCAGTTAAGCATTCTGAATGGATACGGACAAGTACAGGCTGGTCTGGAGCCGTTTCTAAACCTTTAGATAGCGCCACATGCTCTTCACCTGTTGCAGGGTCTTGAAACACGGAAATATTGAAGTCACCAAAAGCGGTGGGTAGCTTTGATGTTGCAATAAATTCAATCGGCACAGAGAGCTCACTATGATAATAAAAACAGTTCGAGTATAGCCTAATGTATGAAGATTGCGTGAACTGGAATTTCTGATTTTTCACATAACTTTTTCTTTTTCATACAAAGAACACAATAATGGTTGATAAACAGTGACATAATTCAGGATAATCTATAGGTCATTCTTTAAAATTTACAAGAGAATGTTCAGCACTACATCATTCGCACGTGTGGCTGATTGAAGGTAGATCATATTTAATTGTATGATTGCCCCCATTTAAAACCCAGCTTCGGACTTGCCAGGCTTAAAAAGGCTTTGCCACATTATGTTGTATACCGAAATTCCAACTCAGCGCCCTGTTACGCCATTGTTAGATGAGATTGATCATCCGCAACAATTACGTCAGCTCGAGCAAAGCCAACTCGCACAAGTGGCGGATGAGTTGCGTCAATATATTTTGTATGCGGCAGGGCAAAGTGGTGGACACTTTGGCGCAAATTTAGGTGTAATCGAACTAACCGTTGCGCTGCATTATTGTTTTAATACACCAGATGATCGTTTAGTGTGGGATGTGGGTCATCAAGCTTACCCTCATAAAGTTCTCACAGGTCGTCGTGATCGAATTTCTACGATTCGTAGTAAAAATGGTTTAGCCGCTTTTCCTGCTCGTGATGAATCAGAGTTTGATACCTTTGGGGTTGGGCATTCATCTACCGCAATTTCTGCTGGTTTGGGTATGGCCTTGGCTCGTCGTTACCAAAAAGATCCATGCGATGTTGTTGCAATCGTTGGTGATGGTGCAATGACCGCAGGCATGGCTTTTGAAGCGATGAATGATGCAGTTGCTCATGATGCAGATCTTATTGTTGTGTTAAATGACAATGATATGTCGATCTCGTGCAGTACTGGTGGTTTTGCAAAACACTTGGCCGCGATTTGGGAAACAGGCCAATTAGTGAATGTAAATGAACAAGGGGAAGCCTATGTTCAGCCACATCCAAAATGGACGTATAATTCCCGTTTACATCAGTCTGCAACAGATGCTGCTGATAATTTATTTAAAGCAATTGGTTTTGATTATTTTGGTCCATTTGATGGGCATGATGTAGAACAACTTGCACAAGTTTTCCATGCGCTGAAAAAGCGTAAAGGACCACGTCTCGTTCATATTTATACTAAAAAGGGTAAAGGGTTTGCGCCTGCAGAAGCGGATCCAATTACCTATCATGCGATTACCAAGATTGCACCCGTTACGGCTGCACCAGTCAAAAAAACACCACCTAAATATTCTGATGTCTTTGGGCAATGGCTATGTGATGAGGCGGCACAAGATGATCGTTTACTCGCGATTACGCCTGCGATGTGTGAAGGCTCTGGCATGGTTAAATTCGCTCAGCAATATCCTGAGCGTTTCTTTGATGTTGCCATTGCAGAACAGCATGCAGTGACTTTGGCTGCAGGTATGGCATGTGAAGGACTTAAACCAGTTGTTGCGATTTATTCAACTTTCTTGCAACGTGGTTATGATCAATTGATTCATGATGTTGCTTTGCAGAATCTGGATGTCACGTTTGGTATTGATCGTGCTGGTTTGGTGGGTGAAGATGGCCCAACCCATGCTGGTGCATATGATTATGCCTATATGCGTACCGTACCAAACATGGTGATCATGGCACCGAAAGACGAAAATGAATGTCGCCAAATGCTACATACCGCTTATCTTTATAAAGGTCCAACAGCAGTGCGTTATCCACGTGGGGTAGGTACAGGTGTTGAGATTCAACAGCAGATGACAGCGATGGAAATTGGTAAGGCTGAAATCGTTGCTGAATTTAATGTGGAGGCTGAACAACAGATTAGCGTCCTTGCCTTTGGTAGTCGTGTTGCAGCATCGGTAGAAGCAGCTCAGCAATTTGCACACAAACACTCGATGGGTGTACGTGTGGTGAATATGCGTTTTGTGAAGCCTTTAGATGAGCAAATGCTTCGTGATTTGGCTCCACGGACTCAACTGTTTGTAACGGTAGAGGAACATGCTGTGAT
This sequence comes from Acinetobacter sp. Tr-809, assembly GCF_011753255.1. Taxonomy (NCBI): domain Bacteria; kingdom Pseudomonadati; phylum Pseudomonadota; class Gammaproteobacteria; order Moraxellales; family Moraxellaceae; genus Acinetobacter; species Acinetobacter sp. Tr-809. Next base: position 372,000 of record NZ_VWVZ01000003.1, read on the forward strand.
GGCTGGAGCGGGTAGTGCAGTCAATGAGTTTTTGGCACAAGCACGAATCGTCAAACCGATCTTGAATCTTGGCTTAGCTGATACCTTCTTGCATCAAGCAACACACCAACAAATGTTGCAAGATAGTGGTTTAGATGCTCAAGGAATCTTGACCTCAATTGAGCAAGCTTGGTTTTAATCTATAAGTTCATGTAAAAGCGAAAATAATTTTTCGCAACATTTTTCCCCTAAAAGCGCTTATATTTGCTAGAATATACGCGCTTTTATGCATTATTCTTTGTCAAAATCTTCAAATTTGTAGTGGGTGTTCAATGGAACCTATGGTGGTTATGGCTGCGCGTGCGGCTCAAACAGTTGGTCAAGAGCTTTTAAAGGCGCATCAGAATCGTCATAAACTCGATTTGCAAGTTGAAGAAAAAGGCATTGATGGTCCAGTAACGCGTGTCGATCGTTACTTGGAGCAACTTACAATTGATACCCTCCGTAAAAGCTATAAAAACCACAGCTTCCTTGGTGAAGAGTTTGGTATGCAAGAAGGTAAAGGTCACGATGCAGATTGGTGCTGGGTGATTGATCCTTTAGATGGCACACAAAACTTTATCAATGGTCTTCCGCATTTTTGTATTTCTATCGCTGTACAGCACAAAGGTGTAACTCAGCACGGTGTGATCTATGATCCTGTACGTGATGAGTTGTTCTCTGCAAGCCGTGGTCGCGGTGCCGTGATGAATCAACGTCGTATTCGTGTCAATGTAAAAGAAAACCTAGAAAACACTTTCCTTGCTGTTGGTCATCCTTACCGTGCAAAGCGTAATGGCGAAATTGTCTCTTATGCGGAACAACATTTTGCTTCATTATTGGCTGTCACTAAGTCAGGTGCACAAATTCGCCGTGGCGGTTCAGCTGCATTAGATTTGGCTTATGTTGCTGCTGGTCGTTTTGATGGTTTCTTTGAGCTAGGCTTAAAACCATGGGATATCGCTGCGGGTGAGTTGATTGTGAAAGAGGCGGGCGGTGTTGTTGTTGATGCTCGTGGTGGCAATGATTCATTAGATAATGGTCAAGTCCTTGCGTGTTCACTTAAAATGTTAAAACCATTGATGCAAGCAGTTGTTCCAGCTTGGGCAGATGCTGCAAAATAATTTTTAGATTTAAAAAAAGAGTAGCATTAGCTACTCTTTTTTTTGTGCAATAAGGCGGGAATAATAAAGAGCTGAAATAAAAGTAGAATAACTGTATTGATTAAATAAGCAGCCCAATAAGGGGGTGCGTGCATAGCACCGAAAATGGCAATCAATAATTGACCAATCACGATGAAGCTACAGATTGAATAGGTGAGGAGGGGATATGTTTTATCTAGCATGAGGGCCGATGCAAAGCCACGAACGATAAAATAAATTGAAAAAGCAAGACAGGTAAACAACACACCTTCAATAGGATATTTAAAGATGTGTCCAGCATCATGAATAAAGGGGTAGGTATTTTCCTGCTGTCCATGATAAATAATATTCAGGCATCCAAATAACCATAAACCCAATAATAATCTGATCAGCATAAAATTATTTTGTATATTATTTTTCATGTTTTAGTTGAAGTAATTCATTGTTGCCAAAAAGAATAATTGTATACTTTGCGGAAGGGTATAGTTTATTTGTGAGCGTTAAGCTCGGTATTTTCTAAAAAAACGTGACTTTCTTAAACTTTCTGCTATAATCCGCCCACGCACTTAAATTCCAGTTCATTACCTGAACATTCAGTTCTATTCATTATTAGCGCACGCTGTCCGTAGAGAGGACCACATCTTGCGCCCAAATCGCTTAGCGATTCTTCAGGTTGAAGCAGTAATCAAGCGTGCGTTAAGTCCACATCGTCGTTATTCGGATCGCCGCTGAACATCATCTATTTTTCAGCTTGAGTCGCTTTGCCGCTTGTTGCCGATGTCTATTTTTTTGTATTTATTAAAATGGAGCACCCATTAGGGTGAAACTCTCTATGAGCAAAACTTTTGCCGAATTTTCTTTACACGAAACCTTACAACAAGCGCTTGAAGGTTTAGGTTTTACCACTCCAACTCCTGTGCAAGAACAAGCGATTCCCGCTGCGTTAGAAGGGAAAGATTTATTAGTTTCGAGCCAAACTGGTTCAGGTAAAACAGCTGCATTTTTACTTCCAACGTTAAATGCATTAGCAGGCGAAGAAGCATTTGTTTCTTTTAAAGACCGTATGAAAGCGGTTACTCAGCCTACTATTTTAGTTATTTCTCCTACGCGTGAATTGGCTCAACAAGTAAGCCAAGACGCGATTGCATTTGTACGTCACATGAAAGGTGTTCGTATTGCTGCAATTATGGGTGGTATGCCTTTTGGTAAACAAATTCAACAGCTTAAAGGTGCGCAAGTTGTTGTTGCGACTCCAGGTCGTTTACTTGACCTTGTAAACCGTCGTCAAATTAAACTTGATAAAGTTGAATCATTAATTGTTGATGAAGCAGACCGTATGCTTGATCTAGGCTTCTCTGAAGATTTAGAAGCAATTGGTGAATTAGCTGCAAACCGTAAACAAACATTAATGTTCTCTGCAACATTTGCGGATCGTATTATCCGTCTTGCTGAACGCATGATGAATGATCCACAACGTATTGCAATCGAAACTGGTCACAGTACCAATACTGATGTAACTCAAACATTACATTGGACTGATGGTTTTGAACACAAGAAAAAATTACTTACGCATTGGTTATCTGACGAATCAGTAGATCAAGCTGTAGTTTTCGCAAGCACGCAAGAAGATACAGATATGCTTGCTGAAGAATTAGCTGAAGCTGGTCATTCAGTTGTTGCGTTGCACGGTGCAATGCCACAAACCGTTCGTAACCGTCGTTTACGTAGTATTCGTGAAGGTCGTGCAAAAATCTTGGTTGCAACTGACGTTGCAGCGCGTGGTTTAGACGTACCAACAATTTCACACGTAATTAACTTCGGTTTACCGATGAAAAACGAAGACTACGTACACCGTATCGGTCGTACAGGTCGTGCTGGTCGTACAGGTCAAGCCGTTACTTTAGCGACTTACCGTGAGCGTGGCAAAATCCGTGCTTTAGAAGATTATTTAGATGCACGCTTAAATGTATCTGAAATTGAAGGCTTAGAGCCATCTCCACCTCCTGCTCGCTCAGGTCGTGATGGTGGTGGTCGTGGCCGTGATGGCGGTGGTCGTGGTCGTGGTGGCCGTGATGGCGGTCGTGGTGGTTTCGGCGGTGGTCGTCGTTTTGAAGGTGAAAGCAGCTTCAAACGTCGTGAAGGTGGTGATGACCGTCCACGTCGTAGCTTCGATGACAAACCACGTGGTGAACGTCCATCATTTGGTGGCGAAGATCGTCCACGTCGCGAATTTAATTCAGATCGTCCACGCCGTGAAGGTGGTTTCGAAGACCGTCCACGTCGCGAGTTCAACTCTGATCGTCCACGTCGTGAAGGTGGTTTTGAAGACCGTCCACGTCGCGAGTTCAATTCTGACCGCCCACGTCGTGAAGGTGGTTTTGATGACCGTCCGAAGCGTAGCTTTGGTGGTGAAGATCGTCCGCGTCGCGAGTTCAACTCTGACCGTCCACGTCGTGAAGGTGGTTTTAATGATAAACCGCGTTTTGATTCGAATGATGACAACCGTGGCAACCGTGTAGATTACAAACCACGTCGTGAAGGTAGCTTCGGTGACCGTCCAAAACGTGATTTTGGTGATCGCCCACAACGTGAAGGTGGTTTTGGTGACCGTAAGCGTAGCTTCGGTGGTGATGACCGTCCAAAACGTAGCTTTGGTGGTGAAGATCGTCCAAAACGCAGCTTCGGTGGTGAAGATCGTCCAAAGCGTAAGTTTGGTGAAGATAGCCCAGCACGTGGTACACGTGAAGAAACTTTCGGTGGTGACCGTCGTCGCAAAAACGATTTTTAATCGTTAAAAACCGATAAAAACAAGAAGCCAGTTGAAAAACTGGCTTTTTTATTTTGTGTTAGTCATGTAAAATCTAAAAAATGTGTACTAATTCAAATTTTATATAAGAAATGAATAAGGTTAAGCAAAATAAAAGTCTTTTGAGTCAAATGTGGTCTTTCATGTGTAGTGAAGGACTACCATGTCTATTTGTCATTCTTATGCTTTGTAATGGTTTGTTCTTTGCTTATGCACTTTTTGATACTAATCACTCTGACTCATTTAATGTCAACTCTCAACATACAACTAGCCAAACTGTTTCGAAGAATAACTACATAAATTAAATAATCTTCATACCATCGGTTATCAAAATAAAAACAAGCGTTTAATGTTTCAGTGTATAGTATGCGTGCATAAAAAGTGCAGGAATGAATGCCATTATGAATAACAAATCTCCTCTCGATAGCGAAGCCTTAATTGAAGTTAAAAACTTGAGCTTTAATCGAGGAGAACGCGTCATTTATGACGATATCAGTCTTAAAATTCGACGTGGTCAAATTACTGCAATTATGGGACCGTCAGGCACGGGTAAGACAACTTTATTACGTTTGATTGGTGGACAGTTGAGTCCAGACCAAGGTGAAGTGCTGCTTGATGGTAAAAATATTGCAGCGATGTCTCGGAATGAGTTATTTGCAGCTCGCGCACGTATGGGAATGTTATTCCAGAGTGGGGCTTTATTTACCGATATGTCGGCTTATGAAAATGTAGCCTTTCCAATTCGTGCACACACCAAGTTACCTGAACATATTATTGCTGAATTAGTAGGCTTAAAACTAGAATCCGTAGGCTTGCGTGGTGCTGAGCAATTAATGCCCTCTGAACTTTCAGGTGGGATGAACCGTCGTGTTGCTTTGGCGCGTGCGATTGCGTTGGATCCTGAGCTGATTATGTATGATGAGCCCTTTGCAGGCCAAGATCCGATTGTCATGGGTGTTTTAACCCGTCTTATTCGCTCTTTGCGAGAAGCTCTCGATTTAACAACCATTATTGTCTCGCATGATGTTGCAGAGACTTTGTCGATTGCTGATTATATTTATGTGGTGGCAGAAGGCAAAATTCAGGGTGAAGGTTCACCTGAACAATTAAAAAATCATGCATCGCCATTTGTACGCCAGTTTTTAACAGGTTCAGTTGAGGGGCCTGTCGAATATCAATTTACACACCAAGCATATTTAGATAACGAGGTTCGTCCATGAATGCGATTGCCTGGTTAGGTAGACTCGTTATTGAGCGGATAAAAGGGATTGGTGCTGCGGCACTGATGCTTTTGCAAGTTTTATTTTCCATGCCATCAAAAGGTGGGTTTCAGCGCTTTATTTATCAAATGTATCGTGTCGGGGTGATGTCCCTGCTGATTATCGCTGTTTCAGGTTTGTTTATTGGTGCGGTTCTTGGTCTTCAGATGTACAGCATTCTGGTCACTTTTGGTAGTGAGGCAATGTTGGGCACTGCAATTTCATTAACTCTGTTGCGTGAACTGGCGTCAGTGGTTGCTGCATTGTTATTTGCAGGTCGTGCAGGTTCAGCATTAACAGCTGAAATCGGCTCAATGAAGCAAAGTGAACAACTCGCCAGCATGGAAATGATTGGTGTTGATCCGCTGAGACAAATCGTATCGCCACGTTTGTGGGCTGGGATTGTCAGCTTGCCGATGCTCACGGTGATTTTTGCAACCATTGGTATTATTGGCGGCAAAATGGTAGGTGTCGATTTCTTAGGTGCGGATGAAGGTTCATTCTGGGGTGGTATGCAAAGCAGCGTACAATTCTGGCATGACATTTTTAACGGCACCATTATTAAAAGCATTGTATTTGCTTTAATTTGTACATGGGTAGCGGTCTATCAAGGTTATGCTTGTGATCCGACGCCAGAAGGTATCGCGACCGCAATGACGAGAACGGTCGTATATTCTTCACTTTGTGTATTAGGTTTTGATTTCGTGTTGACTGCGGTCATGTTCGGAGGGATTTAATGAAATCACGTACTAGTGAGCTGGCCGTAGGTATTTTTGTCATTATCTTCGGTATCGCTCTATTTTTTCTTGCGATGAAAGTCAGTGGTTTAGTTGGTACTAATTTACGTGATAGCTATAGCATGACAGCGCAGTTTGATAACGTAAATGGTTTAAAAGCACGCGCGAAAGTGACCATGAGTGGTGTAACCATAGGTCGTGTTGAGTCAATTACGCTTGATCCTGTAACACGTTTGGCAACCGTAAAATTTGATCTAGATGGTAAGTTGACCAGCTTTAGCCCAGAGCAATTAAAAGAAGTGCAAAAGAATGCACTTGAAGAATTGCGCTATAGCACTGATTATCAACAGGCTGATGCTTCGAAACAAAAAGAAATGGAACAGCAACTTATTGCTAACATGACCTCCATTACCAGCCTTGATGAAGATGCTTATATTATGGTTGCAACCAATGGTCTATTGGGTGAGAAATATTTGAAAGTTGTCCCAGGTGGTGGTGTGAACTACTTGAAACGTGGTGACGTGGTTTCAAATACCCAAGGTACAATGGATTTAGAAGATTTAATCAGTAAGTTTATTACTGGTGGTGCTGGCAAAGCCACATCGAGCTCGACAGAGACAGAAAGTCCAGCTTCAAAGCCAGCGGCTGCTGAAGCAGAACCGTCTTTTGTTGAGTAATTCAGGTTAGGAGATTGAAGTGAACACATTATTGAAACAAACTCTAACAGCAAGCGTATTATCAACAATGCTTGCAAGTGCGGCATTTGCGGCACCAACAGAGACCCCACCTGATTTTGTGAAGCGTGTGGCTGATGGCTTGATTACTCGTTTAAAAGCAGAGAAACCGAAATTACAGAATAATCCAGCTTTAGTCCGTACTATTATTCGCCAAAACCTTGACCCTTATGTGGACTCACAAGCATTTACCCGCATTGTGTTGGGTACTTATGCGAATAACCAATACACCAATGCTGCACAACGTGCTCAGTTTGAACAAAACTTCCGTGCCGTGATTATTGAAAACTACGGTGGTGCTTTTGCAAAATACACCAACGAAAGTTACACCATGCGTCCGTTTAAATCGACCAACAGCAAAAACCCTGTGGTGACTTTAGACTTCTTGCACAATGGCGAGAAAATCCCTGTTTCATTCCAGTTAACGGACAAAGGTGATCAGTGGAAAGTACGTAATATCAATGTATCTGGTATTGATCTAGGTTTACAGTTCCGTAACCAATTTGCGGCGACTGTTCAACGTAATGGTGGTGACATTAATAAAGCGATTGCAACATTTAAACCAGATGCAGATGCTGCAGTTAGCAAAAAATAAGTAGGTGACGGGTGATTCAGTATATTGATCAGCAGTTAATTGTGTCGAAGACGATTAATTTTGAAAATGCAGAACAGATCTATCAAGCTGGCTTAAAGCATATTCAGCAGCACAAGGACTTTCCTTTGGTTGTAGATTTGGCTCAGCTTGAACAGGGTAATACTTTGTCTTTGGCGGTGTTGGTGCAATGGTTGCGTCAAACACCAGAAAACAAAGGTCTGCATTTTAAGAATGTTTCTGAAAAAATGCTAAAGATCATCCAAGCTTGTCATTTACAAGATGATTTGAAATTGATTTGATAAAAATCTTGTAGATATAAAAAAGCACCGCAAGGTGCTTTTTTTATTAGATCCATTTCTTCCAGCGGAAGTACACCATTGGCAGGATCAAGAATGCCATCAGAATGCCAGTGACAATCCAAAAACTGAGACTGCCGTGGGCAAATGGCAGGACATCGGTGTTCATCCCATAAATACTGGCAATCAGCATGGGTGGTGCAAGCATACTTGGTAAAATCGAGAATCGACGAATCGTATCGTTCTGTTCAGTATTAATGAACCCAGAGGTTGTATCCAGTAAGAATCGTACTTTTTGGAATAAGAAAGCATCATGTTCAACTAAAGAGCGGACATCCTCACTTAACTCTCGAATATCAGCATCATAAATATGACTGCCTAAAGCACGTGGACGAGACAAGAAGGTGAGTACACGACGTAAATCAATTAAACACAGTTGTGCTTTCCCGAGCATATCTTCTTGTTGCGCCAAGCGCGTAATCATGTCGTCTAAGTCGAGTATTTTCTCTCGATGATGATTATTGAGGACTTCTGTGGAGTAACGTTCTAAGTCCTTGTGGATATCTTCTAAGATATCCGCAAGCTCATCCAGTTTTGCTTCGAGTAAACCAAGCAAGATCCAAGTTGGATCTTTATAGTCCATATCATAGTCATTGCGACGCGCCCGTGCGCGAAAGGCACGAAAAGCGACTAACTTCTCACCGCGTAAAGTAAATAACCGATCTTTATGCAAAATAAAGGCAACAGTTTGTACCATTGCCAGCATGTGTGAGGAGTCGTCAGTATCTCCGTCGACTTGAAAGTTTTTATTCTTTGTTAAAAAATAGGTGCTGATATGCAAAATTCCATCATCATCACGGTAAAATCGTGCAGATGAGGAAATGTCTTCTAGAGACTTTAATGTTGGTAGGTTTCGTTCATACGCATCCAAAACCCATTGTTGTTCTTCTTGGGATGGGGCGATGAGATCAATCCAAACCAATTCGGGGTGGAGATCGAAACCTCCGTTGATTGTTGCATCTTCTAGACTACCGCGCTCTGTGGCATAAAAGGCTTCAAGCATGTCTTTTTTCCTCGCGCAGTCGATATCATGTTTTCGGCCTTTTACCGAAAAGCAGCGTGTATTTTAGACAAGGATGAAACGAAAAACACTTGCCTAAACGTTATTTTCTCAAAAATCTTGTTACATAGCCTACTTTATCAGCATGACAGTTATATAAAACGGTTTTAATTGTATGAATTCTATATGTGTTTTCTGTGGTTCCTCACTTGGTAATGATCCCATTTATCAGCAAATGGCGCAGGCAACTGGTCAGGCAATTGCTGCGCAAGGCAAAACTTTGGTCTATGGTGGTGGTCGTTCAGGTTTAATGGGTGTCGTGGCTGATAGTGCACTACAGGCAGGTGGGCGTGTGATTGGTGTAATTCCAAATGCTTTAGTTGATCGAGAGCTTGCGCATACGGGCTTAACTGAATTGCATATTGTGAAAAATATGCATGAGCGTAAAACCAAAATGGCTGAGTTGTCTGATGCGTTTGTCGCTTTACCTGGTGGTGCAGGAACACTGGAAGAAATTTTTGAGCAATGGACATGGAGCCAATTGGGGATTCATCAAAAACCATGTGCATTTTTAAATGTTGATGGTTTTTATGATGGTTTGATCCAGATGATTCAAGGTTCAGTTGAGCGTGGTTTTAGTCAGGAACGTTTTGTCGATAAATTGATTGTGGCAGAAAAAATTGAGGATATTCTTATCGCATTTTCGGATTATCAGCCTGCGACACCGAAGTGGATGTCAACTGCTGAAATTCAGGCTTAAGGGGGAACTAGTGAAAATCATCACCGTGGCGGCTGCCGTGATTTTGAATGAACAAAATCAATTACTGCTTGTTCGCAAGCAAAATACACAGGCGTTTATGCAAGTGGGTGGCAAGCTTGAAGTTGATGAAGCGCCTGAGGTCACAATGCAACGTGAAATTTTGGAAGAAATAGGCTGTGAATGTGAATTAACTCAGTTTATCGGTCAGTTTGAGACAGCAGCAGCGAATGAACCTGATCACATTTTGGTGAGTTATGTCTATGCGGTTGAATTAAAACAACCACCTAAAATTGCAGCTGAAATTGCGGAAATGAAATGGATTGATTTGGATGATCAATCGACCTTGCTTGCACCTTTGACTAAAGAGATTGTGATTCCGTGGTGTCAGCAAAAGCAGATGAGCTAGATTTCTGAGTTTGTGCGGCTGCTACGCAGGCACTATAAACCTGTTGGCAGCCAAGTTGGGTCAGTACCTTGGATAAAGCACTAATCGAACTGCCAGTGGTCAGTACATCATCGATAATCAGGACTTTGCGATAACGAATTTGATTCGGTGGTGCAGCCACAAATTGTTGTTCAATGTCTTCGAGTCGTTCTAAGCGCGACAGGCCTTTTTGTGAGTGCTGCGCCAAGCGTTGTACAGGCTGCCAAACGGGAACATTCAAAGCGCTGCCGAGTGCTTTGGCCAACAACAAGGCTTGATTAAAGCCACGTTCAATCAAGCGATCTGTCGAAACTGGCATGGGTACAATTGCATGTACTTTTGGAAGCTTGAGTTGCAATAACAGACCATTCAGCATTCTTTGATGATGTAGTTTTTGCTCATATTTAAACTGTTGAATAATGCGATCAATTGGATATTGATAATGGCAAGCAACAAAGACCTGTTGCTGGTTACGCTCAATGCTTTGCTTCAACCAAGGCAGTTGTTGCCAACAACTGTGACAAACACCAAACTGACGTTTCATGCCGATGTCGCAGAGACTGCACGGTGTAAAATAATCAAAAATCTGCTGTGCTGATGTTCCAAGTCGTTTAAACATAGGCATATCTTGGGGCTTCAGGCAGCCAGCGCTTTAATAGTCCTTCCGCATGCTGTGGATAGTCCTTTAGAATTTGCTCAGCGACGTAATGCGCTTGTGTAAGCAAATGATCATCTCGTTCTAAGCGTGCTACTCGAAAGCCCATATCACCTGTTTGTTTGGTACCGAGTAACTCTCCCGGACCTCGTATTTCTAAATCTTTTTCAGCAATGACAAAACCATCATTACTTTCACGTAAAATTGAAAGCCGTTCCTGACCATTTTGAGACAGGGGTGTTTTATAAAGTAAGGCACAAAAACTGGCGGTTGCTCCACGACCGACGCGCCCACGAAGTTGATGCAGTTGTGAAAGCCCCAAACGCTCTGCATTTTCAATCACCATAATCGACGCATTCGGTACATCGACTCCAACTTCAATCACTGTGGTGGCAATTAACAGTTGGGATTGATTGTCTTTAAAGGCTTGCATGACACTTTGCTTTTCATCAGCCTTCATTTTGCCATGTACCAAACCAATGTTGATGTCTGGAAAACGTTCTTTAATTTCTTGATACGTGGCCTCTGCAGCTTGGGCATCCAGTGTTTCAGATTGCTCCACCAAAGTACAAACCCAATAGGCTTGTTTACCTTCACGGCAATTGCTGGCGATGCGTTGTAATACCTGTTCACGACGGTCTAATGGAATGGTCACGGTTTGAATAGGGGTTCGTCCTGGGGGTAACTCGTCAATAATCGAAGTGTCTAAATCCCCATATGCACTCATTGCTAAAGTACGCGGAATGGGGGTTGCAGTCATCACCAATTGGTGTGGGGTAAATTGATCTGCACCCTTATTTCTTAAAGCAAGACGTTGGTCAACACCGAAACGGTGCTGTTCATCAATAATCACCAAGCCGAGTTTAGAAAATCCAACCGTATCTTGAAATAGGGCATGCGTACCCACGATCAATTGGGCATGACCTTCTTTGATTTGTTGCTCCGCGTGGCTTCTGGCTTTGCCTTTTTGTTTGCCTGAGAGCCATGCGACCTGAATACCTAAGGGTTCAAACCAGCGTTTAAAGTTTAAATAATGTTGTTCAGCTAAAATTTCAGTCGGTGCCATGAGTGCCACTTGCCAATCTGCTTCGAGGGCATGGCAAGCCGCGACTGCAGCAACTAAGGTTTTACCTGCGCCTACATCACCTTGCACCAAACGTAACATCGGTTGATCTTGTTTGAGATCTTGTAGAATTTCCTTAGAGACCCGCTTTTGTGCATTGGTCATTTGGAAGGGAAGTGCTTCTAATAATTTTTTGGCTAATATTTTACTAGCGCTAAAACGAGGTGCGGCAATCTGACGTATATAGGCGCGACGCGTTAATAAGCTAATTTGATGGGCGACCAACTCTTCGAAGATTAAGCGCTGTTGTGCAGGATGTGAACCTTGATTGAGTTGCAACATATTGGCATCAATCGGGGGTTCATGGATGTAATGTAGCGCTTGTTTTAACTCATAGCCATTACTGAATTTGCTCGGTAATAATTCAGGTAGGTCATCGCTATGGTGTTTTAGGGCTTGACGTACATATTCACGTAACTTGGGTTGGGTTAACCCTTCAGTACTTGGGTAAATTGCAGTGAGTTGGGTTTTGGGTAAAGCGGTATGTTGTTGGATAACTTGTATTTCGGGGTGATACAACTCAAGACCACGCGCACCAACACGTACCTCACCAAAAATTCGTAGCCTTTGCCCCATTGTGATGCGATCAGTGAGACCTTTATAAATATGATAAAAGCGTAAGGTCACTTTGCCAAAATCATCTTGTAGCAGAGCCGCAAGCGATTTCTTTTTCCCAGGTGGAAAATCGACTGAACGGACTTCACCTTCAAGCAAGTAACTTCGTCCAACGATCAGCTGATTCATTGGAATAATAGTGCTACGATCTTCATAGTCACGTGGAAGATGGAACAACAAATCATCCGTGCTAAAAATATGAAGCTTTTCTAATAGGGTCGCTGCGGCAGCACCAACGCCTTGTAATTGCTGAACTGATGTCATCTCTGGTCAAAGGTGTGTATGCATATTTTATTTATTGGTTATGGTAAAACATCTCAGCGCGTCGCTAAACACTTATTTGAGCAAGGTCACCACATTAGCACAATAAGTCGTAGTGAAAAAACAGATTGTTACGCGACGCATTATATTCAAGATATTCATCAGCTGGATTTAGAGAAACTGCCACCTGTTGATTTAGTCTATGTGATATTAGCACCTTCACAAAGTGATGTTGATACCTATCAGCACACCTATGTTGATAGTGTATTACCCATTGTCACCTCACTGAAAATACATCCCGTACAACGTATTGTTGTGGTGTCTTCGACCCGTGTTTATGGTGAAAATGCAGGAGAGCGAATTGATGATGAATCGCTGATACAGCCTGCTGATGAGCAAGGGCAGATTCTTCGAAAGATGGAATTACTGTGGCAGCAGCATTACCCACAACAGTGCGTTATTATTCGTCCGACTGGCATTTATGGCACTTCAATTGTTCGATTAAAAAAATTGGCACAACAAAGTCTGACTTATCCGACGATCCATTTTAGTAATCGGATTCATATTGATGATTTAGCAAAGTTTTTGGCTGGATTGGTTAATTTAGCTAAAGTTGAGACAAGCTATATCGTGAGCAATAATAGCCCCTTGCCAATGCATGAAATCCTATGGTGGTTTCAACAGCAGCTTGATGTAAAACCCTTGAAATTATTATCAGAACAACACACTGGCAAGCGAATTTATGCCACACGATTAATTGAGAGTGATTTTAAATTTGACCATTTGATTTGCTTTAATGACTATGCAGCAGCTTTATTAGTACATAGTAATGAAAAATAATTAGATTAGACTGTAAAGAAAGTTTAAAGAGTTGGTATGTATTTTGAATCTTAAATACTAACAAATTCCGTAAAGGAATCGCCTGAATTGAGCACATGGTTTGCGGCGAGGCGTAAAGGTGATACATGAGAAAAATAATTTGCATGATCTTATTGGGGTTGACCACAACCACCAGTTGGGCTGTCGAGCAGTCTTGGTGTGTATTTGATCCTTTAAGTACTCAAGGTGATATCAGTCGCCGACTACAAGATATTCGTTTGTATGCACAGCAGAATCAAGTTCAATTAAAATTTCAAACTTTTAACAATGAAAAAGATGCCATACAAGCATTTGATCAGCGCAAATGTTCGGGCTTGGTGGCTTCCAATTTTAATACCTACCGTTATAACCGTTTTATGGGGACAACAGGGGGGATTGGTCTGATCCCTAATAATCGCGTTGCCAGAGTCTTTCTGCAGCTTTTAAATAATAGCAATGTGGAAAAGCGGATGGTTAATTCGAATTATGAAGTGTTGGGGATGATTCCGATTGGTACCGCTTATATGATTATGAATACCCAACAGATTAATAAAGTGTCTCAGTTAAAGAATAAAACCATTGGAGTTTTGGAGAATAATCCCCCACAGCAAGCATTGGTACAAAGTGTAGGCGCAAAACCAGTCTATGTTGATTTTTCCAATGCAGTGGAATCCTTTAAGCAGAAAAAAATTGATATTTTGGCTGCACCTGCCTATGGAATATTGCCGTATAACTTAAAAAAAGAGTTTGGTGCAGACACGCAGGTGGTCAATTTCCCTATGGCGTATTTTGCGATGAATATCGTGATTCGACCACAAGCCTATCCAACAGAGTTTGGTCACCAAATACGATCTTGGTTTGTACGTAATAGTAATGTGCTTGCTGCACAAGCCATCCAATGGGAAAACCATTTACCAGCCTATTACTGGGCGGATATCTCCAGTTATGAGAAACAGGGTTATGACGCGATGGTGGTAAAGATTCGAAATCGTTATGTCGACTCTGGTTATTATGATGCGTATTTTGTATCGCTCATTAAACGACTGCGATGTTTGGATGATCCAAAGTATTTAGAGTGTCGTTAGCGCATTAAAAAAGGCAACCGAAGTTGCCTTTTTTAATGTTTAAGATTTTTTACGTTTTAAGCGACGTTTGGCTTGTTGTGAGGCCATGGCTTCTAATGCCTCTGCCAGCTCTTCATCGCTGAAGGTGGTGATGTGCTGCAACATTTGTAAGGTGGTTTCATCCAACACCAGTTGTGCACCCGCAGCCATTTCACTGAAATTATCATCGTACTCAATGAGACCTTGCTCGTTGTTACGAATATAATTTTGCTGAGTGAGGACTTTAATAAAGCTTTGGAATAGGGCTTTGTCAAAAAACTCTGGTGAGTTGAACTCATATAACACCGATAGACGTTGACCGAGCAAATGGCTGAGTTCTTCTACTTGCTTGGTTGAAATATTACCTGAACCACGTTGAGTGATCAGTGCAAGGGTCATGTAGTAACGTTCTAAACTCTGTTTGACTGGCATTGCCAAAGTCACGAGTTTTTGATGTTCTTCACTGTTCGGTGTTGGGCTGAATAAGTTGTCTTCATGATCTTGGAAAACAATGCCGATCTGAACCAATGCATTGATATAGCTATCAATTTGCTTTTGTAAATCGGCAGCTTCCCATTTCATGAATAATTCAGCTTTTAAGAACGGATATAAGGTACGAATGACGTTGCTTAAATCGTTCTTGTGAATTTTACCATTGTGCTCAACCAGTGATGCCACCAATGACGGTAAAACAAAGGCATGCAAAATGTTATTGCGGAAGTAAGTGAGTAATACCGCTTGATTATCTTCAATCGCAATAATATCACCTAAAACATGCTGTACTCGTTTGATTAGCTTAAGTTTTAGGCCATAGGCAATAATTTCTTTACCTGATAATGAGGTCACTTGAGTGCGTTCATCATAGGGTTGTTGGGTTGCCAAATCACGATAAATGTCGAGTTGCTTCGCGCAGATTTCTTCATCTAAAGTATGTTTTGGTGTCGCCAATAAAATTAAAGAAAGTAATGACACAGGGTTGATGACGACAGCACGGTTGATGTTTTCTAAAATCAGATTGGCTGAGCTTGCCACAACATTGGAAATCTCGGTGGTGCTTGCGGTATCCGCTTGAATATTCTCCGCACCTTGTTGTTTCAAAATATCATTTAAGAATACAGGTTCGCCGAAGTTCACATGTACTTTACCGAAGATACGTTCAATTTTACGCAAAGTTTTCACAATACCAAAAATTGATTCTGCTTCTTTCGGTTTACCTTGCATTTCTCCTACATAAGTTGAGCCTTCCATCAGGCGCTCATAGCCAATATAAGTCGGGACAAAGACGATTGGTTTTGCAGGGCCACGTAGATGCCCTTGAATGGTCATTGCCAGCATCCCGGTCTTCGGTGGAAGTAAGCGACCTGTACGTGAACGACCACCTTCAATAAAGTATTCGATTGGCGTATTGCGCGATAAAATGCTGTATAGATATTCTTTAAATACAGAGGTGTAGAGTGCATTGCCACGGAAAGAGCGGCGAATAAAGAATGCACCACCACCACGTAACAACTGGCCTACAAACGGTAAATTCAGGTTATCACCCGCAGCGATATATGGAATCATCAAGCCGCGTTTATAAATCACATAAGACAATAGTAAATAGTCGATATGACTACGGTGACATGGCGTATAGACAATTTCATAATCTTTGGCGAGTTCACGTACGGTACTGAAGTTATGCACTTCTACGCCATCATAGAGTTGTGTCCATAAGCGAGTTAAAGCCATATCTGCAAAACGTACCGCAGATGCCGAGTAGTCAGATACGATTTCGTTGACATAACCAATCGCACGACGTTCAGCCTCCAGCATACTGATTTTATGCTGGATGCTTTCTCGGCGAATGGCATCTTGTACCTCAGGTGACTTTACTACCGATTGCATCACATTGCGACGGTCTGATAAGTCTGGCCCAAGTACCACTTCACGTTGCTGGTCTAAGTAGCTATCTAGAGAGCTTGCAATATAGGTTGCCGGCGAAATATTTGGATGATTACTCTTGGCATAATCTACCAACTCACGTAAAGATTGTGGTTCGTGGAACTCTAAATAAGATTGACGGCCATGTAAGCCAATATTCATGAGTTGTTTGACCGTACCAGGTGTTGCCCAAGTATCTGAGAATAATAATTTGAACCAAGAGTCTTCTTTATCTGGTGAACGGCCCCAAAGTACCGTAACGGGTACAAGCTGAATATCAATATCTGCTTGTTGTTCAAGTGCTTCAACTAGTTGTAGTAGGCGAGGTGGGAAAGTTTGAGTATTAAAAAAATTGTTTTCGTTATGGTGTAAAAACAAGACTGAATTTTTTTCTTGATAACTGCCAAAACTCAAGGGGTCTAAGGCTGGCTTTAAATTGAGGCGACGGGTTTCACCATCAACCACCAGTGCATTACTACGCGAATAATTCTGTAAAACATAGCAAACCAGCTTATTTGATTCGGTTGTATTTGGCTCTGCTGTGGTAGATTCTGTAGGAACTTCACCAAGAACATGCGGGGTTACCACAAGGTCAAGTAACTTACTCGAAAGTTGGCGATACATTTGACCAAATCCAGTCTTGGACATTACAAACTCCTAAATAATAATCCTGACATCGAGTCATGATGAACACGACATTCTGCGATATTCTTACATGAAACGGTATGTTATTTTCTGACAAAATATAGCGTAT
Source organism: Acinetobacter sp. Tr-809 (assembly GCF_011753255.1). NCBI lineage: Bacteria > Pseudomonadati > Pseudomonadota > Gammaproteobacteria > Moraxellales > Moraxellaceae > Acinetobacter > Acinetobacter sp. Tr-809. The sequence continues at coordinate 389,120 of NZ_VWVZ01000003.1, forward strand.
TTGGTAGATTTTATCGTTAAAAATCGTATTTTTAGTCGCTATAAATACATATTAAGATAATCCATGCATCATTATCGTGACGCATGAATCATTTTATCCTGACCATTGCCATTAGAATTTGTGGCACAATCAAAATTATCAACCCTGAAAGGATTGGTTGATCTCTCCTCATTGATGTTGGAAGGCTATTACATGAATGCGTTAACTCAAGAATTGGTTGAACTGTTGACTCTGGAAAAGTTAGAAGAACATATTTTCAGAGGTAATAGCCGCAATTTGGTAGGCAAGCGAGTATTCGGTGGGCAAGTACTTGGGCAGGCATTAAGAGCTGCGTCATATACTACAGATCGTCCCGCACATTCTTTACATGCCTATTTTCTGTATGGCGGTGATGTCAATGCACCAATTATTTATGAAGTTGATTCGCTCAGAGATGGTAAAAGTTTTGCTAGTCGACAGGTTCGTGCGATCCAACATGGTCGTACTATTTTCTCTGCAATGGTCTCTTTTGCCAATCCAGAAGAAGGCTTGAACTATCAACATAAAGAACCAGAGTACCCTGAGCCAGAGACATTAAAGTCTGAGAATGAGCTGAAAGAAAGTTTAATTAACTTTGTACCTGAAAATGTACGTGCCAGTTTTATGCGGGAACGTCATGTGGAAATCAGACCGACGCAATTAATTAACCCATTTCAACCGCAGCCTGAAGCGCCGTTTTATGCACACTACATTCGCACCCATGATACGATTCCAGCAAATTTAGATGAAATTTCGCTGCATCAGGCGATTGTGGCATTCTATTCAGATTTTACCTTGATGACGACGGCTTTACGTCCACATGGTTTGTCATGGATCTCTCCAAATTTACAATGTGCCAGTATCGACCATACCATTTACTTCCATCGTCCGCTGCGTGCAGATGAATGGATGCTTTACGATATGGAAGCCACAATTAGTGCCAGCTCACGTGGCTTAAACTTTGGGCGGATGTGGCAAAATGGACAGTTGGTCTGTAGTACCGTCCAAGAAGGTTTGATTCGGCTCAGAGAAATTGAAACCCAGTAAAAAGTAAACCAGTACTAAAGCCATCATTCTGATGGCTTTTTTTATCATAAGCATGTGACAAAAAATTGCTCGATTCTTCAACATGAGCATGCCATAGTACCGCTAAGTTAAATGTTTACCCATTAAACAATGAATTTAAATACACAAATTTTAATTGCAGCTGTGCTCGGTGTCGCTTTCGGTTTTTTGTTGCTTGCCTATCCACAAACCGCATTTGTTGAATCTAGTCTTTACGGACTGGGCATCTTAAGCAGTGTTTTCATTGGTTTATTGAAAATGCTGTTGATTCCATTGATTTTTAGCTCAATCGTCGTTGGGGTTTCCAATTTACAGGCGGGTGGACAATTCGGGCGTGTCTGGAAAATTACTGCATTGAGCTGCCTGACGACGACGACCTTGGCATTGATTCTAGGGATTAGTTGTGCGCATTTGTTTGATGTGGGTAAAGGCGTTGATATTCAGTTGTTTCAGGCAGCAATGGACAGCCATCAAACACCAGACACCTTAACGCCATCAAGTTTTGTTACCACCTTTATTCAAAATACCCTAATCAATCCATTTAAGGCATTTAGTGAAGGCAATGTGTTGGCTGTGGTCGTGTTTGCCTTATTCTTAGGTGTGGCCTTGGTCAAAGGTGGTGAACGTTTTAGTCTAGTCCGTAACATCAGCCAGCAATTCTTTGACATCATGATGATGTTAGTGGGTTGGGTGATGAAGCTTGCACCTATCGGGATTTTTGCGCTTTTAGCAAAGTTGATTGCGACTGAGGATTTGTCTGTATTAAGTCGGTTGGTTGAATTCGCGGCAGTAGTGACGGGGACGACCATTTTCCATGGCGTGGTGGTGTTACCTGCCTTGCTCTGGATTTTTGGGCGGATGAATCCGATTACCTTTTTTAGAGGGGCGAGAACGGCTTTAGTCACAGCTTTTGCGACCAGTTCCAGCTCAGCGACCATGCCGTTGAGTATGAAGTGTGCACAGGAAAACCTAGGTGTACGACCGCAAACTGCAGGTTTTGTGATTCCTTTAGGCACACAACTGAATATGGATGGTACGGCTTTGTACGAAGCTGCGGCTGCCTTATTTATTGCCAATTTGATGGGCTTGGATCTGAGTTTAACGCAGCAGATTATCGTTTGTTTAACCGCCATGATTGCTTCATTGGGCGCGCCAGGGATTCCAAGTGCAGGGATGGTCACCATGATCATGGTGCTACAGTCGGTTGGTTTACCTGCTGAAGCGATTGCGATTTTATTGCCGATCGACCGTGTGCTGGATACAGTTCGTACTGTGGTCAATGTGCAAGGTGACATGATGATTAGTGTGGTGGTTGATCGCTACGCAAAACAGGCAGAAGCTGAATCAAGCTGATCGTATTGGGCAAAAAAAGCAGGAGATGACTCCTGCTTTTTTTATTCTATAAAAGAATGCTTATGCTGCGGGTAGTAAGGCGCGTTTTGCAGCAGGTGAATTATTTAAATAATTCACCGCATCTTGGGTATTGCCTTCTTTGACTGGGTCATACCAAGGCATGAGGTAATCAATCTGTTGTGCAACCAACCATGCAGGACCCGGCAAGATTTTCGCGTCTTTTAACGCGATCTTCGACCATTCGATCCAGATCCATGGTTTAAATAAGCTTGGCTTCTTGTCCGCAAAACGCGGGTCTTGGCTCATGATATGTGCAGCGCCATCAACCCATAGGCCAAGTACACCGATAATGACGGCAACACTCATATAGTAACGTGCAATATAACCACCGCCCAAATGGCGATAAAGATCAAATGCAACGGTACGGTGTTCAATTTCTTCAGAGCCATGCCATTTGATTAAATCTAGCATTTCAGGATCAGCACCCAGCTCTTCCCAGCGTTTGTTATATAGTGCGTATTTACCTAGTACACAAGTCATGTGTTCAACAGTTGCAATCACACCTAGGCGGAATAAATCCCATTGATGCTCAAGTGCTTTAGGAATTTCTTTATCGAAAGGCTTATCTGCCAAGACTTTGGTAAATAAGAAATCCATAATGTCGAGGTTACGCTGAATATCAATATTACGCTGCGTCAAATATTCCTTATTGGCTGAGGTGTGGGCAACGGCATGCATTGCTTCCTGACGAATAAAGGCTTGGACGTCTTGCTTTAATTTTTCATCGGTAATTTTTGGAAGGACTTTGTTATATAAACGGCAAAACCAAAACTCACCAGCTGGTAAAATATTGTTAATTTCATTAATAAAATAGCTGGCAAAAGGTTGGTTTGGAATCCAATCCACTGGCGTATTTTCCCAGTCAAATTTTACTTTGCGTGGGAGGATTTTATAGTCAATCGAAGAACCAAGAACTTTGTTCTTCACAAATGATAGTAATTTCATCGTTTAGTCCTAATCGATAGTGCAATGAACCAACACTAAGCAGTATATGAAAACTACCTAGTGTTTGTGTTTAGCAATTCGGGACAATTAAAATTTATTTTATGCAACTTGATGCATAAAATGCACTTTTTATTCTTGAATGTCGGTTTCTGAGGCTTCTGGGATCTGACTGAGGTCAAATTCTGTCGGCTGATCAAGGGTGTAATTCAAACGACCTGCCATGACAGTTGCCAGTTCTTCTAAACCAATGCGATTGAGTGACGAGAACAGTTGAATTGAGAAATCGAGTTTCATTTTCTTTAATTGCTGTTTTACATCAAATAAAACTTCATTTGCAGGGCCACGATTGAGCTTATCTGCTTTGGTGAGCAGGATATGCACGAACAAATGACGTGAATGTGCCCATTCCAACATCATCAAGTCAAAGTGCTGTAAAGGATGACGTATGTCCATCAATAGCACCAAGCCTTGTAAGCTTTTACGATGGATTAAATAATTTTCCAGTTCTTTCTGCCAGACAATTTTCATGGCTTCAGGAACTGCTGCATAGCCATAACCGGGTAAATCGACCAAACGCTGGTCAGGATTACCCAAACTAAAAAAGTTGATCATTTGGGTGCGGCCTGGTCTTTTTGAAGCGCGTGCCAGTTGCTTTTGATTGGTTAAAGTATTAATTGCACTTGATTTACCAGCATTCGAGCGACCTGCAAATGCGATTTCATAACCTGTATCTTCTACGCATAAAGCCAGTTTTGGCGCACTCATCAAAAATTCAGCTTGGCGTAACCAAGTTAAAGACTGTACTGCATATTCAGTTAATGCAGGGTCAGCCTTTTTTTCATAACTGATTTTTTGTTTAGGTGCGAGTCTGGCTTTGGTGTCTTTCGATTTTTCACTGCGACGCATAGAAGCTTACTTTTGAATAGAAATAGCAACGACCATTATAAAGGATGTGAGGCGTTCGTGCGAACCCTTCGTCTGTATGCGATTTTAAGCTTTCTGAATAAGTTCTAAAAAATCGATATTTGAGCGTGTGGAAGAGGGGATAATACCCTGTTGGACGACTTCGCCAAGCGTATATTGGTCAAGGCTTTGATAGAAGCATTCTAAGGCTTGATCTAAAATTCCTTTCAGTCCGCAGTTGGCTCGAAGTACACAAGGAGGGGTATTGCATTCAACAATTTGATGATTGCCTTGTAAGGTTCGAACAATCGCACCTAATTTCAGATTCTTGGCTTCCGGATTGAGGCGCAGACCGCCGCCTTTACCGCGAATGGTCACAATCCAGTGTTGTTTACCCATGAAGTGCACGACTTTAACCAAGTGGTTTTGCGACACATGTAAGTCTTCTGCGATATCTGCAATCGTATAAGGTACATCACTCGGACGAGCGACATACATCAAAATTCTGAGTGCATAATCAGTAAACTTATTGAGTTGCATGTGGTTTCACTCAATCTAGTGCAAGAAATAGAAAGGGCTAGTCTAACATAGACTAGCCCTATGCAAAATCTAGGGTGGCTTAGCTGAGTTTGACGCCACCTGTACCAAAGGCTTCGCTGTGAATGTTTGCAGCAGGAATACCACGAGCAACCAGTGCCTGATGTTGCGCTGCCATAAATGGCATTGGCCCACATAAATAATAATCGGCATTGGCTGGCAATAGTGCGGCATCAATGCTGCTTAAATCTAAACGTCCAGCAACATCGTAGTCTTCACCTAGGTTGTCATTTTCGTGTGGAAACTCATATGCCGTAAATGTACTTAAACGGGGATAGTTGCTTTTAAGTTCCTGAATATGTTGCTTCATGGCATGTACTTGGCTGCTGCGGCAGGCATGAATGAAGTTAACAGGTTGCGGCATATCCAATGTCACTAATTGGTTCAACATCGCAATCATTGGGGTTAATCCTACACCACCACTGATAAAGACATTGCGCTTGCTGCTGTCGATTAGATAGAAATTACCTGTTGGTGCAGACACTTCAATTTCAGAACCTTCAGCTAGACCATGTAAAGTGCTGGATACCCAACCACCAGCGAGTTCGCCTTTTTCATCTTCACGTTTGACCGAGATACGTAAATAATCCGCTTGCGGGCTCGTAGAGAGGGTGTACTGGCGTGGTTGTCTTAAATTCAACTCAGGTACAAATACGCGAACTGAGATGTACTGACCTGCTTCATAGTATGGTAATGCGCCACCATCAACAGGCGCGAGATAGAAAGAGGTAATCTCATCACTTTCCACCACTTTTTTGGCAATTTTAAAATTACGCCAGCCTAACCAACTGCCTTGAGTTTGTTGGTGTTGATCATAAATGGCTTTTTCGGTACTGATAAATAGATCAGCCAATTGTCCATAAGCGGCAGCCCATGCACCAATCAATGGATCTTCCATTGAAATATTGAGGACTTCACTAATTGAATGCAAAAGGTTTTCACCGACAATGCCGTAGTCTGGTGATTGAATATTTAAACTGACATGTTTATGCGCAATCATTTCAACCACAGGCAAAAGCACAGAAGGGTCTTCAATATTCTCTGCATAGGCCAAAACTGCACCCGCAAGTGCCTGTGCTTGAGCCCCACTACGTTGGTGTCCCATATTAAAGGTTTCTTTTAATTCGGGATGATTACCTAACATGCGGTTATAAAAGTATCCAGTCAGTGCAACACCATTTTCGCGTAGGACAGGAACAGTGGCTTTTACTAGGTCAATTTGCTGTGGAGTCATGCTTGATCTCTCTTGGCTATCATTTATAAGATGTATTTAAAATACATCTTATAAGGTGTATTTGCAATGCATATTTAAATAAAAGCCATAAAAAAATTAAGGGATAATAAATTATCCCTTAATTTACATATAAGTATGGGTTTATTTTTTACCGAATAATGAACCGAGTAAGCCACGGACAATTTTCTGTCCTGTTGAGCCGCCTAAACTACGTGCTGCACTTTTGGCAAAAGTGCCTACGATGTCTTGGGTAAGTTTCTCGCGATCACGCTGTGACTTTTCTGCAGCTTTTTGCTGCTCACGAGCAAACCGTTCTTGTTCTTTGGCTTGTTGCTTGGCCAAAGCATCTTGCTCCTTGCTTTGCTGTTTGGCTAACTCATCTGCCTCTTTTTGTTGCGACTGTTGCAGCACTTTTTTCTGCAGCATTTCATAAGCGCTGTCTCGATCAACGGCTTGGTCGTAGACACCCGCCACAATACTTTGCCCGATAATCACTTGGCGTTCTTCAGGCGTGATCGGGGTAAAGGAGGAGTAAGGAGGCATCACCCAACCGCGCTCAACAATCTGTGGAGTCCCTTGTTCATCTAGGCAGCTGATCAACGCTTCACCAACGGCAAGTTCGGTAATGGCTTGGTCGACTTTAAACTCAGGATTGGCACGGAAAGTATCCGCTGCGGTTTTGACTGCCTTTTGGTCTTTGGGAGTAAATGCACGTAAGGCATGTTGTACACGGTTACCCAATTGCCCTAAAACACTTTCAGGCAGATCGAGAGGATTCTGGGTAATAAAATAAATCCCCACACCTTTAGAACGGATCAAACGTACCACTTGTTCAATCTTTTGTTGCAAAGCAGGACTCGCATTATCAAACAGTAAATGCGCTTCATCGAAGAAGAATACCAACTTTGGCTTATCCATATCGCCTACTTCGGGCAACTGTTCAAACAATTCTGACATCATCCAAAGCAGGAAAGTGGCATATAACTTCGGTGTGTTCATCAACTTATCTGCAGCCAAGATATTGATATAGCCATGACCATTGGTATCAGTTTGAATGAAATCGAGAATATTTAGGCTTGGTTCACCAAAAAACTGTTCACCGCCTTGATCACCTAATGCCAGCAAGTTTCGTTGGATTGCACCCAGACTGGCAGGGGAAAGATTGCCGTATTCAGCTTTAAGGCTGGCCGCATTTTCGCTGACATAGGTCAGCATGGCTTTTAGGTCTTTAAAGTCAATCAGTAATAGACCTTGATCATCTGCAACACGGAATACTGCCGAAAGTACACCTTCTTGTGTGTCATTCAGATTCAGCATTTGTGCCAGTAATAAGGGGCCAATTTCTGAAATGGTGGTGCGAATGGGATGTCCTTGTTGACCGAATAAATCCCAAAAGATTACTGGAGATGCTGCAAAAGGAATTGCATCTAGTTGCAGGCTTTTTAGACGCTCATCAAATTTAGGATTGCTGCTACCTGCTTTAGCTAGACTGGAGACATCACCTTTAGCATCGGCAAGGAATACCGGTACACCAATACGAGAAAAGCTTTCGGCCATCACCTTAAGGGTTACGGTTTTACCAGTTCCTGTCGCACCTGCAATCAAACCATGTCGGTTTGCAAATTTAGAATGTAAAACAATATCTTGTGTTGTATCAGTGGTTTTTTTTGCAATAACGATTGATGTACTCATTCTTCACCTGTTTTTAATCTCAATCGAGCTGTTTTAATGCGTTTTGAATATCTTGAATTAAATCTTCTGGATGTTCTAGTCCAATACAGAAGCGAACCAATAAACCTTGTTGTAAATGTGTATTCTTCAAAGTACGCATTTGTTTTAAGTCATACAACATTGCCAGACTAATGGGACCGCCCCAACTAAATCCGAGTTTAAACAGCGCTAAGTTGTCGCAGAATATGCGAACCGCATTGAGATCATATTCAGGTTTAAAAATAACGCTGACTAAGCCTGCACTTTTTCCTGTAGTACAAATTTCTGACCAAAATGAATGACCTGCTGCATCAGGATCGCTTGGATGCAAAACTTGATTAAACTGTGGTTGTTTTTTTAACCAGCTCAACAGGGTGAGTGCACTTTGGGCTTGCTGTTCATAGCGCAAAGACATGTGTGCCAAACTGCGTTGGATTTGTGCAGTATCATCGCCCGAAACTGCAATACCTTGAATTGCATGCATTCGATAGAGTTTGTGATGCAGTGTTTGGTCACGGGTCACGACTGAACCCATTAAGATATCACCGCCACCACTTGGGTATTTGGTCAGTGCATGAACTGTAATATCGACAGTGAGGTGCTCATCTGAGAAATCAAAAGCATTAAAAGCCAGTCCTGCGCCCCATGTATTATCCAGTGCGGTGAGTACATTGGCATGCTGTGCTTTTTTAACCAAGTTCTTTAAATCGGGAAATTCTAAAGTGACTGATCCCGCTGCTTCGAGCCAAATCAATTTCGCTTTTTCAGTCGGTTGAAAACTATTGGCATCAATGGGATTATAAACTTTAACTGTGATGCCATAACGATCTTGTAGATGATTTAAATGCTCAAGATTGGGGCCATAAATATTATCGGCGACCCAAACCTCATCACCTGAACTTAAAATAGCACTATTCACGAGATTAATCGCAGATAACCCGCTTGGTGCAAGCAAGCAATAACGTCCACCTTCAATTTGGGCAATGTTGTCCCCTAATGTAAACGTCGTCGGTGTACCGTGTGTGCCGTAACTATAATCATAAGCATCGGTCCAATGGCGCTCAAAAAGGTGCGCCGTGCTTTTAAAAATAATGGTCGATGCACGAAATAAGGGAGGTTGTACGGTTTCAATGTACTGAGGGGCTTGGCGTGGTGCATGAATTAGCTTGGTTTGTGCTTTATTGTGTGTTGTCATGGGGCGTGGGCTAAATAAGTATAATGACTTAGGTTAAGAGAAAATCAACAAAGCCGCTAGTGTTGCGCTGCTTTTGTACAGAATCGGTACGGATTAATAGGATTGCTCAAAACTGGCTTTATTTTTGCTAAGACTAATTATCATTCTAACGATAAATAGGTTTTAGCGCATGAAGTCGCATTTAAGAGTGCATTATTTTCAGCACATTGCTGGCGAAGGTTTTGGCAGTTGCTATGACTTTTTAAAAGCACATAAAGCAAAAATTACCGCAACAGAGTTTTTTGCATTGCCCGTTGATTTGCCATTGGAATTGGAAGCCTTACCACGAGTAGATGAAGTCGATCTATTGATTATCATGGGTGGAACCATGAGTGTGAATGATGAAGCAAATTATCCATGGTTAAAGCTTGAAAAAAGGTGGCTACGACGTTATTTGGCTGCTGGTAAACCTGCTATTGGATTGTGTTTGGGTGGGCAATTGATTGCCAATGCCCTAGGGGCAGCTGTGAGCCGTAATCCGCACCAAGAATTGGGTTGGATGGATGTGGGGCGTGCATCGCATGTGCCTGAAGATTATTTTCAGATTCCAGAGCAGTTGAATATTTTACAATGGCATAGTGAAACCTTTGAAATTCCAAAGGGTGGGGTGCGCTTGGCCGAGAATAAAGTCTGTCGAAATCAAATGTATCAGATTGGGCGTAATGTTCTTGGGTTTCAGTTTCATCCAGAAATGACGCCACAGACCTTGGCACTTTTGATTGAGAATGAAGAGGATATGGCGGTTTTTAATGGTAAATATGTACAACCGATATCTGAATTAAAAAGAACTATCAAAAGTAAATTTGAACAGGGTAATCGTTTGCTGAATCAGGCAATCGATTATGTTGTGAGTGCATAGCAGGATTGATTGCTTAAAAAATGAAAAGAAGAATTGCATAAGACTTAAACAATCGTTATAATGAGCGACCCTCAAATGGAGGGCGTTTACTACGAAGAAAGTAGTTAGCGCATTACAGTCGTGGCATCGATCATGACCTTAGTGATTTTCACTGCCCTTGACACTTACCAGAATGGTGAGGTGCGTCATGGGTGATTCTTTATATATTTGGCTTGGAGTTTACTGGTATGTCTAACCAGAGAATTCGTATCCGTTTGAAGTCTTTTGATCATCGTCTGATTGATCAATCTGCTCAAGAGATCGTAGAAACCGCTAAGCGTACTGGCGCACAAGTGTGTGGTCCAATTCCGATGCCTACTCGCATCGAACGCTTCAACGTTCTTACTTCACCACACGTCAACAAAGACGCTCGTGATCAGTACGAAATCCGCACTTATAAGCGTTTGATCGACATCGTTCAACCAACAGATAAAACTGTTGATGCATTGATGAAGTTAGATCTTGCTGCTGGTGTTGATGTTCAGATCGCTTTGGGTTAAGGCTTTCGGTTGATTAACTTTATAAGTTAATTAGGCCGCTTTTTTAGAGGTTTATGCACATGGCTATTGGTTTAGTCGGTCGCAAATGTGGTATGACTCGCGTCTTTACAGATGCTGGTGTATCTGTACCTGTTACAGTTATCGAAGTCGATCCAAACCGCATTACGCAAATCAAAACACTTGAAACTGATGGTTATCAAGCAATTCAAGTAACTACTGGTGAACGTCGCGAATCGCGCGTAACTAACGCTCAGAAAGGTCACTTCGCGAAAGCGGGTGTTGCTGCTGGTCGTTTAGTTAAAGAGTTCCGTGTTACTGAAGCTGAGCTTGAAGGCCGTGAAGTGGGTGCTTCTATCGGTGTTGATCTGTTCACAGTTGGTCAAATTGTTGACGTAACTGGTCAGTCAAAAGGTAAAGGTTTCCAAGGTGGTGTTAAGCGTTGGAATTTCCGTACGCAAGATGCTACTCATGGTAACTCTGTATCTCACCGTGTATTAGGTTCTACAGGTCAAAACCAGACACCTGGTCGCGTGTTCAAAGGCAAGAAAATGGCTGGTCACTTAGGTGACGAACGCGTAACAGTTCAAGGTCTTGAAATCGTATCTATTGACGCTGAACGTTCTGTTTTAGTTGTTAAGGGTGCTATTCCTGGTTCAACTGGCGGTGACGTTATCGTACGTCCTACCATCAAGGCCTGAGGGGAAATACTGTGAATTTAAAAACTGTTTCCGGCTCTGCTGTTGAATTGTCTGAAGTTGCTTTCGGACGTGAATTTAACGAAGCTCTTGTACACCAAGTTGTTACAGCTTACTTAGCTGGTGGTCGTCAAGGTACTCGTGCTCACAAATCACGTGCAGATGTTTCTGGCGGTGGTAAAAAGCCATTCCGTCAAAAAGGTACTGGTCGCGCTCGTGCGGGTTCTATTCGTAGCCCTATCTGGGTTGGTGGTGGTAAAACTTTTGCTGCTCGCCCACAAGATTGGTCTCAAAAAGTAAACCGTAAGATGTACCGCGGTGCAATGCAATGTATCTTAGCTGAACTTGTTCGCCAAGATCGTCTTGTATTAGTTGAAGAGTTTGCTGTTGCAGCTCCAAAAACTAAAGACTTGCTTGCAAAACTTACAGACTTGAATGCAACTCGCGCATTGATCATTACAGATGCTGTAGATGAGAACTTGTATCTCGCAGCTCGCAACCTTCCACACGTTGATGTGGTTGATGCTACTGCTATTGATCCTGTTAGCTTGATCGCATTTGATAAAGTTGTAATGTCTGTAGCTGCTGCTAAGAAAATTGAGGTAGAACTCGGATGAACAACGAACGTATCTATCAAGTCCTATTAGGACCAGTATTCTCAGAAAAAGCACAAGTTTTAGGTGATACTGCTGGTGTTCAAGTGTTCAAAGTTGCATTAAATGCAAACAAACTTGAAATCAAAAAAGCAGTTGAGCAGCTCTTTGGTGTTGAAGTTGTAAAAATCAATACAACGATCACTAAAGGTAAAACAAAACGCTTTGGTAAAACATTAGGACGTCGTTCTGATGTGAAAAAAGCATACGTCACCCTGAAAGCTGGCCAAGATGTAGAAATGGCTGACTTGGGCGATACCGCTGAAAACGCAGCGGAATAAGGACGAGAATTATGCCAATTCAAAAATGTAAGCCAACGTCTCCAGGACGTCGCTTTGTAGAGAAAGTGGTTCATGACCATCTTCACAAAGGCGCGCCTTATGCACCGTTGGTAGAAGCTAAAAAACGTACTGGTGGTCGTAATAACAATGGTCACATCACTACACGTCACGTGGGTGGTGGTCATAAGCAAAACTACCGTATTGTTGACTTTAAACGTAACAAAGATGGTATTCCAGCGACTGTAGAGCGCATCGAATACGATCCTAACCGTACAGCTCATATTGCTTTATTGAAATATGCTGATGGTGAACGTCGTTACATCATTGCACCTAAAGGCCTACGTGCTGGTGATAAAGTACAATCTGGTAACGATGCTCCAATTCGTCCAGGTAACTGCTTGCCACTTCGCAACATGCCAATCGGTTCTACACTTCACAACCTTGAACTTAAAATCGGTAAAGGTGCTCAATTAGCACGTTCTGCTGGTACTTCAGTTCAGTTGTTGGGTCGTGATGGTTCTTACGCTATCGTTCGTTTACGTTCTGGTGAAATGCGTAAAGTCCACGTTGAATGTCGTGCTGTAATTGGTGAAGTTTCTAACCAAGAAAGCAACCTTCGTTCATTGGGTAAAGCTGGTGCTGCGCGCTGGCGTGGTATTCGTCCTACCGTTCGTGGTATGGCGATGAACCCGGTAGATCACCCGCACGGTGGTGGTGAAGGACGTAGTAAAGGTATTCAACCTGTAAGTCCATGGGGTCAAAAAGCTAAAGGGTACAAGACACGTACCAATAAGCGTACGACTAAGATGATTATTCGCGACCGTCGCGTCAAGTAAGGGAATCTGAATAATGCCTCGTTCATTAAAAAAAGGTCCATTCGTCGACGCGCATTTGTTCGCTAAGGTTGAAGCTGCGATTGCTGCTAACAACCGTAAGCCGATCAAAACATGGTCACGTCGTTCAATGATCCTTCCAGACTTTGTTGGTTTAACAATTTCTGTTCACAATGGCCGTAACCACGTTCCAGTAATTGTTACTGAACACATGGTTGGTCATAAATTGGGTGAATTCGCGCCAACTCGTACCTATCGTGGTCACGGTGTTGATAAGAAGTCTAAACGTTAATAGGTGCTATGATGGAAGTAACTGCTAAATTACGCGGTGCCGCTATCTCGGCACAAAAAGCACGTTTAGTTGCTGATTTGATCCGTGGTAAGTCGGTTGCACGTGCGATAGACATTTTGAACTTCAGCAACAAGAAAGCAGCTGTGCTTGTTAAAAAAGCACTTGAATCTGCAATCGCGAATGCTGAACATAACAACAGCTTAGATGTTGATGACCTTAAAGTAACTACGATTTACGTTGATGAAGGCATGAGCCTTAAACGTATCATGCCACGTGCTAAAGGCCGTGCAGATCGTATTACTAAGCGTACTTGTCACATCACCGTTAAGGTAGGGGTTTGATATGGGTCAGAAGGTTCATCCAATCGGTATCCGCCTAGGTGTTGTGAAACGTCATAACGCTAACTGGTATGCGAGTCCGAAACAATACGCTGAATACTTGCTTAAAGATCTTCAAGTTCGTGAGTTTTTAACTAAAAAACTTAAAAACGCGATGATCAGCAATATTCTTATCGAACGTCCTACAGGCGCTGCTAAAGTAACTATTAGCACTGCTCGTCCTGGTATCGTTATCGGTAAAAAAGGCGAAGATATTGAAAAATTACAGCGCGAACTCACCAACATTATGGGTGTTCCAGCTCAAGTTAGCATCAATGAAATTGATCGCCCTGACTTGGACGCACGTTTAGTTGCTGAAGCAATTGCTTCTCAATTAGAAAAGCGTGTTATGTTCCGTCGTGCTATGAAGCGTGCGGTTCAAAACACTATGCGTGCTGGCGCTAAAGGTATCAAAGTTGAAGTTTCTGGCCGTTTAGGTGGTGCAGAGATTGCTCGTACTGAGTGGTATCGTGAAGGTCGTGTACCTTTGCATACGCTTCGTGCTGACATCGACTATGCAACTATGCGCGCAGAAACAACATACGGTACGATCGGTGTTAAAGTTTGGATTTTCCGTGGCGAGATCTTAGGTGGCATGAAACAAGTCATGAACCCTGCTCCTGCTGAAGAGCGTCCAGCTAAACGTGGTCGTGGTCGTGGTGAAGGTCAAGAGCGTCGTGGTCGTCGCGGTGACCGTGCTGCTGACAAGGGAGAATAATCCATGTTGCAACCTAAACGTACCAAATTCCGTAAAGTGCACAAAGGCCGTAACACTGGTCTAGCGCATCGTGGTAGTACAGTATCATTTGGTTCGATTGCAATTAAAGCAACTGAACGTGGTCGTATGACTGCGCGTCAGATTGAAGCTGCACGTCGTACCATTAGCCGTCGTATCAAACGTGGTGGTAAAATCTTCATCCGCGTATTCCCAGACAAACCAATTACCGAAAAACCATTAGAAGTACGTATGGGTAAAGGTAAGGGTAGCGTGGAATACTGGGTTTGTCAGATCCAGCCAGGTAAGATCCTGTACGAAATTGAAGGTGTTAGCGATGAGTTAGCGCGTGAAGCTTTTGCTTTAGCTGCTGCTAAACTCCCGTTTAAAACCACTATCGTGACTCGGACGGTGATGTAATGAAAACTAAAGATCTACGTGAAAAGTCGGTAGAAGAGTTGAAAGCTTTGCTTGATGAGCAACAGCTTAACCAATTCCGTCTTCGTATGGCGAAAGCAACTGGTCAATTAGGCAAATCGCATGAAGTGCAAATTGCTCGTAAGACAATTGCTCGTATTAAGACACTCCTTACCGAAAAACAGGGGAACGGACAATGAGTGAAAAAACAGTCCGCACGTTAACCGGCAAAGTCGTAAGCGACAAAATGGACAAGTCTATTGTTGTGCTTATTGAACGCCGCGTTCAACACCCGTTGTATGGCAAATCAATCCGCCGTTCAACTAAATTACACGCTCATGATGAGAACAATGTTGCTAAATTAGGCGACTTGGTAACCATCAAAGAAAGCCGCCCAATTTCTAAAACTAAAGCTTGGACTTTAGTGGAAGTAGTTGAAGCTGCTGCTGAGTAATTAGACGTTCTTGTTGCATCATCGGACAATTTCGAGTACTCTTTGAGCCTTTCGAAATTGTGACCGGTGATGCTCGGTTTTGGAGTAGGGCAATGATTCAAACCGAAAGTATGCTCGACGTAGCAGACAATAGTGGTGCACGCCGCGTACAATGTATTAAAGTACTTGGTGGTTCACACCGTCGTTATGCTTCAGTTGGCGATATTATTAAAGTTACTGTAAAAGAAGCAATTCCACGCGCACGTGTTAAAAAAGGTGACGTGATGAATGCTGTAGTTGTTCGTACAAAATTCGGCATCCGTCGTCCAGACGGTTCAGTTATTCGTTTCGACGATAACGCAGCTGTTATTTTGAACAACAACAAAGCTCCGATTGCGACTCGTATCTTCGGACCAGTGACTCGTGAACTTCGTACTGAACAGTTCATGAAAATCATTTCATTGGCTCCTGAAGTTCTATAAGAGGCAATCATGGCTAAGATTAAAAAAGGCGATCAAGTAATTGTGATCGCAGGTAAAGAAAAAGGCAAACAAGGTATCGTTTTGTCTGTTTCTGAAGATCGAGTTAAGGTCGAAGGCCTTAACTTAGTGAAGAAGCATCAAAAGCCAAACCGTGTAACTGGCGCTGAAGGCGGTATTGTTACTCAAGAGGCTACGCTTCATATTTCAAACGTGGCAATTTTTAATGCTACAACCCAAAAGGCTGACCGTATTGGTTACCAAGTGATTGATGGCGCGAAAACTCGTGTTTATAAATCAAATGGTGAATCAGTGGCGGTAGCGAAGTAATAGGTTGAAAAAGGCAATGGCCAGACTTAAAGCACGTTACAACGACGAACTTAAAGCGAAGTTACAAGAAGAACTTAGCGTTAAGAATGTGATGGATATTCCTCGCATCACAAAAATCACTCTTAACATGGGTGTAGGCGCAGCTGCAACTGATAAGAAATTATTAGATGGCGCTGTTGCTGATATGCAACTCATTGCTGGTCAAAAACCAGTTGTGACACTTGCTCGTAAATCAATCGCTGGTTTCAAAATCCGTGATGGTTGGCCGATCGGTTGTAAAGTTACTTTACGCGGCGACCAAATGTACGAATTCTTGGATCGTTTGATCTCGATCGCTATCCCGCGTATCCGTGACTTCCGTGGTTTCTCTGCGAAATCATTTGATGGTCGTGGTAACTACTCTATGGGTTTAAAAGAGCAAATCGTTTTCCCTGAAATCGATTTTGACAAGATTGATCGTATCCGTGGTTTAGACATCACTATTACGACAACTGCTCGTAGCGATGACGAAGGCCGTGCGCTTATGCGTGCATTCGGCTTCCCGTTCAAATAAGAGGTCGATATGGCTAAGAAAGGTATGATTAATCGCGAATTGAAACGCGAAAAGACAGTTGCTAAATACGCTGCAAAACGTGCTGAATTAAAAGCAACGATTGCTAATGTAAATGCAAGTGACGAAGAACGTTTCGAAGCGACATTAAAGTTACAGGCATTGCCACGTAACGCATCTCCAGTACGTCTTCGTAACCGTTGTGGTTTAACTGGTCGTCCTCATGGTTACTTCCGTAAGTTCGGTTTAAGCCGTAACAAATTACGTGACACAGTAATGCAGGGTGATGTACCAGGCGTTGTTAAGGCAAGCTGGTAAGGAGCGACTAAATGAGTATGCAAGATACCGTTGCCGACATGTTAACACGTGTTCGTAACGCACAAATGGCTAAGAAACAAACTGTTTCTATGCCTTCTTCTAAGTTGAAAGTTGCTATTGCAAACGTACTTCAACAAGAAGGTTATATTTCAAATGTAGAAGTTGCTTCTGAAGAAACAAAATCTACTTTGACAATTACTTTAAAATATTTCGAAGGCAAACCAGTTATCGAAACCGTTAAGCGTGTAAGCCGTCCAGGTCTACGCCAATATCGCGGTAAAGATAAAATTCCTAGCGTTAAGCAAGGTTTAGGTATTGCAATTGTTTCTACAAGCAAAGGCATCATGACTGATCGCGCTGCACGTGCTGCGGGCGTTGGTGGTGAAGTTATTGCTTTTGTTTCTTAATAGGTGATTCCTCATGTCTCGTGTGGCTAAAGCCCCAGTAACTGTACCTAATGGTGTAACAGTTACTCAGAACGGCCGGCAGGTCGAAGTGAAAGGCAGCAAAGGTACATTGTCTTTCAACCTGCATGCGCTGGTCGAGCTAAAACAGGAAGAAGGTAAACTTCAACTTGCTCCAGCTAAAGAGTCGAAAGACGCTTGGATGCAGGCTGGTACTGCTCGCGCTGTATTGAACAACCTTGTAAAAGGTGTTAGCGAAGGCTTCGAACGTAAGTTACAGCTTGTTGGTGTTGGTTATAAAGCTGCGGTTAAGGGTACATCTGTAAACCTTAACCTTGGTTACTCACACCCGATTGACTACGCTTTACCTGAAGGTGTAACAGCGGAAACTCCAACTGCTACTGAAATCATTTTGAAATCAGCAAACAAGCAGTTGTTAGGTCAAGTGGCAGCGGAAATCCGTGCATACCGTTCTCCTGAACCATATAAAGGTAAAGGTGTTCGTTATTCGGATGAAGTTATTCTTCGTAAAGAAGCTAAGAAGAAATAAGGCGCGAGGTTCTTATGAACGAAAAGAAACAAACCCGTTTGCGTCGTGCGAAAAGCACACGCTTGCACATTCGTGCATTGGGTGCGACTCGTTTGTGTGTAAACCGCACGCCGCGTCACATCTATGCGCAAGTTATTTCAGCAGATGGTGGAAAAGTTTTAGCGCAAGCTTCAACTTTAGATGCATCTTTGCGTAGCGGTACTACAGGTAATGTGGATGCAGCTACGAAAGTTGGTGCTTTGATCGCAGAACGTGCTAAAGCAGCTGGTGTTACCAAAGTTGCATTTGACCGTTCTGGTTTTAAATATCATGGTCGTATCAAAGCCTTGGCTGATGCTGCTCGTGAAGGCGGCTTGGAGTTCTAATCATGGCGAAAGTTGAACAAAACGAAGGTCTCGTTGAAAAGCTGGTTGCCGTTGATCGTGTAGCCAAGGTTGTTAAAGGTGGTCGTATCTTCTCTTTCACAGCATTAACTGTTGTGGGCGATGGTAATGGTCGTGTAGGTTTTGGTCGTGGTAAAGCACGTGAAGTTCCAGCTGCTATTTCTAAAGCACTTGAAGCTGCTCGTCGTAACATGATCACTGTAGACCTTGCGGGTACTACTTTACAACACCCTGTGAATGCTCGTCATGGCGCAAGCCGTGTATACATGCAACCTGCTTCAGAAGGTACTGGCGTAATTGCTGGTGGCGCTATGCGTGCTGTTCTTGAAGCTGCAGGTGTACATAACGTACTTGCTAAATGTTATGGTTCTACAAATGCTGCTAACGTAGTAAACGCAACTTTCAAAGGTTTGCGTGATATGACTTCTCCTGAGAAAGTCGCTGCGAAACGTGGTCTTTCAGTAGAACAAATTCAAGGGTAATCAATCATGAAAACGATTAAAGTTACCCAGACTAAATCTTCTTCGCATCGTTTAAAAAATCATAAACTTTGCCTTAAAGGTTTAGGTCTGCGTCGTATTGGTCATACTGTAGAAGTGCAAGATACGCCTTCTAACCGTGGTATGGTCAACAAAGTTTACTATATGGTTAGTGTAGAGGAATAAGCCATGACTCTGCGTTTAAATGAACTTGCACCTGCAGAAGGTGCTAAGCGTGATAACCGTCGTTTAGGCCGTGGTATCGGTTCTGGCGTTGGTAAGACTGGTGGCCGTGGTGTCAAAGGTCAAAACTCACGTAAAAGTGGTGGTACTCGTCCGGGCTTTGAAGGCGGTCAAACTGCGTTATATCGTCGTTTGCCTAAATTCGGTTTCACTAGCCAAATCGCTTTGAAAACTGCTGAAGTACGTTTGTCTGAGTTGAATAAAGTTGAAGGTGATGTTGTTAGCCTTGAAACTTTAAAAGCTGCGAATGTTGTTCGTCGTGACCAAATTCGTGCTCGCATCGTTCTTTCTGGTGAAATCACTCGCGCATTCACTGTTAAAGGTGTTGTGTTGACTAAAGGCGCTAAAGCTGCTGTTGAAGCTGCTGGCGGTAAAGTCGAGGAGTAATCTCGAGTGTCTATGACTCCTAGTTCTACTGGTCATGTAAACATGATGAAAGGCCAACCATTTCATGTGAAATACCGTGAAATTATTCGTCGATTAATGTTTTTGATTGGCGCGTTATTGGTCTTTCGACTAGGAGCGCATATTCCGTTGCCGGGGATTGATAATGTAGCACTAGCACAGTTTTTTAAAGCTAATGAAGGTACCTTCTTAGGTTTATTTAACATGTTCTCTGGTGGTGCGTTAGAACGCATGTCGATTCTAGCGTTAGGGATTATGCCGTACATTTCTGCATCGATTATCGTGCAGTTAATGTCTACGGTAGTTCCTTCGCTAGAAGCTTTGAAAAAAGAAGGCGAGCAAGGCAAGCGTAAGATCAATCAATATACACGCTACGGCACCTTATTTCTTGCACTCGTGCAAGGTGTAGGGATGTGTGCTGGCCTGATTAGTCAAGGTATTACCTTAACTTCAGGCTTAGCATTCTATGTTCCAGCAGTAACTTCGTTAGTTGCGGGAACAATGTTCTTGATGTGGTTGGGCGAGCAAATTACCGAACGTGGTGTTGGTAATGGTATCTCGATGATCATTTTTGCGGGTATTGTGGCAGGTTTGCCAAATCTCGTAATTCAGTCGTTTACGTCTGTACAAAATGGTCAAGGTAGTTTAATTGGTTTAGCTGTATTCGGTTTACTCTCATTAGCCGTTTTAGCTGCGATTGTGTTTATTGAAAAAGCACAGCGTCGTATTCCAGTGAACTATGCACAGAAGCAGCAAGGTCGTCGCGTATTTACTGCACAGCAAACACACTTACCGTTAAAAATTAACATGGCAGGTGTTATTCCAGCAATTTTTGCAAGCTCATTGTTATTATTTCCAGCGAGTTTGGGACAATGGTTAGGAAGTGCTGATCCAAATGCAGGGATTGTGAAACGTAGCTTACAAGATCTGGCATTGGTGTTATCGCCTGGACAGCCGTTGTATTTAATGCTCTTTGGCGCGTTAATTATCTTCTTCTGTTATTTCTATACTGCGCTAGTATTTAGCCCGAAAGAAGTATCAGAGAATTTAAAGCGTAGCGGGGCATATGTGCCTGGTATCCGCCCAGGTGAGCAAACGGCTCGTTATTTAGATCATATTCTTAACCGTTTGACCTTCATTGGTGCAATCTACATTACCGTAGTGTGTTTAATGCCTATGGTGCTACAAAGTTCGTTCGGTATTCCATTCCATTTGGGTGGGACATCTTTACTGATTGTAGTGGTAGTGGTAATGGACTTTATGGCGCAACTCCAAGCGCACCTTACTTCGCATCAGTATGATAATCAAACGTTAATGAGAAAAACGACTGCTCATCCTAAGGGATAAGCGCACTTAGAAGGTTTCATCATGAAAGTACAAGCTTCTGTAAAGAAAATTTGTGGTAGCTGTAAAGTTATCCGTCGTAATGGGGTTATTCGCGTAATTTGTAGCGCAGAACCTCGTCATAAGCAGCGTCAAGGTTAATTTAATTAAGACCTGTTGATTTCAGTAGGCTAATTAGGTTATTATCCGCCCCTCAAGATTTTTGTGGGGCGGTTGATTATCTTGACTGCCTTTTTGGAGAAAATTGAATGGCTCGTATTGCCGGTGTAAACATTCCGGATAACAAGCATGCTGTTATCTCTCTCACGTATATTTTTGGTGTAGGTCGCCACACTGCTAAGAACATCTTGGCTGCTGTAGGTATCACTGAAACTACAAAGATTCGTGAATTAGATGATGCTCAGCTTGATGCGATTCGTGCAGAAGTTGCTAAGGTTCCGACCGAAGGTGATTTACGTCGCGAAATTTCCATGAACATTAAACGTTTAATGGATTTAGGCTGCTACCGCGGTCTTCGTCATCGTCGCAGCTTGCCTGTTCGCGGACAACGCACCAAAACTAACGCACGTACCCGTAAAGGTCCGCGCAAACCGATTAAGAAATAAGATTTCTGGAAGCTAAAAGATGGCTAAAGATACTCGCGCACGCAAGAAGGTCACTCGTACCGTCTCTGAAGGTGTCGCACACATTCACGCTTCTTTTAATAACACCATTGTTACGATTACCGATCGTCAAGGTAATGCATTGGCTTGGGCTACCTCAGGTGGACAAGGCTTCCGTGGATCACGTAAATCAACACCGTTTGCTGCTCAGGTAGCTGCTGAAGTTGCTGGTAAAGCTGCTTTAGATTACGGTTTGAAAAACTTGGACGTCCTTGTAAAAGGTCCTGGTCCTGGTCGTGAATCTGCGGTTCGTGCATTAGGTGCAGTGGGTTATAAAATTAACAGCATTACCGATGTGACTCCAATTCCGCACAACGGTTGCCGTCCACCTAAAAAACGTCGCGTGTAAGGAGAAACATTCATGGCTCGTTATATTGGTCCAAAATGCAAACTCTCTCGCCGCGAAGGGACAGACCTGCAATTAAAATCTGGCGTTAAACCATTTGACGTTAAGACTAAAAAACATGCTAAAGCTCCTGGCCAACATGGCGGAGCTCGTGGTAGTAAACAATCAGAGTACTCACTACAATTACGTGAAAAACAAAAAGTACGTCGTATGTACGGTGTGTTAGAGCGTCAATTTAGTAACTACTACAAAGAAGCTGCTCGTGTGAAAGGCGCAACAGGTGAAAACTTGTTGAAATTGCTTGAAAGCCGTCTTGATAACGTTGTTTATCGCATGGGTTTTGGTTCTACACGTGCAGAAGCTCGTCAGTTAGTATCTCACCGTAGCATCACTTTGAACGGTCGTCGTGTTAACATTGCATCTATCCAAGTTAAAGCTGGTGATGTAATTGCAGTACACGAAGGCGCTAAACAACAATTACGTATTAAAAACGCAATTGAATTAGCTGCTCAACGTGGTATCCCTGCTTGGATGGAAATTGACCATTCTAAGTTAGAAGGTACGTTTAAAGCTGCACCAGATCGTTCTGATTTACCTGCTGAAATCAACGAAAGCTTGATTGTAGAATTGTATTCTAAATAATCCTTGAGGTAGCAATAAATGACGCGTACTGCAAACGAGTTTCTAACTCCGCAAGCGATCAAGGTCGAAGCGGTGAGCGGGACCTCGGCAAAAGTGATTCTGGAACCTTTAGAGCGTGGCTTTGGTCATACTCTAGGTAATGCTTTACGTCGCATTCTATTGTCTTCTTTACCTGGCGCTGCTGTGGTTGAAGTAGAAATAGAAGGTGTCGAGCACGAGTACAGTACTTTAGAAGGCTTGCAGCAGGACATCGTCGAGCTCTTGCTGAACCTAAAAGGATTGTCTATTAAGCTGTTCGATCAAAATGAAGCATATTTAACATTAGAGAAACAAGGGGCGGGTGACGTAACTGCAGCTGACCTTCGTTTACCTCATAATGTTGAAGTGGTTAACCCTGATCATTTAATCGGTACTTTGAGTTCAACTGGTTCATTAAAAATGCGCCTTAAAGTTGCTCAAGGTCGTGGCTATGAAACATCTGACTCACGTTTCCCTGAAGGTGAAACACGTCCTGTAGGTCGTTTACAGTTAGATGCTTCTTATAGTCCAATCAAGCGTGTTTCATACACAGTAGAAAATGCTCGTGTTGAACAACGTACCGATCTTGATAAGTTAGTGATCGATCTTGAGACTAACGGAACTGTTGATCCAGAAGAAGCAATCCGCAAAGCGGCAACAATCTTGCAACAACAAATTGCAATTTTTGTTGATCTTCAGAAAGATCAAACTCCTGTTGCTCAAGAGCCTCGCGAAGAAGTTGACCCGATCTTGCTTCGTCCAGTAGATGATCTCGAGCTAACTGTTCGTTCTGCTAACTGTTTGAAGGCAGAAAATATTTACTACATTGGTGATCTTGTTCAACGTACTGAAGTTGAGTTGTTAAAAACTCCTAACTTAGGTAAAAAATCGTTAACAGAGATCAAAGATGTTTTGGCATCGAAAGGTTTACAACTCGGCATGCGTTTAGAGAACTGGCCACCAGCTAGTCTCCGTATGGATGACCGTTTTGCCTATCGTAGCCGTTAATTAAGTAGGACTATCACCATGCGTCATCGTAATAGTGGTGTGAAATTAGGCCGTACCAGCAGCCACCGTAAGGCGTTGTTCCAAAATTTAACGAATGCTTTAGTTGAGCATGAGTTAATTAAAACAACTTTACCTAAAGCGAAAGAACTTCGCCGCGTTGCTGAGCCTTTAATCACTTTAGCTAAAAACGATACAGTAGCAAACCGTCGTTTAGCGTTTGCTCGTACTCGTTCTGCAGCAACTGTTGGTAAATTATTTACCGTTCTTGGCCCTCGTTACAAAGAACGTAACGGCGGTTATCTTCGTGTTCTTAAAGCGGGCTTCCGTGCAGGTGATGCTGCACCGATGGCTTACGTTGAACTCGTTGACCGTGAAGTAAAATAATACTTCTACGTGTAGAACAGTCAGTTGTTCCAAAAAAGACCGGTGTAATAGCCGGTCTTTTTTATTGTTTAATATTTAAAGAAGACCGCTTTTCAGCTTCAAAAAGTCATTAATTTCTGTCTAAATCGTTATGACTTGGTTGGATAGACTCATGATTTTCATATTTATAAAGTATTATTAAAGCTCAAAGAACGAAAAACAAATTTAATTTAAAGGCGGAAAATGAAAATTTTCGGGTTCATATCTATTATTTTAGGACTAATCATTTCTATGCATACATCAGCTAATCCAACCTTCTCAAATGAGCTATTAATTAAAGCAAAGAATGGTGATTCATCAGCGCAATTAGAATTAGCAGACGTTTATATACATGGCTATGGGATTGAAGAAGATGAGGTTCAAGCTGAATCTTGGGCGATGAAGTCTGCTGAAAATGGTAATGTAAATGCTATGTATTGGCTAGGCGACGGGTATGCAACATATGCAGGTTTGGTTGAAGATACAGATCCTATAGATGCTGAAGATCATTATAAAAAAGCGTTTGTTTGGTTTTTAAAGGGATCAGAACTCGATCATATTGATTCTATGGTTGGCTTAGCTAGGTTATATCGTAATGGTGAGGGTGTTACAAAAAATATTGAGCAAGCATTAGATTTACTTAAAAAATCTGCTGCTAGAGGAAGTAAAGAGGCCATGAGAGAGATGGAGTTTATGTATCAATATGGAATAGGCGTAGAACAAAATTTAGATACTGCAAAATTTTGGGAAGATAAAGCAAATGCTAATTAATCTATTTTAAGCTGTTGATTTCATTTTTGATATTTTTGTATGAGCCATTCAAGTATAAAACATTCTAGAATGGTTTTCATTTTTATGAATGTTTTAAATATTATTTTTCTAATGAACCCGAGCAGATAAGTGCCTAAACACGGCTATCTTTTCTCTTAACTAAGAGCCTCTGATAAAAGAAATCCAAGCAAAAATTTCTAGATTTTTTGCCCCTCAATTTTTTAAAAATGTCCCGAAGTGATATGAAAAAACCGATGAATGACCAAACTTGACATTGCGTATTGTCAAATTTGTGCTTTAATAAAGTCATGGTTTATACAGGGTATAAAAAAAATGGAAAAGCAAGTTGATGTATTAATTATTGGTGCAGGTATCTCTGGGATTGGGTTAGCTGTGCATCTCTCGAAGAACTGTCCACAACGTAAATTCGAAATCTTAGAGCGTCGTGATAGTTTTGGCGGAACATGGGATTTATTCCGTTACCCTGGTATTCGTTCTGACTCGGATATGTCAACATTTGGTTTTAATTTTAAGCCATGGGCAAAAGACAAAGTATTGGCGAGTGGTGCTGAGATCAAGGGTTATTTAAGCGATGTGATCAGTGAGAATCAGTTAAAAGATAAAATCCATTTTGGCCATCGTGTACTTTCTGCAAATTATGATTCTGCAAAGAAAAAATGGGCTGTGGAAATTGAAGACTCTAACAAGAAAAAGCAAACGTGGTCAGCAAACTTTGTGATGGGTTGTACGGGCTACTATAATTATGATCAAGGTTATGCACCGAAGTTCCCGAAACAAGAAGATTTCAAAGGCCAATTGATCCACCCACAACACTGGCCAGAAAATCTGGATTACACTGGCAAGAAAGTGGTGATCATTGGTAGTGGTGCAACAGCAATTACCCTTGTTCCTTCAATGGTGAAAGGCGGTGCAGGGCACGTGACCATGTTGCAGCGTTCTCCTTCTTATATTGCGACAATTCCTTCAATTGACTTTATTTATGAAAAAACCCGTAAATTTATGTCAGAAGAAACGGCTTATAAATTTACCCGTGCACGTAATATTGGTATGCAGCGCGGTATCTATGCATTAGCGCAAAAATATCCGAAAACTGTTCGTCGTTTATTGTTGAAAGGCATTGAATTACAGTTGAAGGGTAAAGTGGATATGAAACACTTTACACCGAGCTATAATCCTTGGGATCAGCGTTTATGTGTGGTGCCAGATGGCGACTTATTTAAAGCGCTACGTGAAGGCCAAGCCAATGTTGAAACAGATCAAATTGAAAAATTCACTGCCAATGGTATTCAATTGAAGTCTGGTAAACACCTTGAAGCAGATATTGTGATTTCAGCGACAGGTTTGGAAATTCAAATCTTGGGTGGCGTGAAAGGTACAATCGATGGCAAGCCAATGGATACCTCACAACACATGCTTTATCAAGGTGTGATGGTGAGTGATGTGCCAAATATGGCGATGATCATTGGTTATATCAATGCGTCTTGGACTTTAAAAGTTGATATTGCTGCGGATTATATTTGTCGTTTGCTTAATCATATGGATAAAAATGGCTATGATGAAGTGATTGCCCATGCGGATCCAGCATTGCGTGAACAAGACACTATTATGGGTAAAATGTCTTCGGGTTATATTGCACGTGCAGCAGATGTGATGCCAAAACAAGGTAAAAAAGCACCTTGGAAAATCACCAATAACTATCTTGCGGATCGCAAAGAATTGAAAGATGCATCATTCAATGATGTCGTCCTACAATTCCATAAACGTGGTGAGCAAGTCGATCGTAAACCAAAACTGGTGTCGTAATCGTTTATTGAGTTCATTAAAACCCTATGCATAAGCATGGGGTTTTTTATTTGCAATCAGACTTTAAATCTGGTCAATATCGCGTATATTGAGCACATTAGAAAATTTAGATTAGGGATAATACGATGAAAAGAATCATCATCTTAGGGACATTATTATTCAGTACATCGGTCTTTGCCGATGATGTAAAACAAAAAGAAGTCATTGCGCAAAAGTTGGCATCCGTTGACGGGACGGAACAAGGGCTGCAAAACACCGATAAAATGATTTTAGAGCAAATTCGTATGCGTTTGCCAAAAGACTTACCCGAAAGTTTTTATACCGATTTGAGTAAAAATTTGAACAGTGAACAGCGTAAGCAATTTATCGTGCAACGTTATGTGGAAAGTTTTAGCCAGAAAGAGTTACAAGCAGCCTTGAACTTCTATCAATCTGTAGAAGGGAAGGCTTGGGCAAAGAAAGCCAGTGATGTTGGCAGTGAGGTCGCGCATTTCACTACACAAAATGCGCGTACAGCGCTTAATACCACGATGCAACAATATATTGAGAATCCTAAAGTGAAGCAGTTGATGGCAAGGATGAATCCACTGCCTGTTCAAGCTGATGAAAAACCTGAATCGAAATAAATAAAAAAGGGATCGCGCATTGGGCACGATCCCTTTGTTGTATTGATATTTAGAGTGTACGAGAAATGAGTTCTTTCATGATTTCATTGGTACCTGCATAAATGCGATTGGCACGGTTATCGATATAAGCACGGGCAATTGGATATTCCAGCATATAGCCATAACCACCATGCAGTTGTAAGCAGTCATCTACAACTTTTGAGAACATATCAGAAATTTTGTATTTTGCAGCTGCCGCAGCATCCACACCTAAGCTTTCTTCAAGCTGTAGTTCCATACAGCGATCAAGATAAGTACGACAGAAATCAATTTCCGTACGCAATTCTGCCAGTTTAAAACGAGTATTTTGGAAGGTGCTAATGGCTTTGCCGAATGCTTTACGATCTTTAGTGTATTGTACTGTATGTGCAAAGGCAGCTTCAGCACCTGCTTGACAGATAATTGCGACCAGCATGCGTTCCCAAGCGAGCTCTTTCATCAACATGATAAAGCCCATGCCTTCCATACCTAATAGGTTTTCTTTCGGTACACGTACATTATCAAAGAACAATTCACAAGTATCTTGGCCTTTCATCCCAATTTTATTCAAAGGCTTACCTTTACTGAAACCAGCACGATCTGCTTCTACAATCAGCAAAGATAAGTTGGCTGAGCCTTTTTCATTGTTGCCTGTTTTACACACCACAATCGCCATATCACAAAGATAGCCATTGGTAATAAAGATTTTAGAACCATTGATGACATATTCATCGCCATCCAATACAGCAGTCGTGCGAACTGCTTGTAGGTCGGAACCTGTACCAGGTTCAGTCATCGCAATCGCAGTCACGGCTTCACCTGTTGCCATTTTCGGTAACCAGTGTTGCTTTTGCTGCTCATTCCCAAAGTTATTGATATAGTTGGCCACGATATCTGAATGCAAAGAGAAGCCCGTGCTTGAATCCATGGCATAGGCTTGTTCTTCGATCAGAATCATACTGTAAAGGCGATCTACACCTGAACCACCGTATTGCTCTGGCATGGTCGTACAAAGCAAACCAAGTGCACCTGCTTTATTCCATAAGTCACGATCAACATGTTGTTGTTTTTCATATTTTTCAATATTAGGTACAACTTCTTTCTCATAGAATTTACGCACGGTTTCGCGGAATGCTTCGTGGTCAGAAGTAAACAGTTTTCGTGGCAGCATGTTTGGAATTGGACGAATAGCACCTGATTGCATTTGTTATTTTTCCCTAGAGTGTTGGATTTAAATCATCTTCATCACCATACAAGAAATTGAAAATAGTGGACAATGTGATCAATGCTCAATTTGATTGATGTATTTGGTCACTTGAGAAAAATCTCTAAGAACTTCATTGGGGAGATCGGGTACACTATGGGAAAATTGTTGCATTGCGGAGCCAATAATGTCTGATGAAATGACACTGGAAGAGCGTAAGGTTGTGTATCGTGCACGTCGTGGTTTAAAAGAAATCGATGTGTATTTTGATCCTTATGTTAAAAACCACTATCTGACAGCTGATATCGCTGAAAAGGCATTATTTGCGGAGTTGGTCGATCAAGAAGATCCGGATTTATTGGATTGGTTTATGGAGGTTGGAGAACCGCCTCGTGCAGAATTAAAAAATTTTATTTTAAAATTAAAACACTATGTCCATGGCTGATGGTGTTTTCGAGCTGCAACGCAGTCGTTTTGCGATGGTATTGCAGCTCTTGATTTTCATTGCCATCCTTAGTTTAACTTATTCCTTGCTTGCCTTATGGATTTGGCTATTGTGCTTCTGCATGATGGGAGCTGCTTGGATTTTGTTTCTCAAACAGCCACAAATCAAACGTTTTGAATACTTGGATCATCAAGAATGTTCGTTCGAGTTTTATGACCCCGAATTAAAGATTCAGCGCAGAATAATCGTTAAAATATTGGATCACAAATTTTACATCGCACTCTATTTTTCTCATTCAAACCAGAGAACTTGTATCATTTGGTGGGATCAATTATCACATTCTCAGTGGCAAAAGCTAAAATTACGCGCAAAATTGGCATAATTGTTTGACAATTCTACAACCGTATAAAATTAATAAAAATATAAATTTCAATAATTTAGTTAAAATTAGAATTTGTTTTGTTTAAATTGTTAGATTAAATACTCTAAAAAATAGTGAAAATTATGATTGTCAGACAATCTGGCGATCAAGTCCGATTTATTTTCGTTAAAGTACAAACACCAACGTAAAGTATGGTGGAGGTCCAAAATGGAAATTCCAACATGGTCGTTTCTGGTGATTGCAATTATTTTTGCGATTGTAGTAGGAAGAGCAGGAACTTTACTCAGGGAATTTCTTGAATCACGTCAACCTCAAGTTGCAGTGACCAAGAGAAAGAGATTGAAAGTGTCATCAATATATCACTCTCCCGTGAATATCGATGATGAACGCCAATCTAGTATCTACCAAAAGTAGATACGTAAGTGTAGGAGGTCTCTATGGAGATTTCAATGTGGATGTTTCTAGTAATTGCAATCGTTATGGCGATTGTTGTAGGAAGAGCTGGAACGTTACTCAAGGATTATTTTCAACAAAACTAAAATATAAAGAGTTTCACGATTTTACCAGTTAATAAGTAGCATGTGCTGAACCGTCGCAATGCTACTTTTTTTTGCCTGAAATTCCTGTTAAACCGCCCAAGTGTCAATTCATTCCGCTGTGATCTGTGTCAAAATGTCTCGGTTAAAATTAGAGCAATTACTCTTTAATTCAGGTTATGCATCTGATAATGTACAGCTAAAAGGAAAAAACAAATTATTAGAGGGACAGGAAGTATGTCTAAACTCCAAAAAATTGGACAAGGTGTGGCGGTTGCTGTATTGACAACATCAATGCTATCGGGATGTTCATATGTGATTAAGACGGGTGCGAATGTCGCACTTGGTTTTGGTGAGAACCATATTGTTCCACCGATTTTAGCAATGGATGATGCTGAAATGGTGTGTAACTCTGGGAATGCTTTAACCCCTGCAGTGATGTCAACCAAAGATATGGGGGCTGACCCAACCCGAATGGCGGTATTACTCTATACCGCAGCTGGTGTTTGTGCTGAAAATCAAGCTTTAGAAGCAGAGTTGCGTTATCTACGTGCGTCTAAAGCAGGTCAGATTTCAGAAGCACAAGATGCACGTATCGAACAGAAACGTTGGGCGGGAATTGCTGCTGAGCGTCAATACGCAGGCTATCAGCTTTTTGCAAACCGCTGGGAAAGCAAATACAAATATAAGTTAGGCGATTCATGCCCAACCATGCGTAATGATCTAGATCAAACTGTTTATTTACTCGGTATGGTCAGCGGACTGCAGGCTATGACCAACGATATTAATTCTGGCGGTGCGATCAATGTACCTAAGGATATTGCAGGGATCGTTGAACGTGGTATGGCGTGTTTAGATAATGAAAAATTCTGGGGTGCTCCAATGGCAACCCGTGCTGTGATCTGGACCTTATTACCAGGTGCCGGTGATGGCAAACCTGAACCTTATGCAACCATGAAGCAGTCTATGGCAATTGGTGAGAAGAAGGGTGTTCGTTTAGCACATGCTTTATATGCTGTTGCAGCACAAGCGAGTGGTGATGATGCGAAACTGCGCGATGCTTTTCGTTCTTATGCTGCAGCCACAGGTGATGACAAACCTGCGAATCCTCAGTTTAGATTGATTGATAAAATGGCTGGTTTGATGGTTCGTGGTATTGCAGATCGTTATTGGACTGAAAATACAGGTGTAAGGGCCAATGATGAAGGTCTAACCTCATTCTGGGATGACAAGCAAGAAAGCTCAGCTGAGTTGGATTCGTTATTTGATGGTGGTGAAGCGGCACCTTCACAGGATCAAGCTGCGCCAGCATCAGACCAAGCAGCACCAGCACAAGAAACTCCAGCGGAGTAACCTGAATTAAACGACCTTTTACAGATGAACTATCTAAAATTGTAAAAGGTCTATTTTTTAGGGGGCAGTAAGCCAATGAAAGATCAAGTATGGATAAGCAAGATTATTTTGATTGCGATATGTATTTCTATATCGGCTTGTCTACAGGTTTTTGCTGATCATTTTATTTATTGGCGGCCAAGCTTACTTACAGAATTTTGGCGTATTTGGACAGCACATTGGGTTCATGTAGGCTGGGTTCATTTTCTACTGAATATGATGGCATTCGCATGTTTGCCTTTCATTTTCCCTCATGTCCGAAATTGGCATTTATGGGCATTGTTGTTGATCTTACCTCCTTTCATTAGTTTCGTTTTTTATTTTTATTTACCTTATATTGATGCTTATGCTGGACTTTCTGGTGTTTTGCATGGTTTATATACTGCTGTAGGCTTGGTATATCTGCAATATAAAAATGAACGTAAATTTGCGGTACTGGTTTTAGCGTTAATTGCGGCAAAACTGATATGGGAAAATACCTTCGGAAAAACTGGTACGGCTCAGTTAATTGGTAGTCCAGTATTGACTGAAGCGCATTTAATTGGTGCAATCGGTGGCGTCTTATGTGGTTTAAGTTATTTATTTATAATAAGGAAAAATAGAGAACACACAAATTGATAAAAACAACCAACAAAAAAGTGATTGTAGTCATTCTTTTTTTTTAAAGTTTGATGCAAATTTAAGCGGTTTAAAAGGGATTGGTTATGTAGAGGGTAAATTCATTTATCTATCAACCATGGACAGCGCATGATTCAACATCTTTGGATGGATGTTGATAACAATAAACTGGAATAGACATGCAAAATGATCAAGAGAATAAGTCTGGATTAGCTCGGTTAGGCTATATCTGGAATGATTGGATATCGACATTCATCATTCTTGCTTTGTTGCTAATGACTTTGCTTATTGGTACAGGCGAAATGATTCACGGTCAGATGCTTCGTATGGGGGAGCGTCTTTACGGTGATCAAACAACAGGGATGCAGTATTCGTTTTTACGTGCGGAACCTGAGAAACCATCTTGTGATCGACATCCAAACATTGATGCACAAGTTCAAGAGCAGATGAAAGCCAATGCTGCTGATGAATTTGCAAGTATGTTTGGTGCGGCTTCTGAATCTGATGTTCGTGCATCTTTATTGGCTGCGCAGCAGCAGTGTGAAGAAAAATACCAATTCTATGACAAAGCAATGAAGCACTTGGAAAATCATCCAAGTATTCGTACTTATCGTAAAGTTGAAACTACTTTCTTTGGAATCTTTAAATTAGGTTCTGAAAACCAAACTGTTATTTTATTGATAATGGTATTGTTTGCTTCTATTACCGCATCTTTACGTTATCACCACATTGGTTTACGTGCACCAAAAACTAAAATCGACTTCCGTGTCTATTCGGCGTTGATGGTTGCTGGTAATGCTTTACTCAGTTATTCAGTGATTAGCCAATACCATTCAGTATTGAATTCAGGTGTTGAAGTTGCTGGAAAAACAGCGGTCTTGTATTGGTTATGGATTGCACTATTTGTATCTCTGACGATTATCAGTATCTTCCAATTTATCTTTATTCCCAAAACAGCACAACCGAAGGGTAACTTTGGTTTGGCGTTACTGAGCGTTCCGCTGTATGCGTTTATGTCTTTGGTGACAGGGATTGTATTTACCTTCTTCATGGATTATCCAATGGGGCAAGGGATCTACTTAGGTATTTTGGTTGAGTTCTCAGGTATTTTCTTAAATCTGGCATTATTTATTTGGGCAGGTATGTTGCTGACCCAAACACGTGTGATGGATTTATTCTTAAATATCTTACGTCCATGGAACTTGGCACCTGAAACTTTAACTTGGTTAATCTTGATTGCAGCAGCGATTCCAACAGCATATACAGGTGCTTCAGGTATTTTCGTTATTGCAGCGGGTGCGATCATCTATAAGGAAGTATGGAACTCGGGTGCTCGCCGTCAATATGCTTTAGCTGTATCGGCAATGTCTGGTTCTTTGGGTGTCGTGATTCGCCCATGTTTATTGGTTATCTTGATCTCAATGCTAGACAGTCGTCACGTAACATCGACTGAATTATTTGATCATGGTATCTATGTATTCTGGTTAACAGCCTTCATTTTCTTAGGTGTTTCTCTGATTCTTGCCGAAGAAAAATTCCGTGTGAACTCGCCTAAAATTGCTGTACCAGGAATGTTACGTGCCTGCGTACCAGTGATTCCTTATGTGATCATCGGTTTTGCTGTGGTGATGTTCTATAAGCTTGCTTTAGATACTTCAATCAATGAATTTACTGCGCCAATGATTTTACCGTTGGTATTGATTGCAATGATCTTGTTTGACAAGTTATTTGCTTCAAAACTAGCACCTGCACCAGTTGTTGATGCGAAACATGAAGCTTTGGTTCGTGAGCATGAAAAGAAATCAGAATTTTTGAAATCACATGATCCACACGGTAGTAAGAGCTTTGGTTTTGGTGGGGCATTACGTTTTGCAACATCGGAAACGGTCGGACATATCGGTGCATTGATTCTATTGATGGCATTGTCTGCAAGTGTTGGTGGCTTAATCGAACGTGCAGAAGTGGTTGAGTTATTACCAACACACTTGGGTAATATCTATATTTCACTTGCCTTTATTGCGCTGTTACTTGCCATTATTGGTATGACAACCGATCCATTTGGTGCGGTGATTTTGGTTGCTGCAACCGTTGCACCTGTCGCCTACGAAAATGGTATTCATCCGATTCACTTCTGGATGATTGTATTGGTTGCATTCGAGTTTGGTTATGTAACACCGCCTGTTGCCTTGAACCACTTGCTGACGCGACTCTCCGTCGGGGATGAAGAGGTCACGGCCGCCGATAAGGAAGCAAAAGAGAAATACACCAGTTTCTACTTCCGTTATGAGCGTTGGTTATTGCCGATCATCGTCTTGTTCTCATCATTGGTGTTGGTGACTTATGCGCCGTATATCTTCCAGATGTTTGGTTGGTATAAACATTAATGATTGAAACCAAAAGAAAAGCAGCTTAGGCTGCTTTTTTTATTGTTATTTTATTGAATAGGTTAATCTATGAAAGAATTGAGTCAGGAAGAGTATCAGGCAACCTTTTTCCCTCCCATGCTAGATATCACAGAGAGTGCTGAAGAAATTGTAGATTTATGGGACTATGCTGATCTTGTGATTGAGCAGCTTTATCATTCTTGTACTGCATGGGAATGGTATGTGAAACATATTTATGAAACTCAAGATGGGAAATTCCAACATATTAATATTCCAGTGCCCTTAGACAATACGTATCTTGTTGTAATTATCGATAAGCCGAAACGGGAAATTCTAGGCCACTATGTACTGGATTTGCACCCTTATCCAACGCATTAAGCTTAGGGTATTGAAGGTTTTGACCTTTGTATTAAAGGACTACACAACAAAATTGCAGAGAGAATAATGCCAAAACCAATCACGCTATATAGATCAGGCACTTCATTCCACAATAAAAAACCCCAGATCCCAGCAAAGATAATCGCCACATAATTGACTGGTGCAATTTGCCCAGCAGGGGCAAGACGATAAGCATGTGACATAAAAATCTGGCTGACATTGGCCAGTACGCCTGCACCAATCAAAAACAATAATTCTTGTAAATGGTAAGGTCGCCATACCCAAAACATTGGAATGACGGACAGTAGTGATCCTATAAAACAGAAATAGAATACAATCCGTTCAGGGGGTTCGGTTTGAGTCAAGGCACGGACTGTGACAAAGGCCATTGATGCCAATAGGCTTGAACTGATCCCAACGATCGAAACCCAATTCAGCAAACCTTGATCTGGTTTTGCTACACAAAATACTCCAATAAAGCCGAGTCCCGCTGCACATAGCATCGCCGTGGTGATTTTCTCTTTCAAGAAAAGCCATGCGATCAAGGGAATAAAAATTGGAGAAGAATAAGTAAATACCATCGCATTGGAGAGTTTTAGGTGTGCGATGGCATAGAAAAATCCATACATGGCGGCAAGCCCAACGATACTACGCCATGTGTGCATCCACAGTTTTTCTGTTTTTACAAAGCTTGTTCCTTGCTTAAAAATAAACGGCAAAAACAGGACCAGTCCAACGACATTGCGGAAAAATACAATGGTGTAGTTATCGACCGTATGAGAGGCATAACGAATACAGATTCCCATCACAGAGAAAAGCAGAGCAGAAAGAGTAAGGCAACCGATCGCCAACATCAGGTTGCGATTGGTTTGTTTAGCATCCATAGTGATTCGGGCATTGCAAGATTGTACTTATTTTATGCTTCTACTGTGCTGAAAGGAATGAGATTTTCACTTGGATTTAACTTAGCTGAACTGCTTCAGATAGTCGCTTGGTGTCATGCTGGTTTCACGTTTAAACATGGCACTAAAGGCACTTGGACTATCATAACCTAAGTCGAGTGCAACATTTAGAACAGGCTTGTTTAAACTCAAGTCAACCATCGCTTGCATCAATTTGGCTTGGCGAACCCAATGAGAAAAATGTAAGCCAGTTTCTTTTTGAAAATGCCGTGCCAGTGTTTTGCTGCTGATATGCAGTTGCTCAGCACTATCTTCCAGATTCCAGTCTAAACTGAGATTGTCTTTGATCTGTTGACACAGCTGTTGCAGTCGTGGATTTTGAGGTTCAGGTAAATTAAAGGCGAGCGAGGGCAACAAGTGAACTTCATCTAAAATCAATTGCAATAATCTTTCATTGCGGCTCTTAGGTTGGATCACTGTTTTAATCTGCATTGCACTACTCATCAGTTCCCGTAGTAAAGCAGGAATGGCGACAACACGGCATTCTGAACTGAGGCTGGTTTGTACTGTGGCATCAATAAAAATTCCCCGTGCTTTGACATCACCACTGCTGAGTAAGGCATGCGGTTTATGCGCAGGAATCCAAACGCCACGTCCAGGTGGCGTAATCCAAATTCCCTCATGGGTTTGTACCCGAATCACACCGGATAGGGTATGAATCAACTGGATCCGATCATGGCTATGCCAATCTTCAATGTGACCATGAGGGTAGTTTTCTGAAAAAGCATAGATGGGATAATCTAAGAATCCATGTTCAAAATTCTTGCCCATGTTTAAAATGCCCGCAAAAGAAATTGTCTATTTCTCGATAGTAGTCGTCTAATTGTCGAGAAACAATAAGATGATTATTTTTTAGCATGATCTATACCGAAATATCTAGGTTTAGATGATGTTCCAGCGTGCTTATTTTTATCCCTTATTCGCGATTTTATTTTGGGCAGGAAATGTTGTGGTGTCTAAAATGGCCAGCCATGCCATTTCTCCTGTAGCAATCACATTTTATCGTTTGGTATTGGCACTCGCCGTGATGAGTACGTTTGTGCTGATTCCTGTCTGGAAGAATCGACAGACCATCAAGCAATATTGGAAGCAGTTGGCATTGGGCGGTTTTCTTTCTGTGTCTTTATTTCAGTTCTTGTCTTATCAGGCGGCAGCGACCACCACAGCAACCAATATGGCGATTGTGACTGCATTGATTCCTTTGCTGACCATGATTTTAACTAGCTTGATGCTGAAAGATCGTATTAGTTACGGCATGTTGTTTGGAGGTGCTTTGTCTTTCTATGGCATCTTGTATTTGCTGAGTCATGGTTCAATTTCTGATATTTGGAAGCAAGGTGTTCATTTGGGGGATGGCTTAATGTTGATCGCAGCAGCAGGCTATGCCTTGTATGGCGTTTTACTGAAACGCTGGAAAATGCCGATCCCTGCGTGGCAATCTAACTTCGTACAATCTAGTTTTGCGATTGTTTATGTGTTGCCATTCTTTGTATTTTTGCCTGCATCGGAAATACAACTAAATAAACAAACCATTCCACTGATTGTCTATGCCAGTATTTTTTCCTCAGTGTTGTTATCTTATTTGTGGATTGAAGGGGTAAGACATTTAGGGCCAAATCGAAATAGTATTTTTATGAACCTATTGCCCTTATTTACAGCATTGATTGCAGTGGCATTATTGGGTGAGCATTTACAAATGTTTCACTATATTGGTGGCGGCTTAACTTTAATTGGTATCTTGATTGCACAAACGATTCAGAAACCGATCCAGCTGAAACAAGACACGAAGCAAATTTTAGATTAAAGAGACGAGCAACAAAAAAGCTTTAACTGAGGTTAAAGCTTTTTCTTTTTTAAGACTTACTCTGTGCTGCGATCTGAGCTTCTAGTAGCTTAATTTGATCTTCTTTCAGCTTGAGTAAAGTATCAACATCACTACTTTGCTGCTTTAACTCATGTTGTTGGTCTTGCAGTTGTTGGTGAATATCATCCAGTTTGGCAATTTCTTCTTTTGCCAAACTATCATTTGTAGGCAGTGGCGCTTTCACAATGGATTCTTCAACCAATTGGATCGGCGCAGCAACATCATTTGTCGCTGTTATGACTTCATCATTAGTCACCACCGTTTCTGGTTGGGCTGATGCAATTGTTTTTGCGGCAACAGGTTCCGAAGGAGTGGCGGTTGGTTGCTGATCTTTTTGTGCTAAAAACCATTGGACAGCAAGGAACAGCACCACTACAACACTAATTCCACCAATTATCATCCATAATAATTTGGAATTTTCAGTCTGGTATGTGGACATCATTTTTAACCTTCTAGTCAAAATGACGAGGTTTGAACTGTATCACCCCAATCTCATCTGGCTCAGCGGGTTGCGCCTGTTCCACATGGGTCGGACGTTTTTCGCTATAAGCACATTCGATACATTCAATCCACTCGTCATCCACAGTGATGATCTTAACCACACGATCTAACGCGCCACATTTTGGGCATTTTGCACCCGCGATGAACTGTCTCTTCATGTCAGTTAATTACACCCTGCGAACAATAATGACGTAGTTTAAGCGGTTTTATGAGTGTTCGTCCAACCTTGATGACGTAATAATGCATCTATTTTTGGTTCTCTTTTTCGGAAATTGCGAAACGCATCAAGCGCTGTATCTTTTCCGCCAACTGCTAGAATAAACTTTCTAAACTCTTTTCCAGTCTCGGTATTAAAAATACCTTCACTTTCGAAACGATCAAATGCATCACTTGCTAAAACTTCTGCCCATTTATACGAGTAGTAGCCCGCAGCATAACCACCTGCAAAAATATGACTAAAACTGTGTTGGAAACGGTTGTAGGCAACCGCTGGAATAACAGCAAATTTATCGCGAATATCATCTAAAGTTGCTTGGATTTGCTGACTGTTTAATGCTGGTGCTTGACGATGGATCGTGAGATCAAATAAAGCAAACTCAATCTGACGCAAGGTTTGCATACCTGATTGGAAGAAACGTGCATTTAACAATGCAGATAACAATTCCTGTGGCAAAGTCTGTTTGGTTTCGGTGTGCTCGCTGAGTACATCTAGACTTTCATTGTCCCATGCCCAGAATTCCATAAACTGACTTGGTAATTCAACTGCATCCCAAGCTACGCCGTGTGTCCCTGCAACCGAGATGTTATCCACTTCGGTCAACATATGATGTAAGCCATGACCAAACTCATGGAATAAAGTAATTACTTCATCATGAGTCAATAGGGCAGGTTGATCGCCAATTGGTGGGGTAAAGTTACATACCATGTAACAAATTGGTTTTTGTAGGCCATTGGCTGTTTGAACACGAGAACGGAAACCGCTCATCCATGCACCACCGCGTTTGCCATTGCGTGCGTATAAGTCGAAGTAGAAACCACCGACCACTTGACCTTGATCTTCAATTTCAAAATAACGAACATCATTCTGCCAAACAGGGGCTTGGCGTTCGACAATCTGGATACCGTAAAGACGTTGTACGATTTGGAATAGGCCTTGAACCACTTTCGGTGCAGGGAAATATGGTTTAAGTGCTTCTTGCGAGAGGTTGAACTGTTGTTGTTTCAACTTTTCAGAATAATAGGTTGCATCCCAAGGTTTGAGTTCATCAATGCCATCTTGTTGTGCAATGGTTTTGAGTTCTGCAATTTCGGCAAGTGCTGGCGTACGGGCATGTTCTGCCAAATCAACTAAGAATTGATTAACTGTTTCAACGTCAGGCGCCATTTTGCTCGCAAGGGAATATTCAGCGAAATTATTGAAGCCAAGCAGTTGTGCCATTTCCTGACGTAAGCTCAGGATTTCTTCCATCACAGGTGTATTGTCAAATTCAGTCTTGTCGGACTGTTCAGATGCGCGGGTGACATAGGCCTTATACAACTCTTCTCTTAACTCACGATCATCGGCATAAGTCATAATTGCAAAATAAGCAGGGAAGTCGAGCGTCGCAACGGCTTGCTCAAGCTCACGTTGTTGACCGTATTGTTTTAACAGTTCAACGCTGCTTTGTGGCAGGCCTTTGAGTTGTGCTTCCGTTAAAGGTTTAAAGTAGGCTTGGGTTGCATCGAGTACATGGTTAGAGAAGTC
This sequence comes from Acinetobacter sp. Tr-809, assembly GCF_011753255.1. NCBI lineage: Bacteria > Pseudomonadati > Pseudomonadota > Gammaproteobacteria > Moraxellales > Moraxellaceae > Acinetobacter > Acinetobacter sp. Tr-809. Next base: position 428,545 of record NZ_VWVZ01000003.1, read on the forward strand.
AGAAGAAAGCTGCGATAAACGTGCTGAAATTTCTGCATAACGTTTTTTAGCTTCACCTTCGAGTGCAACACCTGACAGTTTGAAATCACGTAAAGCCAGTTTAATTGCACTTTGCTGCGCTTCGCTCAGCGTTTGAAATACAGCACTATCATGGATCTGTTGATAAGTTTGATACAGTGCCGTGTGTTGTCCAAGCTGCGTATAGTATTCACTTAAACTTGGTAACAGTGCTTGATAGACTTCACGGGTTTCAGGGTTGTTCATCACCGCATTGAGATGCGACAAAATCCCCCATGCTTCACTCATATTATTTTCAAGTTGATCAACTTCGGTCAATGTTGCCAGTTGAGCTTCAGTGCCTTGAGGAACTTGATGGAGTTGATTCAGGAAGTTTTGACCATTTTGAATGGTCTGTTCAATTTGTTGTTTTAAGTCGGCAAGTTGAATTTGATCAAATTGAGGAACGGGAAGTGTCGCTTGCTGGAATGTCATTGTATTTTTGCCATATTCATCTTTAAACATAGTTATAGATGTAGGGCTTCGGAGGGGAGAAATCAAGGTTGATTTGTTGATTCAGGAATAATTCCTTGCAAACTATCTACAATTGTACCTAAGTAACTTTGTTTTGTAGACAGTTTGACCATTACGCTTTGGTTGGGAGGGAATTGTTTATATTGTTGAGTAGTCAGACAATAGTTGAAGAAAAAGTAGTTCAGAGATTTACTCTTTAATTCATACGAACACTTTGCCTTATTGCTTTTAGATATAACCGCTGTTGCAATAACCTGCTTTTCTGTTTGATGGCCAAAGTAATATGTATATAAATAAGGGGCTATACCACTGAACGTATAATAAAGCAGCGCAGCGAATAGAGGGGTAAGACAGATAAAGTTGAAAATATGCTGTATGGGGCCTGAGATTTGCTGTGTGAGGCTTTTAGGCATTTTCCATTGAGAGTGGTAAGCAAGATAATAGCTGAGCAATACAACACTATACGCTATGATGATGGAAAAATAGAACCCAAACTGAGCGACTCTATCCGTTGGCGTAAAGTGAGAACTTGCTGAAAAGAGATCAAAAAATCCCACAATTAGAATAAGGATGTAGAGACAACCAATGATTATTTTTTGAGGCTTTTTAGATGAATATTGATCAATCATTTTATTGTTAATATATCTTGATAACTTATGATTGTATTCACTTAAGCAAAAAGAGCAAGTCCATGACTGAACTTGCTCTTGAGTGAATTAGTCTTGTTTTGCTTTCGCATTCGACTTTTTCTTTTTCACTTTTTTCTTGGCCTTGTCTTTGCTTTCAGGCTTTACAGACGCTTTTTTTGTAGGCTTCTTGGTATAAGAACTTGCTTTGTTCTTATCCTTTTTCTTGCGTACAGGCTTCTCACCATCTTCACTGACTTTGGATTGAGTAGAGGGCTGGTTGCCAAATACTTCTTCAGTTGTTGAAGCACGTTTCGAGCTAGAAGGATTCGCAGTACGCGGTGCTTTCTGACGAATTACACGGCCCAAATGGGTGAGTTGTTGAACTAACTGGAAGTCAATTTTACGTTCTTCCAAGTTCACACCCGCAACTTGAATCTTGACTTCATCACCGAGACTAAAGGATTGTCCGCGATTTTGCCCTACTAAGCTTTGGCTCGCCTGATCATAAAGGAAAAAGTCATCCCCTAACTGGCTAACATGAATCATGCCATCAACATAGAGGTCTTTAAGGGTCACGAATAGTCCAAACTCAGTGACTGCACTGATAACCCCGACAAACTCATCACCGATATGCTGTTGCATATAGTGGCATTTCAACCACATGGTAACGCTACGTGATGCTTCATCAGCACGACGTTCAGTTTGCGAGAAATGTTCACCCGCATCATCTAATGCTGCACCTGACAGTGGATACACTTTTTTGTCTAAATACGCTTTGATCGCACGGTGTAGTAATAAGTCTGGATAACGACGAATCGGTGATGTGAAGTGGGTATATGCTTCATATGCCAAACCATAGTGGCCTGCATTGTTCGCACCATAATAGGCTTGCATCATCGAACGTAACAACACCGCATGAATACTTGGTGCATCTAAACGATCTTTGGTTGCTTCAATTACCGCCTGATAATCGGCCTGAGTTGGTTGTTCTGGGAATGGCAAACCGAGCAATTTGACGAAATCACGAACTTTTTGAATACGTGAGAACTCTGGAGCTTCATGCACACGATAGAGCATTGGAATATCATGTTCCAAAGCATATTCCGCAGCGGCAACGTTCGCCAACAACATACATTCTTCAATCAGTTTATGTGCATCGTTACGACTACGCGGCAAGATTTCTTTGATCCCACCTAATTCGTCAAAGGTCATATAGGTTTCAATGGTTTCAAATTCCATTGCATGACGCTTAGCACGCAATTCTTTTAGCGTTTGATAAAGTTGGAATAAGGTATTCAGTGATTTATGAATGCTCTTATCTTCAGGGATGGCATTGGTTGCCCCTTCAAAATATTGCCCTACTTGGGTATAGGTTAAACGTGCTTTCGAGTGCATTACCGCAGGGTAGAACTCATAACCTGTGACTTTACCTGCGCGAGACAGTTTTAAATCACAGACCATACACAGACGGTCAACATGTGGATTTAAAGAACATAAGCCATTTGATAACGCTTCTGGAAGCATAGGCAATACAAAGTGCGGGAAATAAACCGATGTACCACGTTCCTCTGCTTCTTCATTTAATGGAGAGTCTAAACGCACATAGTGGCTAACATCGGCAATTGCCACTACGACACGGTAACCACCTCCTGCACGTTTCTCAGCAAATACGGCATCGTCAAAGTCACGTGCATCTTCGCCATCAATGGTGACGAGCGGCAGATCACGTAAATCGACACGTCCTTTAAGATCTTTTGCCGAAGGTTCTTTAAAGCTTTCTGCTTCTTTCACTACAGCTTCTGGAAACTCGTAAGGCAGACCAAATTCTAGAATCGTTTGTGGGATAATAATTTCAGTATCTGCTTTATCCGCCATAGATTGAACGATGTGACCTGTTGCCAGTTCTTCACGGGTTGGGTAATCATCAATCGCAACACGCAGCATATCGCCCACTTTGGCATTGGCATGTTCAATCAGTTCTTTTTCGAGGGTAATCGGTTGGTGCTGATTTGGATTGCTCGGCTGAATAAAGTATTCACCTTCATGCTCAGCCACTTTACCAATAATCTGCTTAACACGACGTTGCACGACTTCAGTAATAAAGCCCCAAGGCTTGCCTTTACGGTCAACCGAGGTCTGACGTACCCTAACGCGGTCGCCATTAAAAACTAGGCGTAGTTCACGTTCAGGTAAAAGGATATCGTCCTGACCTGCAATATTGGCAGTACCTAAACCTTTACTATTGATATAAACCGTTGCTTCATGGCTCGGTAAATCGGTTGCAGGTTGGTATTTAAAGCCATCTTTCATAAGTTGACCATCACGAACCATGGCACTTAAACGGTGATTCAAGGCATCAATACTTTTTTGATCGGGGATATTAAAGTGATCAACCAATTCTGCATGGGACTGTGCAGTTTGTAATTGTTCTAATGTAGTTAGAATAAGAGTTCGGCTAGGAATAGGATTATCGTAACGTTGCGCTTCTGCTTTTGCTTCGGGATCGGCCCAATTTTTAGTCATATCGTTTCAATTCACATCTGGCAGATCGGTTTAGCATAAGTCATTCAAACTCTAACTGCACGTCAAAGATTGCAAGATTCTGTTTATTGCTCCGATCTGAATAAAGGAGATAACACTATATTAACAAGCGTTGAACCAAAAAATGCTGAAAAAATGTGGGAATTGATTAAAAAACATTTGATTGAACTTAAAAAGCAGAAAAAAACAGGAACATCCCTTGTGTAATGTGGTTTTAGTTTGTATTATTGCGCTCGTGTTACGGTGAGATGGGTGAGTGGCTGAAACCACATCCCTGCTAAGGATGCGTACGGGTAACTGTACCGAGGGTTCGAATCCCTCTCTCACCGCCACTTTACTTAAAGCGCTCATAGCTCAGCTGGATAGAGCACTTGGCTACGAACTAAGGGGTCGGGAGTTCGAATCTCTCTGAGCGCACCAAGTAAAGATTTAAAGTAACACATGCCTAAATAGGCACATAAGTAATGCGCTCATAGCTCAGCTGGATAGAGCACTTGGCTACGAACTAAGGGGTCGGGAGTTCGAATCTCTCTGAGCGCACCAACTTAATAGAAGAAACCGCTTAATTGCGGTTTTTTTGCGCCTGAAATTTATGATTGAATATGAATTAAATAATAAATGTAAAAAAGCCGCTGAAATCAGCGGCTTTTTAGTTGGTCTATTTAGAAATGATTGACTGAACTGAATAGATGGTCAGTTAAATTGTTTAAAGCAGATGGAAGAGAAATAAGATCGGTTAACGAACCACCATTTGGATTTGGTTCACCTACAGCGATGCCTGAAGTGACTGTGCCAGTCAACGCGTCTAAAATTCCATCCACGCTTCCGTGAGCACTGTAATCTCCATTGCCAACGCTTACACTGATTAGATTATTGATACTTTCTAATGAGCCATCGCTGAATAGGGTACTAACATGATCTTGTAAGGTATCTACTGCAATGTTGCCACTGCTAATGACGGTTTGAATCGGTTGAGCAATTCCTGCGATAACGTCTCCGCTATTTGCGCCATTATTAATGGTTCCAAGAATATCTGTAATCACACTTAGACTACCTTCACCACCGATACCACCAGTGATTCCACCGATAATCCCAGTGATTGGGCCTAAAGGACCACCTTCGCCACCACCGATACCGCCCGTAATCCCCCCAAGGATGTCAGAGATTGAGCCTAAAGGACCACCTTCACCGCCACCAATACTACCCGTGATGCCACCAATAATGCCAGTGATCGCGCCTAAAGGACCGCCTTCACCACCACCGATACTACCAGTAATCCCACCGATAATGTCTGTGATAGGACCAAGAGGACCGCCTTCACCACCACCAATACCACCAGTAATCCCACCGATAATGCCAGTGATCGCACCTAAAGGACCGCCTTCACCACCACCGATACCGCCAGTAATCCCACCGATAATGTCTGTGATAGGACCGAGAGGACCACCTTCACCACCGCCAATTCCGCCAGTAATGCCACCGATAATGCCTGTGATCGCGCCTAAAGGACCGCCTTCACCACCACCGATACCGCCAGTAATCCCACCGATGATTCCTGTGATTGCACCTAAAGGACCACCTTCACCACCGCCAATTCCACCAGTCACGCCACCGATTAAACCACCGACATCAGTGATGTCACCAGCAATATGCTGAACCAGATCAGAAGCAGTTGAACCATTGTTAATCAGTGTACCAACTACACCAGTCAGAGCACTCGCAGCACCACCGATATCCGCACCCGCTAAATCAGAAATTGCTTCCAGTGTGCCATTTACCGTATCGCGCGAGGTCTCAAAGGTGAGGGTACCCAGATTAGTTAGATCAGTAACTGGATGAACACCCGGAAGAACACCACTAATTGCACCACCTACGGTAGTAATCCCTGTGTTGATAATATCTGTTTTTAGACTTTCAACACCTTGAAGGATATCGATACCCGTTTGGATCACACCTGTGACAGGGTTATTGCCTAAGTCACCACCAGTAATCCCACCGATAATGCCTGTGATCGCACCTAAAGGACCGCCTTCACCACCACCGATACCGCCAGTAATCCCACCGATAATGTCTGTGATAGGACCGAGAGGACCACCTTCACCACCACCGATACCGCCAGTAATCCCACCGATAATGTCTGTGATAGGACCGAGAGGACCACCTTCACCACCGCCAATTCCACCAGTCACGCCACCGATTAGACCACCGACATCAGTGATGTCACCAGCAATATGCTGAATCAGACCAGAAGCAGTTGAACCATTATTAATCAGTGTACCAACTACACCAGTGAGAGCACTCGTAGCACCACCGATATCCGCACCCGCTAAATCAGAAATTGCTTCCAGTGTGCCATTTACCGTATCACGTGAAGTTTCAAAGGTGAGGGTACCCAGATTGGTTAAATCAGTAACTGGATGAACGCCCGGAAGAACACCGCTAATTGCACCACCTACGGTAGTAATACCTGTGTTGATAATATCTGTTTTTAGACTTTCAACACCTTGAAGGACATCGATACCTGTTTGGATTACGCCCGTGACAGGGTTATTACCTAAGTCACCACCCGTGATGCCACCGATGATTCCTGTGATTGCACCTAAAGGACCGCCTTCACTACCACCCGTGATGCCACCGATAATGTCTGTGATAGGACCAAGAGGACCGCCTTCACCACCGCCAATGCCGCCAGTGATACCACCGATAATGCCAGTGATCGCACCTAAAGGACCGCCTTCACCACCACCGATACCGTCAGTAATCCCACCGATAATGCCAGTGATTGCACCTAAAGGACCACCTTCACCACCACCAATACCGCCAGTGACACCGCCGATAATGCCTGTGATTGCACCTAATGGACCGCCTTCACCACCACCGATATTGCCCGTAATCCCACCAAGGATGTCAGAGATTGAGCCTAAAGGACCGCCTTCACCACCACCAATACCACCCGTGATGCCACCGATGATTCCTGTAATTGCACCTAAAGGACCGCCTTCACCGCCGCCAATTCCACCAGTCACGCCACCGATTAGACCACCAACATCAGTGAGGTCACCAGCAATATGCTGAACCAGACCAGAAGCAGTTGAACCATTGTTAATCAGTGTACCAACTACACCAGTCAGAGCACTCGCAGCACCACCGATATCCGCACCCGCTAAATCAGAAATTGCTTCCAGTGTGCCATTTACCGTATCGCGCGAGGTCTCAAAGGTGAGGGTACCTAGATTAGTTAGATCAGTAACTGGATGAACACCCGGAAGAACACCGCCAATTGCACCACCTACGGTAGTAATCCCTGTGTTGATAATATCTGTTTTTAGACTTTCAACACCTTGAAGGACATCGATACCTGTTTGGATTACGCCCGTGACAGGGTTATTACCTAAGTCACCACCTGTAATACCACCGATGATTCCTGTGATTGCACCTAAAGGACCGCCTTCACCACCGCCAATACCGCCAGTGATGCCACCGATGATTCCTGTAATTGCGCCTAAAGGACCGCCTTCACCACCACCAATACTGCCAGTGATGCCACCGATAATGCCAGTGATTGCACCTAAAGGACCACCTTCACCACCACCAATACCGCCAGTGACACCGCCGATAATGCCTGTGATTGCACCTAAAGGACCGCCTTCACCACCGCCAATACCGCCAGTAATGCCACCAATAATACCTGTGACAGTACCTAATGGACCTGTGTTACCAATGTTGGTTACATCACCAATGATATGCTGCACTGTATTTGACGCAACTGAACCGTTATTCACAAGTGTACCAACAACACCAGTCAGAGCGCTCGCAGCACCACCGATATCCGCACCGGCTAAATCAGAAACTGCTTCCAGTGTGCCATTTACCGTATCCCGTGAAGTCTCAAAGGTGAGGGTACCTAAATGAGCTAGATCTCCAATAGGGTGTTCAGATTGGTGAACTGCACTGATAATGGTGCCTGCGACAGTATCAATTCCTGTATTAATGATTTCAGTCTTTAAGCTTTCCACACCTTGAAGGACATCAATACCTGTTTGAATGACGCCTGTTACGGGATTATTGCCTAAATCACCACCTGTAATACCACCGATGATGCCTGTGACTGCACCAAGTGGGCCACCTTCAGCTCCACCAATGATACCGCCAATGATTCCAGTGACTGCACCAAGTGGGCCGCCCTCAGTCCCACCCGTAAGACCACCGATGATGCCTGTGACTGCACCAAGTGGGCCACCCTCAGCTCCACCAGTGATACCGCCAATGATTCCAGTCACTGCACCAAGTGGGCCACCATTTGTTCCACCCGTAAGACCACCAATAATGCCTGTGACTGAACCAAGTGGACCACCCTCGTTTCCGCCCGTAATTCCTCCAAGAATTCCTGTTACTGCACCAAGTGGATTGCCACTTGCGCCGCCTGTAACACCGCCTAGAATATTTGTGACTGTTGAAAGTGGGCTACTACTGCCTGTCACATTCCCCAGAATGCCAGTAATTGAACTTATAGGATTGTTGGCTGCTCCACCTGTAAGATTACTTACCGTATGAGTTACGGTATTTGTTGAAACGATATTTGTAATTGTAGATAAGGATAAAGGAGCAAGGATTGAACCGCCAACGTGTGATGTAGATGTACTACTATCAACTAAGCTTGAAGTAATACTTTTAATGGGTGAAAAAAGACTTTTGAAAAGCATAACGATACCTATATTTATAAAGTTGTGTTGTTTTGAGTAATTATTAAATTGCTATGATATTTTTGTGATTAAGGTCACATTAATCATATTTAGTGTTATATGTGGCAATTATTTTGTCAATCTGTAACGGATTGGAATATGATTGTTAAATGTGGATTTAAAATATTGAATTTTAATATATTTATTGGTTGTTAATTTTAACTAAATTTACACTTGTATTTTATTTGAAAGCTTGGAATGACTTTAATTTTAGTAGAATAAGTGTTTATTATCATGCAATTAAGGTATTGTTTTAGCTTAATCTATGCACTATAAATACCGTGTTGAAAAGAAAGTTTTAAAATTTGTTACTGGTTTGCAAAAAAATATTTCTAGTGTTTTTTGCATTTATTTAATTAATAAAGATCAATGTCTTAAATTTTTTCTTAATTAATTTTTTTAAAATTTTAATAGATCTAAAGTCGTATTGTTTATGTTGTTCTTGACTTGTTATTTAAAAAAACTTACCAATCAAATATGTTCTCCGTGCAGTATTTTGATTTTAGTTTGATGAACGAATTAAGCTGCAAGAAAAGCCACTGATGAAAGTGGCTTTTCTTATCGTTATATTTTAAAAGTGATGAAATGAGCCAAATAGATGATCGGTTAGGCTTGTTAATGGTGATGAAACCGAAATGAGATCGGTAATGCTACCACCATCTGGATGAGGTTCTCCAGCTGCGATTCCAGAAGTACTAGAAGAAACTGTGCCCGTGATGATATTCAAAATGCTATCGATACTATTACCGCCATTGTCATTATTCACATGAACAAGGTTGGTTAGTCCTTCAAATACATTCCCACTACTGAAGATATTACTCATATTCTCTTGTAATAAATCGAGTGTTAGGTTGCCACTTCCAACAACAATTTGGATAGGTTGAGCAACGCCAGAAATCACGTCACTGCCACCAATACCACCAGTAATACCGCTGAGAATGTCTGTTATTGAGCCAAGAGGACCACCGTCACCGCCGCCACCAGTAAGACCACCGATAATGCCTGTTACTGCGCCAAGAGGCCCGCCGTCACCACCGCCGATACCGCCAGTAAGACCATCAATAATACCTGTGACTGCGCCCAGAGGACCGCCGTCACCACCAGTAAGACCACCGATGATTCCAGTGACTGCACCGAGAGGACCACCGTCACCACCGCCGATACCGCCAGTAAGACCACCGATGATTCCAGTGACTGCGCCCAGAGGACCACCGTCACCACCACCGATGCCATCAGTAAGACCACCAATAATGCCTGTTACTGCACCTAGAGGACCACCGTCACCACTGCCGATACTGCCAGTGATACCACCGATGATGCCTGTAACAGCACCAAGAGGACCGCCGTCACCACCGCCAATGCCGCCAGTAATGCCACCGATGATTCCAGTGACTGCACCCAGAGGACCGCCTTCACCGCCACCGATACCGCCAGTAATGCCACCGATGATTCCAGTGACTGCTCCAAGAGGGCCACCGTCACCACCACCGATACCGCCAGTAATGCCACCGATGATTCCAGTGACTGCACCCAGAGGACCACCGTCACCACCACCGATACCGCCTGTGATACCGCCAATAATGTCAGTGACCGCGCCAAGAGGACCGCCGTCACCACCGCCGATGCCACCAGTAAGACCACCGATGATTCCAGTGACTGCGCCAAGAGGACCGCCGTCACCACCGCCGATGCCGCCTGTGATACCGCCAATAATGTCAGTGACCGCGCCAAGAGGGCCGCCGTCACCACCGCCGATACCACCAGTAAGACCACCAATAATACCTGTGACTGCGCCAAGAGGACCACCGTCACCACCACCGATGCCATCAGTAAGACCACCAATAATGCCTGTTACAGCACCAAGAGGTCCGCCATCACCGCCGCCGATACCGCCAGTAAGACCACCGATAATGCCTGTTACAGCACCGAGAGGTCCGCCGTCACCACCGCCGATACCGCCAGTAAGACCACCGATAATGCCTGTTACAGCACCGAGAGGTCCGCCATCACCGCCACCGATACCACCAGTAAGACCACCGATGATTCCAGTGACTGCGCCCAGAGGACCACCGTCACCACCGCCGATGCCGCCAGTAATACCACCGATAATGCCTGTTACTGCACCAAGAGGGCCGCCGTCACCACCACCGATACCACCAGTAAGACCACCGATGATTCCAGTGACTGCGCCAAGAGGACCGCCGTCACCACCAATCACTCCACCAATTGTTCCAGTAATGATGTCGAGAGGATTGCCACCTTCACCACCGATTACACCGCCAACTAGACCAGTCACCAGATCAAGGGGACTGCCACCCTCACCACTGAGGACACCACCAACAATACCCGTGACAACATCAATAGGGTTGTAGTCGCCACTAATAATGCCTTCTACGCTAGCGGTTACACCGCCGACTGCACCTGTGACAGTACCTAAGACACCCGTGCTGTCAGCATCACCAGTCACAACCGTGACGAGATTGGTTACAGGAGTAACTAGATCACCGTGAGAGATGCTATTTAGATCGAGTACAGAGATTGCATTGCCTGAGAAATTGATTGGAATGGTAATTGGAGTCACGACGTTGGTACCATCTCCAACGCCATTGCCGATACCATAGTTATGGTCGCCATTGCCTGCACCAATACCATTACCGATACCACCAGATCCATTGCCAATCGAACCATTATTTTCGGTGTCATTGTCCTGGAAGTTATTATGTGTAGTCGTTGTAGCATTATTGGTTGAAGTTGACGTTGCAGTACCAAATAAGGAAATGGCATTGCCAGAGAAGTTAACGGGGATTGCAATTGGTGCGACAAAGTTTGCGTCATCCGCAATACCATTGCCGATACCATAGTTATGTTCACCATTGCCTGATGCGATACCATTACCGATACCACCGCCAGAACCGACACCTGTACCGCTGCCGTTACTATTGTTGGTTGTATCATTGTCTTGGAAATTGTTATTGGTTGTCGTAGATGAATTATTGGTTGAATTTGCTGTCGCATTTCCAAAGATGGAGAAGGCATTACCTGATGCATTCACAGGCGTTGTGATCGGGATAATGATACTTGCGTCATCTGCAATACCATTGCCGATGCCGTAGTTGTGTTCACCATTACCTGAAGCGATACCATTACCAATACCGCCACCTAAGCCATCTGCACCGTTACCGCCGCTATTGCTGTTATTGGTTGTATCGTTGTCTTGAACATTGTTGTTGGTCGTGGTTGAAGAGTTATTTTGTGAATTTGAAGTTGCATCACCAAAGATTGAGAAGGCATTCCCTGATGCATTTAATGGTGTGGTAATTGGGATTACGATACTCGAATCATCTGCAATACCATTGCCAATACCGTAGTTATGCTCACCATTACCTGCGGCAATACCGTTCAGAATACCTCCAAGATCACTACCAGAACCGCTTGCTACGCCACCGTTATTGCTATTGTTGATCGTATCGTTGTCTTGGAAATTGTTATTGGCTGTTGTAGAGGAGTTGTTAATTGAGTTTGATGTTGCATTACCAAAAATAGAGCCTGCATTACCAGAGAAATTAACAGGGCTTGTGATTGGAGCGACGACATTGGCATCACTGCCGATGCCATTACCAATACCAAAATTATGGTCTCCATTGCCAGAGCCAATACCATTGCCTATACCACCGCCAACGCCATTACCAGTAGTACCACCTACAACTGTGCCGTTATTACTATTGTTGGTTGTGTCATTATCTTGCAAGTTATTGGTTGTTGTGGTTGAGCCGTTATTGACAGATGTATTGGTTGTATCACCAAAGAAGGTCCACGAGTTACCTAAACCGTTGACTGGCGCGGTAACAGGCATGGTTACACTTGCGTCATCGCCATTACCATTGCCAATACCGTAGTTATGTTCACCATTCCCTGCACCAATGCCATTGCCTATACCACCGCCAACACCATTACCTGTGGCTGTTCCAGTACCACCATTATTACTGTTGTTGGTGGTGTCGTTATCTAGCACAGTATTGGTTGTTGTGGTTGCTGCATTATTGTGGGACGCATTATTTGCATCACCAACAAAAGAAAACTCATTCCCTAAACCATTGATCGGGGTGGTGACAGGTGTAACAACATCAACGTCATCACCATTGCCATTGCCAATACCATAGTTTTGTTCGCCATTACCTGCACCAACGCCACTAAGCAGTCCGCCTACACCGTTACCAGTACCACTACCAGCACCTGTACCATTGTTGCTATGGTTGATGTTGTCATTGTCTGAGACGATGTTGGTTGTATTGGTTGTTGCTGTATTGGTTGAGGTATTACCGAGATCATTCGGATCACAGTCATTATCCAGTCCAGAGATGTTGTTACCCATGAAATTGATTGGCGTTGTGACTGGAGATGTCCAATCGGCATCGTCGCCATTGCCATTGCCAATACCGTAATTATGCTCACCATTACCAGCACTTACACCATTGAGTAAGCCATCAGCACCATTGCCTGTTGTTCCTGTGACACCAGTGCCATTGTTACTATTGTTGGTTGTATCATTGTCTTGTACATAGTTGAGTGTGTTGGTAGAACCATTATTGACAGAACTAACATCGCCACCGCCGATAACACCCGCTGAATTACCTAAGACATGAATAGGTGTTGTCCATGGGGCAGTAATATCTACATCATCACCGTTACCATTGCCAATACCATAGTTTTGTTCGCCATTGCCTGCTGCCGGACCATTACCTAAACCACCAAGGCCATTGCCTGCATTTGTGCCAACGCCATTATTACTATTGTTGGTTGTATCGTTGTCATAAACAATATTCGATGTATTGGTTGGCGCTGTATTGACGGAGTCTACATCACCACCAACGCCTGCAACTGAGTTACCTAGAACTTGGACTGGTGTCGTAATGGGGGTCGTGACGCTGGCATCATCACCATTGCCGTTACCGATACCATAGTTGTGTTCATCATTGCCTGCGGAAACACCATTTAATAGGCCGCCTGTACTGCCATTGCCTGTTGCACCAACACCACTGTTGCTGTTGTTGATGGTGTCGTTATCTTCGATCACAGTAGAGGCATTGGTTGGAGCAGTATTCACCGAATTAACATCACCACCGCCAATTGCTGAAACTGAGTTACCTAGACCTTGGAAAGGTGAGGTCACGGGGATGGTGACACTTGCATCATCGCCATTACCATTGCCGATACCATAGTTTTGTTCACCATTGCCTTCGGCTGGACCGTTGGCTATACCGCCAAAACCATTGCCAGCCACACCAGTGGCATGATTGCTATTGTTGGTTGTGTCATTGTCTTGAATATGTGTGGTCGATGTCGTTGCTGCAGTGTTGACAGAATTAACATCACCGCCACCAATACCAGTCACTGAGTTACCTACAGCTTGTACAGGTGTGGTCCATGGTGTGGTGATATCTGCATCGTCACCATTGCCATTGCCAATACCGAAGTTATTTTCATCATTACCTCCGGATACACCGTTGAGTAAACCACCCTCATTACCATTAGTCGCTGATCCAACCCCATTGTTGCTGTTGTTGGTTGTATCATTGTCTTGAATCGCTGTGCTTGAGTTGGTTGAAACATTGTTTACGGAATCGACATCGTTTGTGCCTATGCCTGAAACTGAATTGCCAATTGTTTGGAATGGTGCAGTGACGGGTGCAGTAAAGCTGGCATCGTCACCGTTGCCATTGCCGATCCCATAGTTCTGTTCACCATTACCAGCTGCTGGACCATTGGCTAAACCGCCAGAACCATTGCCAAGGACGCCAGTTGCATTATTACTATTGTTGGTTGTGTCATTGTCTTGAATATTGGTGGTTGAAGTTGTGGTTGATGTATTGACCGAATCTACATCACCACCACCAATTCCTGCAATTGAGTTGCCAACTGCTTGTACAGGTGTGGTCCATGGTGTGGTGATATCAACATCTTCACCATTACCATTACCAATACCGTAGTTATGTTCACCATTGCCAGCAGATACGCCATTTAATAAGCCACCATTGCTGCCATTTCCAGCTGCACCCACACCGTTATTACTGTTGTTAGTGGTGTCATTATCTTGAATCGTTGTCGCTGAACTTGTTGATGTATTGTTGGCAGAATCTACATCACCACCGCCAATCCCTGCGACTGAATTACCAATGGTTTGGACTGGCACAGTGATTGGTGTTGTGACGCTGGCATCATCACCGTTACCATTGCCGATCCCATAGTTTTGTTGCCCGTTGCCTGCCGCTGGGCCGTTACCCAATCCACCAAGACCATTGCCGGTACCCGTTAGGCCTGTACCATTATTGCTATTATTTATGGTGTCATTGTCGTGGACTGTACTGGAGGTACTGGTTGTTGATGTATTGACCGAATTGATATCGCCACCACCAATGCCTGCAACAGAATTACCCACTGCTTGAACAGGTGTGGTCCAAGGTACGGTCACACTTGCATCATCACCGTTACCATTGCCAATACCATAGTTATGTTCACCATTCCCTGCACCAATGCCGTTAAGTAAACCAGCACCCACTCCATTGCCCGTACCAGCTACACCAACGCCATTATTGCTGTTGTTGGTTGTATCATTGTCATCAATGACACTGCTATTTGTGGTTGAAGTGCTATTAATTCCATTGATATTACCACCACCTATCGCTGCGGCTGAGTTGCCGATTGCTTGGAATGGTGTCGTAACAGGTGTGGTGATACCAGCATCGTCGCCATTACCATTGCCAATTCCATAATTTTGTTCGCCGTTACCAGCACCAATGCCATTTAATAGACCACCAGCGCTGCCGTTCCCAGCAGAACCTATGCCCGTATTACTATTGTTAGTCGTATCATTATCTTGAATTTGAGTTGAAGATGTTGTGGGTGATGTATTCACCGCGTTGATATCAGCACCGCCAACAGCAGCGATTGAATTACTGATTGCTTGGACTGGCGTGGTCCATGGCACTGTTACGCTGGCATCGTCAGCATTGCCATTTCCAACGCCATAATTATGTTCACCATTGCCTGCCGCGATACCATTTAATAAGCCACCAGCATTACCATTGCCAGCTTGAGTACCGGTATTACTATTATTAACAATATCGTTATCGTGGATTTGAGTTGTTGATGTTGTTGGCGTTGTATTGGCCGTTGTAAGAGGTGTTGTCGTGCCTAGCCATGAAAATGAATTACTGAAAGGCTGGAACGCTGCTGTGAAAGAGGGGGTAAAGCTAAAATCGTTTGCGTTACCTAATCCTGGACCGTAGTTGTGACTACCATTCCCTGCCGCTATGTCGTTGAGCAAACCGCCATGACTCGTATTCGTACCACTATTTGTATGAGTAAGAGTGCTGCTGTCTTCGATGACTGTATTTTTTACAGTGGGTACAGTATTAACCGAAGAGGAGGATCCTTGGCTATTGCTAGAAAGAGACAGAATCCCTTTAATGGGTGATAAAATATTTTTAAATAACATGTCGATATACCTATAATTATTGGAGTTTTATTTTATTAAGCTTTAATAATTATGTGACTCCTGTCTCATAATGTGTTTATTAGTATTTAATAGTTATCTAATTAAAGTCAATATTGTGCTTTGTATCATATTTTTAAGGGGGTATAAAAATAATAGAAAACAAAGAGATGTATTTTTTCAGCGAATTTATGACTAGTTCTTATTCGGAATGCTAATTCTTTATAGAAGTTATAAAGTCGATAGAAATATAAAATCATTAGAACCGATATATTTAAAGTTTAATCATTTACTTAGGTGTGATTGAATGTTTGAAATAATTGAATATCTGTGTCGGACATTGACTGGAGAGATGTCTATGCTCATTCAAACATTAATATGCTCGTTTTTTATTCCAATAGTCGCTGGATGCCGAATCTATAGCCAGTTGAATGCAATCTTGTGAAAAAAGGCTTATCATTTGGTGGAAAGTGCGTATAATGCGCTCCATCAAATATGCGCTCATAGCTCAGCTGGATAGAGCACTTGGCTACGAACTAAGGGGTCGGGAGTTCGAATCTCTCTGAGCGCACCAATTTGAATAAATAAACCGCTTAATTGCGGTTTTTTTGTGCCTCAAATTTTTGCTTTGATTTTTTGTACAAATACGGTATTACCGCCCACCGCAGGTAGTACGTCGTGATAAGGCAGACTGCGCATTGCTCTTAATAGAAAGGGAGCTTTTTCATCGATTTTCATTGCGCTGGTCATGGTCAATAAAGTCCCGTGGTTGAGTGAGTTCAGTTTCATTTTTCCTTTAATAAAACGTAGGTCACCGCCATTGGCATAAAAATTATTTTCATCTGCCTGCGGATAATTAAAACGTAATTTAAATGCGAACGGTATATTGATGACACCAAGGCCAACATTGACTTTAATATCTGCGTCCTGCTCTTGATTTTGAACAGGAGAGGCGATCACTTTTTTAATCTGTCGAGGAAATAACTCTTGGTAGGCCAATGGACTCAGCCATTTTTGTAAAGGTTGAGGAGATTGCTTATAGAACTGATACGTGGTGGTGAAGCGCATTGTTTCCCGACCATGGGTATACAGCATACTTGTTGGTGCATGAATAATACTGACAGGTTGCTGAGCCGTTTGAATTAGTTGTGTGATTTTATTGAGCTGTTCTGCATTGAATTGTGTCGCTGGAATTTGTCCTGGATTGAGTAGTATGGTTTCTTGTTTACTAAAACGGGTTCTTAATGCTTCTAATGTAAATGTATTGACGCTACTCGGAATACCGGGTTTTACGTCAGGGATGGCATTAAGAATTTGCTTAAAAATAAATCCTTTGGGCTGATTTAAGTCACCCCACTGAGTTAAGGTGATTAAAGTTCGGTTCTCGTCCAGAGCAAACCATTCAAATTTTCCGACTGCATAAGGAATAGGAGCGTCAATGACTAAATTGGCAATACTATTCGGCTTAATCTGGTGTTGTAGGGTGACATCTTCATTAAAGTTGAGCACAGGAATTGGGGTCGGAATCGAGACACGATATTTCATTTGAATCGTGTTGCCAGATTGTTCCACTATTTTCGCCGATTTAAGCGTTGGGAATAAACCGACATAGTGGCTGAAGTCGGTCAGTGTTTTTGCCACTTGCTGTGTATTAACGGGAACAATGATCGATGCTGAAGTAAAACCAACACTAGGCTGAGGATTACTTTTCAGTGTGGGTAATGCTGTTTTTGTTGCAGGATGGCCATAAATAAAAATATTGTTTTGGGTGTAACTGGCTAAAAGTTGTGGACTATTTTGAAAGGGGTGTAGGGCACTTGGAATATTGTCTGTCCAAGGTAAGATTTGTGCCATACAGGATTGGGACATTCCAAGTAAGAGACCACAATATAGCAGCACATTAGTATTAGCCATCACGTTTACATTCCTTGTTTTTGCGTATGTCTATAGATTGGATCATCTATTTTGAAGAATTCACCTTAATAAATTTTTAGGTTAAAAAGTAGTCGTATTGCGTATATCTCTTATCCATAATTCATTGAAATGGCCTAAAAGACTGATGTTCAGGATAAAATATACTGATGAGAAAGATTTAAAATGGCATGAAATGGTGAAAATAATTGTAGATCTAGTCTGGTCAGTATTTCTCTAACAAGCGACTTGATCTAAAACCTGAATTAAAAAGAATAGAAAAAATCACATTTAAATTTTGCATTAAATCACGATAAATGTGATTTCCCATTGGATCATTTATGTTCTAATAAGCCAGTTTTTTCAAATGTTAGAAATCTAAAATGTCTGAACAACGTCCAAGTGTGTCGGTGCGCTATTATCTAAACTTAGAAGAATCACAAGATGGTTTTGCTTTGGTCACTTTTGGAAAAAAGACCTTTAGTCGTTTTTTAACCCCTGTGATTAGTATTGCGATTATTTTGTGGGGCATCTATTTAGGTTTTTCTGGTGTTGGGCGTTATTACGTTGCTCTTGGTGCTTTTTTTCTGATTATGCAGGGTGTCATGCGATATTGGTTATTACCTATGCTGTTCAAACGCCAATTTGTTCGCTATCAATTTGGTAAAAGTGAGCAAGGGATCGATTTGTACCAAGATCATTTTGAGCTTTATGCAGCAGGTAAAAAACAAACAGCGCAATATGCAGAGGTTCAATCGTTTGCGATTGGCAAGTTGACCTATATGTTGGAGCTGAAAAGTCATACTGTAGTGATTGTGCCTAAACGTGCATTTAGCAATTCAGCAGATCAAACAAAATTTGAGAATAGTTTTAAAAAGTAAGTTTATCGACGGTTGAAAGAACAAGGAGTTTTCATGAGTACACGTCCTTCAAAAATTGTGTGTGTGGGTCGAAATTATGCTGAACATGCGAAAGAGTTGGGGAATGCCATTCCTGATCGCGCGTTGCTCTTTATCAAGCCGCCAAGCAGTATCGGTTCTTTAGAACAAGGCGTAAGCTGGAATCAAGCATTAGGTGAGTGTCACTATGAGTGCGAAATTTGCTTGCAAATAGCACATCCTTTATCGCAAGAAACCGATCCAGCCAAAGCCTTAGAAGCAATCGGTGCGGTGACTTTGGGCTTAGATTTGACCCTACGTGATTTGCAGGGTGATTTAAAATCTAAAGGCGAGCCGTGGGAACGTGCCAAAGCTTTTGATGGTGCATGTATTCTCGCAGACTGGATTGAAGCAGATGAAATTGGTGACTTACAAGAGTTAGAGCTAATTTTGAATATTAATGGTGTAGACCGTCAGCACGGTTTTACCAAAGATATGATTTTCGATATTGGGACTTTACTGGTTGAGATTAACAAATCTTTTAGTCTTGAAGTCGGTGATGTCATTATGACAGGTACGCCTGCTGGTGTTGGAGCATTACGTGCCAATGACCAATTGACCATGAAATTGATTACTCAGTCTGGCGAATACGACTGGAATACGTTTGTAAAAGCATAAATTGAAATACGATGGCGCTGGTTTTGTAATCAGCGCCTTTTTTTTATAGCTCAACACATGTGTTTTTGTTCAACCTTAAATACAAACTCAGTCAAAGCTTAACTGCCTTGATACAGTTTTCGGAATTGGTCAGGGGTACAGTGCATCCAACGTTTAAACATATAAATAAAAGCCGATGAACTGGCATAACCTAAGTCCAAAGCAATATTCTCAATGGTTTTACCCTGATTCAACATCGACATCGCTTTCATCACTTTTAAACGTTGCCGCCATTCATGCAACGACATGCCTAATTCTTTCTGGCTATAACGGGCAAGGGTACGCTCAGTCATATTAATCATTTGTGCAAGCTGTTCCAAGGTACTGTTATCCGCAGGAAATTCATGCAAATGGGTTAATATTTTAGCCAGTGCAGGATGCTGTGTTGTAGGCAAATAACTGCCGACAAGTTCAGCATGGGTCAGTGAGTCGAGTAAGACTTGAAGCAAGCGTAAATACTCTGGATCTTGTTCAGAAAAGGGATGCTTGCGGATATGTTCGAGCAGTGCAGAAACTAAGGGTGCAGATAATAAGATACCCGCCTGTTGAGGCATGTTTTGACAGAGTGATTCATGCACGTACAAGGTGCAATGCGTGACCTCGTTACGATTGATACCGCTATGTTGTAAATGCGGTGGTAGCCAAATCCCATAAGGTGGCGGGGTTAAATAATGAATTTGCTCAATATTGACCTCTAAAACACCGTCAAAAGCATAGATAAACTCTCCCCAAGCGTGCGCGTGCTGTGGGTAGAAAGTCTCTGCAGGTGCATCCCGAATCTGAAGCCATAAAGGTGCAGGAATATCGTTGTAGGTTGGGATTGGCTGAAAATCTTGAATCCGTTGTGCTGATTTTTTCATAACATGAGAATTGCCTGAAAACACGCATCTATTGTCGTATTTTCACTATATCATGAAAATACGACAGTCTTATATTGGTGCTCAAACCATAAAATCAGGAGCGCGCAATGGATGAGCGTAAAGCATTAGATGCAACGGCATCGGGTCTGATGATCGTACTGTGTATGATCTGGGGACTGCAACAAGTCATTTTAAAAATGGCAGCTCCTGATATTTCACCCTTAATGCAAATCGCGCTGCGTTCGGGCCTTGCAGCACTGCTGCTTTTACCTTTACTTTACCTCGATAAAAGCAGTCAGCTTTTTAATCGCCAGAATTTAAAAGCGGGTGCGCTGGTTGCCTTTTTATTTTCTTTAGAATTCTTTTTATTGGCACAAGCCTTACAGCTAACCTCAGCTTCACATGCGGTGGTACTCCTATATACCGCGCCGATTTTTGTGGCCTTGGGCTTGCATTGGAAACTTCCTTCAGAGCGTCTCAGTCTGTTGCAATGGACAGGCATTGGGATTGCCTTTCTAGGGATTGTGGTGACGTTCTTACGTACTAATTCAGGCGGGTCAATTGCGGATCGGCAGATGTTATGGGGTGACTTACTGGCTTTGGCAGGCAGTATTGCTTGGGCGGCAACCACGATTACCGTACGTTTATCCTCACTGGCGCAAGCTGCAGTAACACAAACCTTGTTTTATCAATTGGCAGGTAGTTTTGTGCTGTTGTTTGGCGCGGCTCTGGTTCTGGGGCAGGCCACGATTCATTTCACCCCGTTGGTGATGGGCAGTTTAGCTTTTCATACCTTGGTGGTTTCTTTCGCTAGTTTCTTGGCGTGGTTCTGGTTGCTACGAAATTATTTAGCTTCCCGCCTCGGCGTTTTTTCCTTCCTGACCCCCTTATTTGGGATGGCTTTTGGTGTGTGGTTATTGGGCGAAAAAATTGAAATGAATTTTGTGATTGGTTCTGCACTAGTCTTGCTTGGCATTGTGGTGGTGAGTTTACAGGGCTGGTTAAGGAAATAAAAAAGACCTCGCAAGAGGTCTTTTAGTTACTTCTGTTCAAACAGAGTGGAAAGTGGAATAGATAGCTTGGCTGCTAAATAATCATTACTTTCAACCAATGAAGGACCGAGCCGTTCCATCCATTCATCATCCTGATGGATATGCTCAACATCGGGACGTAACGGTAGTGGATAAGGCAGGGCGGTGAAGAAGCTCCAGAAATCCACCTGAGCCAGATTACGGACCAAGACATATTCGTCTTTATCTGTTCGCATAATCAGGTTTTGGGCTTCGAGTTCTAAGATAAAAGACGGTAAGCGACCAAGTTCACCCCGACCAATAATATTTAACAGCTCTTTTTCGCTGACACTTTGGCCGATTTGCTGTTTTTTATAAAATAACTCCAAAATATCCAGCATCATTAAAATTGGATGACGTTTTTGTTCTTTACCTGAATGGAAGGCGGTGAGCGCATAACTGATCTCGACACCTAATAGAATTATGTTCCAAGACAAATAAATCCATAGCAGGAAAATCGGTACCGCTGCAAAGGCACCATACACGATTTCATAGCTGGTGAAGTTACTCATCACCCAACCAAAAAAGCGTTTTAGAACCTCAAAGACGGTCGCACTAAAGCACGCTGCGATGAAGGCAGAAAAAACAGGAACAGTTCGATTAGGAATGGTCCAATATAAAATGAAGAAACCGACAATCGTTAAAACAAAAGAAATGAGCCATAACAGAAATGAGCCATCGAGTTGATAGCCTGCAAAATTATTACTCAGGATATTCATTGAAGCCACTGTCGATGACAGTACAAAGGCACTGCCTAAAACAATCGGTCCTAATGAAATAATGGTCCAGTAACGCATAAAACCGACTAAGCCAGTTCGAGTTTCCTTGACTCGCCAAATTCGGTTAAATACATTTTCAATCGAGGTGAGCATCAGTACGGTGGTGACAAACAGGAACAGCACACCAATAATGGTTAGGTTACTAGATTTTTCGGTAAAGGCATTTAAAGCTTTGTCAAAAGCAATAGTGCTTTTCGGTAGAAAGTTGCTATAGATCAGTTGTTGTAACTGCTGTCTGGCAGGCTCGAGTGCTTTAATCGAAGAGATAATCACTAAAAAAACAGTCAACATCGGCACTACTGCAAACAGCGTGGTGTAGGTGAGTCCACCTGCTTGTTCCCGACAGCGATCCGCTTCAAAACGTCGTAACACAAACACAATAAATTGAAACCATGTTTCCTCTAAAAAAGGCAGTTTTTTTAGATAACGATTTAAGATCATGGGTTCTATCCTAGTTATTTTTAATAAAAATCCGGTGTAATCACAGGATTTACTACAGCTCAAAATATAAAAAATGTCGTATAGTGTTCTTTTTAACAAAATTCTTGAAAGTGATGCAACCTTACGTTCTTGTTCTTTATTACAGTAAATACGGTTCAACCAAGCAAATGGCGCATCTAATTGCCGATGGAATTGAAGCCGCTGGCGTGACTGCTCGTATCCGAACAGTGCCGAATTTAGCTCCTGTTGTGACTCAAGCGGAAGCCAGTATTCCTGAAGATGGCGATATTTATTGTAGTTTAGATGATCTAACGCATTGTGCTGGTTTGGCCTTAGGTTCGCCAACACGGTTTGGCAATATGGCCAGTGAGATGAAGTACTTTTGGGACCAAACCACCAGCTTATGGCTGAACGGTGCGTTGCATAATAAACCAGCTTGTGTGTTTACGTCTTCTGGCTCGATGCATGGTGGGCAGGAAAGTACGTTGCTAACGATGTTACCGCCGTTGTTTCATCATGGCATGATGATTATGGGAATACCAAACTCGATTCCTGCCTTGTCCAATACCAAAACTGGAGGGACACCGTATGGTGCCAGTCATGTTAGCGGGCCACGTCATGATCAGAGCTTAAGTCAAGATGAGAAAATCTTGTGTGAAGCGCAAGGCAAGCGCTTAGGTGAAATGGTGAAAGCGTTGGTTGGAAAATTTTAACTCAGCGAAAGTCGATATTTCCGCCCAGTTGCGACCAATTTCCAGAAAGTAAGATTGTCAGTTGGGAAGGGAATTGGAGCTAAGGCAGGATTCTGTAGCTGTATTTTTTCTGCACTTTGCTGGTCTGAGATTAAACTTGCATAGAGATAATCCAGTAGATCAACTTCGCTAAACACCTGTTTATAAGCATCTTGTAATTCGGTATTTTGATTGGCGAAACACACCCGATGCGACTCATTTTCGCTGATATAACTGAGTCCAAGTGATTTTTCGATTTGGCTGACAAGCTGCTGATTGAACTGTAGGGGAGAGAGGCTAAGAACCAGCTCATGCACTTTAAAGTGGGCGAGATGCTGACGTTGTAGCTGCATCGACTCTCTCCTAAATGGAATAGAATCAATATACGCTGTTTCTGAAAGATTGATAAATGGCTTAAATCGTCGGCCTAAAAAAGGGAGCATTCGCTCCCATTTTTATTATTTCTTTAACTGCCAGTCATAAATATTTTTACGGTAAGCGTACCAGATCATCCATAGACCAATAATAATCATTGGGAAGCTGAGAATCTGACCTTTGGTCATCCAGCCAAATAAAATGTAGCCTTGGTCTGCATCGGGTTCGCGGAAGAACTCCATAAAGAAGCGTGCAATACCATAGCCGACAAGGAATAGAGCTGAAACTGCCATACGCGGACGAGGTTTAGAGCTAAACCACCACAATACGATAAAGAGGATCAAACCTTCACATAGGGCTTGATAGATTTGCGAAG
This sequence comes from Acinetobacter sp. Tr-809, assembly GCF_011753255.1. Taxonomy (NCBI): domain Bacteria; kingdom Pseudomonadati; phylum Pseudomonadota; class Gammaproteobacteria; order Moraxellales; family Moraxellaceae; genus Acinetobacter; species Acinetobacter sp. Tr-809. The sequence goes on from NZ_VWVZ01000003.1 coordinate 452,618, forward strand.
GATGGCGCACTAAACCAAGTGGATCTGTTGGGAAAATCATCCCGAATGGATAGCTCGGATCTTGTACAGGGCGGCCATATAGCTCACCACCAATAAAGTTACCAAAGCGACCGAACATCAAGCCTGTTGGTACACAGGGCGCAATAAAGTCCAAGGTCTGGAACCATGTTTTTTGGTATTTTTTACACCAAAACAGCATCGCAATCATCACACCGAGGAAGCCGCCGTGAAAGCTCATGCCACCTGTCCAGACTTGGAATAACCACAGTGGATTTTCTAAAAATTTACCAAATTCGTAGAACAACACATAGCCAACACGTCCACCGAGCACAACACCCAATGCTCCGTAGAAAACCAAGTCTGACACCATGTCGCCTGTCCAGCCATCACGTTGTTTAGCGCGATAAGAAGCTAAACCCCAGGCACATAGAAACGCCAAGAGATACATGAGCCCGTACCAGTGCACTTTGACAGGTCCTAAGCTCAGCGCAACTGGATCAATATTTGGATAGGTCAGCATTGCTGTTCCTCAATTTTATATTTTGAGCAGATTGTAGCGGAATGATGTGAAAAATGTTGTACATTCAATGTGAAAGATCAATGTTCAAAACATGTGAGAAAAATAATCTATGTGTATTGTCGCTTTTGCATGGCAAGTGCTAGATGAGATGCCTTTGTGCCTCATTTCAAATCGTGATGAGTTTTATCATCGTCCAAGCTCACCCTTACATCTGTGGGAGCAGAGCACCATTGTGGCAGGGCAGGACTTGCAGTCTGGTGGGACATGGATGGGCGTGACTGACTCGGGGCGTTGGGCAATTGTTACCAATTTTCGTAATGGTCGTGATCAAAAAAGTTATACGACTTCTCGCGGGCATTTGATCCAATCCTTTTTAGAAAGTGATTTAGCGCCCATCCGTTTTGCGCAACAGCTAGAACGTCAACAACAGGACTATGCTGGTTTTAATCTGTTTGTTGGAGATACAGAACAAGCAGTTTATATGAGTAACCGAGGTGAAGCCCCACAGGTCCTCTCCAATGGTGTTTATGTGGTTTCCAATGGGTTAATGTCAGAGGACTGGGAGAAAACCAAACATTTGCGTAAACGCTTTACCCAAGAATTTTTACCGATGATGCAACAAACACAAATTGCTGAATCAGTAATCGATGCCGCTGCTTGGGATATTTTGGAAGATGAGCGCAAAGTGATTGCTGATCTGTTACCCGATACGGGAATTAATCCAGACATGGAAGCACTACTGTCCTCAACCTTTATTCAAAGCCCAATTTATGGGACAAGATGTTCTAATTTTTTAAGATTGACGACCACAGGATGGCAATGGTTGGAGAAATCTCAACAGGGAGAGCAGCAGGGACAGGTGATTGATCTGCACATCGATTTGAATCTTTAGGTTGATATGTTATAACATAATTTATATATAAAACAACAAGATGAAATAATACTGTCATCAAGGTGACATAAAAGGGTCACCCAGCATTGTTATGGTCTATGCAACGAAATTACGTCCAAACAATAAATCTGGGGATATTTTATGTTCTTATCAAAGATGAGCTTTTCCAAAAAGCTATTGGCGGTCAGTTTGATGGTGATCTTATCGGGTGGTATGACAGCCTGTAACGATAATGATAATGATGAAAAAGTAGAAGTACCAAAAACACCAACTGCAAAAAATGTAATTTTCTTTTTAGGCGATGGTATGGGGATTACCACCTTAACCGCATCGCGTATTTATTCTGTTGGTGAAGATGGTGATTTGACCATTGATACGCTGCCTGAAACCGCATTTGTTCGTACCTTTTCAGAAGATGGTCAGGTGACAGACAGTGCGCCTTCTATGGCCGCCTATATGACGGGCGTGAAAATGAACAATGAAGTCATTTCTATGCAGACAGGTACCATTGCATCCCCGCCTAAAGCGGATGGGACCAGTACTTGTGACGATGTTGCAGCGAATAAAGGCAAGAAACCAGCAGAAACATTACTTGAGCTTGCTAAAGCACAAGGCATGGGTACAGGGCTTGTTACCACAACCCGTATTACCCATGCTACACCAGCAACCACTTATGCGCATGTATGTCATCGTGATGCTGAAAATGACATAGCCGCGCAGCTTGTTCCTGCAGGTAAAGGTACAGGATGGGGCGCATATAACACTAAATTAAACGATGGTGTGGATGTAGTCTTGGGCGGTGGCTTACGCCAGTTTAAACCAACAACTGTGTCAGGCGGTAAGCGTGCCGATGGTCGTGATTTGGTCAAAGAAATGCAAGATCAAGGCTATAGCTTTGTAGCGAATGGTAGTGACTTGACCAAAATTGATCCAACCAAGACTAAAAAATTATTGGGCTTATTCAATGCCAGCCATATGAACTATGACCTAGATCGGACCAATAAGAAAATCGATGAGCCAAGCCTTGCCGATATGACCACCAAGGCGATTGATGTCCTTCAAGCGAAAAACAAAAGCTTCTTCTTGATGGTTGAGGGTGGACGTATTGACCATGCACTGCATGACACCAATGCGAAACGTGCCTTACAAGACACGGTTGCTTTTGACAACGCGATTAAAGCAGCGATTGATAAAGTCAAAAAAACAGATCCTGAGTTAAAGAATACACTGATCGTGGTGACTGCTGACCATGACCACACTATGGTCTTGAATGGTTATGCAAAACGTACGGGTAAATATGTGAAAGGTGGTGAGACCAGTGTCTTGGGTCTAGTGAAAAACTATAACAAAGCTGGCTATGCGACTGATGAAAACGGAACACCATATCCAATTATTGGTTTTGGCACAGGTAAAAAGCGTTTAGACAATGATCGTATCGAAGCACGTGGTGATTTAAAGGATAACGATAGCTGTAATCCAGTCAAAGTCGCTGCAGGTAAATATACTGATAGCCGTGGAACCGATATTGATAAAGAAGGTTGGTGTACTGGTACAGCGGCAGATGATTTCCAACAAGAAGCAGTGGTACAAACCGGTTTTGCGGATAGCGAAACACATGGCGGTACTGATGTGTTCCTTGGAGCAATCGGGGTCGGCTCAGATAACTTCCATGGCAGTCTCGAAAATATCGAAGTATTTAACTTAGTTCGTAAAGCCATTGGCCTAGATAAATAACAACAGACTGGAGAACGATGATGTTAAAACAATTTAAATTAGGTCAGTTTGGTATGAAAGCATCTGCTTTAACTGTTGCATTAGTCGCGGCAAGTACGGGTGTACAGGCTGAGGGTGAAGCCAAAAATATCATTTTCTTTTTGGGCGATGGTATGGGACCAACCACAGTGACCGCAAGCCGTATTTATGGTTATGGTGAATCTGGTAAATTAACCATGGACACCTTGCGTCGCACTGTACGCATCAAGACCTACTCAGAAGATGGACAAACCACGGATAGTGCGCCTTCTATGGCAGCCTATATGACGGGGAAGAAAACCCGTAATGAAGTGATTGGGATGACACCGGGAACGATTGCGGTTGAACCAAGTGCAGGTACTGCATTAGGTGAAAAAATTGCCGTATCCAATGCCATCAATAATTGCCCAACACCTGGTTCGAGTGTTGCAGCAGGCAGCCCTGCTGTAACGATTCTGGAACTCGCTAAAGCTAATGGTAAAAAGGTTGGAGCGATTACCACCACAGAATTGACTCATGCAACGCCAGCTGCGACATTCTCTCATGTGTGTAATCGTAATGCACAATTTGAGATCGCACGACAGCTTGTTCCGGGTGGTGAGGGTTATAACACCAAGTTAGTCGATGGTGTGGATGTATTAATGGGTGGCGGACGTAATCATTTCACGCCTTTTGATGCAGCCAATAATACTAGCGGGCGTATTGATAAACGTAATTTGCTCAATGAATTAAAGGCCAAAAATTATACTGTGGGTGAAACTAAAGCGGATATGGTCGCGGCCCCATTGAATAAAAAGTATATTGGTCTTTATTCAGCAACATCACATCTTGCCTATGATCTAGATCGTGTGAAAACTGCACCAAACCAGCCAAGTCTAGCTGAAATGACAGCAAAATCGATTGATTTACTACAGGCACAAGATACAGCGGGCAAAGGCTTTTTCTTGATGGTTGAGGGTGGTCGTATTGACCATGCTTTACATGGAACCAATGCCAAACGTGCACTACACGACACCATTGCATTTGATAATGCGATCAAGACGGCCTTGGATAAGATCAAGAAAACGGATCCTGAGTTAAAGAATACCTTGATCGTGGTGACTGCGGACCATGACCATACTATGACCTTTAACGGTTATACTGCGCGTACAGGAAAAACAACTGAGACCAACCCAGGTATATTAGGTTTAAGTTATAGCTATCAAGAAGCCAAAGCGACAGATACGCGTACGCGTGTGTTGGCCGATGGCAAGAAGCATGCACCGAATCTTGATGCAAAGGGTAAAACATCGACAACCTTAGTTTTTGGTAATGGTGGTGGACCACGTCCAACATCGCGTATCGATATTACTGACAATGAAGCCGCTGCAGATGATTACTTGCAACAAGTCGGCGTAAAATTCAGTAAAGTTGGCTCTGAAACGCATGGCGGTGGAGATGTCTTACTATTTGCTGAGGGTGCAGGTTCACAGGTGTTTAAAGGCACCCGAGACAATACTTGGGTGTTTAGTAAATTGAAAGAAGCATTTGGGTTTAAATAAACGCTTTATTCAATATTTTCATCATATTGCAAAAAACCTCAGTCACTATGACTGAGGTTTTTTTTATGCAGGAAATAACATGCGTCTAGTGATGAGTTCGGTATTGCTCAGTTTGGGAATGACATCTTTGCATGCTGCACCGTTATTGAGTGCCAGTATTATCCGTGAGTCTCAAAATATCGGTAATGATGGTGTGACCCGTACCAGCGTGTTTCAGGAACGTATGTATCGTGATCCTCAGAATATCTGGATTGAGCGTGTGTTACCTAAACATCATCAGCATGGTCATGAAAAAGGTGGGCATAAACATCTAGATTTAGCCGAAGCGGCTCAGCATTATTTTATTGATCAGAAAAAACAGCCAAAACTCAATTTGGTGCTGATGGAAGATAAAACTGTTGTACATTTACAAGATCCGGATGTGGATATGTTGGGTTTAAGCAATTGTTGGCCATGTGTCTATTCGTTACTTGATCCTAAAACCTTAAAAGGGATGAAGATTATTAAAAAGGATACCAATAACACTTGGTATGAAACTCAAAATAAGAAGAATAAGATTCGTGTGGAATGGGATAACCGTAACAATATTGCGAAACGCGTTGAAGTGCGTAGTCTCGATGGTTTGCGTTATGACATCATGAAAGCCAATATTCAACAGATCAATATTGCAGAACCTTGGAAGAAATATAGCAAATTCAGCAGTAAAGATTATTCAGACTTTGGTGATTAATTGAATAAAGTTGGATTGTTTGAATCGGGCTCCTTTTTTAAAGGGGCTTTTTTATCATAAAAATAGATTGGCTGGGCGAATACTCCCATTTGAATCCCTGAATAGAATGAGTCTGCTTTTTTATTATTTTATATACGTATGAGCACTAGCTGAATGATTGATTTAGATAGAAAAATGCCGACATGATGTCGGCATTTACTTTTAAGGTGAACGCTGAAATTACGCTTTTTTCACAACAGATGGAGCAATTGGGTCAGCAGTGATATAGCCAACTGCGGCAGCGAATTTGTTGCTGTAGTTTTTATTAATGGCATCATCAAGCTGAGCAAGTAGGGCTGTGCTTAGGCCACTACGAGTACCATCTGCGTTGTCTTTGTAGAAGCGATACCACTCATCACCAGGATGCTGGAAGTTGCTCATGATATAGGTCCAGCCATTCACTTCATCAACAGCATGTAAACCTGTTGATTCTGCACCTGCTGGTGTCGATAAAATACGGATTAACTGTTTAGTATCAACGTTATATGCCCATAAGAAATTATTTAAATGGTTACCTGAATCTTCACCAATGAACAAGGTACGTAACTTCTCAGAGAACTTCAAGTTATCTGGGCTTGCAATTTGTTCTGGATCAGCGGTATTACCTAAGCTATCAAAGCTAATATCTTTACCTTTAAGCAATAGGTTTGATTCGCTTGGCACCCATTCACTATTAATTGCAGTGTTAGCACTGTCTTTTTGTCCACCCGTTAATTTGTGTTCTAAGATACCGCCAGCAGTTAATTTCGGGAACTTTACATTGTGCTCAGCCAAGTAACCGCTACCACCTTCAACCATTGAGTCTACAATATTCGCTAATGCTGAATATGCACGCTTGTCAGCGATATTGACGGTCGTACCTTCATTTTTGGTTAATGCCATTGATGCGCCAACATAAGCTGCATAACGGTGAGTTTCGAGGAAAGCTGCTGCTAATTTGGTTTTATCGCTATTGTCTTTTAACTTCAAGTAAACGCCTGTTTTACTCAAATAAGTAAATTTAAAACCTTGTGCTTCTAAAGTTAACTTTTGTTCTGCTTGCTGAGGTTTTATACGCGCTTTTGCAGCATCAGCCAATAGTTTTTGTTCCGCTGTTGGGCTAGTTGCATCGATTGCTTGTTTCTCTTCAGGAGTTGCATCACTTGGATATTTTGCAATTTGTAATACTGACTCAAAAATATCTGTCCCTTTGATACCACTCTTAATGAGATTTTCAATCTCAGTACTGGTTGCATGACCAAGTCTAATCCAAGAAATTTTACCAATTGTTAAGTCGGTTAATGGGGTCGTATATTTTGCAACATACAAGGTACCTGCAGATAAGTCTTTTTCTTTATCTGCAACGAACATGAATAAACCGCCATTGGTATAGTCATCACCCATTAATACTGTGCGATTATCTGGGAATACCTGTACTAGTTCATGTGAAATACGACCTAAACAATAATGCTTTTTCACAGTACCTGTACCATCAGCTTTGACAATAATTTCAGGCAAATGGCCATAGTTATATGGATTTGCTGTCGCTTCATTACCATAGATGTTTTTACTAAAAGCTTTCAATGTTGATAATGACTGACCAAGTTTTTGGTCAAAAGCATCTGGTTCATACTCTTCACTTGAAAGGTGAGTTCCCCATGGCGAAAGACTTGCGCCACATGTGATCCAAAGACCATGTGCGCTAGATGTATCAACATTATGGTATTTAATCAGCGATAAATGACCAGTTTTTGGGTCTTGATCTAAAGTTAATACTGCGATTGGAGAAGATAGTTTGCCGTAAGTATCTCCACCATTTTGGTCTTTTGAAAGATACTCAAATTGAACCACATGAAAAACAGGATTACCTGTTACACCTAACGCTTTTTTATCTGTATCAGTAAAGTCTTTACCTGTTGCTTCTTTAAAACTAATTAACGAACTACCATCTGGGCAGTCAGAGAAGTATTGACGTTCTTTGCCTTTGACTGACTTATCAATAATCGGCTGATTATTGATATCAAAGTAACCACCAGCAATGATTTGACCACCTTTGCCATCTGGCACTTTCGTGCCTGTTAAGAAAAATGGTTTATAAGCGAGTTGATAGTCTGTTTTGCTGCCGTTATCCCAGTTAATAGAAAGTCTTGATGAACAGGCAGTTGTTGCCATTGCCGCTACAGTTGCTGGTGCTGGCATACCTGTAAAGGTTGCATTTTTAAAGTTAATCGGTTTTGGTGTTGGTGTAACGATGCTGTCGTTATCATTGTCATCATTACAGCCCGCTAAAACTGCTGCTGTGCTCATTGCCCCGAGTGGTAAAAACGGAACACCCGCGAACCATTTTAAAATATCACGACGACTTGGCTGATTGGTATTGGCTGTCATAGTAAATCCGTATCTGTAATATATGGTAAATAAATCCTGATCGATTCTATGAAGCGGAGATGACAGTTTTCTGACAGTTTGAAGGCAGTTTAAAGACAATTTTGATTTTATAACTAATTAATAAATATAGGGTTGTAATAAAAAACCCCGATCAATTTCGGGGATTTATCAACTATTTAAGTTAAGTAGATGCTTTTCTTTTTTCTAGTATTTTTCCAAACAATAAACCCAATTCAAATAGCATCCACATCGGAACTGCCAACATGATCATGGATAAGGCATCGGGTGGCGTCACAAACATCGCTACAAAAAAACACCCCACCACGATAAAGCGACGCTTGTTGATCAATGTTTGGGTGCTGACCACGCCAATTAAAATCAAAACTAAAGTAATAATTGGAATTTCAAAGGTAAAACCAAACACCAAGAAAAGTTTTAGACAGAAGCTTAAATAACTGTTGATGTCTGTCATTGGTGCAACCGTTTCAGGTGAAACGCTGATAAAGAAATGCAAAATCGCAGGCAAGGTAATGAAATAAGCAAAAGCTACGCCTAAATAAAACAGCACAATACTGCCTAATAAGAGGGGGATGGCCAAATGGCGTTCTTTTTCATACAGTGCTGGTTTGATAAATGACCAGATCTGATAAATGATATATGGCATTGCCAACATAAACGCGACAAATAAATTTAGCTTAAACGGTGCCATGAATGTTGCAGTGACATCGGTTGCAATCATGGTTGAGGTTGTAGGTAGCTGTTGTCTTAATGGTTCAGAGAGCCATTGATAAGTAGTGTTTCTAAAGGGTAATAAGCAGAAGAAAAGAAAAATCGTTACCCCAACAATCTTAAATAAATATTGGCGCAGCACAATCAAATGCTGCATCACAGGCATTTGTTGTAAGGATTCCTCAGTACTGACTGAAGTCGATGGTAATTGGCTCATACGGCAATCTTTAATTCTGTATCAAACTGTTGAGTTGATAGGTTTGGCTCAACGTTGAAAGGTAACTGCTTTTGATATTCAAGACTGAAAGGAATGATCGCTTGCTGAGAAAAAAAGTTATAAGTGATTGGAGCTTTGCTCTCAGATTGTTCTGCTTCAACTTCAGAAGGCGTTTGTGTATTTTTAAGCGCGTCTAGCTGTTGTTGCATCCTGCGTTCAAGTTCAGTGATTTTATCAATTTCTTTTTGCATTTCTTCGCGGAACTCAGAAAGGCGTAATTCTCGATCAATTTCGTTCTGAATGTTGTTGATAAACTTTTTAATTTTTCCATACCATTTCGCTACGAACCGTGCAGCTTCTGGCAATTTATCAGGACCGAGTACCAACAATGCAATCACAGCAAAGCAAAAGATTTCGGTCATTCCCAAATTCAGCATAATCGTGCTCGCTTAGCTTTTTACTGAGCTTTCAGTATTTTTAACTTGAGCATCAATGGTGCGAGGTTCATTTAAAGGTGCTGCTGTTTCTTCTTCTTTCATCGATTTTTTGAAGTCTTTGACTGCACCGCCGACATCTTTACCTAAGTTTTTAAGTTTAGATGTACCAAAAAGTAGAATCACCACAATTGCAAAAATCAGTACATGCCAAATTGATAAACCAGCCATCATTCTATTCCTATAAAACTTTGGATATATCTCAACAGCTTGGCATGACAAAGATGTGACACTTATATTGCAGTTTTAAGACAGTGCATTTACCCAACGGTAAATAGTGCTAGCATAAGCAGCATATCAAGACATGATAATAATAGATCGACATGACCTTTATTCTCCCCACCAGTGCCTTTATTTTCGGGCTGTTGCTTGCTCAATTCAAAGTCGCGGAACAGGCGAAGAAAATCTTATCTTCCTTATTGGCACGCTTATTTATTCCTGTGGTGATCATCTACAACATGGTGTTTTATCAGGCGGGTAGTTTTGCACTGATGGGATTTAGTTTCATTACATCGATTCTTCTATTTTATTGTTTTTTCCACTTTTCAAAGGATCGCTTACAAGCGCTTTGTATGAGTTATAGCAATATTGGTTGGTTAGGTTTTCCATTTGCCATCGCCTTATTTGGGGAGCAGGTCAGTGGTGCCATGATCGCACTGTATATTGGGGGTTCACTGTTTGGCAATATTTGGGCTGTTGCTGCGGTTTCAGAAGGGCCGACTAATTACGTTGCAACACTGCATAAAGTTCTTAAGTCACCACCAGTCTTGGCATTGTTTGTTGCACTGATTTTATGGCTATTCGGCATGCATCGTTTGCAAGGCAATTTTATTCTAGAGGGGCTGTATGATATTGCCAAATTTGGGATGAGCTTTGCGGGGATGTGTATTTTAGGGATGTGGCTGAGACATACTCGGGTACATTTTGTTGATTTGTGGCTGAGTGCACGAACCTTAATGTTCAAGCTCTTGTGTGGTGTGGTGATCTGTACGTTGACTTATTATTTTTTTGCGATTCCGCAAATTGAATCATTGCTTCCTGTGCTGTTTTTCTTATTTTGTTTGCCACCTGCCGCCAATATTGTTGCTTTGGAAACACATTATCAAGGTACGGGTGTTTCAGCCCGCTATATTGCTGCGGGAACTATCGTGAGCTGTTTGGTGATTGTGATCTATGGTTTAGTGCTGCATATAAAAAATGCCCTCATCTAGGAGGGCATTTTTAAGTTTTAAACCAAACTGGCTTTAAACAGCTGCATTGCTTGACCGCGATGGCTAATTTTATTTTTATCAGCTTTGCTCAGTTCAGCACTCGAAACATTGAGTTCAGGCAGCCAGAATAAAGGGTCATAACCGAAACCATTTTCACCACGAGCAGCTTCTAAAATCTCACCTTTCCAGATACCTTGGAAAATTTGTGGCAGTGGATCTTCTGCATGCGTGACCAGTGCCAATACGCAGACAAACATCCCTTCAATGGCTTCACCTTCTTTACGCAAAGGTGCAAGATCAGCCAACAATTTCTGATTGTTGGCAGCATCATTACCATGCTCGCCAGCATAACGCGCTGAGTAGATGCCAGGCGCACCACCTAAAATAGGTACACAAAGTCCAGAGTCATCTGCTAGCGCAGGTTTACCTGAAAGCTTAGAGGCATGGCGTGCTTTGATAATGGCATTTTCAACAAAGCTGAGACCGTCTTCAATCGCATCTTCAATATCGAGTTTGCCTTGAGGAATGATCTCGACAGGAAGATTAAGTTGTTGAAACAGATGTTCAAATTCGACTACTTTGCCTTTGTTATTACTTGCAAGCACAAGGCTGCCTTGGTTGAGCCATGATTGGGTAGACATATCAGTTTTCAGATCAATAAAATTAAAGAGGATTTTAGGCAAATTTTATGAAAATAGATACTTTATACATACAGGTATGTCTATTTTAGGGAATTTGTTATGCTTAGGTTTGAAAGAACAAGAATAGAGAGGAAATGATGAGTCCAACCTTTTTACATGAATTGGCTATAGAGCAATTGCAGCATATGTCTCAGGAGGATATTGAACAGACGTTAAAAGCTGAACAATTGTATTGGGAGAATAAGCCTCAGACGCTTTACTATCTTGCTGTAAATGGTGCTAAAACAAAAAATGGTGGCTTGGTTAGAGCTTCTTATCATTATTACAAAATTGCAGGGATGTCGATTGCTCGTGTGGGTGATGATGTCATTTATATAGATGGCACAACGTCCAAAATTATTGCAGGTGCAGGGCAAGCATGTGTGCTTGATGGCGTGCCAGTTGCTTTGGTAGGGAGTCATTTAGAAAATGGTGATGAGATTATTGATAGTCCAAATACATCCGTTGCGATTCGTATTTTTAAAGATCAACCAAAAATTGATAACTTTCTAAGTTCTGATACCTCTCTAAAGGACTAAATTATGGCAAAAGGTTTTGCGATTCATAATGCATTTACAGATCATGGTGGCATGATTCCAGCAACTCAAATGATGAGTTCTCAGCAGGGAAATTTATTTGTAAGGGCGGGAGATGGGCATCTTTGTCCTAAATGTAGATGCTGGTCTACAGTGATAAAAAGCCATGATCATGTCATTTTTGATGGTAAACCTGTCGCTTATGTCGGTGATAAGCTAACGTGTGGTGCAACCATCATGCCTCAACAAACACATGTTGTTGGGAGCAGTAGCTCTGGAAGTAGTATAAGTACAGCAACATCATCTTTTGTAAATAATAAGCAAAATACTACGGATAGTTTTGTTGACAATATAAAAAATTTTGAGATTGAGCTTACTGATATGAGAAGCTCTCCCTTTATTCCATTGGGTGTTTCTAAATTTAAAGATTTTACTTTTTTTGTAAATATTAAAAAGGGGACTTATGATGCTATTAGTTTAGAGGTTGAACATGAGGGAACATTTGTAGAAGTAAAAAAAATAGAAAAAATATTCACGGCTGGCCAAAAGGTAAATATTGACTGGGATGGTTTCTTAAATAATTTATATGATAGTAAGTTCTTTTTAAAATCTTTAGGTGTTAAATTTAAGCTTAAAGGTTACTCTTGTGGTTCTTGTCAATGTTCTGATGAGAAAATATTTCAATTTAAATATATTAGTAAAGACTGGATGGATGTAGTTGTTAATAAGAAAAGTAATCACATTTTAATTAACTTAAGGGTAAATTTAACTGATGGTGGAGCAAGTGGACTGTTTAATGAGAGGTCAGTACCAGAAATTACAACTAAGTTAAATAAAACTAAACCATACTCTTTAAGAACGCGGTCTTTTTTGCAATTGCAACAACTATCTTTGGATGGTATTAAGTATTATTGGAGCCGTAATAGTAGTCATCCTACAGGGAAATTTATTTCTATTGATAGTAAAAAATATGAGGTTTTCCTGAAACCTTCTTTATCTGATTCTAAGGCTATGCCTGAGATGAAATTAACATATATTACAAATGTTAACCCTAATGACTTTATGTTTAGAAGTTCTAATTGGGCTTTGTCAAGAAAAACAGCATACGCAACTGGATATTTAAAATTAGAGAATGATTGGTATTTTTATAAGCATGAATATTCAGATAAAAAGTTTAAAGAAACAATTGCCCATGAGATTGGGCACGCGATAGTAGAAACTTATGCTGGGTTCAAAGAATCTATTACACATCATGGTTCGTCAGGTTATAACCAAAATCCAAAATCTGGAACTACTTATCCTCAATCTGGAGAAATTGACCTAATGAAATATGCTGAGACATCTCTTAGTCGGACACCTTCTTGGGATACTCGAATGATAGCAAATGAAAATGATGTTATAGGACTTTTATTCATATCAGGAATTTCTAGAAAATGAGAAAAAGTATAATTTTTATTTTATTAATAGTGATTTTTTCAAGCGTTTCTTGTTCAAAGAAAACAATTTATCTGACCCCGGAAATTACGGGGTATCTCTATGATAGTAATTCTAAAGAACCTTTAGGTAACAAAAAAGGTTATATAAGCTTTTCGTTACCTACTGAAAAAACTCCAAAAAAATCATTAAAATCATCAGGTGAGTTTGTAATATATCCAATTAAAAAAGAATATTATATTTTTAAGCCGGATATAAGTTCTTATAAGGATATTCCTTTGCAGATATATATATATATAGAAGGTTATGAAGGGGAAATACTGGATTATTCAAAATTCTTTTGGAGGCAAGTTCCAAAAGAAAAAATAGGCTTTGATTATTATAATAAAGTTGAAGTAGGTAAAGTATATTTGGATCCTGAGAAATAGACTTTAATTTTATTGTTATATCGAATTATGATTTTTTGTGTATATGACTATGAAGATAATTTTTTTTGTATTTTGCATTACAGGGTTGATTGCTTGTACGCCTAAAAACTACTATTTAAAACCAGAGGTTAATGGGCAGGTTTTTGACAGTAGAACAAAAGCTCCTATTACGAATACTGAAGGTTATATTGGCTATGATTTAGGCTTGGATGAAAATAAGAAAATTAAGACAGATCATACTGGTAGCTTTAAAATTACCCCTAAGGCTGAGCCTTATTATTTTTTTAGACCAAATTTAAAAAAACTATCCCTTAGTGCCCCACAAATTTATATTTTTTTTGAAGATTACGAGCCTAGAATAGTGGATTATTCAAATGGGAAATCTCTTGAAGATATTAAAGAGAATCCTGGGGCGAGAATTTTGGAAAAGATAGATGTCGGTATCATCTATTTGGAACCAGAAAAGTAAAAGGACTTTGATCGAATCGTTTAACAGGAAACTGAAAATTAGATCTAAGCATATAAAAAAACCGACTCTCACAAGTCGGTTTTTAAAATCACTCAATAGATCTAAGCAAGATTATTGCGCTTGAATCCATTTATCAGCACGGTCACGTGCGGTACGGATCTGATCTTGAGTTAGGTTAGCCGCCAAAGCAGTTTTCTTACCTTCAGAAAGACTGATCACTTTGGTGTCGAGCATGCCATCACGCGTTGAAAGCTCATACCACTGATAAGCACCAACAAAGTTTTTCTTCTGTTCTTCCATCATTGCAAGATTAAAGCTGGCACGGTTGTCACCGTTGCTTGCTGCTTTCTCGAAATATTTACGTGCTAAAACTTCGTCTTTCTTGACGCCCATGCCATCGGCATACATACGACCAACATTCAATTGTGCTGCAGATAAACCTTGATCTGCTGCTGCTTTGAATAAAGAAAATGCTTGTTTCTCATCTTTAGCAACGTCTTTACCAAATTGGTAACGGGTTGCTAAGTAAAACTGTGCCCCAGCTTGACCAGATTTTGCTGCGCTTTGCAATTCATTGATACCCATCACTGAATATCGCGCTGCCTGTGTTGCAACCGATTGAGGTTGAGCAACATAGTCAGCGTGCGCTTGTATACTGATCAGACCAAATAAAAATGTGCTGATTAATGTCTTTTTCATAGAGCGCTCACTCGATAAATTGCGACTTCACCAAATAGGTTCGGCATATGCTTACTGAGCATACTACCTTGTTGGTCACCATTAACGGCAAGTCGATTAATAATTTTAATCCGATTCTCAGCACATAAGGCTTCAAAGTCACGGAAAGTACATAAATGAATATTCGGGGTGTTATACCACATATAAGGTAAAGCTTCCGAAACAGGCATTTTTCCTTTCAATGCAAGAAAAGAACGTGTCTTCCAATGCGCAAAGTTTGGAAAAGTAATAATAGCCTGTTTACCGACACGCACCATATCACGAAGTAATACATCGGGTGCATCTACAGCTTGCAAAGCTTGTGCCATAACCACAGAGTCAAAAGACTGGTCGGCAAAACGGCTTAAACCAAGGTTTAAGTCCTGTTGGATAATATTTAACCCCCGACTGATGGCAATTGCAATCTTTTCTTGATCAATTTCTAGACCATAGGCACGAATATTGTGCTGTTTGCTCATATGAGCCAGCAATTCGCCATCACCGCAGCCTAAGTCTAACACGCTAGAGTTCGGGTTAATCCATTTTTCGGCGAGTCGTTGATCTATGCGCATTAGTGCTGCTCCTGCGATGTCGATTGCAACTGTTGTTCTCCACCTAAAAATGCGCGTAGCGTTTTCACATACAGTGGAATAGGGAATAAGAACGAGTCATGACCTTGTTCAGCATCAATGTCTAAGTAGCTGACAGGCTTATGATTATCAATCAAAGCATCCACCAGTTCCTGAGAACGGCTTGGACTAAAACGCCAGTCTGTGGTAAATGAAATCACCAAAAATTGGCACTTTGGTTGGCTCATTGCCTTCGTCAAAGAATGTTCATATTCACGCGAAGGGTCAAAATAATCCAAGGCCTTGGTCATAATCAAGTAAGTATTTGCATCGAAATTGCGGCTAAATTGTTCGCCTTGGTAACGTAAATAGCTTTCCACTTGGAATTCGACATCAAAACCATACATAAATTTGCCCGATTTTAAATCGCGACCAAATTTTTGTTTCATGGCTTCTTCTGACAAGTAGGTGATATGACCCACCATCCGCGCCAAAATCAAACCGCGTTTCGGATAACTATCATTTTCTAAATAACGACCATGATGAAAATCTGGATCGGAAAGAATCGATTGGCGTGCCACTTCGTTGAAGGCAATATTTTGGGCTGATAATTTGGGTGCACTGGCGATGATGGCGCATTTATGTAATCGGTCTGGATAATCCAGTGACCATTGCAGGGCCTGCATGCCGCCCAGAGAGCCGCCAATCACAGAATACCAAACTTTAACGCCTAAACGGTCTGAGAGCATCGCTTGGGTTTTGACCCAGTCACGTACTGTAACCAATGGAAAGTCTGGACCATAGGGACGATTTTCATTTTCAGGATTCGGTGAGGTTGGACCTGTAGAACCACTACAACCACCGATATTATTTAAGGAAACAACAAAGAAGTGATTGGTATCAATTGCTTTCCCTGGTCCAATACAGCTGTCCCACCAGCCTGCTTTTTTATCATCTTCATGATGATAGCCCGCAGCATGATGATGTCCTGACAGTGCATGACAAATCAGAATGGCATTGGATTGATCTGCATTGAGTGTTCCATAGGTTTCAACCATTAAATCGAAACGAGGCAATACGCGGCCACATTCAAGTTCTAAAGGTTGTTCAAATTGAAACTTTTGTGGTGTGACTAAACCCACTGAATCCGATGGAAAAGACACTGGAATGATTCGCCCTATAATAAATCATTAATAATAAAAGGATACCAATTCAGGTATCCTTTCAAAAGTCATTTTTTCTGATATTACAACTCAGCTTTACTGACGATTATGTGATATTTCACTTACCTAAACGGCTGCTGCAGCCACTTGATCGGTGGTTAATACCCCTTGTTCAATTAAACGGTTGGTACAGGCAATAATGGCTTCGATTGATGAAGTTACGATGTTGTCATGTACACCCGCACCAAATGCGCTCTTACCTGTGCCTTTCACTTGAAGCTCAATCAATGCAAGTGCTTTGGCATTGGCACCTGAACTGATGCTGCGCTCTTCATAGTTCACCACATCAATTGGTAACTGTAAGGCATTCAACATGGCTGAGATAGGACCATTACCTTCTCCGCGGAGACGCTGAATTTCACCATCAATTTCAACGTCTAATTCAATGATTTGTGTACCATTGATATCCGACAATTGATAATGTTTGGTTTGATAATGGCTGTTCTTCACATCCACATAGGTATTTTCAAATAAGGTCCAGATTTCATGTGCACTGATTTCTGTACCATTTTCATCGGTATGTTGTTGTACGATCTGACTGAATTCGATTTGAACACGACGCGGTAATGCAACGTTGTAATTCGATTCCAATAAGTAGGCTATACCACCTTTACCTGATTGGCTGTTGACACGAATTACTGCATCGTAGTCACGGCCCAAGTCTTTTGGATCGATTGGCAAGTATGGCATATCCCAGATTTCTTCGTTTTTCTGGAATTCGAAGCCTTTTTTAATTGCATCTTGGTGTGAACCAGAGAAAGCGGTAAAGACTAAATCACCTGCATATGGATGACGAGGATGAACAGGTAAACCTGTACATTCTTCAACTGTTGCAATGATTTCATTGATATTTGAGAAGTCTAGGTTTGGTGCAACACCTTGGGTGTACATGTTCAAGGCAATCGCAGCAACATCAACGTTACCCGTACGTTCACCATTTCCAAATACACAACCTTCAACACGATCAGCACCCGCCATAATTGCCAATTCAGAGGCTGCGATACCGCAACCACGGTCATTGTGACAGTGAACAGAGATAATCACGCCATCACGACGTGCTAAGTTACGGTGCATCCATTCGATTTGATCGGCATAGACATTCGGTGTAGACACTTCAACTGTTGCAGGCAAGTTCAAAATGACTTTATTGGTCGGTGAAGCTTCCCAGATTTCAGTCACAGCATCGCAGACATCTTTGGCAACTTCTAATTCTGTTGCAGAGAAACATTCTGGGCTGTACTGGAAAATCCAGTCTGTAGCAGGGTATTGCGCTGCATATTCTTTGACTTTGGTTGCCGCATTAATGGCAAGTTGTTTCGAACCATTGGCATCGACATTCAAGACTTTCTGGCGGAAGGTCGGTGAATTTGAATTATAGATATGCACAATGGCACGCTTTGCATCAACCAACGCTTCAAAAGTACGTTCAATCAAATGATCACGTGCCTGAACCAAGACCTCAATGTAAACATCTTCAGGAATCAAATTTTCTTCGATCAATTTACGGGTAAAGTCAAAGTCAATTTGAGATGCTGAAGGGAAACCAATTTCAATATGTTTGAAACCGATTTTAACCAACATGTGGAACATTTTTAATTTTTGATCCATATCCATCGGTTCAAAAATCGCTTGGTTCCCATCACGAAGGTCGGTACTCATCCAAATCGGTGCTTGATTGATTTCATTATTCGGCCATTGACGATCTGGTAAATCCACTCGTTGATACATACGGCGGTATTTTTTGCTTGGGTCAGCCAACATCATGAGAAAACTCCTTGTCGTAGCATGGTTGCTGAGTCAAATAAAAGGCAACGTGCTACAGATATATATGGTGTCTATAAGAATTAATTTAAAGCGAATTCGGGGATCGAGCGCCTAAAAAAGTAGGCGAAAAAATTTATACGCGCGCGAGGCGCAGCATCAGGAGAAGTGCAGCGAGATGTGTTGTATGAGACGGGTGGGTAAAGCCGCGATTTGTTTTCATCATCTACCATTCATATTGGGTATTTAATTTTGCAGTTATATTAATCATCTAACGATATTCAGTCTAGGCGAAAATACAGACGACTGCAAAGGTCTATAGAACATTTTAATAAGAATAAATGGGAAATATTTCCCTGTTTTTTGCATTATTTAAATTTTAATGGGGAAAATTTCCCGTAATTTTATTAATTAGAGATAAAAAAGTTGTTTTTATCTCTAAACTTTGAAAAGTGTGCGAATTATAGCTCAGACCACATCCGAATCAGGTTATGGTAAATGTTGGTGAGTTTCATCACTTCTGGATAAGCATCGCCATGGGTTTTCCGTAATTCACGAATACTTTCATCCAACGTAAATAATAGGTGGCGTTTACTATCATCTCGAATCAGGCTTTGTACCCAAAAAAATGAGGCAAAACGGGTTCCTGCGCTAATACTGCTGACTTCATGCAAACTGGTTGATGGGTAAAGCACCACATCACCAGCAGGGAGTTTAATCTCATGGTAGCCATAAGTATCTTCAATAACCAGTTCACCACCTTCATATTCTTCTGGTTCGCTTAAGAATAAGGTGCATGATAAATCAGTGCGGATTTGCTCAGATGTGCCACGAATCAGGCGAATCGAGTTATCGACATGAAAGCCAAAGCTTTCAGATTCATCATAACGATTAAATAGAGGTGGGATGATTTTATGAGGAAGCGCAGCTGCTTGAAATAATGCATTTTGCCAAATTGCTTTGATCACGATATCACTGAGCGCGTGAGTGAGTGGATCTTGCTCAGATAACTGCTGATTTTTTTTCACGGAAGCAGAGAGTGTACCTGCGGTGACTTTTCCACCTACCCAATCTGCATCTGCCATCAAGCGACGGAACTCTGCAACTTGTTCTTTCGTTAATACATTGGGAATATGATGAATCACTGTGAACACCTTTTGAGTATTTGCTTCATATGTAAAAATAGCCTCATGTCGAGGCTATTTTATACGAACTGAGTTTAATTCCATAAATATTTTATGGATTTTGACTTAGTATTTAAAGTTAATCGCTAAGACAGCATTACGTCCATTACCTTCATTAGCATAATGAGCTGCATGAGCACCTGTAAAGTAACGCTTGTCACCAATGTTATTGACGTTCAGCTGTACATTTACATTTTTATCTACGTCATATTTTGCCATCGCATTATAGATGGTATAAGTCGGTAAGAATTTTGGTGCAGTGGTATTCGCGAATACTTTATCTTGGTATTGAACGCCAGCACCTAAAGTAAGTTTAGGGATGACTTTGTACGTAGACCATAAAGTTGCACTATTTTTCGCAACAAATGGTAATGGCTTACCTTCTGCTAACAAGCCTGCTGAATTTTGGTTACCTTTGGTAAGTTCACTGTCTAAGTAGCTATAACCAGCAGCAATATCCCATTTATCTGTAATTTTGCCATTTAGGCCAAGTTCAAAACCATCAACTTTACTATTACCAATATTACGAGTTGTACCATCTGAATCTGTTACGCGAGAGTCAGTTTTTTCAGTACGGAAAATAGCAGCAGTGACGTTAGCACGTTGATTAAATAAATCCCATTTGGTTCCTAATTCAATCGTACGTGCTTTTTCTGGTTTTAAATCAAGATATGCAGCACCAAGATCACTTTCTCCATCGCCTTGGCTAATACCTACAGGACTCGCAGAAGTTGCATAGCTTGCATAAATGCTGCCTTGTTCTGTTGGCTTATACACTAATCCAGTTTGATAAGAGAAATAGTCCGTGTTGCTTTCAAGTTTTACACCTGTTGCTTTGGTAACTTGCTCAGTGTCAAATTTATCCCAACGAACGCCAAGATCAAGTAACCATTGAGGGTGTAATTCGATACTATCTAATGCATAGATAGATGTAGTTTTACTGGTTACGGTATTGATTGAGGTTGGATTAATATCAATTTTGCCTAACCAAGGGTCATTTGGATTCGGGTTATTTAAATCTGTACACCAGTAATTTGATGCAGCCCCAACACCTAATGAACATGCACCTTTCAATGCATCACCATTATTGGCATTTGCTATATCTGTTAATAGATATGATGCTTTATCTGTTTCTTGGCGAGCATATTCTGCACCGACATTAAAATTATGTTTTAGAAAGCCTGTATTGAATTTACCTTTTAAAGATAATTGATCGCTAAAAGCATCTGTATCTCTAGTGTGGCCATTTGAGCGGCGCCATACTTCACCATTGTAGATGTTGCCTTTAGAGTCATCAGGCATAGAGTTGACATAATCAGCTTTAGACTTAGTGTAGGTCGCAACGTTACTAAGCGTTAAGTTTTCATTAAAGTCATGTTCTAATTTTAATGTACCAATATGATTTTCGCGTTTATCAAAATCGCGTGCTTTCCAGCCATAGTAAGTACCTTGCTTCACATGAACAGGTCGACCATCGCCTTTTTCAGTACCAGCTGGCGCATTGGTTGGAACATTGGAGTTATTAAATGGAATACCTGCATCTGGCTCATCATTACTTTTCAAGAAATAATAGCTAAGGGTTGCACGGTTAGGGCTACCCAAGCCTAAGCTAATACTTGGTGCGATACCAACGCGAGCATATTCGGCACCATTGTGTTGACCTGGTTTTTCATTTTCATGACCCATCACCACGACACGGCCTGCTGTACCATTACCAAAATCTTTGTTGGCATCAAGTTGGATATGACGATAGTTATCAGTACCACCTTGAACACTACCTTGGTAAACATCGCCTTCATGCGCAACTTTAGTTACTAAGTTGATGCTACCACCGATACTACCGCCACCACCAAGTGCAGAAGAAGAGCCTTTAATAATCTCAACTTGTTCAACAGCGAACATATCACGGCTTTGTGAAGTGGCATTGCGCACGCCATCCACATAAATAGAGTTTTGGCTGTTGTAACCACGAATAATCGGCATATCCGTATAAGGGGTACCACCCTCACCAGCGCCTAGAGTAATACCTGGCTCATAACGAAGTGCTTCAAGTAAGGTATTTGAATTGGTTTCTTTTAGTAGTTTTTGCGACAGAATCGAAACTGACTTTGGTGTGTCTTTAAGAGGAGCAACAAATTTTGCATTTGCAGACTGATCTACTTTTAAAGATTCTTCTTTTGCTGCGTGTGCATGAATTGTTGGTAGTTGAACGGCTTGGTCCTGTGCAATGGCTGGCATCGCAATAACTGAAAGTGATGATGCAATTGCAGAAGAAACAAGTTTCTTCCGTGATTTAATAAAAGACATGGGGCACGCCTAAGTATGTAAAAATTTATGCAAAGGATAATCATTGTTATTTCTATATTCATTTTTTTTGGATTGGATTTTTCAATTGTTTCTAATTGTTGCAATGGAAACCTAAATAATTTTTCGTCCTTAAATGTTTAAAAACGTTGTTAATTTGTTGATTTTTTTATTTAATCTAAAAAAACGATTGTGTTTTAACTATTAACTTTTAATTTAGATATTATGAGTTGTGTCATTTTACTGAAGTTTTATTTATATGATTTATCTTTAAAAGCCTGAAAGTTTTTTGAATATCAGTTTGTTAAAGTGAGGTTGGGGTAAAACGGATTATTGATCAATAAAGTCATGGTTAATCTCTTTTAATGTTGCTGTTCCCATCAGGGCCATGGTGATCTCAAATTCCTCCTTTAAGATTTTAAGTACATGGGCAACACCTAGGGCGCCAGCCGTTGCCAAGCCATAAATATAAGGACGACCGATCAGTACGGCTGATGCACCAAGTGCAATAGCTTTAAAGACATCTGAACCACGACGGATACCACCATCTAACAGTAGGGGGTAATTGGCTGGAACAACGGCTCTGATTTTTTGCAGTGCAATTAATGGCGGAATGGTGGTATCCAGTACGCGACCGCCATGATTGGAAACGATCAGACCTGAAATACCACATTCGACCGCTTTCTTGGCATCCATAGGATGTAATACACCTTTGAGGATTAGGGGCAGTTTAGTATTTCTAATTAACCACTCAATATCCTCCCATTTGGGTGCCATTTTCATCAGACCTTGGAAAATAGGATGTTCATTAGCAGCCAAATTACCGATTTTTAAATTAACCGATGCATGGGGATGTGGCATCTTATTGGGAAGTTGAAAGAAGGTTTTTCGCTCTCGATCGCGGATCCCTGTATGTGGCGCGTCGATCGTGATCACGATCGCTTTGTAATTGTGTTGTTCTGCAAGTCGAATTAACGCTAATGATTTTTCTCGGTTACCTTGCCAATAAAGTTGAAACCATTTGTAGGGATTCTCTTTATTCAAAGCTTCCATATGTGTGTTGCTTAATGTACTCAGTACAAAATTACTCTGCATTAACTCAGCTGCAAGTGCTGTGGCTTGCTCGGCTTGAGGATGGAAAAGTGCCTGATGCCCAATGGGAGCGAGAAAAATTGGATGAGGATAGTCCATCCCAAATAAATTGAGCTGAGTATTGCCCTGAGAAAAATCATTTAAATGACGTGGAATAAGTCGAACATCTTGAAACTGGAGCTGATTATCTTGCACGCTCAGTTCATGCATGGCACCACCTTGTAAATAATGCCAAGTCGCTTCTTCTAGGTGTTGAGATGCTTGTTGCTCGTAATCTGCCAGGGTTTGTAGATGAGCTGGTATTGTGGTCAATGGCGGGAGGGGTGACATTAAAAAACTCCCCATTGTCTTAATAAGTTGTGATAATGGCTAGTCAATGCAACCACTTCCTCTGTGTCGCCAAGTTGCTGTCTTAGTTTTAGAATAGTCATATCTAAATTAAATAGCATGGTACGTTGCCAGTCATCTTTGACCATGCTTTGAATCCAAGTGAAAGCGGCAATCCGACTACCTTGAGTGACGGGTTCAACGCGATGCAGACTTGTGGACGGATATAAAATCGCATCACCAGCATCCAGCTTAACCTCGTGGCTGCCATAGGTATCTTCAACAATCAGTTCTCCACCTTCGTATTCATCGGGTTCGGATAAAAAAACCGTAATAGAGACATCGGTGCGAATCATTTGTCCTGTTTTTGAAGAAGCCTGAACAGCACTATCGACATGATTGCCATAATTGCCTTGATTTTGATAGCAATTAAACATCGGAGATAAAATATGTTGGGGCAGTGCCGCTGAGCGTAACAGCAGATTGCTTTGTAAAGAATTTAGAACAGACTGACTTAAGGATTGATAGAGATCATTATGGGTATCAATCTGTAAATTATTTTTAGTTTGCTGAGCTTGTACTCCTGCGCTTTGAGAACCATTAACCCAGACTGAAGCTGACTGCATTTGTTGGCGTAGTTCTAACACTTGTTGTTTACTGAGCAGCTCAGGGATGTGCAACATCATCTTTAAAAACCCTTCAAAAAATACAGCCTGTCGAAAAAGTATACCTTTTCTGACAGGCTGAGTTCATCTATTCAATCTTCAATTTTGATTGAATAATTTAGAACTTATAGTTGAATGTTAATGCTGCTGAACGAGGCTGACCGAGCACAAAACGGCTGCCACCATTGTTCAATGCGCTGATGTAGTCTTTATCTGCTAAGTTGTAGACATTGAGGTTAAGTGATGCATTCTTGTTGAAGCTATAACCTGCCATTGCATCAAACACGACATAAGATGGTACTTTTGGCATATTGGCTGGAGCAGTGCTATCGGTATTTACACGTTTCTGTTCATCTACATAGCGTGCACCTAAACCTACTTTAAAACCAGCGATGTCATAAGTCGTCCATAACGTTGCAGTCCAATCAGGTGACCAACGTACCGAATCCGTTACTGTTTTTTCGCCAGTGCTGCTAAAGCTCTGCTGATTTTTTTGCTTGGTTTTCATGTGGGCAACACCCGCAGAAATATTCCAAGCATCGGTAATTTGACCCACAACACCGAGTTCAACACCTTCAACTCGTGTTTTACCTTCTTGAACAGATTCTTTAGTAATTGGGTCAGTGGTGAATTGGTTTTCATTTTCTGTGTGATAAACGGCAGCATTTAATGCCAGTTTGTTTTTCAGCACGTCCCATTTTCCACCCACTTCATAGTGATTGGTTTCTTGTGGTTTAGCAGCAGAACTATTAATACCTGTATCTGATAGCCCAAAGTTTGCACTGCCTGGAGGCGTGAGTGATTTTGCATAAGATGCATAAATACTACTGTTTTCAGTTGGCTTAAATAAGCTGCCCAATTTCCAACTAACTAAAGTGTCATGTGCTTGTAGATTGGTTGGGGTTTTAGTAACTGCAAGGGTATTTGAATCTGTTGCAACAGCAAGTGCATTGTAATCCGTTTCATAATAATCAACACGGACACCACCATTAAACTGCAAACGATCATTAAGTAGTTTAACTGTGTCAAACAAATAAGCAGCAGCAGTTTTGGTTTCGCCATCAGTGTAGCCACCGGTATAGACTAATGCTGGTAGGGCATCGTGGTGGTTTGGATTATATAAATTTGCCGCAGGTGTACTAGGAGCTTTCGTTCCTGGTGTTTGAGTCGATAGGGTTTTAGAAATTTGTTGTTCTTTCAGAAATTCTAAGCCAGCAACGAGGTCATGCTCTACAGCACCAGTTTTAAAATTAAAGTTCAAGGTTGATGTGTTGGCAAGAATTTTATTTTCTTGGTCCACACCTTGATACGAGCGAGAAATTGTCCAAGTATCTTTATTGTTTGGATCAAATGTACCGTAGTTGAATTTGTAGCTATATGTATTATTTGGATTTACAGTGACATTGACAGATGGTGCATTTCCAATGGCATTAATTCCTGTTAATGCACGTTGCATTCTGTTTTTACCAAATCGAGAGATATTGGTAAATTTAATGTTCTCGGCAAAATCACTTTCAATTTTAGCAGTGACCATATCTGAGTTAATATCTTCATAGTCATTTGCATTGCCGTAAAAGTTACTACGATCGACTTCAGGTGCTGTGCGTAAAGCACTATTAATTTTCTGTGCATCGGCAGAATTATTAATCGCTTCGCGGATTTGATTTTGTAAAGCGGTATTTTTAGCGTTTGCGTAGTTAGAAGCATAACCATAATAAAAGCCATTCATACCAATGGTCGGAATACCACCATCAGGAATATTATTTTGGCGAACATGCTGAGAATATAGGTAGAAACGTGTATCTGTATTTAGACCGAAAGCAATCGAGGGAGCAATTGCCCAACCATTGTTTTCAACAACATCACGTCCTTCAACACCACCATCCTGTCCCATCACATTTAAACGAATCGCTGTACTTTCATTAATTGCCTGATTGATGTCAGCAGTTAAGCGTGCATTTTCAGCGGTATTGTAACGTGCTGAAACTTCACGACTACTTTCAGCTTTCGGTAACTTGGTGACTAAGTTGATATAACCTGATGCTGCACCACGACCCGCTTCTGAGCCAGATGGACCTTTTACAACTTCAATCTGTTCTAAGTTGAATACATCACGACTGACCGCACCAAGATCGCGGATACCATCGACATAGGTTGATGTTTGTGTCGAGAAACCACGCATCTGGAAAGTGTCACCTGCGCTGGTATTACCATTCTCACCCATTTGTAGTGTGATGCCTGGGGTATTACGTAGTGCTTCCACTAATGATGCAGCACCTTGTTCCTGTAACAGTTCTTTTTTAATAACTTGTACAGTTTGAGGTGTATCGAGTAGGGGTTGTGTATATTTTGGAGAGCTTACTGCATCTACTTTATAGGTATTTTCTGCATTTACTTCAATTGTTGGAAGCTTTGCCACACTTTCTTCTTTAGGGGCAGCATGTGCTGCTAAAGGAAGGGTTGCTGCAAGTGCAACTAAAGGTGTGGTACGGAAATGTTTACGACTTTTGATTTTTGCCATTGAGAGAACCCCTGAAATTGAAGTGTGAATGACAGAACTTTCAACTTTGTAGAGCTTTTACAAAAAAGAAGTAAAAGCGAATGAATTGTTAAGCTATGTAACAATTTGTGTGAAGTCTATTGATAATTATTATCGTTATCAATAGCTTTTAGGTCGGTATAAAGAGCTGTATATATTTAATTTATTGAAATATATTGACATTTTATGGGATTGATATTTTTGATTAATAATTGGGCTGAATGATAATGTAGTGATGGTTATATTTAATTTATTGATATAAAAGTTTTTTATAAAAGTTTTTTATAAAAGTTTTATTTAATTTTGATCAGGGTTTTAGAGGGTCAAATATTTGAATATAAGGGGAAGTAGGGGGATCTTTATAAGAGTATTTTTGTAAAATTGAATTTAGGGTAAGCATTTTTCACTAATCATTAGGTGATCTCTAATGACTAGTGAAAAGATTAAGATGGAAAGGACTGAGTTTAGAAAGAGAAAGTGGTGCTTAATTGAACGCGACGACCTTCTTGGGTATTACTGTAGCGGTTATAGTAGCTAGTACCAACACGCTCATAGTCATTGAAATTCTTATCAAAAACATTATACAGAGCAACGCCCAAGTTCCAGTTTGGTGTGATATTAAAATTAGAGCCTACATGTAATAAGGCATATTCTTTATAATCACCCAAAGCATCGTAAGCATTTTTTTCTGCAGTACTCATATTTTGATAAGTTTTAAGGTAGCGAGCCCTTTCGCTGCGGTATTCACCACGAGCCCAAAGTTGGATATTGTCATCTGCCTGCCATTTAAGTGAAGCATTGGCAATATGTTCGGGTGTATCGTTAAGTGGTGGATTCCCAATACTTTTGTCTTTAATCTCAGTATTTGTCCATGTGTAGTTGATACCAAACTTCCAATCAGGAACAAACTCCCAGTTAAATCCTGTTTCTACCCCATAAATTTCAGCTTTTTCAGCATTGGTTGGTCGGGTAACGTTCCAAGAGCGAGTCCCTGTATCTCCATTTTCCATTAGCCAAGGTGTGCCAACACTTGCCATAAAGTTTTCACAAGCAATTTTTCCACCAAAAGCATCACTACTGGCAGCATCACAAGTTCTTTCAATTGCCCCAGTTACGATTTTGTCTTTAACTTGGCTATAAAAAGCTGTCATGTTTGCATCAAAATTAGAGCCATTACTAAAATACGTTCCAATTTCGAAGTTGTTACTTTTTTCAGGTTTTAAATCTGGATTTCCAAAGAGAGGGATTCTACCTTGTCCACCAATGTTATAGATGCCATCAGTTAAGCGTTCAAGTCTCGGCGCTTTGTATCCCTCGTTATATCCACCTTTGAACGTCCAGTTGTCATTCGCATTCCAGACCAAATAAGCACGAGGAGTCCAGAAGTCTCCGAAGGTATCATGGTCGTCGTATCGTAAACCAAGCGTAAGTGCCAGACTATCTGTGATTGACCATGTATCTTCAGCGAAAAGACCTAGCTGTTTAAAGGAGATTTCTTTATTGGCACGTAAACCATCTTTGATATTAGCTTCCCACCATTGGCCACCTAGAGTGATTTTATGACCCGAGAAATGTTCAGTTGTAAATTTGGTATCAAAAGTCGTATCTTCACTTTCCAAAAGTCTTGGGGTAATGGCTTTAGATCCATTTTGAGCGCGAGACGGAATTAGGCGACCAATAGTTTCAGTTTGAATATTACTAATACTGGATTCTAAATTACCAAAGTCACTTCTCCATGTATGCGCTAAAATATATTTTTCACGATTATATTTTTGAGCTTCTGAATAGCCGCCATTCGCGCCTAAAGTACCCAATTGCCCTTTGCTGTTATCATACCATTGCTTTGTTTGTTCATATTCCACAGATAAATCATGGTTGTCTGTAGGGGTGAGTGTTAAACGCGCACCAATTGTTTCAATATCTGATTTAGTTGGGTTATTTCCCATATTCAATGATTCATCAGTTGACTCATCATCCTTTCTAACAACATTGGATTGGTCTCTCTCCGCCTTTCTGCCTCTTAATTGTAAGCCTAGTAGATTTTTTATAAGTGGACCCGTAATAAATGCATCAGCAGAGCGTTGATTACCAAAATCAGATGAATTAGGCAGAATTGTACCTTCTAATGTCACCGAGCCTGTCCACTCATCAGTTACTTTTTTAGTAATAATGTTGACTACACCACCCATAGCATCAGAACCATAAAGTGTAGAAGCAGGTCCTCGAATTACTTCGATTCGTTCAATAGCAGATATTGGGGGAATAAAACTGTTATTGGATTCACCAAAACCATTTGGCGTTATATCACCAGTACTGTTTTGTCTTCTGCCATCTACTAATACAAGTGTGTATTCCGAATCCATTCCTCGAATACGAATATTCAAACCACCTGTTTTGCCTGCTGTTGGGCTGATATCAACGCCTTCTACATCAACTAATGCATCTGCAATGGAATTAATTCTTTTATCTTTCAAATCTTGAGCAGTAATAACTGTGATACTTGCTGGTGCATTTTTAATATCTTGTTCAAAACCAGCTGCCGATACCACAATGGTTGCAAGTTGGTGTGTGTTGGTATTTTCAGATGCTGCCGTCGTGTCTGCAAAAGCGGATGTGGTCATTGCCCCAAGTAATGCGAATGAAAGGGGGGTCAAATTAAATTTACTCATAACTAGAGTTCCAAAGCTGGACGAGAAAAATAGAACAATTGTTCAAAAAGAATGCAAAGTATAATGATAATACCTATCATTAACAACAAAAAATAACGTTTGTTTTAAGATTCATTTAAGAAAACTATGGTTTTGGATAAAAATGAAAATATATTTGCTTTTTTAGCATCCGATTTTGTATATCCAGAAAGTTGTCATATAATGTGGCACTTTAAAAATTGTTATTACTAACTAATATCGAGGAAGCCATGCAAGTAACGACTGAAGCGGTTTCGGGCGTTGCCCGTCGTTTAAATGTTTCTGTACCGACGAGCCGTGTTAACGAGCAATTTGAAGCTCGCTTACAACGCACTGCCAAAACTGTGAAGATCAACGGCTTCCGTCCAGGTAAAGTGCCTTTGAATGTTGTTCGCCGTGAATATGGTGCGGGCATTTATCAAGAAGTTGTGAATGACATCATTCGCGACACAGTATTTGAAGCAATTCAACAAGAAAAAATCAATGCGGTCGGTATGCCGAATATTGAAAAAGTTGAAAACAAAGATGATGCTTTAGTTTTTGAAGCGACTGTTGAAGTTTACCCAGAAGTAGAAGTGAAAGCTTTTGCTGACTTGGAAGTTGAGCGTAAAGCATCAGAAATCAACGACAAAGACGTTGATGTAATGATCGAAAACTTGCAAAAACAACGTCAAACTTGGGCTGTAACTAAAGGTATGGCGAAGAAAGACATGCAAGTAACTTTCGACTTCGAAGGTACTGTTGACGGTGAGAAGTTTGAAGGCGGCGCTGCTGAAGACTTTAAACTTGTACTTGGTTCAGGTCGTATGATTCCTGGCTTTGAAGACGGTATCGTTGGTATGAAAGCTGGCGAAGAGAAAGTGATTGATGTAACTTTCCCAGAAGATTACCAAGCTGAAAACTTGGCTGGTAAAGCAGCTCAATTCAAAATCACTGTGAAGCAAGTTGAAAAAGCAAAACTTCCAGAAATTGATGCTGAATTCTTGAAAATCTTTGGTTTGACTGAAGAAGAAGGCTTAGACAAGTTAAAAGCTGACGTTCGTAAGAATATGGAACGTGAAGTTCGCAACGGTCTTCGTAACCAAGTTAAACAAGCTGCATTTGATGCACTTGTTGCTGCAAACGAAATTGAAGTTCCTACTTCAATGGTTGCTCAAGAAATTGACCGTCAACGTCAACAGATGATTCAACAGTTCACTCAACAGTTTGGTGCTCAAGGTGCAGGCGCATTTGACAGCAGCATGCTTCCTGATGAATTGTTCAAAGAACAAGCTGAAAAATCAGTTAAGCTTGGTGTATTGGTAAGCAAAGTATTGGCTGACGCTAAACTTGAAGTTGACCAATCACGTGTTGATGCTTACATTGATGACATGGCTTCTTCTTATGAAGATCCAACAGAAGTTGTTGAATACTTCAAAAATGACAAACAACAACGCGCTCAAATCGAAGCTGTTGTATTAGAAGACCAAGTTGTTGATCACATCTTAGCTGCTGCTAAAGTAAAAGATGTTGCGATCAGCTATGAAGACTTATTGAAAGAACAACAAGCTCGCCGTGGCTAATCTTTTAAAAAGTTGAATCAAGAAAAAGGCGCTTAATGCGCCTTTTTCTTTTTGGGTTTGCTTCGCTTTCATTGATGTATTTTATTATCAGTTAAAGCGTTGATGTAAGCTCTTTAAACCCTCTGTTATGAAAGTGTTAATTTAATTAGGAATTGCCAGATTTTAGTCTAAAAAATCGAATATTTCAGATTGAATCTTTTGCAATTTCATTGATTATCCCTCATATTGTTGGCATAGATCGAGTCACAATAATTTAGGAATAAGTAAACGTATGTATGTTCCAACAATTGAAAATGCTTTAGTTCCTGTTGTCGTTGAACAATCGTCTCGTGGTGAGCGTTCATTCGATATTTTTTCACGTCTATTACGTGAGCGTGTTATTTTCTTAACGGGTGAAGTTGAAGATAACATGGCGAACTTAATCGTTGCGCAGATGTTATTTCTTGAAGCAGAAAATCCAGAAAAAGATATTCACCTTTATATCAATTCACCTGGCGGTTCAGTAACTGCGGGTATGGCGATTTATGACACCATGCAGTTTATCAAACCAGATGTTGTGACATACTGTATGGGACAAGCAGCATCAATGGGTGCATTCTTATTGAATGCGGGTGCAAAAGGCAAGCGTTACTGTCTTGAAAATGCTCGTGTGATGATCCACCAACCACTAGGTGGTTTCCGTGGTCAGGCTTCTGATATTGAAATTCACGCACGTGAAATTCTGTTCATTAAAGAGCGTTTAAATCGCTTAATGGCTGAACATAGTGGTCAAGATTACGAGACCGTTGCACGTGATACAGATCGTGATAATTTCATGACTGCACAAGCAGCCAAAGAATATGGTTTAGTAGATGAAGTGCTAAGCAAACGTCCCTGATTTTTAGGACCTAAGTTTAAGATTTAAGTTGTGGAGTAAATATGTCCGAACATCCTCAAGGACAAAAACATTGTTCATTTTGTGGTAAGACGCAATCTGAAGTTGGAAAATTGATTGCTGGTGAGGACGCATATATTTGTAATGAGTGTGTAGATGTCTGCTTAGATCTCGTTCAAACCAGTCAACAAGTTGAAGCAGGTGATTGGGCAACTAAAGCCCTGCCAAAACCACACGAAATACGTGCTGCCTTGGACCAATATGTGATTGGGCAAGATGTTGCGAAGAAAACCTTATCTGTTGCGGTCTATAACCACTATAAGCGTTTAAAAGTAGGCCAGTCGACTCACGGACATCAAGAGATTGAAATCGCAAAAAGTAATATTTTGCTGATCGGACCAACAGGTTCGGGTAAAACATTACTTGCACAAACACTTGCACGTCTGCTTGATGTTCCATTTGCGATGGCAGATGCAACCACTTTAACCGAAGCAGGTTATGTGGGTGAAGATGTTGAAAACATCGTGCAGAAGTTGTTGCAAAAAGCGGATTATGATGTAGAAAAAGCGCAAAAAGGCATTATCTATATTGATGAGATTGATAAGATTACCCGTAAATCTGAAAATCCTTCAATTACCCGTGATGTGTCTGGTGAGGGCGTACAACAAGCATTGTTAAAAATGATTGAAGGTACGGTTGCTTCTATTCCGCCACAAGGTGGTCGTAAGCATCCACAGCAAGAATTCATCCAGATTGATACTGCAAATATCCTATTTATTTGTGGTGGTGCATTCTCTGGCTTGGAAAAAATTGTTCAACAGCGCCAAGAGAAAGGTGGAATTGGTTTCACAGCAGATGTGAAGAATAAAGATGACAGTAAAAAAGTCTCTGAATTGTTCCGTCAAGTAGAAGCAACTGACTTAGTTAAATTCGGTTTGATTCCTGAGTTTATTGGTCGTTTGCCTGTGATTGCAACTTTAGAAGAGCTGGATGAAGAAGCATTAATGCAGATTCTGACAGAACCTAAAAATGCATTAACACGTCAATACCAATATCTATTCACCATGGAAAATGTAGACCTTGTCTTTGATGAGTCTGCATTACGAGCTGTGGCGAAGAAAGCTCTTGAGCGTAATACTGGTGCGCGTGGTTTACGTTCTATTCTGGAAAATGTATTACTGGAAACCATGTATGACTTACCAAGTCGTACGGATGTTGGTACGGTCATCGTGGATGAAGCTGTCATTAATGGTACGGCGAAGCCAACATTTAAAGCAGAGCGCTTGCCACAAGTCGGTACGCCAGAACTGACTGAAAAGAAGGATTTAAAGGTGATTGACTCTAAATCAGCTTAATTCTCATTCATCTAAAAAAGCATGAAAGGCTTGGCTTTTCATGCTTTTTTTATTTGCAATTAGTCGTTGAGGTGTTAATCTTAAAAAATTGAAAAAATGCGCATAGTTTTGCGCTGTTAAAAATAAATCCAAGAAAACGCCTTGAGGGATGTCATGCGTTATTTAATATTGTCATTATATTGTGCTGGGGTATTGGCTGGCTGTCAAAGTCATAAGACAGTTGAAGAAAAACCAACCGCACTGACCGCAACATTACCACCCGTAGACACAGCAAAAGAACCAGGTCTATTTGATCAGTACCATGTGGGTGGTTTTACTGTTGGTGGTTGGGTCAACCAAAAGTTAGGCCAATATTACGCACCAATCAAACCACAAAATGAACAGGCTGCGGTGGTTTATTTATATCGTCCAGATACACGTTGGAACCGTCAGGAAATTGCTGCGGCCAACTTATTTATCAATGGTCATCGTATTCCGAGCTTATTACATAATCATTATTACTGGGTGGAACTACCTGCGGGAACTTATCGCTTGAGTGTGAGTCGCCCATTGGCGGGATTGCACTTCCAGAAACCGAAATATCTCGATTTTACGGTCGATGCTGCACAAACTTATTTCATTAAATATGATGAAGAAAATAAGATTTCTCGTAGTGAGCATACAGGCCCATTTATGATTACACCTGACAAGGTGGCGCATCAAGAAATCGCATTTACCCGTTTAAAATCTTCCAGCTATAACTTTGTTGCACAAGATGCATCTGGCAAGGTTCGCTCAAAACCTCAAGAATTAA
Source organism: Acinetobacter sp. Tr-809 (assembly GCF_011753255.1). Taxonomy (NCBI): domain Bacteria; kingdom Pseudomonadati; phylum Pseudomonadota; class Gammaproteobacteria; order Moraxellales; family Moraxellaceae; genus Acinetobacter; species Acinetobacter sp. Tr-809. The sequence continues at coordinate 486,309 of NZ_VWVZ01000003.1, forward strand.
AACCCGCAAAGTATGATGAAAAGTCAGAAGTGCATTTGGTTAAGCCATTTAAGCTTTGGAATCCATTAACTTGGTAGGTTTGCTTGAGCAGTTACTCATCCTGAATTAAAGGTTTGATGATGGTGAGGAACTGCTCTTTTAATTGTGAGCTCTGCTCTGGGTCATTTAAGGTTTTTTGACTTAAGTTATTCATATATTGAAAAACATTGGTACTGATTTGCAAGGTTTTTTGATTAATGGATTTACCTTCAGGTGTTTTTAAGAACTTCAAATAGGCTTGTATTTCTTCTTCGCTCAAGGTATCTGCATAAATCTTCTCGATTGCCTGAACAGTTTCGGGTCGAGCAAAGACTTTTGAACTGGTATTTTTAAGTAATTGGCTCAATTCGAGTACAGCAAGATGTTCTTGTGTTGTGGTGAGTTCTTCTTTTCCTAAGACTCTTAATAAAATATTTTCAGCTTCAAGATCGAGAGTCGGTTGCATTTCATCGAGTGAGGTGTTTAAAACATTTTCGAGCTCGCTTAGTTTGATCAGTTCTTTGACTGACTTACTTTGGGCTGGGGATGCAAAGGTATTTTGCATGCCAACGAGAAGGCAAAGTCCAATCACCATGTTGAACATGTATTTATTCATCTATAGACCGCCTTATTGTTCTCGTCTTTTTTATAATTTAGCAGAAGCCATAGGCAAAAAAATAGCCGAATACGATGATTCGGCTATGATTATTGTATGAGTATTATTTATGACGCAGCAGCATCAACAACTGGGATTTTACCAATCTTAGCTTGCCAGATTTTTGGTGCAGTGGCATGGATTGAAGTACCATTTACATCAACTGCAACAGAAACAGGCATATCTTCAACTACGAATTTGTAGATTGCTTCCATACCTAAGTCTGCAAAAGCAACGACTTCAGCTTCACGGACTGCTTTAGACACGAGGTAAGCAGCACCACCAACGGCCATTAAGTAAGTTGCTTGATTGTCTTTGATCGCTTCAATTGCAGCAGGACCACGGTCTGCTTTACCAATCATGCCGAATAAGCCCGTTGCTTCTAAAACTTGACGAGTGAACTTATCCATACGGGTTGCAGTGGTTGGGCCAGCAGGACCAACAACTTCATCGCCAACTGGATCGACTGGACCCACGTAGTAAATGAATTTACCTTTTAGATCTACTGGAAGTTCTTCGCCATTATTTAACATGTCGACCATGCGCTTATGTGCAGCATCACGACCTGTATAAATCGTACCGTTCAATAATAATGTATCGCCTGGCTTCCAAGCATTCATTTCTTCTTGAGTAATGGTATCAAGGTTTACACGTTTTGATTGAGAAGAATCCCACGTTACAGCAGGGTAGTCTTCAAGTTTTGGTGCTTGAATATGTGCAACGCCAGTACCATCTAACTGGAAGTGTGCGTGACGAGTCGCCGCACAGTTCGGAATCATACCCACTGGCTTACCTGCCGCATGACATGGGTAATCCTTGATTTTAATATCAAGTACTGTGGTTAAACCACCAAGACCTTGTGCGCCAATACCGAGTGCATTCACTTTCTCGAAGATCTCGATACGGAGTTCTTCCATTTTGCTTTGTGGGCCACGACGAAGTAATTCGTCCATGTTGATTTCTTCCATAAGTGCTTCTTTTGCAAGCATCATGGCTTTTTCAGCAGTACCACCGATACCAATGCCGAGCATACCTGGTGGACACCAACCTGCACCCATAGTTGGAACAGTTTTAAGTACCCAATCCACGATTGAATCAGATGGGTTTAACATCGCAAGTTTAGATTTATTTTCTGAACCGCCACCCTTCGCTGCAACGGTAATATCAACTTTATTACCAGGAACGAGTTTGTAGTGAATCACGGCAGGCGTATTGTCTTTGGTATTTTTACGACCAAAAGCTGGATCTGCTAAAACAGAAGCACGGAGTACATTTGAGTTCTCTAGGTAACCTTGGCGTACACCTTCGTTTACAGCATCATCCAAGCTCATGGTTAAATCAAATTTAACATCTAAGCCGACTTCAAGGAAAACGTTAACGATCCCTGTATCCTGACAGATTGGTCGGTGACCTTCAGCACACATACGTGAGTTGATAAGGATTTGGGCAATAGCATCTTTTGCAGCTTTGTTTTCTTCACGATCATAAGCACGGCTCATCGCTTGGATGAAGTCTTGTGGGTGATAGTAAGAAATAAACTGCAGGGCATCCTTGATTGATGTAATCAAGTCATCTTGTTTGATGATCGTTGTCATATCAAATTTCTCTTGAGCGGGCGATTAGCTGGCGGGCTAAATTATATGACAAAAAGGAATGAATGTGGGAGTTTTAGCTTAGATTTGGCTAAAGGTCTAAAGTAAGCCTTCGATCTAAATTGCATCAACAAAAGATGCGCTTTGGATTTTAGTTTTTTCTCAGTTGAGATGGACTATAGCCAAACTGTTTCTTAAAGCGATGGCTAAAATGGCTGCTTGAGCTAAAACCATATTGCACTGCGATCTCTGTCAGATTCACTGTGGTTTGTTCAAGTGCTTGATGAGCTCGTTCAAGTCTGCGTTGCATCACATATTGATGTGGTGGCATCTGCATCGATTGTTTAAACATATGCGCAAAATGATACTCGCTGAGTTGCGCTTGCTGAGCCAGATCAGACAAGGTCAAACTCAAATGGAGATGTTGGTCAATCCATTCCAGTAACTGCTTAAGCACATAAGGGGAGAGTCCCCCTTTGACTTCAGGTGCTTGCCATTGTGCATGACTGTAATTTTTGATCAGATGATTGAGTAATAATGTTGTTGCGGTACTCATCTGCAAATGGTTTTCACGATCTTGCCATGCACCATTGAGTAAAAAGTGCCGATAAATCATCGAAATTTGTGGGTCAGCCACAAAAATTTGTGGATTTAAGATGATTTGGCTGGGTTCGCGATCCCAGACTTGTTCTGCCACACGTTGTAAGTGCTGTTCAGTATAGTAAAGATGTACAAAGGTGAGTGGATCACGTAGGTCCCAAGTCGACTCGAAATCTTGTGGCATCAGACACATGCGGTCAGGTCCACCGCCATTGTGCCAACCTTGCTGGGTCTTTTGATAGCTTTCATAACCACCCTGAATATACATACTCAAGGTATGGTGATTGCTACAGACACTGACACGGTCTTGGTTATTTTGCCACATGGCCAACTGCATACCCGACCCCAGTTCTACCGAGTCGAGCAATTGCGCTTTATATTGCTGTAATTGATCTAGAATCTGATATTTCATCTTCTATACGCAGTGCCAAATATGATCCAGTTTAGTGTAGAACTTTCAGCCAGTTTTGTCATCTGGTCAAAAATTTCCTAGAAAAACGCAAGTCCATGATAATCACCGCAAGATGATGCAAGTAATGATGACGATAAAACCAGCAAAATAGTCGTCGAGGTAATTGAATTTGGTTCTAATGATATGAATGCGCTGTTATATGCTTTGGTTGTGGTGATCTGGGGCACAACATGGATTGCGATCAGTCTGCAACAACAAAGTGGGGTATCAGCCAGTGTTGCGGTGTTTTGGCGTTTTTTTATTTCTGCCATAGTGTTATTTGCTTTTGTCACTTTGAGTCGGAAGCTACAGAAATTGGCTGGCAAAGATCATCTGTTTTGTATGCTGCAAGCCTGTTGTATTTTTGGTTTTAACTTCGTCTGTTTTTATTATGCGGTGCAATATATCAGCAGCGGTTTAGAGGCTGTTATTTTCTCCATGGCCGTGATTTTCAATACTATCAACGCCAAATTATTCTTTGCACAGCAGGTATCGGCACGCTTTTATCCTGCGGCGTTATTAGGTGTGCTCGGGATTATTGCCTTATTTTGGCATGACGTGGTGGGTACCACTTTAAATCGCAATACATTGATCGGTATTGGACTGTGTATTCTAGGGACGTATGGTTTCTCTTTGGGCAATATGATCAGTACGCGCCATCAAAAACATGGGTTGGATATTTTTACCACCAATGCCTACGGTATGTTATATGGCTCATTGCTGATGGCGTTGATTTCATGGTTTAGACAGGATGAATTTTTTCCAAGTATGCAATTCAGTGCAGTCAGTGCTTTACTGTATTTAGCTATCTTTGGTTCAGTGGTTGGTTTCACCGCCTATTTCTATCTGGTCGGACGTATTGGTGCGGGTAAGGCAGCCTATAGTACTTTGCTATTTCCTTTAGTCGCATTGGTGATTTCGACGGTATGGGAAGGCTATCACTGGCAAATGAATGCGGTGATTGGGGTGATTTTGATCTTGTGTGGTAATGCGATTTTCTTTGTGAAAGGGCCGCAGTTGAAAAGTATAGGTATTTCAAAACGCGCTTAAGGAAAAGCATACATACAAAAAAGCCATCTCCTTGATAAAAAGCAGATGGCTTTCATTCAGTACAACGAGGTGAATTTAATCCTGTTGCTTAGCCTGAATCGCTGTCAGGGCAATGGTAAACACAATATCATCGACCAAAGCACCGCGAGACAAATCATTTACGGGCTTGTTTAAGCCTTGTAGCATTGGACCGACACTCACCACATTGGCCGCACGTTGTACTGCTTTATAGGTGGTATTACCTGTGTTTAGATCAGGGAAGATAAACACATTGGCTCGACCTGCAACTTGTGAGTCTGGCGCTTTTTGGCGACCTACGCTTTCAACAGAAGCAGCATCATATTGTAATGGCCCATCAATCAATAAGTCGGGGCGGCGCTGTTGTGCGATTTTGGTTGCCTCAGCAACTTTCTCAACATCTGCACCTGTACCTGAAGTTCCTGTTGAATAGCTGATCATGGCAATACGCGGATCAAGACCAAAGGCTTTGGCTGAATCCGCAGACTGAATCGCTATCTCGGCAAGTTGTTCTGCATTTGGATCTGGATTGATCGCACAGTCACCATAGACATAGACTTCATCAGGCAGCAACATAAAGAAGATTGATGATACCAGTGAGTAGTTTGGTGCAGTTTTAATGAGTTGGAATGCAGGACGTACGGTGTTGGCAGTGGTATGAATCGCACCTGACACCAAACCATCCACTTGATCGAGTGCCAACATCATGGTGCCAAGTACCACTGTATCTTGCAGCTGTGCTTTGGCTTGTAGTGCATCAAGTTTACCTTTACGCAGTTCCACCATCGGTTCGATGTATTGGTCACGAATCGTATCTGGATCAATGATCTGTAAATCTTCGGGTAACTGAATACCGCGTGCTTTAGCCACTTCTGCAACCGATTCAGGTTTTGCCAACAAAATACATTGCGCAATGCCACGGGTTTGACAGATGACAGCCGCTTGTACCGTGCGTGGCTCATCCCCCTCAGGTAGGACAATACGTTTTTTTGCAGCAATTGATTTTTGTACTAACTCGTAACGGAATGCTGAAGGTGATAGGCGAGGATGCAAGTTGTTCTGGGTATGTTGATCGAGCCAATTGTTATCTAAATGACTTGAGACAAAACGCGTGACTTGCTCGGCACGTTCAGTATCATCAATTGGAATTTCATTGCCAAAGCGATGCAGCAGTTGTGCCGTTTCTAAAGTATCAAGTGGGGTGTGTAAAATCGGTAAACCCTGTTTGATCGCACTTTGGCAAAATTCGAGTACATTGCTTGCAGGCGCAGCTTGCTCGGTTAAAACCAAACCTGCTAGTGGTGTACCATTGCTGCTGGCAAGGCTTGCTGCCAAGATCGCATCGGTGCGTTGTGATGCACTAATAATTAGTTCACCCGCAACAAATTTATGTAGCTCTGATTCGATATTGGATGCAATTAAACTGGTATGCAGGATACGACGTTGTTTAGCCTCACCTTGATGCAACCATGTCCCATTGATGATTGATGCAATATCTAAACTACGTGGCACGCTGAGGGTATTACTGAATGGTACCAGTCCAATAATCGGGAGTTCATCGGTGCCCATAAAGCGGTTATAGCGTTGTAATTCTAAGGCAAAAGCATCGATCTGTTGATCGAGACGTAAACTTGGATCAAGTGTTAGTGGAATTGCAGCAGTACCTTCTGGCAGTCCTTTGGTTCGCATAAACAACACGCCTGTAGTGCGTGCCGAGGCTGCTCCACCGAATTGGCGTAAATGCGCATCGACTCTTTCTGCTGTTTTACGTGGATCAGCTAAATCTGCTGTGCTAACCAGTACTACTTGGGCATCGAGTGCTTGCGCGAGGGCGGCATTGATTTCACTGACAAAATGATCTTGTCCATTTGGAACCAAACCTTCAACAATAATCACATCATGATTAGCTGAAATTTGACGGTGTAGCGCAACGGCTTCCTCAAGCAATTCATCGGTTTCACCCAAGGCAATTAGTTGCGTCAGTCTTTCGTAAGTGATTGGCTCTGCAGATGAGTGCTGAAATAAATGACGATACAAGGTGGTGGTACGGTCAACAGTGGTATCTGCAATCTGTGAGTAGGGTTTTAAGAAACCGGCGTTAATCCCTTTACAATCTAGTGCGTAGATCATGCCTAAGCAGGCAGAGGTTAAACCAACACCTTCCCCTGTGGGAATGAGTAAAATCGTATTCATAGTGACCTTAAATTCTTTTAATAGGTTGATTAAGCTGTTGGTTCAAGCACTTGACGTGTTTCTTTGGCAATTCGACCTTCTTCATCGGTTGGAATGACCCAAATTTGTGGGCCAGTACCATTGTCGATACGCCCTTCGCTACCGCGAGCCAAGGCATCATTTTTCTCTTTACTAAATTGAAAACCGAAATGCGCTAAATAGCCTAAAGTCTTTTCACGGACATAAGCCGAGTTTTCACCAATGCCGCCTGTAAATACTAAACCATCAAGGTGGGGCAGACCGCAACTCATTGCCGATAAAGATTTAGCAAGACGGTAGCAGAACACTTCAATGGCTAGAGTTGCACCATCATGACCATTTGCAGAGGCTTCAACCAAGGTACGCATATCATTGGATAAACCAGACAAGCCCAATAAGCCACTTTCTTTATTCAGCATACTGTCAATTTTTTGGATATCCCAGCCGAGGTTACTGGCAAGGAACAAATGCAAACTCGGGTCGACATCACCACTACGCGTACCCATCACTACACCTTCAAGTGGTGTCATGCCCATAGAGGTATCGACGCTATGACCATTCCAGACGGCACAAGTCGAACTACCATTGCCCAAGTGTGCACTGAGCCAGCCACCTTCATTTTTATGACCTGCCAATTCGCTGGCACGTTCAGTTACATATGCATGGCTAGTACCATGGAAACCATAACGACGAACTTGGTGTGCTGTATATAAAAATTGTGGCAGGGCATAGCGATAGGCGCGTTCGGGCATAGTTTGATGGAAGGCAGTATCGAATACAGCAACTTGAGGTAATTGAGGGAACAAGCGCATAGTTGCTTCAATTCCAATTAAATGTGCTGGATTGTGCAGTGGTGCAAGAGGTGTCGCTGCTTCAATACGTTCAACCAGTTCTGGTGTGAGCAATTCTGCTTTGGTGATGTCGCCGCCGTGAACCACACGGTGTCCAATCGCCTGCGGGTTATAGTTGGCTAAACGAGCCAATAATGTTTCAAGTGCTTTGGCGTGATCTGCATAAGGAATTGAAAGTTCCAGTGGTTCGCCACCAAGAGTGACCCCTTTAATACGAGCATCTGCTGCGCCAAGGTTTTCTGCCAAACCATAAATACGGTCTTCACGTCGTTCCGAGATGAGCGCGTATTTGATTGATGATGAACCACAGTTAATTACTAATACAGATATAGCCACGTTTGAACACCTAACAGATTTTAAATTTTATGATGAACACTTTGATTTTGCTGCAACGCATGAGGCAGAAGAATCAAGCGCAATGTTTTAACATGGGATGTCGTATTGGCGAAGATAGACTTTAGCCTATACAACCCGTTTATAAATCAACCTATTCAGTATAGTTTGGAAATCAGCAGTTCTTTTAATTGATCTGTTGGTTTTATCATTATTTTTGTATGCAAATATATAAAAACACGATAAAGATCAAATAAATGACCTTTATCGTGTTTCTGTGTTCAAATGCTCGATTTTGTTATTGGCGGATTTGACCGTCGCCAAAAACGATCCATTTTTGTGAAGTTAAGCCTTCTAGGCCAACGGGGCCACGGGCATGGATTTTATCGGTTGAAATTCCGATTTCTGCCCCTAAACCATATTCAAAACCATCGGCAAAGCGGGTTGAGGCATTGATCATCACCGAACTTGAGTCAACACGCGCCAGAAACTCACGCGCTAGACTAAAGTTTTCAGTAATGATGGCATCGGTATGATGCGAACCATATTTATTAATATGTTCAATCGCTTCATCCATACCTGTGACCACTTTGACTGCCAGAATTGGCCCAAGATATTCGGTATACCAATCTTCCTCTGTTGCCGTTTTTACGGATACACCTAAAATACGCTGCGTTTCAGCACAACCGCGTAATTCAACCTGTTTTTCAGCATAGAGTTCAGCAATGCGTGGCAAGAATTCCTCAGCAATCGCTTCATCGACCAATAAGGTTTCCATCGCATTACACACGCCATAACGATGTGTTTTTGAATTGAGTGCAATCGGTAGTGCTTTCTGCAAATCCGCTTGAGCTTCAATAAACACATGGCAGTTGCCATCTAGGTGTTTAATTACAGGAATACGTGCTTCATTGCTGATGCGTTCGATCAAGCTTTTACCACCACGCGGCACAATCACATCCACGAATTCAGTCATGGTAATCAGGTGACCCACTGCAGCACGATCAGGGGTATCAATCACTTGAACCGCATGTTCGGGTAAGCCGGAAACTTGTAGACCATGTTGAATCGCGGTTGCAATGGCTTTATTAGATTCAAGTGCTTCCGATCCACCACGTAAAATAATTGCGTTGCCAGATTTCAAAGCCAATGATGCTGCTTCAAGAGTAACGTTCGGTCTTGACTCGTAGATCATGCCAATCACACCCAAAGGAACACGCATTTTTCCAAGTTGAATGCCTGATGGGCGATAAGCAAGGTCGGTAATTTCCCCAATCGGGTCAACCAAGGCAATTACATCTTTCAGACCTTGTAACATACCTTTAAAACGAGCAGGGGTCAGTTCTAAACGATCGAGTAAAGCACTGTCGAGTTGACGTTGGCGACCATTGTCCATATCAATTTGATTGGCTGCTAAAATTTGTGCCTGATTATTTTCCAAAGCCGTATAAATTGCAGACAAGGCATGATTTTTCAAATGAGTTGATGCACTGGTGAGTACACGAGACGCTTGACGTGCTTGAGTACCGACATGTTGCATATAATTTTGAATAGAGTCTTGCATAGCAGTTTGATATTTGCATGTATTTATAAAGATAGTAACAGTCAACGGCTGAACAATGAATAGGCTGAACTGACAATTCAAAAAATTATGAAGCGTTAATTGGCGCAAAAGTTTTTATTTTAGTGCGATGAAGATATTGAATCTAAAGCTGAGATTACATATTTTGCAAAAGATTAATGTTCTAAACAAGATAAGTGGTTAAGGAAATGATTGCGTATAAAACGTGCATATGTATAGAATGAAAAAGTATAGGATAAATGTAATACAAATTTTATAAATTTGTTAACTTGCAAGTAGAAATCGCAGAAAATGAGATTCTTGCAACAAAAAAATAAACAAGGATGGAGGAAGGACATGAATTCCATTATCCAAATGGACTCGGATATAAATCATACCTACACAGGCTTTGGTTTTTTCGACATTTACAATAAAAACAGTTTTAAACAACCTGCGCGTACCACGTGGATTGATGGTTGGAAAATTGAATATATGGCAATTGCAGATCCGAAAACGATCTACAACACGCCGATTGTAATTGTCGGGGGCGCTTTTCAAAATTTTAACTCTTATAAGTATTGTGTTGAGCAACTCTTTGAGAGTGGTCCTGTTATTTTAATCGATTTACCATCAATGGGTGCGAATCAACAGATTCGTAATGTTGATACAGGTGAATCTGCTGGAATTCTGGAACTGCCTCATTTATCTAAAATGCTCGGTCAATGGCTGGATATTGTTGGAATCGATAAAGTTTCAATGATGGGTATGTCATTAGGTTCGGTGGTTGCATCTTCATTTGCGGATCAACGCCCTGAGCTAATTGATCGTATGGTGCTGATGGGCGTCATGCAAAAAACCCGTAAAAGTTGGCGGATGTTGCTGGAAGAATCTCTACATCTAATGCGTGAAGACCGTATGGAAGAGTTTGGTCAGGCCGTTATTCTGTATCTGGTCAACCATGCCAAACTTGATAAAACCCGTATGTCTCCAACAGCGAAACGTTTGTTTTTTAGACAAATGGCGGAGTTTAGTGCAACCGAACGTGAGCGTTATGAAATCAACTGCAACCGTTTACTGCGTTTAAGTGATGTTCCTGTACCACAATGCAAAACATTGGTCGCGGCAGGGCAGTATGACAGTTTTACTTTACCGCACGAAAATGCTGATTTTGCTTTGCAATGTAAAGATATGCAGTTTGCTTTAATTGCCAATGCAGATCATGTGCCGCAATTACAACGTCGTAAAGAAACGATGAATTTGTTTACCACCTTTTTAAAGGGAGAGCCGATCGACAATCTAGATGGCATTATTCCAATGACGCGTGAACAAATGCAGCAGATCGAGCGTCGTGGTGAAGAGCGTATTGCGGTATTAGAGCCTGAAAGCAAATTATCGCACCGTCATCTCGAAACTGAAGCTAATGTGAAGATCGTAGATATCACTTACTTTGGGGTGTATTTAAAACTTCACAATGTTGAACAGCTTGATTTTATCAATCAACATCCACGTGATTTAGCGCTACATTTAGCAGATGAAGAAGGTGAGTTTAAAATTGAATGTTTAATCTTTGATGCAACTGAGCAAGGACTGCGCATCTTGTTTAAACATGGTAGTTTTGATATCGCAGAGCGTTTGACTCGTTTTATTCAACGTCAAAAGCCAACTGAATAACGAGTATTCCAAAATAAAAAAAGTGGCAATTTGCCACTTTTCTTTTGGGGAGTTTTATTTATTGGTCGCTTGAATCATCCAAACCAAGTCGCCTAAGTGTTGTTGCGTATTTTCTAAAGTTGCCTGTTCAAAAAATTGCTTTGGCTGCAGAACTTCAACTTGATTAAAGCCCGCCTCATGGAAAAAATGTTCGACTTCGGCAGGTGTTTTAAAATGAAAGCTAAAGGCGCTGCGTGACATTAACTTTAATAAACGACTACTGTTCCAGATAATCGTTGCCAGTTTATTTTGAGTGGGTTCTGGGTAGATGTCTGTTAAATAATGCAGTTCTTTAAAGCCTTGTCCATAGTTGGCAATCGCTTGAATGAGTTGCTGCAATAAAGGTTTTTCAAAGTAATTGATCAGTCCTTCACTAATTATTACCAATGGGCGTTGAGGATCAAATACCTCAAATGCAGCAGCAAAGGCATCGGTAAATAAGTCAACTGACAGTACTTCATCAACATTGCTTTCAATTTGTTGTAGTGCAGCCTGTTTAGTGGCTGCCATATCGGGTAAATCCAGCTCACGGTAGCTGATGTTTGGATAATGTTGTCTAAACCACCAGCCACGTGGTGATAGACCACATGCAATTTCTAGCACTTGTAAATCAGGGTATTGTTCAATTAATTCTTTTAAGTGACTATCCAACATACTGTGACGTTGTTTAAGGGTTGTGCGCATACTGCCACCGACATATTTTTCTGCCCAGCTTTCAATTGGATGGACTAAGGCTGCCAGCGTTTTTCCTTTTGCTGTTGCCAGTGCTGGATGTGAAATCCCCATTTGATACCAGATGTAGCCAGTGTAGTGTGCGGTAAATGAAATGTGGCGATGTTTCGAAAGTTGTTGTGTCATCTGTCCTAGACTCTATTTTTCCTAATTGGGATATATAAAATTAATCTCTTTTTAAAAAGTTGAGATTTTTCCACCAAATCCGATTTTAGGTTTGTTATTTACTATCGTGGGGTGGCATGGATGCCGCCGTTGGGCTGGGGTTACAAGGATGTATCTTCAGCCTAACAAAGGATTTTTGCTTACTTTTCATCCCTGAAAAGTAAGTCGAGCCGAAGGCAAAATCCTTCAATCAGATGAGCACTCGGCGAGATTCCATTATGTTAATAAAACGATGAAGAAATCTAAGTAAAGTTAGAATGAATTCTTAAACTCTTCAATGACTTTTCTGACGCTATGCCAGTTTTCATCATCTAAAGTCAATGTCGTACCGACCTGAATATTTGGAATTTTACCGCGCATACGTTCTAAACGTTGCTGATTTGGTAAAGCCAACGTCTGGATACCATCTAATGCGGTACATGCAGCTGCGCGATCATTACAAACCAAGCCCATATCACAACCTGCATTTAAAGCAGCTTGAATACGTGCATCAGCACCGCCTGCAACACATGCAGCCTGCATGCTCAAGTCATCTGAGAATAATACGCCATCAAATTTAAGCTGTTTACGCAAGATTTCTTGTAACCAGAATGGTGAGAAGCCTGCTGGATTTGGATCGACTTGATCATAGATCACATGGGCAGGCATCAGTGCATCAAGCTGTGGCATTAATTTGATAAAGCTTTGCATATCTTTGTCATAGATTTCTTGGTATGAGCGGCTGTCAATTGCTGCAGCTACGTGCGAATCAGCCTTCACTGAACCATGACCAGGGAAATGTTTGCCCGTAGTTGCCATGCCCGCTTTTTTCATACCGCGCATAAAGGCATCTGCAAGTGGCACAATGTCTTGCATGTTCTTGGCAAAACCACGATCACCAATCACATCACTGACCTCATTTAGGTCTAAAACAGGGGCAAAGCTAAAATCAATCCCGACAGCCAATACTTCAATTGCCATTAGCCAGCCACATTGCTCAGCCAGTTCAATCGCTTGTTGTGGATTGCTGAGATAGCGCTCGCCCAATCGCCCCATGGCTGGAAGCAGGGTAAAACCTTGTCTTAAACGTTGTACGCGACCACCTTCTTGGTCAACGGCAATTAAAATCTCTGGACGGATTTGACGCATATGGTCAGTTAAGGCACGAACTTGTTGAGGGGATTCAATATTTCGTGCAAATAAAATCATGCCACCGACTTGCGGAGCTTGTAATAGTTCAATATCTTCTTGAGTAAGTTCTGTGCCAGCAATATCCAGCATCAACGCGCCGATCATAAGGATTCCGTTTGAATTTTGATGAAAAATTTGGTGAAAAAAACGATAGCTAAATTGTGCAATGATTTGCTACATTTTGTCAGTACAGAATATGATAAAACTACATGATATTGATGATAAGTGCTTGTAGGTCATTTATTTATGATGACCGATGAGTTTTACATGTTGCTATTAGGTCGAGTGAAATGTGTTCATCGTGGCCATATCAGCATGTAATAATTGCCATATCCAAGGAAGTACCAAAATTTTATGAAACTTCAAATGATAGCGTGTGCAGTTGCAATCGCGACTGGTGGTTTATTTTTCACTCATACCATAAATGAGGCATTTGCGGCGACTGAGGCACCTGTCGTTTCAACGGTAATCAAGCCATCACAAGAGCAGGCATTGGTTGCACGTCAGTTAGCCACATTGGTAGATCGTCAACATTATTTAAATATGCGCCTAGACGCAGCAACGTCAAACCGTGTTTTGAATATGTATCTGGATAGTCTTGATCCAGATCATTCATTATTTCTAAACGGTGAAGTTGAAGAATATCAAAAGAAATATGGTTCGAATTTTGGTAGTTCGTTAAAAGCAGGTAACTTGACTGGACCTTACGCGATTCATGCGCAATATCGTGACCGTTTGAAACAGTTTTATGAGTTTATGTTGGCAGAATTGAAAAAGCCGCAGAACTTAAATCAGAAAGATGTTTATCTCGATACCGATCGTGAAAAAGCTCCGTATTTCAAAACAGCTGCTGAGCAACAAGATCACTGGCAAAAAATGCTGGTCTCACAGTTGATCAATTTAACCATCAGCAAAGAAGAAGAACAAGCGAAGCAAAAAGCTTTAAAAGCAGATCCATCATTGGCCAATGGTCAAGATTTGACGGGACCAGAAGATCTAACACCAGTGCAAACGCTAACCAAGCGTTATACCCGTCAGTTGGAGCGTATTGGTCGTGTGAAGAGTGATGATGTGCTAGAGAAGACATTGAATGCAATGTTAGCAACTTACGATCCGCACAGTAACTATTATCCACCGATTGATGCGATGGAGCTAAATCGTCAGACCACCTTACAATTAGAGGGGATTGGTGTTTCGATCCGTCCTGAACGTGGTAATGAAGACTACACCAAGATTGAGACCATCGTTGAAGGTGGTCCAGCCAGTAAATCGGGTCAGGTGAAATCAGGAGATCGTATCATTGGTGTCGCTCAAGATGGCGAGAAAATGGTGGATGTGATTGGTTGGCCGAGTTCGGAAATTGTAGGACTGATTCGTGGTAAACGTGGTACTAAAGTGGTGGTACGCTTATTGGGTGCTGGTGCATCGATGAGTCAAGCCCGTAATGTGACTTTAACCCGTGACATCATTCAAGAAGAAGATGCAGGAGTTCGTTCACGTACGGTTGAGATTACCCGTGACGGTAAAAAACATCTGTTTGGTGTGATTGAAATTCCGTCTTTCTACTTTGACTATCGTTCACGTCGTGCGGGGACTGAATACCGCTCAGTTTCTGAAGATACTGCCAAAGCGCTAGATTCGCTCAAAGCGCAAAAGGTAGAAGGCATCTTGGTCGACTTGCGTAATGACCCAGGGGGTTCACTCGAAGAGGTTGCACGTATGCTCGGTCAGGTGATCAAGTCTGGTCCTGTGGTGCAAATCCGTGATGGTAACGGTAATGTGAATGTGTTTGAAGATACTGATGGCGGGGAACAAATCTATGCAGGCCCAATGGCGGTATTGGTTAATTTAGCATCGGCTTCTGCAAGTGAAATTTATTCTGCTGCGATTCAGGATTATGAGCGCGGTATTATCATTGGTAGTACGACTACAGGTAAAGGCACAGCACAGGTTCAATTAGACTCTTTGGCTTATGGTCAGGCAACATTGACGCAACGTAAGTTCTACCGTATTACAGGCGGAAGTACCCAAAACAAAGGTGTGATTCCAGATATCAAATTGGTTGATATTTATAATGAAGAGTTTGGTGAGCGTAAAGCAAAAAATGCATTGAAGTGGGATACTATTCCAACAGCACCATTCAAACGTGAAGGCTCAGTACAGCCTTACGTTGCCAAATTGACACAATCATCTGAACAACGTGTTGCTGCAGACTCTCAATTTAAATATTTAGAAGCACGTAAAGCGATTGCTAAGAAAACCTCTGACCAGAAGAAAGTGGTATTAGATATTAATCAACGTCGTGCCGAGTTGATTGATCTTGAGAAGCAAACTTTGAATGCAGAGAATCAGCGCCGTACTGCAACAGGTCTAGCACCATATGCGAATTGGGAGAGTTATCAAGCATCTATTGATGCATTGGTTGAATCTCGAGCTAAAATGAAAGCACACTTGCGTCCGCCATTACCTGAAGAAGAGACCTTCATCAATGAAGCAGCAAATGTCTTGTTAGATTATTCGAAGTTGCAAACTCGCTAAGATTGACGTGATTTGATGAGTAAAAAAGCCCTGTATAACAGGGCTTTTTTATTTATGATTCAGTCAACTTAATTGACACGGATCCAGATTTGGCTACGTCCTAAGACTGAGACGCCAACATAACCACGTAAGTGCAAACGTTGTCCATTGGAACTGAGTTTGGCAGTTAAGCTATAAACACGACCACTGTTTGGATCAAGGATTTTTCCCCCAGTGTAGCTGAGATCCTTTTTATGTTTTAGCTTGGTAATGGCATTTAAACCTAAAATTGGCTTATTGGTGTAAGGGGCAGGGCAGCCTGTACAAATTTCTTTCGGTGTATAACCTGTACGTGGAGTAATTTTGATAATTTTACCAGTATAAGAACCATCAGCTTCTTGGGTAATTTCAACTTGTCCTTTGGGAGCGCCAGTCACATCATCAACGCTTTGCCAGATACCAGCAATGTCTTGAGCAAAAGCAAAATGACTGAGTGTAAATAAGAAGAGAGAAGAAATCAGTTTTGTGGACATGTTCATGCGAGAGCCTCCTTGCTGCCATGGTTGTCCTGCTATTATTTCGGATTTCTAATTTGAGATTCAATCATTATTTTACACTTGTAAATTTTTAATAATTGAAGTTTCAATTATTTTTTATATTGAAATTAAAAAAGCTTCTTCATGCTATGAAGAAGCTTTTAGCTAGAACCGAGATCAATTTGATCAGAGAGAAGTGCGTATTAAGGCTCTAAATTTTATTAATGTTACTCAGCACGAATCCAGATCTGATTACGACCCAATGCAGACACACCGAGATAACCACGTAAGTGTAAACGCTTACCATTGGCGCTGAGTTTGGCTTTCATACTATAAACTTTGCCTGAATTTGGATCTAAAATACGGCCATTGGTATAGTTCAAGCCTTCGCTGTATTTCAACCCAGTTACCACATCTAAACCAACGATTGGTTTATTGGTATAAGGTGCAGGACAATCGACACAGGTTTCTTTTGGTGTATAGCCTGTGCGCGGTGTAATTTTAACTACTTTGCCTGCATAAGTTCCATTTGCTTCTTTGCGAATTTCAACCAATGCTTTTGGTGCCCCTGTCTTGTCATCAATACTTTGCCAGAGCCCCGTAATATCCTCTGCAAAAGTAAAACTGCTCACCGCAGATAAAAGTAACGCACTTAATAATTGTTTGCCCATCATTAAAAATCCTTTTAACGTTTAAGCTTACATTATGGCGGATATATGACAACTAGTTCAATCTTTATGTGATATCTGCGGCAAATTTTAAGATAAAGATAGAATAAAGGTTGGGAGCCAAATGGCTGTAAATACGCCATTTACCGCCATACCAAAGGCGGCATAACGGCCTGTGACAGGACCACGTTGCCATGCCTGAGCTGTACCAATTGCATGCGCAGCTAAACCTAGCGCCAGACCAGAAGCACGCTCATCATGGATATGTTTTAAAATCCAAGGGGAGAATGCAGCACCAATCACGCCTGATAAAATAACAATCAAGGTTACCATCATCAAAGGGGCATGTAGTAGGGTGGCGATGTTCAAGGCAATTGGGGTGGTTACAGCACGGGTTGCAAAGGCCATAATCGTTGGCTCAGACATGTGCAGTAAATACGCCAGTCCCATCGGTAGGGCAACAGCACTGATACTGGCAAAGCATAAAATCCCTATCATCGATTTTAGCGGAAGATCATCGTAACGCATTGCAGCTAAAGGGATGGCTAAGGCTACAGTGACGTAGCCGAGTAGGTGATTGAATACACCGTTCACGTTATCCATATACTGTTGATACGGGATACCGAATAGAGCCAAGAATGCAATGACAATAAACATGCCGAATACAATTAGGGGAATTTGAGGCATTTTTTGATTGAGCGGTTTGGCTATAAGGTAACTGATAAACGTAATGATGAAGCCATAGATAACCATCGACATAGATCAGCTCCTTATAACCAACGCTTCGCCATTTTGGCATAAATCCATAATGGCAATAATGTGCTAAACGTTAAGATAAATAAAAATGCAGGGATTTCTTTGCCCATATGTACCAGCATAATTAATGAACCTGCACAGATAGGTAGAAAAGCAAATGCACTTTCTTTTAAGATTTTGTTGTTGGTATCAATCAGGCGATTGGAGATTTTTCTAAAGCGTCTCCAGATCAACAATGTTGCTAATAAGCTAATCAGTCCGACTAGATTCCCCAATTCAGGATGACCAAAAGCTTGTGTGATCGCGACAGCCCCTTCACGATAGACAATGATTAATAAAATCGTGCCAAACCAAGCTGTCCAATCAATATTTTTCATTTTCTTTTTACTCTCGTCTATTCGAACGATGGCTGATCGCAATTGCAATTAAGGTATTGGATGATCGATCTCAAATTCTTCCAAAGGCCGTTGAAAGAAGGAAGCTTTTTTTCCAAGAATTTCGTCTAATGGTAAATGAGCCTGTTTAATGATTTGTTCCAGTTTCTGTGGGGCAATGCATACTGATACATGTAGATCACCTTGCTCATCATAACGTTCAGATTGAATCACATTTAGGGTGTAAAGTTGTGTACGCAGTTTACCGTAAGCTGGTTTTAACACGAGGTCAAACTGTTGTAATTGTCCCATCAGACATTGTTGAACTGCTTGGCTGAGTAATTCAAGTCCTTGCCCCGAATGCGCAGAGACATAAACCCGATCAGGGGCATCAGCAGTTTTATAAATGATTTTGGCGGCATCACCACTGAGATCAATTTTATTGTAGACATGCAAAATGGGGGCATCAGCACCGATTTCTTTGAGGACCGACTCTACCGCTTCAATTTGTTCAGGCATGTTGGGGCTGCTACTATCAATGACGTGTAGTAGCAAGGTTGCTTCTAATGTTTCTTCCAAGGTGGCTTTGAACGACTCGACCAGATCATGTTGTAGGTTACGAACGAAGCCTACAGTATCTGCCAGTACGACCGTGCCTACACCATCCCAGTCTAAACGGCGCAGGGTTGGGTCGAGGGTCGCAAACAGTTGATCGGCAGCATAAACATCACTTTTGGCTAGGAGATTAAATAAAGTCGATTTTCCTGCATTGGTATAACCCACCAAAGAGATGGTTGGAATGGCAGCTTTTTGACGTGCAGCACGACCTTGCAATCGAGTCTGTTGTACTTTAACCAGTTTGTCTTTGAGTTGAGTAATTCTGACACGGATTAAACGGCGATCAGTTTCCAGTTGTGATTCACCAGGACCACGTAGTCCGATACCGCCTTTTTGTTGTTCGAGATTACCTGTAAAACCACGAATTAAACGCGTAGATAAATGTTTGAGCTGAGCCAATTCAACCTGTAATTTACCCTCGTGAGTTCTAGCACGTAAGGCGAAAATATCTAGGATTAAACCAGTGCGGTCAATCACGCGACATTTGAGAATTCGTTCTAGATTACGTTCTTGTGCAGGTGAGAGCGAATGGTCGAAAATCACCAATTCGGCTTCAAGACTTTGGACCAGTTCTGCAATCTCATCCACTTTACCCGAACCGATGAAAAACTTAGGATCAGGTTTGTTACGTTGTACTGATAGGTGTTCAAGGATTTCAGCACCTGCGGATTGGGCGAGTAATTGAAACTCTTCAGCGTCAAGATCATCGAGAAGTTGAACGGATACACTGACTAAAATTGCTCGTTCACCACTTTGACGCTGCTCAAAATTTTCCACGCTGCTCTGAAATCCTTATTTTTAAAATCTTATTCTAGAATAAACTTCAAGCAAAGGGCAAAGACTTAGTGGATTTATATGACATTACGACGTAAAAGTTCAATGAATCCAACTAATGTACCCATATACAAAATTGACCACCCTAGAAACATTCTTAAAGCATAACCATAAGGGATGGTGGTTTGTGGCTCAGATGTCGTGCTTTGCTGGTTCATCACATCACCTTTTAATCTGTAAAATCGATTTATTTATAATATTTGATCTAATAAAGCTTTTAAAATTGAAAAAATTTATGCTCTCATTCGTTTTTTGTTATTAAGGAAACTTCTACAAGCTGATATCGGCATGATATAACAAGACTAATCCAATGCACACGTGCATACATGCGTACGGTTTTAAGAATTTATGACTCAACAAGCAACAACAGTAAATAACACACCTTTAAGTCTGTTTTCGAAATTTAGTTTATACAGTAAAAAATTAGCCTCAGGTCTGGAGACGATTGGTGAAGGCTTCTATCTCATTTACCGTCATGGCTTATATAAAGATCCGAATAATCCAGTAAATACACGTTATGTACAGTATTTCTGCCGTCGTTTGTGTGAAGTCTTTAATATTGAAGTCCAAGTTCATGGCACCATTCCACGTGAACCAGCCTTATGGGTAAGTAACCATATTTCTTGGTTAGATGTGGCTGTGTTGGGCTCAGGCGCGCGCATCTTTTTCTTGGCCAAAGCCGAAGTTGAAAAATGGCCTATTCTAGGCAATTTGGCAAAGGGTGGTGGCACTTTATTTATTAAGCGTGGCTCAGGGGATTCTATTCGGATTCGTGAGCAAATTGCTGAATTTTTAAAACAAGATATTCCTGTATTGTTCTTTCCTGAAGCAACCACAACCGATGGTAGTAAAGTCAAAAAAGTACATGGTCGTTTATTAGGTGCTGCAATTGAAGCACAACGCCCTGTACAAATTTGTGTAATTTGCTATGTCAACCAACAAGGAGAGTTGGATTTGGTGGCGCCGTTTATTGGTGAGATGTCTTTTGCAGAACATGTGCAACGCGTTTTGGAAATGCCTCAAGTTACCGCCCATTTAATGACTTTGCCTGCAATTCCTGTGGAAGGTCATACGGTTGAGAGCCTGACTAAGGAAGTAGATCGTCAAATGCGAGCTGGTTTGGAGCGCTTACAGCGAAAAGTACTGTCAGTATTGCCAGAAGGCATAGCAACTACATAAATCCTTCAATTGGCAGCCATGAAATTACTTTCATGCCTGCTCTTTGCCACCATTTCATCTTGGGTTCTTTGGTGTAGATTAAAGGACCTTGTGGTGTTTCACGTTGCCAAGTAATTTTTTTATTGGCATCCAAAACCAAGCGATAGGCATAAGTCTTCAAGTTCTGATCCATCGTAGCATGTACTGCTTGCGCCAATGGTGGACTATTGAGTAATACACCAATCTCGGTGTTCAAATAAGCTGAACGTGGATCAAAATTAAAAGAACCAATAAAGACTTGTTTTTCATCGAGCGCCATGAGTTTGGCATGAAGACTCGAACGACTTAAACCCTTGATATTGACCTTGGCTTTTTTCGCAAGTTCTTCTGTATGCTTATCTAGGTCACTTTTGTCTAAAGCGGGTAGAAACTCATATAGTTGTACGCCATTTTCCAGCAGTTCTTGGCGGTATTTACCATAAAATGCATGCACGACTGCAACGTCATTGGCTTTGAATGAATTGGTCAATACTCGGACTTCGATCCCATCTTGTGCTAAATCACTTAAAATTTTGGTGCCTTTCTTTTCTGGAACAAAATAAGCAGAAATTAAATCGATATTCTTTTCAGGCTGTTCTAAATGATTAATCAGCTGGAAGTTAAGATGTTCTTCTTTTTTAGCTTTAGATTTAATTTTATCTGGTGAGTCCTTGACCACTTCAGCTTTGACCCAGTCGAGTGAAATATCCCGATTCATGAGTGAATCGACAGCTTGGGAGTGACTGGTTAAATCTAAATAGTTTTGTACAGTGATCCTTTTATAGTGCGCATCCAGTTGCTCTTTAAGACTCTCATAGCTTAAACGGTGGGCACTTTGTTTCACCACTTCTCGTACATCGTAGGCATATTCATGATTCCAGTAATCATCAAATGATTTGGAAATATCATTTACAGCCGTGCCGAATAGCATCACATCCACATCAGAGAATTGATAAGTATCACTGACATTGTAATATTGATTGGTCATATTTCGACCACCAATTAAAGCCACCTGATGGTCGGCAATAAAGCTCTTATTGTGCATGCGACGATTGATGCGTTTTAAGTCCAGAACCATATCCAGCGCACGATATTTGCGGAAACGGTATGGATTAAATAATTTCACTTCAATATTGGGATGTTGTGCTAAAGCTAAAAAAATGCCTTCCGTATGCTTGGCATTATTATCATCAATCAATAATCGAACCCTAACTCCACGATCTGCAGCTCGGATGAGTGCGTGTAAGGCCAAGGCACCAACTTTGTCGTTATCCCAAATATAATATTGTAAATCTAATGTTTTTTCTGCTTTATCAATTAAACGAAGCCGAGCTGCAAGTGCTTCTAAAGGTTCATATAAAACGTGATAACCCGTGAGCTCGGGGTGCTGTTCTTGTAGGGGGCGAATAACTTGTGCTAAAGATGTCTGTGAGGTGTCAATTTGTGTTGTTGTTTGAATGACAGGTTCGATTTTATGTTTAGGCAGGGTACTACAACCAGTAACGGTCAATGCAATTGAGCAATAAATCGCAATCATACTTTTATTGTAAGCGGTTGTACTTATCTTTGTATGTTTGCTATTTAAATGAGAAAATTGCGTCATAATCGTTACTGATTAAAAGTTGGGCTCGAGTATACCATTTCATCGAAAAAGATAAATATAAGATGAGATGTATGTCCCTAAAGTGAAATTAATGAGGGCTGTAATGTCGAATTCAGATACTATTATTATTGGTTTTTACCTTATTTTTGCCATTCTGGCGCTTTGGGCATTAATTCAGGCTTGGATTCACCAAGCTCGTACAGAAACGATCCATCCTTTTAAAGCCTTCGTACATTTGCTGGCTTTTTATCTTTCTTATTTATTGCTTCCACTCTGTTTTTTTAGTCTATATGCCGGTTGGGTTGGATATTACAGCTTACATCAAGCGGGCTTTATTTTTTTACTGAGCAGCGTGTTGGTCTATGCTCGTTTTATTGAACCCCATCAAATTCATGTTAAACACCACCAGTATCGACTCAATTCAGAACGTGAATTTACACGACCGATTAAAGTCGCTTTAGTTGCAGATATGCATGTGGGGTTATTTTCAGGGCATGAGCGCCAATTGAAAAGTATTGTGAAAAAGCTGAATCAGGAGCAGCCTGATTTTGTGGTCGTAGCAGGTGATTGGACCTACGAACCTGAAAACCGCTTGGTACAAGAGCTCGAGGTTTTAAAGCAAATTCAGGCACCCGTTTATTCGGTTCCTGGTAACCATGATGAACAATATCCTGGTCCTCCGATTCAAGCACTGTTAGGTCGGGCACTTGAACAAAATAATGTGGTTGATATTGAAGGTAAGATTGTCGATTTTGATGAATTTCGTTTGATTGGGATTGGTGATTTATGGGCGGGTAAGGCCAATATGCGCTTTATGCCCGATTTACCTCAAGATAAACCTTGGCTGATTCTGTCACATAACCCCGATACTGTAGATATGGTGCCAGAACTACCAACACGCCCATTAATGCTGTCGGGGCATACACATGGTGGGCAGATCGAACTACCGTGGATCACCAGTTATATTATGAAACGTGTTTCAATTTTGGGACACAAGAAAGGTTTCTATAGCCATGAACATGCCGATGTTTTTGTCACGGTTGGAACGGGAATGGTTGGTGTACCATTTAGATTTCGGGTTCCACCAACGATCGATATCATTGAACTGATTTAAATAAAAAAACCGACTCAATTAAAGTCGGTTTTTTATCGTGATGAGCATTTATGGGATAATGATGACATTCACTCGACGGTTGCTGGCGCGGTTTTCATCTGATGTATTGGCTACAAAAGGTTGGCTTGAACCACGACCCACTACAGTTAAGTTATTTGGCTTAAAGCCTTGAGCGACAAAAATTGTTGAAACGCTTTGAGCACGCTCTTCAGAAAGTTTTTGGTTGTATTCTGGATTACCAATATCATCGGTATGCCCCACAATTTTTAATTTCTGTAAATCATATTTATTTAGTTGAGTTGCCAGGCGAACAATTTCTTTTTGATGTTCAGGTTTGATTTCTGCCTTATTAAAATCAAATAATAAACGTTCAGGTAGACCCAATGACCAACCTTCATCTGTCAGAACGAAACCTTCTTTCTTCAGCATTTTGACCTGACGATATTTCAATGGGCCAAAACTCAAGCAGCCAGCCAATGTTAGGCAGAGCAACGCAATAAATGAAATTTTAATGGTGTGAGTGCGCATAACATGTCCTAAATTTCTGGTTTATAAAGAAACCAATGTGGGTTTAAATTTTTAGCTTTATACATGGCTTGATCGGCTTGCATGATTAAATCCTCTGGATTTTCTGCAAACTGAGAAAAAGCAACCCCTAAGCTAAAACCGAAATGAATCATTTGTCCGTTAAACGCTAAAGGCTGTTCACAACTTGCGAGAACACCTTCAGCGATTGTTGTTAAATGGTCAGTATGATGGATAGAATGTAAAATGATGGCAAACTCGTCACCGCCTAAACGAGCAATGAAATCCTCATGGCGAACCGATAGTCTTAAACGAGATGCCATTTCTTTTAAAACCGCATCCCCAGCTAAATGCCCATACTCATCATTAATCACTTTAAACTTGTTATTGTCGATAAATAGTAAGGCAGAGTTGTGACGATATTGGGGGTTTTCAAAAATATTAAATAACTCTTGATAAAAATAATGACGATTCGGCAAGCTCGTCAGTTGATCATGATGGGCTTGGAATGAAAGTTGACGATTTTCTTTTTGCAAATGGGTATGCCAAATTTGAATTTCTTCTAATAGTTCATTAAATACTGTATTTAAATTTTGAAATTCATGAATATGGTTATTTGGAAAACGTAAATTATAGGCCTTTTGATCACTGACCAATTGTGCAATATGGGTAAGTGGTTTGATTGCTTGCATAATTTGGCGATAGGTAATATTTACCGACCACAATAAAGCAATCACAATGAAGAACATTGAAATCGCAAGACCAATAATAATGGTCTTTAAAAAGTGCAAGATATTCTCAGAGCTACCATACAATACGAGTTCGCCAACTTTTTTCTTATGATGTACGACCATCAATTTAATTGGATCATGTAAAAACCATCGATCCATTAAATCTTGCATGACAGAGGTATGTGCAACTTTTTTAGTACTTTCAGCTAATAATTGCTGTTGAGGATCATAAACATGAATACTGCGAATCGCATGCTCGCTAGTATAGTCATCCAGAATCTGATCAATCGCACCTTTATCTTTAAACACGACAGCAGGCTGAACACGCTCCAAAACAGTTTGACTTAAAAGTTGTAAATTCTGTTTCGCATAAGTTTCCATGGTGAACATAGAAATTGTGGCGAATGTAAAAGAACAAATTACGAAAGTAATGGCAAAGATTGCAAACTGAGATTTGCGGAATAATGCGTGCAAGGACGTTGATTGATATAAATTAGAAATCATCATGTTCACCCTGCATTCTTTGCTAAAAGTAAAACACGAGGATCAATATGTACTTTGGAATAACTTAACGCATCCAAATTTACCTTAAACGTAGAAAAGGTCCTCTTATTATATAAGCAGAAAATACTACCAATCTCACAAGCTGGATTGTTGGTACTCAATGAAAGTAATGATTTTGACGGATAAGCCTGAATCAAGTTTTGTTGTTGCTGAGGTGATGTTGTTGTAAAGTAGGCAACATGACATTCTGTTTTTGGAAAATCTTTGGCACTTACTGCCTGAACTTGATACTCATAAGATAATTGGCGAATGTTGGTTTGAAACTGACTAGCAGCATCCTGATTGTCGATGACACAAATAGTTGGACGATTTGTATTCGACCATTTGCTGTA
Organism: Acinetobacter sp. Tr-809; assembly: GCF_011753255.1. Classification (NCBI taxonomy): domain Bacteria; kingdom Pseudomonadati; phylum Pseudomonadota; class Gammaproteobacteria; order Moraxellales; family Moraxellaceae; genus Acinetobacter; species Acinetobacter sp. Tr-809. Next base: position 511,795 of record NZ_VWVZ01000003.1, read on the forward strand.
ACTTAATATAGATAAAGCCAACTCATAGAAGTTATGCGTTGAAATGGCATAGCAAAGCGGGCTCGCAGCAAACAATGCAGCAAGTAATATAGAACGAGCTTTTTTACTATCAAACCGTATTTTCAATCAAAAGTGCCAAAAAATGTGAAGCAAGAGACATATTCTACTGGACTTAATTGTTTAAAAAAAGTTCTTAACTACAAAGAAAAGGCATTAAAAGTAACTGTTGCGTTCAAAAAACACGCACTCGAATAAAAAAGATTGAAAAGGGGGTTGTGTCTGTCCTGAAATACTGTAGAATGCACATCCATCGGCGGTGATGCAGATAAAAACTTGTTGAGAAACAAGGATTTGGCTAGAAAGGTTAGATTCTTGGTTTGATTGATAAGTTTGCTAAATATCTAAATTACCTGTTGACTTTGAAGAAATTTAGAGTAATATAGCCGACCTAGCTTGATGATGACGAATCATCGAGAAGATCATTAAGAGAATAGAAGAACAACTTGTGTGGATTTTTACTGATTGATCGATCGAAAATATTTCATTGATTGAATGGTAAAAATTTCTCGAAGTTTATTTGAGCGAATTTTTAGTCAGAAAATTG
>NZ_VWVZ01000004.1:0-414020 GCF_011753255.1 Acinetobacter sp. Tr-809
TGGGTGGTTCAACCACAATTGATGCAACGACAGGTGCGATCACGACAAGTAACATTGGTGGTACAGGTTCGAACACAATTGATGGAGCGATCACAAGCGTTAAAGATGCAGCTACCAAAGCGAAAACAACGGTTACAGCTGGAGATAACGTTGTTGTGACCCCAACGACGAATGCAGATGGTTCAAGCAACTATCAAGTATCGACAGCGAAAGATGTGAACTTCGACAAGGTAACTGTAGGAAGTGTCGTTATTGATAAGGCCAGCAATACCATTGAAGGCTTGAGTAATAAAGACATTAAAGCAGCTGATTTTGCAACTAAAGGTAGAGCTGCAACTGAAGAGCAATTGAAAGTTGCGATCAGCAATAACATTACAGAAGTTGTTGATGGTAATGGTAATAAGGTGAACATCATTGATCAGGTTGTAAATAAAAATCCTGATAACAAGAACCAAGACTCATTGTTCTTAACCTATGATAAGCAAGGTCAAGAAACGACAGATCGTCTGACGATTGGTCAAACGGTTCAGAAGATGAATACCGATGGTATCAAATTCTTCCATACCAATGCGGATACATCTAAAGGTGATTTGGGTACAACCAATGATTCAAGTGCGGGTGGTAAAAATTCTACAGCGATTGGTGTAAATGCAATTGTTTCAACTGGTGCAGACAGTGCAGTTGCTTTAGGCCATAACAGTAAAGCTGGCGGAAAAGAGTCAATTGCAATTGGTCAAGGTGCTGAGGCAACAGGTTTACAATCAATCAGTATTGGTACGGGTAACAAAGTGAAAGGTGATCACTCTGGTGCGATTGGTGATCCAACAATTGTTGATGGTGCGAACAGTTATTCTGTGGGTAACAATAACCAAGTGCTTACAGATGATACTTTTGTCCTTGGTAACAATGTGACGAAAACAGTGGCTGGATCAGTTGTGTTGGGCAATGGCTCAGCAGCGACAACAGGTGCTGGCGTTGCAGGTTATGCATTATCAGCGGCAACGGGTGCGGATAAAGCAGCAATCACTAAGACAACTTCAACTACAGGTGCAGTTGCCGTAGGTGATGAGGCGGGTGGTATCTACCGTCAAATTACGGGTGTTGCAGCTGGTCGTGCTGATGCGGATGCAGTGAACGTTGCTCAGTTGAAAGCTGTGGGTAATCAAGTTGTGACGACTCAAACTGCACTTGTAGATAGTTTGGGTGGCGGTGCTAAAGTTAATAATGATGGTACGATTACAGGACCGACTTATAATGTGGCACAAGGTAATCAGACCAATGTTGGTGATGCATTAACAGCACTTGACAAAGCGATTGGCTCGGTAGGAACAACATCGAAAACGACTGTGACGAATGGTCAAAATATTGTTGTGAAAAAGACCAAAAATGCTGATGGTTCAGATAACTATGAAGTTGAAACTGCAAAAGACTTGACGGTTGATTCTGTGAAAGCAGGTAACACTGTTTTGAACAATACTGGAATCACCATTGGTAATAATGCGGTTGTGTTAAACAACACTGGATTAACGATTGCGGGTGGTCCAAGTGTAACAACTCAGGGTATCAATGCCGGCAATAAACAGGTGACTAATGTTGCGGCTGGTACGAATGCAACAGATGCCGTGAACAAAGGTCAATTGGATAGCGCAATCAGCAATGTGAATAACAATGTGAATGAGCTTGCCAACAATGCAGTGAAATATGACGATGCCAAAAAAGACAAGATCACACTTGGCGGAGCCGATGGAACCACGATTACCAATGTAAAAGATGGTAAGGTTGAGCAAGGTTCTAAAGATGCAGTGAATGGTGGTCAGCTTGCGCAAGTTAAAGATAATTTGCAGGGGCAGATTACCAACAACACCAACGCTATTAATAACATTAAAAATGATATTAATAATGGTACTGTTGGTCTGGTTAAACAGGCGAATAGTAGTGCTGAGGTTACCGTAGCTAAAGACACTGGTGGTACGAGTGTAAATGTCGCTGGTACTGATGGTAATCGTGTTGTAACAGGTGTGAAAGATGGTGCAGTCAATGCAACGTCTAAAGATGCTGTAAATGGCTCACAACTTAATACGACTAATCAAAAGTTTGCTGAGTATTTAGGTGGCGGTGCCAAGTATGAAAATAATACTTATACAGCTCCTACTTATACAGTTGGTGATACCAAACATAACAATGTTGGTGGTGCGATAGATGCATTGAATAAAGCGGATCAAGCGTTAAGTAATCGTATTGATAATATTGATAACAAACTTGAGCAAGTATTTTATTCAACAAATCAGCGTATTGATGATGTAGAGAAAAAAGCCAATGCAGGTATTGCAGCGGCAATGGCATTGGAGGCAGCGCCATATGTAGCCGGTAAATATACCTATGCAGCAGGTGCTTCTTATCATGGTGGTGAAAATGCAGTCGGCGTAACTTTGCGTAAGACTGCGGATAATGGTCGTTGGTCTATCACGGGTGGTGTAGCTGCTGCATCACAAGGTGATCCAAGTGTACGTATTGGTATCAGTGGCGTAATTGACTAAGGGACCCGTTATGTCGGAGGGCCTTTAGGCTCTCCTCATCTCCAATAGATAAAGAGAGTTAAAATATGAAAAACATGATAAAAGCACTGGTTATCGGGATAGCATCTTCTTTTGCAATGATGACATTTGCAGCAGATGATGAAGTTGTTGTTCAACAAGAGGAAATCAAATTTCCAGCAGTTGAAAAGAGTTATCTTAAACAAGTAAAACGTTATGAATACGATAATGTTGCTCGTTTGGGAACAGGCTTAAGCAAAGATCAAATCAGACATGTATTGGGAAATCCTCAATTTAGTGAAGGTCTGTTCTTTGTCAAAACTTGGAACTATGTACTAGATGTCCGTCAGCCGAACAGCCAAGATTATTTACGTTGTCAGTTGCGTGTAGACTTTGATAAGCAAGCGTTATCAGAACGCTTGTCGTGGAAAGGCGAGGCATGTGAAGGTTTAATGGCTTGGGGGGCTAATAACCAGGTTCCCGCTGATACCAATTTAAATAGTTTACGTTCATCAAGTGTATTTTTTGCGTTTGATCGCTCAAATGCCAATGCAATTGAACAGGGTTCTAGCTCAGTGGCAGCAATTGCACAGCGAATCAAACAAGCACCAGCGAATAGTCCTATCATTGTTGCTGGCTTTGCCGATCCTTTGGGTAAATTTGCTTATAGTCATCAGTTATCCGCACAACGTGCTAATACTGTTGCAAAATTATTGGTTAATGAGGGTATCGATGCAAATCGTATTCAAATTCAAGCCAATAGCCAAACTGACTTATACCAGCAATGTGCTGGACACAAGGCAAATAGTCAACTTGTCGGATGTTTGGCTCCAAATCGACGTGTTAACGTGAGTTGGTAAGAAATATTCAATAAAAAATGGCTACTTTATAGTAGCCATTTTTTATAAGCAGATATTTGGTAAAATTTATTATTTTTCAAATAAATACGATTTATTTTTACAATTGGTCAATTTTGATAATCTATTAGAAATGAATAGTAAGTACTAAAAACATAGCTAAATATTTAATAAAATTGATTTTTTCTTATGATTTTTATTTTTGAAATATCGCTTACATAAAATCTAATTTATGTGAACTGTCTGACAAAATATATATAGTTGTTTAAAAAATAATCTAAAATGCGCAGCATGAGCTAACATCATCAGATGTCAGTTTCATGTATTCAAATAATTAAAATGAGTATTTTTGAGTACGAATGGCATGAATAAAGGGCCTATTCGAGATGATATAAACTTATCGATCTCATAAATACTCAACACTTGTGAACAGTTTGAGAGGGAATACGATGTTGGAATCAAAGAAGTTAATTGTGTTGGATCAGATGCTGATCTTAACCAAAGAAGGTATGAATGATTTAGTTTATCAAAATGATACCTTACTTAAAGTTAAGATGATTTCGAATCAGCATATTGTGGTTGAAGATGATCATCAAATGAGTTTCCTATTAAAGCGACAAGATGAAAATGTCATTTGGTCATTTATTTAAGTCGGGATATAACAAGCATTTAAATTGAAAATGCTTGTTATACATAACGATTACTCAAAAGCTTGATGCTTTCTAACATCCTTTTTGATTATCATCTTTATTCTGATCCTATATGGGTGATGTTATTTTGACCGAATTGACGCTATCGAAATAAAAGCAGTCAATTCTATTTTCATGCTTTATCCTTAACTTGAATAAAACTATTGGGAAATAGCTAAGGATGGATCAGACAATGCAAAATAATAAATTCACAAGATTTTTAAAGCCCTTCGTTCTGTCATGCGTGTTTGCATCTTTATGGGCTGTGATCAATACAGTTTATGCTGCACCAGAAGCTAAGTTAGATTTAAGCCTTTCGCCTCATTCACAAAACAAAGTGAAGCAATTATTGAATGATCCAAAAACTTGGCAACAGATTCCAAAGCAAGTGACTTTATGTGTGTTTTCTCCGAATGGTGAGCATAGCGAAGCATTTGAACAAGCAACCAGTTATATCTCAGAAATTCCAAGTATCGTCCGTGTGGCCAAGCAGTTTGGTGTCAATATGAATGTGACACGTCCTTCACACTTACAATTCAAATTAGATTTCGATTATCCGAAACTGAAAAAACAGGCATCGACAATAGTTAATCTCAAGGTCTACACCAATGAAGCAGTCTTAACAGAAGACTTTAGAAGTAAACGCTGTGATGGGGCAGGGATCAGTAACTTACGTGCAAAACAGTTTAATAAATTTGTAGGGAGTGTCGATGCGATTGGTGCATTACAAACCTATAAGCAACTCAGTTCAGTGATTCAGGTTTTGGCTAATCCAAAATTTGATGAAAAGATGATAAATAATGATTATGAAGTAGTGGGGATTGTACCGCTAGGTGCAGCCTATATCATGGTGACTGATCGTAATATTAATACTTTGGCTAAAGCCGCTGGCAAGAAAGTTGCCGTGTTCCAATTTGATGAAACTCAAAAGAAATTGGTACAGAATGTGGGGGCACAACCTGTGTCAGTTGATTTAGTGACTGTGGGCGGTAAATTTAATAATAAAGAAGTGGATATCATGGCGGGACCAGCCATTTTATTTGAACCGCTAGAATTGCAAAAAGGCATGACTGATAAATCAGGTAAGGCAGTCGGTGGAATTATTAAATTTCCTGTGATTCAGGTAACTGGTACTTTGATTATGCATCGTAATAAGTTTCCAGCAGGGATGGGCTCAATTGCACGAGAAGTGATTTCAAAACAGTTAAATCCTGCATTTGAATTTGTCGACAAGATTGAAGCAAAAATTCCTGAGAAGTTTTGGTTGAAATTAAATGAAAGCGACAAACCTGGTTATGTCCGTTTAATGCGTGAAGCGCGGATTCAGATGACTAAAGAAGGGTTCTATGACAAAGATATGATGAAGTTGTTGAAACAGGTTCGTTGTTCACAAGACCCAAGCAATTATGAATGTGCTTTGAAAGATGAGTAATAAGCCATATCCAAAGAATTGATTATTTGATCGGTAAAAATGATTTACTTTAATTAGATTGATATCTATCAGACTACATCATGAATGTGATTAATAAGATTAAAAGTAAATTACAAAAACAAAATGTACGCTTGAATACACCAGCAACATGGCAGGACATTTTGGCTTTTGAATATAAGTATCAAGTCAAATTATCGCCAATTTTAAGAACTTACTTCTTAGAGTTTAATGGTATCGCTGATCGAGACATGGATGATAAATATTTTACTTTTTTGTCGCTAACTGACTTTCAATCTTTTGAAAGTATTGCAAGCGATTATGATAAAGATAAGTATTTATATCCGAACTGTTTTGTATTTTCGGACTATTTAGTCTGGTGTTGGGGGTATGTGGTACAACTCGATCAGCTTGGTTTGGATAGTGTCGTATATCAAGTGGGAGGGGCAGAAAAAATAAAAATTGCAGATTCTTTCACAGCATTTTTAAATCAATATTTAATCGATAGCGATGAATTATTATAAAAATATTTAATGGGGACTATTAAAAATCATAAGGTTAATTCGAGACAAATAAATTATTATAAATAGAATTAGACGTTGAATTATTATTTTTTAATTATCTTTGAAAAAGATACTCCAGAGGTGCCGCTGCATGGTCGTTACCCTGAACCCGATGAGTTCAAGGTGGAGGTGACGCATACTTAATGGGTTTCCTACTCGAGGCAGGCATACACTCAAAATACACAGAACACATCCATAAATTTAAGTATCGGCAGGGGAATAGACGTACTGGCGAACACCCTAGAGATAGCTTTAGTATACCCGATCTTTACATGATGGCAATCACTGCATGTAAAGATACTTACTAATTGATGGGGCTTTGTGCAATTTTACTCAACAGTTTGTTCGACATCTTCCAAAATCGTTTGTAGAAGATGTTCGCAATGCGCATATTCCTGTAAAGACTTGTTTAAACTAAAGACTTCTTGTGCCATCTGTAACGCAACCATAATCACAAGCTTATTATGTTCAACCCGTGGGGCACTACGTCGCATGTCATGGAATTTTTGATTGAGTAATTCTGCGGCACGCTCTAATTCTTCACGTTTTTCTTCTGTCGTATTAAGACGGAAAGTCTGTTCAATTAAGCGAAGTTCGACAACGATTGGTTCACTCATGCTTAGATCTCCTCTTGGGTTTCAGCATTTGGGTGTGCAAGCTGTTGAATTTCTTGTGCGTGCTGATCCTGTGCTGTGCCTAAAATTGAAAGGCGCTGAATAATGGCCTCAACTTTAGATTTCGCCAGCTCATTTTTTTGTAATAAGCGATCACGGTCTTGTTGTAAATCTTGAATCTCTTGCTGACTATGACGTTGCTGTGCTTGTAATTTCTCTTTATTCACACGTAAGTCATTACGCTCAGCCAAGATTTCTTGGAAGCGATTTTTTAAATCAGTGGTGCTTTTCTCTAAGCGGCTATAACGTTCCGCTAAAGTTGTTGCATCTTGATTCAGTTGTTTAAATTGATCTTGTAACTGAGTCAGTTGTTCAGTTAAGTTATCAACTTCTTCCTGCTTTTGCGTGATGATGCTATTTTTCTGCACAATTTGTGCATGTTGGTCAGTTTCAGCTAATTGCTTAGCTTCGGTGAGCGAAGTATTTTCTCGCTCTAAGTGATGTAGGCGTGTTTTTAAAACACCAATATGCGCTTGTAGACGCTGTAATTGTTCTAACATAACGAAGGTCGCACAGAGTTGCAATCAAAGGTAATATATACAGCAGTATAGAGGTTGGATAAACGAATGCAAGACGATATTTCAGGTTGGACAGAATGGAATGCTCATTTTGATGGGATTGAAGAAATTTCAAGCCCAAGTGAGTTACACGGTTTGCTAACAGGTATAGTTTGTGTGACACAAGCACCAAGCGCAGATGAATGGTCACAAATCTTAAACACCCTGAATGTGCCTGCTTTACAGCCAGAAGCACTGCAAAGTTTAACGGATGAAGCAGAAGATGTTTCACATGCTTTATCTGATGATGAATTAGATTATTTACCGATGCTCCCAGATGACAATCATTTACTGGCAGATCGTGTTCAGGCCTTGGCGGACTGGTGTGCAGGTGTGGTGCTAGGTTTTGGTTTGGCTTCTGGTCATATCCGAGCTGAGGAACAAGAGCTGATTGAACACTTACAAGATGTTGCAGCTGTTGAGTTTGAAGACTCGGATAATGATGAAGAAGGTGAAGAAAGCTATCAGGAACTCTATGAGTTTGTACGCTTGATTCCTGTCAGCTTATCGATTGGTCGTACCAAGATTCCTGTAGCCGAAAGCTCTTTATTACAAAACTTTCATGCGAAAAGCAGAAATCAAGACAATCCAGCTGATCCACAAACAGTGGTAGAAATGTTTACCCCACATCGTCCGAGTTAACTCGGGCGGTGCCTTAATCCCTTATAAATAAAGATACTTACAATCATTCATCTTCATCAGAAGGACAATATGAAATTAAGTCAAGCCGATTTTAAACAACGTCGTGATCTTCTCGCTAAAAAAATAGGTAGCAATAGCATTGCAATTATTGCGACACGAGCAGAAATGTATCGTAATCGCGATGCTGATTATAAATATCGTGCCGACAGCAGTTTTTATTATCTCACTGGATTTGCAGAGCCAGAAGCAGTTGCTGTTATCGAAACCTTTGAAGAAGGTGAGGAGTATAGCTACAGTTTGTTCTGCCGCGAACGTGATCGTGAAATGGAAATTTGGCATGGCTATCGTGCAGGTATTGATGGCGCGATTGAAATTTATGATGCAGATGAAGCTTATGCGATTGACTTGTTAGATGAAGAAATCATCGAAAAACTGTTGAATAAACAACGTCTTTACTATCGTATTGGGCAACAAGCTGAGTTTGATTCACGTGTTAGTCAGTGGATTCAAAAGGCGGATGCAGAACAACGTCGTGGTAGTGCGGCACCTGCTGAGTTGATTCAGCTTGATCGTATTATTGATGAAATGCGCCTGAAAAAATCAGCCCAAGAAATTGAGTTGATGCAGATCGCATCGAATATTAGTGCCGAAGCACATACCCGTGCCATGCAAACCGTTAAACCGAATATGATGGAGTATGCACTTGAAGCAGAACTCAATTATATCTTTGGGAAAAACGGCTGTGTCCCATCGTATAACAGTATTGTCGGTGGCGGTGAAAATGCCTGTATTTTGCATTATGTTGAAAATAACAAACCACTTAAAGATGGTGATTTAGTGCTGATTGATGCAGCGTGTGAATATGAATTCTATGCGTCTGATATTACGCGTACATTCCCTGTCAATGGTAAGTTTAGTCCTGAACAGAAGGCTTTATATAATATTGTGTTAGATGCGCAGCTTGCTGCAATTGATGCGACACGTATTGGCAATCACTATAAATACCCACATCAAGTTGCAGTGAAAATTTTAACCCAAGGTTTAGTTGATCTTGGTTTGATGAGTGGCGATGTTGATGAGTTGGTTGAAAGTGAAGCCTTCCGTCAATTCTTTATGCATGGCACAGGTCATTGGCTCGGTATGGATGTACATGATGTTGGTGCGTACAAGACTGGCGAAGACTGGCGTACTTATGAAGCAGGCATGGTGGTCACTGTTGAACCAGGTTTATATGTTGCACCTGATGACGAAACTGTCGATGCAAAATGGCGTGGCATTGGTATTCGTATCGAAGATGATATTGTTGTGACGGAAAAAGGGCCATTAGTTCTAACCAAGAATGTGGTGAAAACCGTTGAAGAGATTGAAAGCTTGATGGCAAGTCATTAATTAATTCCTCATTTTATTAGCTTGTTTATTTTTTATGTCTCACCTGTATAACGCATGGTGAGACAAGGTAAAAAATATGAAGATGGATTTAGAAGGAAGACCCATCCTCACTCAGTTTAGTGAGGATGGGTTTATTGATTGTGTCTTTCGGATAGAGAATTTGATTGAAACTGAATCAAGTTATCAATTTCATATGCTCAGCTCATTGAATGGGGAGTACCTAGGGCTAAATGCTGAGGTAGTTAAAAGCATGGAAGGCGGTATTGATCATGAAATGCATATTATTAAAGAGTATGTTTATCATCAAGGAGTCATTTTATCTCGGTCGGGTAGAGAGAGTGATAATTTATTAAATAGCTTAAGTCACCTTTACCAGTTGCCGTTCACTAAACAATACAAGATGCGTGAAGTAGAGTCATTCACAGCTATTGCTCTTCATCAAGGTCGCTTGAATATGCGAGAAGAACAAATAAGAATAAAAATTTTCGGTCGAGATGATGAAGAACAATATGATTTAGATAAAGATTATAATGAATCCTTTTTCAATCTTGATCTAAAACATGGCTTTGTATATTGGAATGAAAAAGATCAGTCTTATAGAGAATCTCTTATCAATGGATTGTCTGAATAAAATTGCTAAGTATGATCAAAAGAACGTCTTTTGATGGGGTGTTTTTTTAATTATTAATGGCTCTAACAATAACCACTTTTAATACATCTTATTGATATAAAAACATAGACCAAACAAAGTACAAATTCCCTTCCTGATTTAAGTTAGAGTAAGATAGTCCCGAAACATCAAGTCATGAAAAATTGATAAGGAATAATATTATGCAGCAACAAGTCATCATTGTCGGTGGAGGTATGGTTGGACTCAGCCTTGCTTTAATGTTGGCAAAATCTAATATCGCAGTAAAGTTATTAGAAGCTGTGAAATATCCGAATTTTGATGATGAAAATGTTGCACCTTATCATTCGAGTTTTGATGCGCGTAATACCGCATTGTCTCGTCGTAGCGTACAGATTTACCAAAAATTAGGTTTGTGGGAAGCTTTACAGCAACATGCTACCCCAATTCTGCAAGTACATATTACTGAGCAGGGAAGTTTTGGTAAGGCTCGCTTAGTTGCAGAGCAAGAAAAAGTAGAAAGCTTTGGGCAGGTCATTGAGAATGCTTGGTTGGGTCGCGTATTGCTCACCCAAGTTCGTCAACAGCCATTGATTGAATTGATTGATGGTGTGCAAGTAACTTCATTGACGCAAGATGCAGATCAGGTACAAATTGAAGCCATGCGTAATGGTGAATATATCCATTCCTTAAAGTCAAAGTTAGTGATTGCAGCTGATGGTCGTGATTCATTCTGCCGCCAAGCGATTGGCGTAGGTGTGGATGAACATGATTATGACCAAGTGGCGATTGTTACGACCGTACAGACGTCTAAACCGCACCAGCATGTTGGTTTTGAGCGTTTTAGTGCGTTGGGACCATTAGCTCTATTGCCTTTACCAGGTGAATACCGTCGCTCAGTGGTTTGGCCTGTAAAAAAGGGTACTGAAGCAGAATGGTTAGGTGAAGAAAATGATCAACATTTCCTTGATGCCTTACAGGAAACTTATGGTGATCGAGCAGGGAAATTTGAAAAAACGGGCAAGCGTTTTAGCTACCCATTGTCGCAAGTCTTGGCTGATAAGCAGGCCGTTGGGCGTGTAGTTCTGATGGGCAATGCGGCACATACCATTCATCCTGTGGCAGGACAAGGTTTTAACCTGTGCTTGCGTGATGCAGATGTGTTGGTTCGTTTTCTGATGGAGCAACTGGCTAAGTCAGATGATATTGGCGCACCTGAAAATTTACTGGCCTATGAGCAATCCCGTTTAAAAGACCAGCAGCGTGTAATTAAGTTCTGTGATTCGGTGGTGCGTGGTTTTAGTAATCAAAATCCAATCCTCAAATTATTGCGCAATACGGGGCTGATTGCTTTTGATGTGATTCCGGGTGTTAAGCCTTTGGTTGCCAATTATGCAATGGGGCTAAAAGCATGAGTGAAATCTTAGATGTCGTCATTGTTGGTGGTGGTCTAGTTGGCGGTTTAACGGCTTTGTTACTCGCGCAAGGTGGGGTGCAGGCGACAGTACTAGATGCTGCACCTGTACTTGATCAGGACAAAACGTTGGCTGTGATGAATCCACGTGTATTGGCACTCAGTCAAGCGACTATTCATTTACTCAAAACAGTAGATGTCTGGGATGATTTAGCACGCCAGATGCCATATTCAGGCATGCAAGTCTGGAATAAAAATGGCTATGGTGAAATTAATTTTGGCCATGCATCTGAACAGCAACCTCAATCAGATCAGGCTTTAGGTGCAATGGTCGAGCCAAGTGTTTTGAATGTTGCGATTCAACAAAAAATGCTGCAACAACTTAAAGACTATCGCACCCAAGTCAAAGTCATTCGGATCGAACAAATTCCACAAGGTTGGTCAATTCAATTGGCGGATGGTACAACATTAAAAACCAAGTTGCTGATTGGTGCGGATGGCGCAAATTCTTTTGTGCGTGAGCAGGCTTACATCGATTTAGATGTACTGGATTATAAGCAGGCCGCGATTAGCTGTGCGATTAAAACTACGCAACCAAATCAATATGTGGCGCGACAGATTTTCTTGCCAACAGGACCATTAGCTTATTTGCCGATGGCGAGTCTTGATCCACAAGAAAACGGTTATTGGCAATCGATTGTTTGGACCTTACCTGATGATTATGCAGATGAATATTCGGCACTCAGTGATCAAGCATTTATGCAACTCTTGACGCAAGAAAGCCTACATATGTTGGGTGAAGTAGTAGAGGTCCGTTCCAGAGCACAATTCCCATTAAAAGCACGTGCAGCGCAACGCTATATCAAATCAGGCTTAGCATTGATCGGTGATGCTGCACATGTGATTCATCCTTTGGCTGGGCAAGGTGTGAATATTGGTTGCCTTGATGCTGCTGTATTGTGTGATGTATTACTGCATGATTTAAACCGTGGTGCGTGGGCGAATGATCAAACCTTATTGCGTTATGAACATCAACGTAAGGGGCAGAACGATGCCATGATGCATAGTATGTCTGCAATTGGATGGTTAGAAAGTTCAGAGCTATTTCCTTTTGTTTGGGCGCGAAATTTTGGTCTAAAACAGGTTGAACAGTTCGACTGGTTTAAAGATCGCTTCATGCAACAGGCCAATGGTCTGAGTGCTTTAAAACAGACACGCTATGTTTGCTAAAAAATAGTAGATATTTTTTAAACAATCATTTATAAATCAGAGTGAATTTGGTCATAAAAAGTACGTTTTAATCAATATTGTGCTTTGCTAAATGTGAAGAGCTTGCTAAATTCCACCTAGTTCTGATGGCCAAATAGCGATGATGAGAGTTTAGTCATTGTGGGGAGATGAAGATGACAGAAATGAATGATTACGACGAAAATACAGAAGACTCTGCTGTAGACGACGAAGAGGCGAAAGCAGCAGAAAGTGGTGCGGATAGTGAAGAATCGGCTGCCAATGATGCTGATCTTGCTGAAGCGGAAACATTAACGGTAACCGCCAAGCAGAAACAACGCCAAGCTTTAGAAGATGAAGTTGCTGCGTTTCTAGCGCGTGGTGGACGTATTACTGAAGTTCCGCCAGACGAGCATCAAGATTAAGTCTGAAAGGGCATAAAAGCATCACGATTGTGGTGCTTTTTTATGGTGATGTGATTCATGCTCACATTCGAGTGGCTGGTGTAACTCTTTTAAAATGCCACATTGTTCTATGGTACGGTGTTGAGAGCATTGCTGTTTTAAATGGATTAAATCCTGTTTCAGATGTTCTAGATTTTTAATCTTCTGAGAAACCTCAGCAAGATATTGATCAATCAGATGATCGACTTGCATACAAGTTTGATTTGGATCTTCTGCTAAACCCTTAAGCTTTTGGATATCTTGTATGGTGATACCGAGTTCTCGACAATGCTTTAAAAATAACAATTCTGAAAGCATCTGTTCCGAATAATGACGGTAATTTCCTGCTGTTCGTTGGGCTTTTTCTAGCAGCCCAATTTTTTCGTAATACCGAATCGTATCCACAGATACACCTGATTTTTTTGCCAACTGTCCAATGCTAAAACTGATCATGCTTGACTCTGGAGTTACTCTAGGGTTTTAAATCACTATAAAAGATTATGTGAGAAAAGTCATGGCAGGATGTGGATGCAATACGGCATGTGCCCCAGCAAAACAAATTAGTCCAAAATTTAGAAAAGCATTGTGGATCGCGCTGGTTCTAAATGCATTGATGTTTTTTGTCGAAATTATTGGAGGATCACAAGCAAGATCTGTGTCATTGTGGGCAGATGCGCTGGATTTTGCTGGTGATGCGGCGAACTATGCAATTTCATTAGCTGTGTTATCCATGACGTTATATTGGCGTGCGACAGCAGCTTTACTAAAAGGGATGACCATGGCTGCATTTGGTATTTTTGTGATTGTTAAAGTATTTTGGTCGTGGTGGTTAGGGCTAACACCTGAACCCATGCTCATGGGGGCGATTGGTGTCCTAGCATTGGCTGTTAATGTTATCTCTGCACTGATGCTCTATGCATTTCGTGATGGCGACGCCAATATGCGTTCGGTCTGGTTATGCAGTCGTAACGATGCGATTGCCAATATTGCGATCATCGTTGCTGCTGTTGGTGTGTTAGGCACTGGAACCATGTTCCCTGATTTATTCGTGGCTTTTATTATTGCCTACTTGGGTGTTTCTTCTGGTTGGGCTGTGATTAAGCAGGCGAGAATGGAAAGAAAAGTAGATCAAGCGAATATCATGACCAAGGCCTAAGGCACATTCTTGTTATTGAAGATTAAGATGATAAAGGGAGATTTTTGATCTCCCTTTATACTTTATTGATCTTGTTGGGTGAGTTCCAAAGCACGTTGGTACGCTACTTTCTTTTTAATACCAGTCAAATCAGCAGCCAGTTGTGATGCTGCTTTTACCGATAAATCCTGTAATAAGCGTTTTAACAACTCATCCAATTTATCCTGTTCCATATCTTTTTCCGCAGACGCACCACCAACCACAACCACAATTTCACCCTTTTCTTGATTGTGATCATTTTCGATAAAAGTAACTAATTCCTTTAAGGTCATCTTCTTAATGGTCTCAAAGGTCTTGGTAATTTCACGGGCGAAGCCAACAGGTCGGTCTTCACCAAAAACCTGAGCCATATCTTGGATGCTCGCTAGAATACGATGTGGTGCTTCATAGAAAATAAGTGTTTGCGTTTCATCTTTCAATTTTTCAAGCTGGCTAATTCGTTGCGATGATTTTGAAGGTAAAAATCCCTCAAAACTAAAACGATCACTTGGCAGGCCAACGGCACTCAATGCCGCAATTGCTGCACAAGCACCAGGCACTGGAATCACACGGATACCATGTTCTTGAGCGGCACGAACCAGTTTAAAACCTGGGTCACTAATCAGGGGAGTACCCGCATCACTGATTAAGGCAACACTCTCACCCTTTAGCATTTTTTGGAGAAGTTGATCAATTTTGTTACTTTCGTTGTGATCATGACACGCTGTGAGTGGAGTTGCGATATTATAGTGCTTGAATAATTGAGCAGATTGACGAGTATCTTCTGCGGCAACCACCGATACGGATTTTAAAATATCAATTGCGCGAAAGGTCATATCATCTAAGTGCCCAATCGGGGTTGCTACAACAAATAATTGAGCACTCATAAAAGGTAACTCCCTAATGTATTACAAAAAATATTGGCTGCTATTGTGTTTGGCAGCATGTGTAAGTCCAGTTTATGCGGACGTACTGGTGATTCTACCCGAATCTGGTACGATGGCGCGAGCTGGTCAGAGCATCAAACGTGGTTTCTTGAGTGCTTATACAGCATCTGGTAGTAAAGAAAAAATCATTTTTGTAGATTCGGCTAAAAACAATATCGAGACCATTTTCAAGAAAAGAGTGAATAACAAAACTCGACTGATTGTTGGACCGCTGGCCAGACCTGAAATTGAAAGTGTAATGCAACAAAATCCAGCAATACCTGTACTTGCACTGAACGATGTGAATAGTCAGGCCACCAATGTATGGCAATTTAGTCTGGCAAAACAACATGATGCTGTTGCATTAACTCAACTCTTGAAGAAAGACAAAATTAAGAACTTATTGGTATTGCGCCAAGCTGGAACTGAATCTGCAACCGAACTATTTATGATGGCAATGATGTCTGAGTTTGGCTCAGATATTCATGTTGTGAATGAACTGCCGAAGAAGCTTGCTCGTAAAGAAGGGGTGTTATTGTTGGGTGATCAACAGTGGCTAGAGCAACTTGGGACATTACCCGAAAAAAATATTTATGCTACTGCATTGAGTATTGAGCAAGATAAGACTATTCCGATGGGTCTTAGTTTTTGTGATACACCCGCTTTATATAACGGACAATGGGCAGACCTCGTCGCTGCATATAAAGAACAACCAGAAAATATGGCGTTCCAGCGTTTATTAGCCTTTGGTGGTGATGCATGGAGTATTAGTCAGCAGTTTTTAAATAGCCCAGATCGTCATTTTTCCTTTGAAGGTCGAACAGGGGCAATTAATGTGAAAGACGGGAAAGTCTATCGCCAACCTTATTGCTATCAACAGCAGAAAAAGGGCATTCAAGCATTGAAATAAAATTGGACAGGTATGTCACAGCAAATACATGATTTAGGGCAATGGGCTGAACAGACTGCGCTTGCACTTTTACAGTCGCAACAATATCGATGTGTAGCGCGGAATTATCATTCACGTTATGGGGAAATTGACTTAATCGTTGAGCGAGATAGAGAGCTGGTTTTTGTCGAAGTCAAAGCCAGATCGAAAGGAAGTTATGCGGAAGCCTGTGAAGTGATTTCACTTGCTCAGCAAGGTAAAATCATTAAGACTGCACAATTATTTTTACAGAAATCTCCACATTATGATGACTTTGATTGTCGTTTTGATGTGATTTGTTTTGATTTTCCACAGAAAATTGCAAAAACAGTACAACCAGATTTTTCAAAATTGCAGTATGATCAGCAATGGATTGAACACGCATTTACTTTAGATTGATCTACACGTCTCATCTAAAGCTAAATATTGAAAATTGAACAAATTTGTTTGTAGATAGGGAGTCTTGCCAAGTGTTAAAACGTTTATCGATTACGTTGCTTTGCGCTGCAAGTTTATCGGGATGTGCTAGTTTTATTTCTGGTGGCACAGGAAGTTCACCCGTTGGCACGAACAGTGGTGAACGTAGTCTTGGGCAGATTTTTATTGATTCTTCGATCAAGCGTACTGCAAATATTAATTTGTATAAATTAGATCACCGCTTTAAACAGTCACGTATCAACATTGAAAGTTTTCACAGCAATGTGTTATTGACAGGACAAGTCCCTGATCCATATTTAAAACAACTGGCTGAAGATAACTTACGTTCAATGTCAGATGTTAAAGCCGTACATAACTACATTACGGTGGGTGATAAGGTCGGTTATAACACCATCATGCAAGATGCAACAGTTACGGCGAATACCCGTGGTCTGTTGATGAAAGCACCTGTTGTTTCTGACAGTAAAGTTCTTGTACATACTGAAAATGGTGTGTTGTATGTGATGGGACGTTTAAATACAGCTGAATCAAGAGATTTAGATGACGTCTTACAAAAAGTTGGTAATGTGAGTAAAATTGTCACGCTCATTGACAATACGGATCAACCTTCAGGTACTGTAGCGAGTTCGACGGCAGCAACACCAATGGTGGGTACTGCGACTACACAGCCTTTAGTTGAAACGCCAGTTGCAATTGATCCTGATCAGGCGGAACCTGCAACCATTACTCCAACTAATCCTTAATTTATGAAGCAACTTATTCAACAAGTACAAGAAAATGTAATCAAGGCGAAAACCCTTTATCAAGAGTTTCGCCTTTACGATTTTGCTAGTTATTCGATTAATTACCTGACGCCTAAAGATAGCTTTGAGAAGGAAGAGCATCTTGCTTATGGATTGAAAGCAAGACAGCGTTTGGATCTCTATCGGACTAAGAATCCTAAAAAGCAAAGACCACTGATTGTGTTTGTGCATGGCGGCTCTTGGCAGCATGGTAATAAACGTGACTATTTATTTGTTGGTGAGAGCTTTGCACGTGACGGTTATGATGTTGCGGTCATTAATTACCATCTTGCACCGGAACATATTTTCCCAACGTTTATCGATGATATTGCCCAGGCGATTCATTATTTAAGTCAAAATCAAGATAAATTGAATATTTCCACCGATAATATCATTCTGATGGGGCATTCTGCGGGTGCTTTTAATGTGATGTCTGTGGTGTATTCAGCTTACTCACAAAACTTTAAGTATAAAGATAAGATTCGGGCAATTGTGGGAATGGCTGGTCCTTACCATTTTGATTATAAGGGCGATCCGTTGGCAGAGCATGCTTTTGATCAGAAAGTATCGTACCAACAAGTGATGCCTTATTATTTTATAGAGCCGAATCAGATTAAGCATTATTTGCTAATGGCTGAGCAAGATCAGGTGGTCGGTAAAGAAAACAGTTTTGATCTGGATAAAGCCTTAAGAGAGAAGGGTAACCACAGTCACATTGCTGTGATTCCAAAAACGGGACATATTACCATTGTGGCAACACTTGCAAGTCTAATGAGCCATTATTTCAAAACTAAGCGGACGATCCTGCACTTTTTAGATGAAGCCTTAGAGCCTTAAAATAAATTTAAAAATCATTTAACAAGGATATCTAAGAACTTTAGATATCCTTTTTTATTTCAAGATTTTATCTATTTTCCACATTGAATTGCATCGCTTCAACGATCAGATGAATACCTGTTTGTGGATCGATTCTTAGTGCATCGCAATACCAGATATATTCCACCACATCTAAACGACGTTCGCCTTGCTCTACTTTTTGTACATACGAGTGCGGTTTATCCATGCGTATTGCTAATTCACGCATAGTTAAGTTCTGTATTTTGCGCTGACTTTTAAGCCATTGGCACAAAATGTTCATTTCATTGGTATGGATACTACTTGTCATTGTACCTATTTATGGTAAATTGGCTTGATTACCCAAAACAGGTACAAAGGTTGTGTGGCGTAAAGCATTAAAAATGCCAAGTATGAGTTGTAAGTCATGAAAAGAATCAAATGATTAGAGATGGATTTGATATGAAAAAAAGATGTGTGAAAAAGTGTAATTACAAAAAATATTTCTTTCTCAGCAGCCGTTAGGAGCAGTAGGATGGGGTATAAAAGTGGGAATAATCAGCTTAAAAAATGGGCTAAAACGTTGGTAAATCATGATAATTCTCAACCCATTTTAACATTACAGGCACAACCACTTGATTCGGAGATATTTCCACAAGAAGTTGTCGCTGCAACATTAGCAAATCTATTTCATTTTTTAGTAAGAAATGACCATGGTCAATGTGATATAGCTTTTTACCCTGTTATACAGCAATTATTTAGTCATTATCCTAGAGCGCAGCAGAAGTTAGTTGAGAATATACTCAATACAGTGTCTAAGAGAGAACTAGAGTCGATTTCATTGCAGCTATTGAGTATTTCGGAACTTCTGGATAAGCAATCGAAAGCTTGGGTCATTCAGCAGTCGCTACGGATCATGTTTTACAGACAATGGTCTGATCAACAAGTCCGTAGCACCTTGAAACAGTTATCAACAGGATTAGTACTTGATTCACAGCATATACAAACGATTATTGAAAATATTCAAGAACTGTACTGATCAATGTCCATCTCTTAACATAAGAGTTTTTAGTTTAGGCCACTTTACTGTTTTCAATCATTTGCATGATCATGCTATGTGCAATACTACCATTGAATGGAATTTCAGGAAGTTATTTGAACCTAAAGGATTATATCTACTGACCTATGGTTAGGCTCATTTGACTTTTCTTGGAATATTGATTATTTTTATTGGAACGTTCATTCCGTATATTTTTATAATGCGCACAAAAGAATTTGATCCAGATCTAGTGACTGATGCAGCAATGCAGGTTTTCTGGCTAAAAGGATATGCAGGAACTTCAGTTCAGGATTTGGTTGATGGTACCGGTCTCTCAAGAAGTAGCTTGTATGGAACATTTGAAAATAAATATGCTTTATATCAAAAAGCATTAGACCGATATGATGCCGTGACAACGGCCAATATACACTGCTTGCAACAAGAACAAACTGCTCAAACAGCAATTAAAAGCTTGCTAATGAAGATTGCTGAAGATGAGTTGGCTGATCCTTTACATCGGGGATGTTTGATTGCCAATGCTAGTCTGGAGTTGGCAGGACAAGATGAGTTGATTGCAGAAAAAGTCGCATCGAATTTGCAACGTATTCAAAAAGCGATTTTGAATGTATTACAGAAAGCACAGCAGCAAGGGGAAATTTCAAAAGAAATTGATGCCCAAGCACTGTCATTTTTTTTCGTAAACACGATACAAGGGATGAGAGTCCTAGCAAAAGGAACACCAGCCCACCAGCGTCACCAGTGTTTGTTGGATATTATTAATATTGCGCTTCGTGTTTTGTAATTAACCAGAAACTCGCTGCTTTCATTCGGTAGTGAGTTTTTATTTACTTTATTCTGGAATGATCATTCCTTTATTCGGGTAATTATATGAAAGGTCCATCTACAATTTATGTAAATCAATCTATACAAACTTCAGCCACTCAGAAAGTAGCCGAGCAATTTCCTATTTGGAAATTATTGGCTTTTTCATTGATCGGATTTATTACGATCATGACGGAGACCATGCCTGTTGGTCTATTGCTTCAGATTAGCCATGACTTGCAGATATCGAAACTATGGGCTGGGCAATTAGTTAGTTTTTATGCATTAGGTTCTGTCTGTGCTGCGATACCTATTATCGCGCTTACGAAGCATTTGGATAGACGTAGCTTGTTGTTATTCACTTTAGGATGCTTATGCGTTTTTAATGGATTAGCTGCGATCTCAACACATTATATGTTCACTTTGTTTGTGCGCTTTTGTGCAGGGATGGCAGCAGGTGTTATTTGGGGGCTATTTGTGAGCTATGTCCGTTATTTGGTTGCTCCGCATTTACAAGGTCGTGCTTTAGCCATTGCAGGTATTGGGCAGCCATTAGCATTGTGTTTTGGTGTGCCGCTTGGAACCTTCCTTGGAACGTTGCTTGATTGGCGTAGTGTCTTTTGGATTATGTCGATTTTGGCTCTGATCTTGGTTATTTGGGTTCGACTGCTTATTCCCTGTTTTATTGTAAATGTAACACAGCAAAAAGTAGCATTTGGGCAAACACTTAAAATGAAAGGTGTTGGGCGAATTTTATTGATCTTGTTTGTTTGGGTCTTGGCACATAATATTCTATATACCTACATCTCTTTATATTTAATCGAAGTGAGTTTGGGAGAACATATTGATACTATGCTCTTGATTTTTGGTCTGGCAGCAATTGTAGGTATTTTTATTACCGGGCGTTTTATTGATCAATATCTACGTTACTTAACCTTGGTGACTCTTGTTATATTTGCTTTTTCGTCCTTATGCTTTGGCATTTTTATGCATTCCATTTGGATGATTTGTGCCGCATTGATTGCATGGGGAATTTCATTTGGCGGTGCTCCTATACTATTACAAACGGCATTGGCGGATATTGCGAAAGAACAAACGGATGCTGCCCAATCTATATTAGTGACCATTTTTAATATTGCTGTTGCGGGAGGTGGAATTGCGGGTGGCCTTCTCTTTGATCAATGGGGTATTCAATCTTTCGCGTGGAGCGCGTTAATTTTATCATTCTTTGCACTGATTTTAGTATATCGGGCTAAAGATCATGGGTTTGGTGTGGGTCATCGAGTGTTGATAGATTAATAAAATATACAAGGATAAAAAAGCATCTTTTAAGATGCTTTTTTACTGTCAATCATTTGCATGATCATGCTATGTGCAATACTACCTTTGAATGGAATTTCAGGAAGTTGATCGAACTTAAAGAATTGGGCTTCACTGATCTCTTCGAGTTGTAGCTGAATTTCACCTGAATCATATTCAGCATGGAAGGCTATCATAAGATTACTTGGGAATGGCCATGGCTGACTCGACATATAACGAATATTTTTGAGTTTGAGCCCAACCTCTTCAAATGCCTCGCGTTGCACGGCTTCTTCTAAAGTTTCACCCACCTCAACAAAACCAGCAATTAACCCGTACATATTGCTTTTATTGTGTGCAGATTTTGCCAATAGAACTTCATCTTTACCTTTGGTAATAATGGTAATGATACAAGGCTGTACGCGAGGATATTGATGATAAGCACAGGCAGGACACACCATGGCATATTCTTTAGGATGAATTTCAGTGGCATGCCCACAATGACTACAGAATTTGTGGTTGCGTCGCCATTCTAGTAATTGAACTGCTCGACTGGCTTGTAGGAAGTCGCTGCTCGACCAAGACTGAATCAATTCCCGAATAGGGACTAATTGATAGCCTTCAGGAATAGATTCATTCTCAAGCAGATCACGTGCGATGACGTGATCATTATGATGGAGCGGTAAGTCACTTGCTAATTTCTCAACTTGGGGAAGTTGAAGGTTTTGGTCGACTAACAGTTTTTGGTGTTGAAAAATATAAGCAAGTGATAGTTGAGTCATTATGCGGCTATAGTTTGTAATTGCTGACTGTTTGATAATGCCACATCAAACATAGATTGCAATACAGGTTGCTTGTTCTTCAAGTTCTCAACCAGTAAATCCAAACCTGCAACAACATTTAAGATGCAATTAATTTGTTCGGCATCGAGGGGTTGATTTTGTGTCAAGCGAGATTCCGCAAAGTGCGCTGCACCTAATAAAGCAGTTTGTTGTGCTGAACTACCCAAGAACAGGGCAGCACCAGAAAGCTCTTTCAGATACACTGGCAATGCTTCTAAGTTATGTGCTGTAGGATCTTGCACATAGAGGCTCAAGGTTTGCGTTAAAGTATCAATCAGGGTTTTGGTTTCAGTCAGTAATGCTTTATGTGCTTCATCTAAGCGATCAAGCGAGATCTGCATGTTATTTACACGTAGCTGTAAGCGGCTAGAAGTGTAATTGCGTTCCAAAATTCCAATCGAATTCATTGAAGCCAAAATGCTGTTCATTAACTGTTGTACCGAAGTTGCATCGGTTAATGTATTTGGCTGGCTTAGTTTTTCCGCTTGTTGCGTTAATTCTCTCGCAGCTTCATTTAAATTCAGCACTTTGAATACATTTGATAGCTGAGTTAATTTCTGTTGTAGCTCTTGGGTTTTTTCAGCTGACATATTTTGATGGTTGTATTCAATCTCATTGCGGATTTGAGCCATCTCATCTGTCATTAACTGGCTAATGGTATGTACAGTTTCATAGTCAGGGCCGTATAAATGGCGGCTCAACACCTGTAACTGTGTATCACTCAGTAACTCATCACCAATATTTAGTTGTTCACGAATGTGGTGTGAAACATCATCTTCCTGACTGATACAGATACATAGAATATCTGCAAGATCTGCAATGGTATTTTTAAAGCTTGATGGTTGTACTAAGAACTTACCAATATTCGTTTCAATCTGAATTAAGGTCCGTAGACGCGCTTCAGTAATTGACAACTCATTGATATGGCTTAGACCCACGTTGACCAGTTGCCAATATTGCTGGCTTGGCTGACCTGTTGCTAAACCAGCTAGATAAACACCCACCAATTTGATTCCTTGTAAATCAAGAGGCGTTTCTGATTGTTTAATAAGTTTGTTTAAACACAATTTATAAAGCTGATGAATATATTGTGATTGCTCTAAGCTTGGGGCTTGAGGCAAATTGAAACTCGGTGTAATGAACTCAAGCAATGGCTGTACAGTTTGACCTTCTTTGGTCAGTGGTTTGCCTAGGGCTTTTTCTAAACGATTGAGTGTATCGAGTAAAAACTGCGGAACTTTGACTTCACGTAAGCAGATGAATTCAATATAACGCTTCAGCATGGTGGTGCCTTCGCTGAGCGCAACCACATCACTGGTTTGGATCTGTTGTGGTTGAGCCATGATTTTACGCATCAACTCAGCAGAATATTGAGTAATTTGTGATAAATGTGGCATATCAATTAACGCAAGAACTTGCGTACATTGTTCAAACTGGTTCAGCGCATCATCAATCCCGAAAGGTAATGCTTGTTCTTCGGCAAGGGTATTGACCGCTGTTTCTACCAATTTAATCGAGTTGTCGATTTCATTTTTTATTATTAATAATGCCGTTGGGTCGAAATGAATCGAGGTTTGGTAAGACATATGACCTACACCTTTCCTAAGTTGTTATATCCATGGACCTCCTTTTAAGGAGGTCTAAATCTTTAAGGCTTAATATAACTTAACTTTAGAGGCTTGAAATACAAAAAATAACATTGGTCAGCAAATTTATTTTGCGAAAAGGCAAGGCTCTCCATGTTTTTGCTCGAATTGTTTGACCCAGGTCTCATGTTCATTTAATTCATGTTCTGAAGGTTCGATTACAGCTAAATCGACTTGTACACGTTGACGGCTCGTTTTATTTTGGTTTTGTGCAGTTTGAGAGAGTGCATCGATATCAAAGGAAACCTGTCCGCCTGTCATAGCAAGGTAGACATCTGCCAAGATTTCAGCATCCAGTAAAGCGCCGTGGAAGGTACGGTCTCGCGCTGGAATTTCGTAGCGACGCACTAATGCATCTAAAGAGTTCTTTTGCCCAGGGTGCTTACTTTTTGCAAGGGCTAAGGTATCTGTAACTTCACAAACTTCGGAAAGTAAAGGTAAACCAGCACGCTTGAACTCCATATCAAGGAAGTTCATATCGAAGGTTGCGTTATGCGCGATAATTTCAGCACCTTCTAAAAAGGCAAATAGAGCATTGGAAATTTCAGCATATTTAGGCTTGTCTTTTAAAAAGTCATCGCTAATGCCATGCACATTTTCAGAGTCACCAACGGGTTTTTCTGGATTGATATAGATATGGATTGAACTACCAGTCAGTTTGCGATTGATCATCTCAATCGCACCTACTTCAATAATACGGTCACCATCTTGATAATAGAAACCTGTGGTCTCGGTATCGAGAATCAGTTGACGTGGGCCTTGAAGATGAACTTTGGCTTCAGTGATGACAATATGTGGGTGTTGATTTGCTGAAGGTGCTTCTGTAATCACGTCAGTAGCGGCTTCATTTTCTGCCATATTATCCTCGATTTCTTCAAGCTCTGATTCTTCGATCATTTCATCCGTATCCACATCAATATCAAGTCCGAAAGGATCATTTAAGAGCCAGTCGGATTCAGGCTTTTTTGTATCAGCGTTAGCCTGTGTTGGTGATTTTAGTTGTTGAGCGATTTGTTCTGCACCCTGATTTGCCAATTGGTCTGCCATTTCATTGCCTGCATGTCCTGCATGACCTTTAATCCAGTTCCATTCGATGTTGCGGTTGGCACAGACGGCATCGAGTTTTTGCCATAAATCCGGATTTTTTACATCTTTCCAGTTTTTCTTTTTCCAGCCATGAATCCATTCGGTGATGCCTTGTTTGACATAATTGGAATCAGTCCAGATAATTAAATGTGCATCAACAGGGCAGAATGAAACGCCCTCAATTGCTGCTTGTAGTTCCATACGGTTGTTGGTCGTTTCTGGTTCTCCGCCACAAAGCTTGTGCTCACCTTGCTCAGTAATGACATATGCACCCCAACCACCAAGACCCGGGTTACCTTTGCATGCGCCATCAACGTAAAGAGTGATTGTTTGTGACATATCTGAACCTGAACAATAAGCAGAATAAAAATTTGAGTATGTGCAATCCAACAAGAAAAGCACAATATTTTAAGTCAATCTAGATTGAGCTTAAGAGAATCGAGAATTTTAGCATTTTTGAGCTATATCTTGTATTGTAAAGCTAAATTCTGATTCCGAACGTTACAAAACACATCTTTTTTAATTTCTTGTAACATTTCCATGCAAATCACGTTAAATTATTGCCTTGTCTAAGTGACATGCTTTACTACAATGGCTAGGTCTGTTGACGTTTCACAGATGACAGAATGGTTTTGCCTTGCGCTGTGATTAAAACAGTACTTTGCTGTTGCTCAGGTCATAGCTAGAACTTCTCCAAACTTCGTTGTGAAACTTGACAAAGAGTAACCATGGTATTTGTCAGATGCCTTGTTTGAGTTGTTTTAGTCTATAACGCAATGCATGGTTAAAGCATCAATAGACCCTACTTAAGAAATAAACTAGCGTGAGTTGACTGGAAGTTTTTATGTATAAATCGAGCACATTGGTGTCGCAAGCATCTGCAACATCATTATTCAAAATCACTGTACTCACTTCTGCTCTCGTTGCGTTGGGAATCACTACGGGTTGTTCTTCAACTCCTCAATCAGGTAAAACCTCATCGTCTAAACAAGTAGGTTCAGGTTATCTGGATGCAAGCAGTTTAGATTCGCTTGAAGACTTACTTTCTGCAACAGATATGCGTGCTGTGGAAGGTGACCGTTTATTGGTTCTGAAACACGGTGATGTGTGGAAACGAATGACAGTTGGATTCAAGATGGACTTGAACCATTGGGATTCTCGAATTGAAGCACAACGTAGCTGGTTTATTTCTCGTCAACCCTATTTAGATCGTTTAAGCGCGCGTGCCAGCCGTTATTTATATCACACAGTAAAAGAAGCTGAACGTCGTGGCATGCCAACAGAATTAGCGTTGCTGCCGATTATCGAAAGTTCGTATGACCCAGCAGCAACAAGTAGTGCTGCTGCTGCTGGTCTGTGGCAGTTCATTCCAAGTACCGGTCGAATTTATGGCTTACAGCAAACTAGCCTGTATGATGGCCGTCGTGATGTCGTCGAATCGACACGTGCAGCGTATGAATTCTTTGGCAGCTTATATAACCAGTTTGGTTCATGGGAACTGGCATTAGCTGCATATAATGCGGGACCGGGTCGTATTCAACAGGCGATTAACCGCAACCGTGCGGCAGGTTTACCAACAGATTATTGGTCATTGAAACTGCCACAAGAAACCATGAACTATGTTCCACGTTTCTTAGCAGTTGCACAAATTATTAAAAACCCAAGTGCTTATGGTGTGAGTCTACCACCAATTGCAAACCGTCCTCACTTCCGAGAAGTGAGTCTAGCTGCGCCAATGGAACTCAATCAGATTGCATCGATTACAGGTTTAAGCCGAGCTGAGCTGTATGCCTTAAATCCAGCATATCGTGGTGAAATGGTTGATCCAATGAGCCCAATGCGGATTCTAATCCCTGCGGATTTGAGTCCTTCGATTGATGCAAAATTACGTTCTGGTAAGGCCAACTCTGGTGGATTCTGGGCAAGCAATAAAACCCCACCTGCGATGAATAATAGTCCGTTGAATAGTTCAACGACGATTCGTACAACGACTACTAGTGGACAGACTATTACGACATCGACGCCACCCAACTTAACGGCAAGTAATACAACACGCCCAACAACGTCTTCAATCAGTACCAGTAAAGTCAATACACCTAGAGGTTCAGATGCATTGGCTTCATTTGCTGCAGGAGCTGATGTGCCAAGTGCACCACGTATCCCTGTTGCAATTACGCCTGCTGCGAATGTTAAACCAGTAAAAATTGAGCCACCGATCTCATCTAAAGAGCGTGAGCAAATTACCGCTGCAATTAGAGAGGAAGGTAAAAAAGAAACTGTTGCACAAGTCCTAGAGCCACAAGCGACTCAAGCTGAGAAAGATCAGGTTGTCGCAGAAATTAAGGCGATTGCACCAAAAGGCACAGAAATTGTTGATCCATTCGATGGCAAAATTAAATTGACTGCGATTCAAACCAGTCAATCGGTTGCCGATGAAAAAGGCCAAGAGGTGAGTCGAGGCTTCTCTTATCCAAAAAACTTGGTTGAAGATACTGCGACTGCAAACAGTGAAGATGCCAAACGCAACCAAGGCAAGCCATACATTAAAACCGATACAGATGTTGTCGTTGTTGCACCGAAAGGCAAGCGTAGTACCTATGTGGTACAGCCAGGTGATACTTTAGCTGTGATTGCACAAAAAAATGGTGTGAACTGGCGTGATGTTGCTAAGTGGAACCAGATTGATCCAAACGGTACATTGTTTGTGGGTGCGAGTTTATATTTATATGATGCCAAACCAGAAGCGCCTAAAGCTGCCGAAAAGCCAGAGAGTTATGTCGTGCAGTCGGGTGATAGCTTAACTAATTTGGCTTCACGCTTTGATTTAAGTCTGAAACAGTTAGCTGATTATAATAATTTGTCTGTGACTGATGGTTTGTTTGTTGGGCAAAAATTAACATTGATCGAGCCAAAGAATAACACTCGTACAACTCAGCAGACAGTGCGTGCGACTGACAGTAAGGCTACAACGACTCAAAAAGTTGCAACCAAATCCTATACGGTGAAGCGTGGCGAATATTTAAAGCTGATTGCCGATCGCTATGCGTTATCTAATCAGGAATTGGCTGATTTGACCTCTGGTTTAACTGCGAGCAGCAGCTTATTCGTTGGACAGAAAATTAATGTGCCATTACATGAAGTTTCTCAGACTCAAGAAACACCTGAGCCAACGAAGACCAATGTTAAATACGAAAATGTAAGTGCAGCGACCAACTATAAAACTGAAAGTTATACTGTACAGCGTGGCGATACCTTATCAAGTATTGCGACCAAGTCGAAAATTAGCTTGAGCGAGTTGGCTGAGCTGAACAATTTAAAGGCGAATAGTGGTGTACGTTTAGGCCAAAGTTTAAAGATTCCAGCAGGTTCAACTGTACCTGATCAATATGTCGTGCAGTCGGGTGATAGCTTGAATGCGATTGCAGCCAAGTACAATCTTCAACTGAGCTATGTTGCTGATCTAAATGGCTTGGAAAGAACCTCAGGTGTACGTGTTGGTCAACGTCTGAAACTGACGGGTGATGTGCCTACAAAAACCACTGTAAGCAATACGAGCAAATCGAGAGAAGAAACTACACCTGATGTTTATACGGTTAAATCTGGTGATACTTTAGGTAATATTGCGAGTCGTCATAATTTACAGCTCGATTATATTGCTGGTTTAAATGGTTTAACGCGTGGCAGTAATGTTCGTATTGGTCAAAAGCTTAAATTGACAGGTGATTTGCCGAAAGCTGAAACCGCAAAGGTAGACAACAGCAAAACAACACCAAAAACATCAGCACCAAGCCGTAATACTGAAAGATATAGTGTCAAAGCAGGTGAGTCTTTGAATAGTATTGCTAATCGTTTTGGGATGTCTGGTCGTGAACTGGCTGAGTTAAATGATCTGAAAGCCAATGCAAGCCTGCAACGTGGTCAAAGTATTTCAGTTCCTAAAACAGTGAGTGAATACAAAGTAAAACGTGGCGATACGTTGATTGGTTTGGCTAGTCGCTATGGTTTAGATACAGGTGCGCTGGCAGAAATGAATGATTTAACACCAAGTACCCAGTTACGTATTGGTGATGTGATTAAAGTGCCTAACTTGTAATTACAGATGATTCAAACGTTGTTCATAAAAAGGCTTAGTCTGTATATGGGACTAAGCCTTTTTGTTCCTGTTGCGTTTGCAGCAATACAAACCAAGCCGTATTTGGCGATGCATGTGCAACCTAAATATGCTCAGCTTAAGGTGATGCCTTATGCCAATGCGAATGCACCGAAGGGTGGTATGCTGAGCCAATCGAGTTTGGGGACATTTGATAATTTAAACAGCATGAATGGCAAGGGTAGTTCAACAGAAGGCGTGAATTATCTGTTTGATAGTTTAATGGATCGTTCGCTGGACGAGCCGCGTGTGATGTATCCGCTGCTTGCAGAAAAGGTCAGTTATGATCCTGATCATTTGCAATCGGTTACCTTCCACTTGAATCCACAAGCACGATTTAATAATGGTCAGCCTGTAACTGCCGAAGATGTGAAATTTACCTTCGATACCTATCAGACCAAAGCCAATTTAGGCTTTCAAATGTATTTGTCAGATTTGGCTAAAACTGAAGTGTTAGCTAAACATCAAATCAAATTTATTTTTAAGTCTAAGAACAATGTGGAAATGCCACTGATTGTGGCGAGCCTGCCGATCTACTCAAAATTGGATTGGAAAAATAAAGATTTTGGTCGTGTCACCCTTCAACCGATTGTCGGTTCAGGTCCTTATGTGGTGGACCGTATAGATGCAGGGCGTAGTATTAGCTATAAGCGCAGTCCAAACTATTGGGGCAAAGATTTGCCAGTAAACAAAGGTCGCTATAATTTTGATCGACTGAAATATGTGTATTATCGAAATTTAGATGTGAGTTTTGAAGGATTTAAATCTCGACAATTCAATTTATACGAAGAAAAAAATATCCGTAATTGGGTCACAGCCTATAATTTTCCAGCAGCTAAATTAGGTTTAGTCAAAAAGTACAAAGCGCAGTTAGGTACTCCTCTAGATATTCAAAGCTTGGTGTTTAATATCCGCCGTGCGCCCCTCAATGATATTTATCTGCGTCAGGCATTAACCTATGCTTATGATTTTGAGTGGCAAAATAAGGCACTGTTCTTTAATCAAAATCGTCGTTTACAAAGTTACTTTGATAATACTGATTTGGCTGCAACTGGTCGTCCGAGTGCTGCTGAATTAAATGTATTAAAGCCATATTTGGCCCAATTCAATCCAGTGATGCGACAAGGTATTTTGGCTGATTGGCACTATCCTGTTTCTGATGGCAGTGGGTTCAATCGGCAGAATTTATTGACCGCACAACACATTTTAAAAGATGCTGGATATCTAATTCGTAATGGTCAATTATATGATCGGACGGGTAAAGCCATTCGAATTGAATTGTTGATGCAACAGGAAAACCCACAGCGTGAATTAATGCCTTTTGTGCGGAATCTGAAGCGTTTAGGTATTCAGGTTCAGTTACGGCAAGTGGATGTGCCGCAATATATGGAACGGATTCGTCATCAAGATTTTGATATGATGGTGTTGAAATTGCCCCAAACTTTAACCCCAGGCAAAGAACAAGCCCAATTCTGGGGAAGTGCAGCGGCAGATGAGACGGGCAATTATAATTATTCAGGGATCAAGAATCCTGCGATTGATCAGATGATCGCGAAAATTGTGGCAGCAAAAACACGCGAAGAGGTGGTGTTGTACACGCGTGTGCTCGATCGTTTATTACGTGCAGGATATTACCAAATTTTGACTTATGGGAAGCCTGAACGTTGGTTTGCCTATTGGGATATTTATCAGCAGCCTTCGGTTAAGCCAAAACTTTCGGTAGGATGGGAGTATTGGTGGGTGGATGCAGATAAGGCTAAGAAACAAGAGCAGTCTATACAAAAGCATTAATTAGAATGGTTGTGACTAGCCTTTGATGAAGTCGTTAGATTAATATAACGGAGTCTTAGCGAGTTCTCATCTTAATTTCAGGATAAGCTTTCAGCTGGAGTTACTTTGGTTTCGCCCAAAGTAACCAAAGGCATTTTCATCCACAAAACCTGTTTACTTATTGGACCTCTTTTATTATTTCGCAAAAACATTATCTTGTTAAAACACGCAGGTTGTGGATGACGTTTCCGCGTATTTTATCTCATGTTCGATTTCATAAAAACTTAGTAAATAAATTAATAAGGGTTCGATTTCAATGGTTCACTATATTCTAAAAAGAATGTTATTGATGATCCCGACATTATTTCTCATTTTATTGATTAATTTTTGTATTGTGCAAATTGCCCCAGGCGGACCTGTCGAACAAGCGATTCAGCAAATCCAAAATGCGCAAGGCTTAGGGGTAGGCAACAGTGCGCCCTCAGGTTTGACCACTTTGGCGCAATATGAAGGTGCTCGTGGCTTAAGTCCAGAAATGATTGAAAAAATCAAAGCCCAGTATGGTTTTGATCGTCCTGCCGCTGAACGTTTCTGGCTCATGCTCAAAGGTTATATGCATCTGGATTTTGGTAGCAGTTTTTTTAAAGATAAACCTGTGACCCAACTGTTATACGAAAAGCTTCCTGTTACGCTGTCTTTGGGTCTGTGGAGCACCTTCCTGATCTATCTGATCGCAATCCCGCTGGGTATTAAAAAGGCCAAAAATAATGGCTTATTGTTTGATCAATCTACCTCTCTGTTATTAGCCGTGAGTTATGCTATTCCATCTTTTGTGTTTGCCATTGTGTTGATTGTTTTTTTTGCAGGGGGCAGTTATTTGCAGTGGTTTCCCTTACAAGGTTTGGTTTCTGAGAATTTTGCTCAATTGAGCCTATGGGCAAAAGTACAAGATTATCTATGGCATATGTGTTTGCCGATCCTCAGTATGGTATTGGGCAGTTTTGCAGCACTGACTTATTTAACGAAGTATTCATTTGTTGAAGAGTTGCAAAAGCCTTATGTACTGACTGCAAGATCAAAAGGACTGAATGACAATCAGATCCTTTATGGGCACGTCTTTCGCAATGCAATTTTAGTGGTTGTGGCCGCTTTACCTGAGGCTTTGGTCGGTATTTTCTTTGTCGGTAATTTATTTATTGAAATCATTTTTAATTTAGATGGGATTGGTCTATTGGGTTTTGAAGCGATTACCCAGCGTGATTATCCTGTGATTTTCGGGACTTTATTTTTATTTACCTTATTCGGGATGATATTGCGTTTAATCGGCGATGTACTCTATCAAGTGATTGACCCACGCATTGATTTTGAGTCAAGAGGTGGAAAATAATGTCCCCTTTGATGCGCGCACGTTTTGTTCGCTTTAAACAGAACAAATTAGGATTTCGTTGTTTTGTTCTATTTTTAATTATTTTGGTGTTGTCGTTATTTGCCGAATTGATTGCTAATGATAAACCGCTGTTGGTTCGCTATCAGCAGTCCTTGTATTTTCCAATCTTGAACGATTATCCAGAAACCACTTTTGGTGGTAGCTTTGAGACAGCAACCGATTATCAAGATCCTGCGGTAAAGCAGCTGATTCAAAAACAGGGCTGGATGATATCTCCACCAGTCGCTTTTGCTTATCAGACGCCAAATCTATCATTGGCAATGCCTGTGCCTTCAGCACCAAGTTCGCAAAATTGGCTTGGAACTGATGATCAAGGTCGAGATGTGTTTGCTCGAATCCTGTATGGTCTGCGTATTTCTCTTTTATTTGGGTTTGCCCTAACTCTATGTTCTGCAGTCATTGGCATCATGGTTGGGGCAATTCAGGGCTATTATGGCGGTTGGATTGATTTAATCGGGCAGCGGATTCTTGAGGTCTGGGGCGGCTTGCCGATGTTGTTCATTGTCATGATCTTGGTGAGTATGTTTAGCCCCAGCATTTATTGGCTATTTTTGATCATGTTGCTATTTGGTTGGACTGAACTGGTTGGGCTAGTACGTGCAGAGTTCTTGCGTGCGCGCAATTTTGATTATGTCCATGCAGCGCAAGCATTGGGAGTAACGGATCATAAAATTATCTTTAAGCACATTTTACCGAATGCACTCAGTTCAAGTTTGTCACAGATTCCGTTTATGCTGACCGCCAATATTATTGCCTTAACTGCACTGGATTTCTTAGGTTATGGCTTACCGCCAGATGCTGCATCATTGGGTGAATTATTATTACAAGGCAAAAATAACCTAGATGCACCGTGGTTAGTGCTGTCTGGCTTTTTCACTTTGGCGATTGTGCTTTCTTTATTGATTTATATCGGGGAGGCTGCACGTGATGCATTTGACCCAAGACGATAAACAACTTGATCAATCAGCGTTATTAAGGGTTCAGCAACTGAGTATTCGCAATGAATCAGGACATGGTTTAGTCGAGAGTTTGAGCTTTGATTTATATCCAGAGCAGACAGTTGCGATTATTGGTGAGAGTGGCTCTGGTAAAACTATTAGTGCATTGGCTTTACTGGGTGTGTTGCCTGAACATTTTACAGTACAAGGCAAAGTGGAACTAAATGGAGAAAACTTGCTGGCTTTGAGCCAGATCCAGTTACAGCAGATACGTGGCAAACGCATAGCCATGATTTTTCAAGAGCCGATGACGGCTTTAAATCCTTTGCACAAAGTAGAGCAGATGTTGAGCGAAAGTCTAATACGACTTGGTATTGCAAAGACTGAGATTCGAAAAAGGTGTGTGGGGCTATTGCAGGATGTTCACATAGATAATCCAGCTCGTATTCTGCAATGCTATCCACATGAGTTGTCTGGTGGGCAAAGGCAACGGGTCATGTTAGCAATGGCTTTGGCTTTAGAAGCAGAAATTTTGATTGCTGATGAACCAACCACAGCTTTAGATGTCGTGTTGCAAGCTCAAATTTTAACGCTATTAAAAGAGTTACAACTGCAACGAAAGATGGCGATTATTTTAATTAGTCACGATCTAAATTTGGTCAAGCATTATGCAGATCATGTCGTGGTACTGAATCAAGGGCGTGTTGAAGAACAGGGGGCTACTGCGGAAATATATTCTCATCCCCAAACCTCATATACAAAAAATCTGCTTCATCATGATTTTGGACAAGCGTTGGCGATACAGCCGACGCAAACCTTGCTTGAATTAAATGACGTCAACGTAAAGTATCCAATTCAGCAGGGATTATTTCATCGGGCTAAAGCTTATAAAGTTGCAGTGGAATCTATCCAGTTTAACCTGTCTCAGGGAGAGGCTTTAGGCATCGTTGGAGAAAGTGGTTCAGGTAAATCATCGTTGGCCTTAGCGATCGCTAGACTGATCAGCAGTGAAGGTCAAATCCATTTTCAGGCACAAGATTTAAACTTGTTGACTCAAAAACAGCTTCGACCACTTCGACGTGATTTTCAGATTGTGTTTCAGGATCCTTTGGGTAGCCTGAATCCTCGTATGTCAGTTGAACAGATCATTGTAGAAGGGCTTTGTCTTCAACCAATTTCAAAGCAGCAGTGCGACGCTGAAGTTGACGCAGTTTTGGCAAAAGTCGAATTATCTTTAGCGGATAAAGAGAAGTATCCGCATCAGCTTTCTGGTGGGCAGCGGCAACGTGTGGCACTTGCAAGAGCATTGGTGCTCAAACCCAAGCTATTAATCTTGGATGAACCGACTTCCGCCTTGGATCGAACAACACAATTGGCCATCATTCAATTGTTACGTCGTTTGCAGCAGCAAGAACACATCAGCTATATCTTTATCAGTCATGACTTACAAGTCATTAAAGCACTGTGCCAAAAAGTTTTGGTGATGCATCAAGGCAAAGCCTTGGAATATCAAGCCACAGCACTTTTATTTAGCCAGCCTCAGACTGAGTATACTCGTCAGCTTATTTCAGCTAGC
This sequence comes from Acinetobacter sp. Tr-809, assembly GCF_011753255.1. Classification (NCBI taxonomy): domain Bacteria; kingdom Pseudomonadati; phylum Pseudomonadota; class Gammaproteobacteria; order Moraxellales; family Moraxellaceae; genus Acinetobacter; species Acinetobacter sp. Tr-809. The sequence continues at coordinate 34,744 of NZ_VWVZ01000004.1, forward strand.
GAATATTAGCATTGTAATTAAATTGACATATGCTATTGTCAGTTCATCGGAAGAATGCTTGACAGTAACAATAATCAGATTAAATTAGAGTAAATACTCTAATTGAGCAGAGGATGACCATGAGTCAGATTGCAGACAGTATCCAGATTCGTAACACTACATTTAAAAACCGTATTATCAAAGGGGCAATGAGCGAAGCACTCGCGAATGATGCAGGACAACCCAATGATCTATTGATCGGTTTATATGAAGCGTGGGCAAAAGGTGGTTTGGGTTGTGCCATTACAGGAAACGTAATGGTAAATGTAGGCGCTAAAAATGAACCAGGTGTGGTCGCAATTGAAACCGAGCGTGATCTGGAAAAATTAAAGCAATGGGCTGCTGTGGGTAAGAAACATGGCATGGTGCAATTGATTCAGTTGTCACATCCTGGTCGCCAATGTCCAAAAGGTCTAAATAAGGAAACGGTTGCACCTTCAGCCGTGCCTTTTAGCCCAATGCTTGCAGCAATGTTTGGTACGCCACGCGAGCTTAAACACGAAGAAATTTTAGATATTATCCAGCGTTTTGCGACAGCTGCGGCGGTATGTGAAAAGGCGGGTTTTGAAGGCGTACAACTGCATGGCGCACACGGTTATCTGATTAGCCAGTTTCTATCGCCATTGACCAATAAGCGCACGGATCAATGGGGTGGTTCGATAGAGAATCGTATGCGTTTCTTGATCGATGCTTATCAGGCGGTACGCGATGCAACTTCTGAAAACTTCATTATTTCTGTGAAACTGAACTCAGCGGATTTCCAGCGTGGCGGGATTACTGAAGAAGATGTCATTACCGTGTTCAAAGCGATTGATGCTGCTGGAATCGATATTATAGAAATTTCTGGGGGAACCTATGAAGCCCCTGCAATGGCTGGTGCAAAAGCAGAGTCACGTAAAGCGAGTACCATTGCACGTGAAGCTTATTTCTTGGAATTCGCAGAAAAAATTCGCCAACATGTTGCTTGTAAATTGATGGTAACAGGCGGTTTCCGTACTGTAGAAGGAATGAATGCTGCATTGGAAAGTGGTGCATGTGATTTTATTGGAATTGCACGTCCATTGGCGGTTGAAGTTGATTTAACGGATCGTTTAATCGCAGGGCATGATGTTCGTTATGCGGTGAATCAAATTAAAACAGGAATTCCATTTGTCGATAAAATGGCAATTATGGAAATTATTTGGTATGCAGCACAGTTTAAAGCCATTGGGCAGGGTAAAAAGCCGAATCCAAAATTATCACCACTGTTGGTATTCTTGAACTATGCGAAAGGGAATATCAAAGCGGTGGTAAAAGGTCGTGTCAATTCACGTAAGTCTGCATAAGATATTGTAGGGCTCTTCGGAGTCCTTTTTATTATTCAAAGCAAATAAAAAAGCCACTGTCTTAAAATGCAGTGGCTTTTTCAAATTTGGCGTCCCTACGGGGATTCGAACCCCGGTTACCGCCGTGAAAGGGCGATGTCCTAGGCCTCTAGACGATAGGGACTTCTTGAGGTGGGTGTATATTAGGGTTCTGTCACCAAACTGTCAAGAAGGTGAGGAGACAGTTTGTTCAAAATATAGCAAAACAGTTCGGCTGTCTTTTGGGTATCGTACAACGCAGAGTGCGCTTCTTTACCATCAAACTCAATCCCAGCCTGAATGCATGCACGTGCTAACACGGTTTGACCAAACATGACCGCACTGAGTGTCACGGTATCAAATACTGAAAAACTGTGAAAAGGGTTTTGATTTTTTGTGCCTGTACGTGCAATTGCCGCTTGCAGGAAACCTAAATCAAAGTGCGCGTTATGACCCACTAAGACAGCATGGGTACAGTGTTGAGCTTTACGAACTTCATTTAATGATTTGAAAATACGACGTAAAGCACCACGTTCATCTTCTGCCATCGCAACCCGCATTGGATTGAAAGGATCAATACCAATGAAGTCTAATGAACGACGATCAAGGTTCGCGCCTTCAAAAGGGTTAATATGCGCCTGAAATGAAGGACCAGGTATAAATTGCCCATCTTCAGCATAGACAATAGGAATACACGCAATTTCAAGTAGGGCATCGGTTTGTGAGTTGAAACCTGCTGTTTCTACATCGACAACAACAGGTAAAAATCCACGAAAACGTTGACCAATTACAGGGGTTTTGTTTTCTTCTTGGGTCACACTTTTCTCCAATGCAAGGTTTTACCTGCATGAAGTGGAATAATTTTCTGATCTTCAAGGTAATCTAAAGATTCAGCCACGGTAATGTCTTCTTTCACTAAAGTAATGGTTGAAGTATTGTGTGGCAGACCATAGAAGTCAGCACCAAAGATACTTGCAAAACCTTCTAAGCGCTCTAACTTACCCACTTGATCAAATGCCTGAGCATAAAGCTCAATCGCATTTGGTGCACTGTAACAGCCTGCACATCCACAAGCATTCTCTTTGGCATTCTGTGAATGTGGTGCACTGTCTGTGCCTAAGAAAAATTTGGGATTACCACTGGTTGCAACTTCTAATAACGTGGTTTGATGCGTTTGACGTTTTAAAATTGGCAGACAGTAGAAATGTGGTTTGACACCACCAACCAACATATCGTTACGGTTAAATAATAGATGTTGAGGGGTGATCGTTGCTGCAACATTACGATCTTGTTCAAGCACAAAATTAGCCGCATCACTTGTTGTAATGTGTTCTAACACGACTTTTAACTGTGGGAACTGTTTAAGTAATGGTGACAGTACTTCATCTAAGAAGCGTTTTTCACGGTCAAAAATATCAACGTGATTATGGGTGACTTCCCCATGCAGTAAAAGTGGCACTTGATGTTCTTCAAGTTGCTCGATAACCGCATATACCTTGCGAATATCACTCACACCATTATCTGAGTTTGTAGTTGCACCTGCTGGATAGAGTTTGATTGCATTTACAAATTCAGATTCTTTAATTTTACGTACTTCTTCTGGAGAAGTGTGGTCAGTAAAATAAAGTACCATACGCGGATCAAAATGAAGCCCTTCTGGAACATGGGTCAAAATACGCTCACGATAGGCTAGCGCTTCTTCTACAGTTTTAACGGGTGGAACAAGATTGGGCATACAAATTGCGCGTGCAAATTGTTTGGCTAAATCAGGAACAGTACGTTTTAAAGCTAAACCATCACGCAGGTGCGCGTGCCAATCATCTGGTTGTAAAAGTGTAAGAGTATTCAAGGTCTACTTCAAACTTAAAAATAATACAAATAATAATGCATAAAGTGTGAAAATGGTAACTAGAATTACGGATAAGTGGTTAAGCAAAGCGCATGACAAAATGAGAATTTATGTTATTTTTTATGCGGCACAAAAATAGTGCAGCATAAAAAGAGTATCTGGGATGGACAACGGCTATGATCTTGATCAATTGCGGAGGTCGAAAGAAGACCTAGAGCAGCTTGTTGCCCAACATTCTAAATCTAAAAGTGCTCACCAAACCTTACCGCAAAAATTAGAAAATGAATTCTGGAAGTTTAATGTAGACCGAACACGTCTCAATGCGATTCAGTTCTTTGGTCAGGGTGTGATTACCTATACTATTTTTGTTCTACTTATTTTGCCCTCTAATTTTGTTGTGATTCGTGCGAGTGAGCATTTTGCCCTCGATTTTATCTACAGTATTCTCAGCTTAATTGTTGTGGGGATTGCACTGTTCTTATTCTGGGCTTTTTCACGCTTTAAAAAACTGAATACTTTATTTTACCCTGCAGCTTGTACGATTGTTTTCTTTACCATCGTATTAACGTCTGTGTTGATGATGAGTGTGTCTAATCTGGTGCTACAAAATCAGGCCATGGTTTTGATTGCATTTCTATATATGTTGGGGTTTATTCTGAGTGGAATTCGACCATTACATATGTTGTGGATTGGTTCACTCGCTGCAATCACGATCTTGTTTCTTTTATATTGGTTTGATAACTCAAGCGACTTTCTCATGATCGGGCGGACGCTAATTGGAAGTTTGCTGTTGGGCTTTTCAATCAGTGTGATGTTGACTTCAAAAGAAAGAAAAATATTTATAAAGTCTAAAATTTCGGAAATTGATGAGCAGATTTTGCGTATCCAAGCTTCGGAGTTGTTACATCTGAGTCAGCATGACGAACTGACAGATGTATCCAATCGACGTACCTTTGAAGAGATGTGTACCTATTATTATGAGTTAGCTTGTAAAGAGCGAAAATCGTTGTCAGTATTGTTTATCGACATCGATTATTTCAAAAATTACAATGATTTTTATGGGCATCAAATGGGAGATCAGGTGATCTCAGCTATTGCTAAAACCATTAAAAGCTCGATTCGGCATATGGATTTTATTGCTCGATATGGTGGGGAGGAGTTCGTGGTGTTATTACCTGAAACTTCTGCACAAGGTGCTTATGCAGTCGCAACCAATATTTACCGTGCCATTGAACGCTTAATGATTCCGCATGATAAATCACTGGTGTCTAATCATGTCACCATTAGTTTGGGGATCACGGTTTTTAATGGTAATCCAAAAATTAGCCAAGAGATGTTGATTCATACAGCAGATAAGGCTTTGTATCGAGCAAAACAACTTGGACGTAATCAAATTTACTACCAGCCTTTACCCAATGTAGAGGAAAATATTTTGAAATAAAAAAACCGAATATCAAGCACTGATATTCGGTTTTTTGTAGAAAATACCTAGATTACTCTAAGAATTTTACAGTAACACCTGAACGAACTTTAGCACCTAAGTCATTGGCATCCCAGTTGGTTAAACGGATACAGCCGTGTGATGCAGTCTTAGAGATTAAAGATGGGTTAGGCGTACCATGAATACCAAATGATTTTTTGCTTAAACCAATCCAGATGTTACCGACTGGTGCATTTGGACCGGGTGGTAGAGAAAGTGGTTTAAGGTTTTTGCCTTGGACAAAGTTAGATGGTGAATAGCTATACCAAGGATTTTTTGCTACGCCAACTACTTTATAAGTACCTGTTGGAGAAGGCGTGTCAGTACTGCCAATTGTTGCAGGAAATGATGCAATCATTTGATTACGACTGTTGAATAAATACAGCTGTCTTGCGCCTTTATGTGCAACAATCAAATGGATATCTTCAGGTAAGTCATTGCGGACATTGGCCACAATAATTTTTTCACCTGCTTTTTTAAATGTCGCTGTTGGATTAAGTTTCTTTAAGAAATTTTCATCCATATGGAATTTTTCACCCAACATTTCTGTTACTCGGGTGTAGTACAAACCTTTCATTTTTGCTTGTAAAGCATAGTCAGAAGGGATTGAGTCAGCATATGGGCCTTTTAAGTCTGCATCAGTAATGGTGTATTCAACATAAGCTGGCTTAGTCTGCTTAGCAACCAATGCATCCCAAGTTTCTTTAGTTAACTGACCTGTTGGTGTTAAACCATTCATTTGCTGGAATGATGCAATTGCTTTTAAAGTATTTTTACCATTTGAGCCGTCAATCGCACCTGGTGATGCATGTGCATTGTTCAACATCACATGTGCGCGTGCGTAGGCAGGAAGTTGTCCTTTTGGTAAAGCTTCAGGATATTCAGCATTATTCATGCTATCTAAAGTCCATGAAATTTTAGCAACTGGAGCAGCTGTCGTTGTAGCAGTGGTATCAGGTGTATTTTCTAATTTTTGCGATACAACTGATGCAGCCCCTGTATTGACTTGTGGCTCTGATACTGCTGGTGCAGCAACACTTGAAGCTGGATTGACAGCAACACTTGAAGCAGGGCGTTCAATTGCTAATGGATCAATCGGATCTTGTACAGAACCCGCAATTTTTTTTGGATTTAATGGTTGCTCAGTTGTTGGAGCAGCAAAAGCAACATTAGCAAGAATACAACTTAAACTCATAGCGAGTAATGAGCGAACAAACATGTAATTCAACCTTAAGAATTATTCATATTGAGATATAAGATCTTGCAAGTATTACAGAAAATAATGCAGCTTGCAGTAGCAGTTTTGTGTAAAAGCGAAATTTATTTGAGCCCGCAAATTTGAATACGATTGAAATTATAAATTCCAAGCTAACTTTGTTATGATGCGCGCTACATGAAACAATTTAGAGATTGGTAATGACAACGTTGAAAAATGATCGTTTCTTACGAGCTTTATTACGTGAGCCTGTAGACACCACGCCTGTATGGATGATGCGTCAAGCAGGGCGTTATTTACCAGAATATCGTGAAACCCGCGCACAAGCAGGGGATTTCTTGTCTCTATGTAAAAATACTGAATTTGCCTGTGAAGTGACTTTACAGCCATTACGTCGTTATGAGCTTGATGCTGCGATTTTATTTTCAGATATTTTAACGGTTCCTGATGCTTTAGGTTTAGGTTTGTATTTTGAAACAGGTGAAGGACCTAAGTTTCATAAAACAGTACGTACTGAACAAGATGTGGCAAATTTACCTAAATTGAATGCCAAGTCTGATCTGGCTTATGTCATGAATGCAGTTTCGACCATTCGTTCTGCTTTAAATGGTCAAGTTCCTTTGATTGGTTTCTCTGGAAGTCCTTGGACTTTAGCTACTTATATGGTTGAAGGTGGATCAAGTAAAGAGTTTCGCTTCATTAAAAATATGATGTACGCGCAGCCAGAAGTGTTACATGCGTTGTTAGATCATTTGGCTGATTCTGTGATTGATTATCTCAATGCGCAAATTGATGCAGGTGCACAAGCGATCCAGATTTTTGATAGTTGGGGTGGTGCACTAGCGCATAGAGAATACGTTGAATTTTCATTGAACTATATGACCAAAATTATTGCAGGCCTGCAACGTGAAAAAGATGGTCAACGTATTCCGATTATTGTGTTCACCAAAGGTGGTGGTCAGTGGTTGGAAACGATGCTCACCACAGGGGCTGATGCGTTTGGTCTAGATTGGACCACACCGCTTTATAGTGCACGTGATGTGGTTGCAGGACGAGCTGCATTACAAGGTAATTTAGATCCAGCCGTGCTTTATGGTTCAGCCGCTGCAATTGAAAAGTCAGTGAAAGCAATGATTGATGATGCTTATGCCAATGGTGAAAAAACAGGCTATATCGCAAACTTAGGTCATGGTATTACTCAATGGGTCGATCCAACACAGCCTAAGATTTTTGTAGATACTGTTCACGAATACAGTGCTAAATATTTAGGTTGATATTTTTTAAGCTTTTCAAAACAAACATGCTAGGATCAGTTTTGTGCAGTTGATTGTATTACCGCTCAACTTTATCTTTAAGGCAGCTTCGGCTGCCTTATTTGGGTTGTTGCTTTTGATTGCATTTGCAGTCACCGCACCGATGGGAAGTCATGAATATTATGGTTTCTTCCGCTATGACTATTTGTTGTTTTATGCCCTGATCATTCAAGCTTGTCTGATCTATTTAAAGCTCGAGTCATGGGCAGAAGCAAAAGTAATTGCTTTATTCCATATCATGGCGATGGGAATGGAGATCTTTTTGACCCATCCAGCGATTGCCTCATGGCAGTATCCACAGCCAGCGATGTTAAAGTTACTTACTGTGCCATTGTTTGCGGGGTTTATGTATTCAGCAGTGGGTAGTTTTTTTGCTCGATCTTTAAGGCTTTATAAAGTTTCATTCGAAAACTTACCCAACTTTGGCAATATGCTGTGTTTGGCGGTGTTGTCTTACCTTAACTTTATGAGCAAGTTTTTTATTCCTGATATTCGTCTTGCGCTATTTATTTGGAGCATCGTAATTTTTTGGAAAACTCGGCTTTATTTTCAGTTGCAGCAACATCGTTTTAAAGTGCCTATGCTACCGATTTTATTGTTGCTTGCTTTTTTGATTTGGATTGCAGAGAACATCAGTACTTTCTATAAAATTTGGCTTTATCCAAGCCAAGTCGATGCTTGGCATATGGTGGGGTGGGGTAAATTAGGCTCATGGTATCTATTACTATTGCTGAGTTTAGTGCTGGTATTAAAAATCTTGGGAACACGAGATAAAAATGGCGCTTGGCAGTTAAATTAGGTCACTCTAACACCATTTAGCAGGTGTTATCTGATTTCCTTTTGTTATGAATATTTCAGATATATTTCAAAATTTATTTGCTAAAGCGCGCTAAGCTCGTTATTTTAACTTTTGTGTAAGAAGAATTGCACAACACAATAGTGATAAAAAATAGTGACTATAATTTATGCTGGAGATCGTTCCTATGTTAAAAAAAATTGCATTAGCAGCTTTGTTGGCCGCTGGTTCAACAGTTGCAATGGCTGATAATGATGTCGGTTGTGGTGCTGGTACACAAATTTGGGCAGGTAAAAAGGGTGTTGCACCTAAAATTCTTGCTGCGACAACCAATGGTATTTTTACGAACCAATTACTCGGTATTACTTTTGGTACTTTAGGATGTCGTCAAGGTGGAACTGTGACAGCTCAGGTTGTGACATTCACCAATGAAAATGCTGAATCTTTAGCACGTGATATGGCGGTTGGCCAAGGCGAAAGTTTAAATGTACTTGCTGAATTAATGCAAATTAAAGCCAATGACAAAGCACGTTTCTTTGCTGTGTCTAAAGCGAACTTTGCTGAAATTTATTCAAGTAAAAATGCAAACTCGCTTCAAGTTTTAGACGCTTTACAAAGTGTGATGGCAAAAGACGCAGTGCTTAAAGCATACGTTTAATTTGCTACATGTTAAAACCCTGTCTTAATGACAGGGTTTTCTTATACCGACTATCATTATTCTTAAAAATTGCGATTGAATGAAATTAGCTACTTTTGCACTTGCGTCTTTGATGTGTCACTTTGCCCATGCGACGGTTGAATCCGATTTTCAAACTTATCTGAATATTGCCAAACAAAAACAATTAGACCAACACATCACATGGCAGCGCTTGATGTATGCCGACCAAAAACAAAATAGCGAAGTCACTTATACGGGTTATTTTTATGCGAAAGATGGTAAAACCAATTTAAATAATGAATTACAAGCTGATATTAAAGCTTTATTTGTTGAAGCTCCAGATAATCAATCGATCCGTTGTAAATTTCCCGCGCGTAGTCGTTGGTTGATGCAACAGCTCAACATCAAGGATCAACAGCTTCCCAAAGCCAATTGTACGGAATTTGAGGACTGGATAAATCAAATCAAGCCGTATAAAGCGACTTTGATTTATGCAACTGACTTTATGGGTAATCCAAGCTCGATGTTTGGGCATACCTTATTGCGTTTAGACCCTGAGGATCAGAAGCAACTCAATCTAGTGTCCTATGCAGTGAACTATGCTGCGACTGTGAAAGGTGATGATAATTGGTCCTATGCATGGAAAGGCTTAACAGGGCAGTATCCAGGTGAATATTCTCTAATGCCGTATTACCGCAAGGTAAAAGAATATGGTGATTTTGAAAGCCGTGACCTGTGGGAGTATGAGCTCAACCTAACACCTGAGGAAACTCGTTTTTTGGTCGAGCATATTTGGGAAATGCAGCATGTAAGTTTTCCTTATTATTTTGTCAGTGATAATTGTGCTTACCGTTTATTGGGCTTAATTGACTTGGTTCGTCCCAATTTAAACTTAAAACAGCAGTTTAAATATGCTGCGATTCCGATTGAAACCTTGAAAGCTGTCGATCAACAAGACTTAGTCAAAGAGGTGGTGTATCGACCAGCTTTAGAAACACAGTTACTTGCACAGGCCAAACAACATGGTACTGCTTTAGCAAAAGTTGCTCATCAAGTTGCCTTTACTGAAATAGATCAAGTTCAACTCATTTTAAACGGATATCAGTCACAAGATCAGGCCAAGATTTTAGAAATGGCTTATGATGATTTGTACTTACAATATATTAGCCATCGGGTCGATGCGGATTTTGCTCAACCCCAATTACGTCAGTTACTTGCGCAGCGCAGTCAAATTGAGGTTGTGATGCAACGTCAAGAACCGATACGTCCGAAAAAGCAGCCTGTAGAAGGGCACCATGCCCGTAACTTGTCGGTAAATGTGGGTGAAGTACAAGGGCAGAAGTTCGTTGAACTTGGGCATCGTCAAGCCTATCACGATTTGATTGATCCACAAGGTGGTTATCGAACAGGGACGCAACTCTTATTTTTAGATGGTAGTTTGCAATACCGTGAGGACAAGCTCAAGCTCGAACATTTAGATCTATTATCAGTGAATTCCTATAACCCGATTCAGCCATTTAAAGCGCCAATCACTTGGGGTTTTAATTTTGGCTGGAAGCAGGAGTCAGTTGAGAAAGGGCAATTTAGTGAAGATCAACAACATGGCGTGATGAATCTGAATATGCAAGTCGGTTATAGCGTGGCAGATTATGATCGTCGGCATTTATGTTATGCCCAACTACAAAGTCATATTCAAGGCGGAAAAAATTTAGATAAAGGTTGGCGAGTTGGCGCTGGGCCAACTGTAGGTTGTATGAACGTATGGTCTGATAATATCAACAGTGTAGTACAGGTAGAATTACCGTATTGGCAAGATCAGAGTCAGTGGAGTTTAAGAGTCGGTACGCAGCTTCAATATAGTCTAAATACAAATCATGCTTTACGTTTAAACTGGGATTTTGAACAACAGGATCATAAAGACTGGAATAAAATTGGTATGGGCTATGTACGGTTTTTTTAATAATGAATAATATTGATCAAGCACAAGAATTTGAAAAATTACAACAACAATTGGATGAGGTCCAAGCAAGTATCTCTGACCGAACAAAATGGAGAATTTCTCAATCAGGATCTTTAGATCATTGGAATGATATTAAAGCGCAAGTTTCAGAGTATAAAGAAAATGAGAGCTTATACTTTGATCCATATGCGCTTGATGATCTGGATGTCTATCAGTTATTAGAACAAGAAATATATTTAAAAAACTTTTGTTTGGAGTTGACCTATCTGATTCGTCTTGCTTATGACTTGGGTTTGCCTTCAACACAAATCCGAGAAATTTATCTGTCTGTTTATCAGTTCTGGTTGGCCTATTCTGACTTACGGTCTCTCATTCAGTCGCATGGACAACAGCTTGGAGTTGCTGCAATAGAACTCACGACGGATTATAGCCATGCATTGTTATTGCTTTGTTGCGCAATGTGTTATGGAGATGAGGCTGATATTATAAAAATACTCGATGGATTGTTAGCTTATCCTTCAGATCGGCTCATTGATCTGATTAGCTATCCCTATCTTGACGTTGAAACGATTAGTGAAAATTACGCAGTTGATTATCCGTTTAAACAGTTAGATAGCCTATTGAATACAACAGTCGATGTTTCTACGATGAATTTATATCTGCAACAGATTGAACATGATCAGCAGCAAGGTAAATACTGGACTAAGAAATTTTTCCACAAAATTGCATTATTGGGGAAATGGCGGTTTGAAGCATTGATGATCTGTAAATTATATGCAATTGAATTAGGTGAAATAAAAAATTTGGCAAGTTTTCCAAATGAGTTTGAGATTTAAAGCGGATTGTTCAAACCTCAACAATCACATAGTATTTTTTAACTGCTTCAATGACTTCAAATGTACCGACAAATGCGGGTGGAATAATCCCTGCATTTCCAGCGGTTACTTCAATAAAAGAATTGGTTTTTGCGTCGTGGATACGTACAGCACCTTCAATGACTTGAAAGAACTCTTGTTTATTGGGAGCAAACTGAATATTCCAAGCACCAATTTCGCATTGCCAAATACCGCAGTCCATATGTGGATGTTCATATAAACTATAGGTTAAACGTTCAGGATTACCTCGAACCAAACGATCGGGACGAGGATAATCAATACTTGCTTCATTTGCGATTAACTCGCCGAAACCTGCTAACTGAACTGATGACATTCTACGCTGCTCAGCTTAATAGTTTTCAGGAACAGCGCTTAAGAATTCACGACGTACATCTTTGTCGGTTTTAAAATCACCAACAAAAGAAACCGTACGTGTAGTCGACTCTTGTTTACCTACACCACGCATCATCATGCACATATGTGCAGAGTCAATTACAACAGCAACACCACGTGCTTGAGTCACTTCTGCAACTGCTTCTGCAATTTGCTGTGTCAAGTTCTCTTGAACTTGTAGACGACGTGCAAACATTTCTGTAATACGCGCAAATTTTGATAAACCTAAAACTTGACCTTCAGGTAAATATGCAATGTGCACACGACCATAGAATGGCAGTAGGTGATGTTCACAAAGTGAATAAAATTCAATATTTTTGACCAATACCATCTCATGGTTATCGGAAGGGAAGAGCGCGCTATTTGTAACTTCTTCAAGCGTTTTGCTATAGCCAGAAGTTAAAAAAGAGAAAGCTTTAGCCGCACGCATTGGCGTATCTTTTAAGCCCGGGCGATTTAGGTCTTCACCAACGGCAGTTAAGATATTTGCGTACGATTGCTGCATAGACATAACAATGTTCACTTAGGTGGGTTGAACAAAAACGGCAATTGTATCAGAAAACGATTGGAAATCTTAATTTTGATAAAAATGCCGATTACTGTTTGTACTTAGGGTTCTTTTCGGCACGTTTGAGCAAGACTAAAACAGCCCCTGTACCGCCTTGATTTTCAGGTGCACTGACGAAAGCAAGCACATCACGATGCTGTCTGAGCCAACCATTGACATAGGTTTTTAAAATGGCTTCTGGACCTTTGCCGTGAACAATTTTAACGACATTTTGATTTTCATCTTTTGCCATTTGAATCACTTGTAGAACCGCAGCACGGGCTTGCTCAACGGTACAGCCATGTAGATCAACTGCCTCAAACCAGCGAATTTTGCCTGCTTTTAAATCTTCAAATACTTTGTGCTGTAAAGTTGCAATGCGGTAGCTTAAAGTCGCTTGGCTAGCAACAGGATTTAAGATTGCTTGAGTATCCGAAATCTCTGTAAGCTCTTGCTCTGTGCCACCTTCTGCCGCAGCACGTTTTGCCAAGGTTTGAGCATCAACTTTTTTACTGCGTGCAACTCTGGTATCGGCAATATTTTGATTGTCGATTGGTTTTACCCCAAGCAGGGCTTTTTTAAAAAGCTCAGTATCTTCCAACTCTTCAGCAACAGCTTGAGTCTTTTTTGACTCTGCTTGCTTTGCAATGGCAGTCGCTTGAGGATTAGAGATTTGCTTTTTAAAGGCTTTCAGTAAGTTAAACTGGTCTTTAGAAAGCGATGAATCATGTTTACTCATAAGTTTAGAAAAATAGGCAAGATACGAGAGATGTAAAATTATAGTCCGAATCTGTGATGATTTGAACTGAATTGCATTCATGGGGAAAAGGAATGCAATTTAAATGATTATAAACAACTGAATATGTAGGGGGAGAAATTACTTTAGTTTTTACTTCTACTGTGATCGTTGTATTAAAAACTAAGTGTTTAATGGCGTTTATTACTTAAGGAGGAGGAGTAATTTTGATAATGCGTGACTGGTTTAAGCCCCTATTCTTAAAGCGATCATAAAGTTCAAAGCATATATGCTCATTTACTTGAACACGCGGCAGAGTATGATCAAAGTCAAAATAACGAATATAGCCAGATTGGTCCATGACAATCGCCAGGCGCTCGATTTGACTTCGTTTCTTGGGGAACATTTTATATTGTTTTACGATGCCACACTCTTCAGTTTTAATGTAGGTCCTTGCAGGAGATAAATACATGGCAATGCCAATAAGAATAAGCCCAGGAATTAAAGTAAAGAAATAAGCGACTCTTGGATCTTTAAAACTCTGAATTTTTTCGTAGAAAAATAGATGACTATAAATAGGAAAGCCAACTAAAAAGATCAGCCCCAAGATTAATAAAAAATTACTCATATTGTTTCATCGATTTTTAATCTTTTAGTATTTTGAACTCTAATTTTTATTTTTTATTTAGAGTCTATATGTGGTTCTAGCAACATTTAAAAGGTTCAAGGCAAAATTACCTTGAACCTGATTTGCTTAGATCTGCTCAGGTTGCCCAAACAATGCATGAAATGCTTGATCAGGGCGAGGTTGCTTCATAAAGCTTTCGCCGACCAAGAAAGTATGAATATCATTGGCTTGCATCATTTCTACATCAGCAGGCGTGGCGATACCACTTTCTGTCACCAAAACGCGAGAAGCAGGCAATAATTTCTTTAAACGCAATGAGGTATTTAAATCCACATCAAAGGTTTTAAGATTACGGTTGTTCACACCCAAAATGCATTGCTCAGAAAGTTTTAGCGCACGTTCTAATTCATATTCATCATGTACTTCAACTAACACATCCAACTGCTGTTCAAATGCGGTCTTCGACATTTCTTCCAGTTGTTGATCGGATAAACATGCCACGATCAATAAAATACAATCGGCATGCAGCGCACGTGCTTCAACCACATTATAAGGATCAATCAAGAAATCTTTACGCAAAGCAGGTAAGGCACAATGCTGACGTGCAATCGCAATATTTTCGTCTGCACCTTGGAAGAAATCCACATCAGTCAATACTGATAAGCAAGCAGCGCCCGCCTGTTCATATTGTTGTGCAATTTCCGCAGGATTAAAGTCTGCACGGATCACACCTTTAGAAGGTGATGCTTTTTTAATTTCTGCAATTACAGCAGGGCGCTTATGCTGTAAAGCATTGGCAAAACCACGCACAGGCGTTGCTTCTTTGGCCGATTGCTCGACATCATGCAAGCTACGTTGTTTTAAACGTGCTGCAAGCTCCTCATGTTTGCGGTCAACAATTTTACCTAAAATGGTATTTTGAATATCGATCATGAGAAGTCCTTAGTCTGCCTGATATTGTTTCAATGTCTTGGTAAATTCAGCCAAGATACTCATTTTTTCTAAGGCTTGTCCGCCGTAAAGAATATCTTGAGCCAGCTCAACGGCTTGTTTATAGGTTTTGGTAATGCCTGCGACGTAAATGCCTGCACCTGCATTCAGTGCAATCATATTTGCTGCTTTTTCGCCAATGTCTGATTTATCACGACTTAAAGCATCTTTGATCAACTTTAGGCTCTCTTCTGAACTATTGACAACTAAACCTGTGAGAGTTTGAGAGGCGATACCAACGTCTTCAGGGTTCAGCGTCCATTCGGTAACTTCGCCATCCTTAAGCTCAGCCACAGCAGTTGGTGCAGCTAGGCTAATTTCATCTAGGCCATCTTTAGAATGTACCACCAGCACATGTACCGCACCGAGCTGTTTTAATACTTCGGCAATGGGACGACACAATTCATCTGAAAATACGCCAATCACAAAACGATTTACGCCAGCAGGGTTGGTGAGTGGACCAAGTAAGTTAAAAATACTGCGAATGCCCAATTCACGACGTGGAGCTACCGCATATTTCATGGCTTTATGATGATTTGGCGCAAACAGGAAACCAACGCCCATTTCACGGATACAGCGTTCTGTTTGCTGCATATCTAAATCAAGTTGAATGCCAATCTGTTCAAGCACATCAGAAGATCCTGACTTACTTGATACGCCACGGTTACCATGTTTCGCAATAGTTGCTCCAGCAGCAGCGATGACAAAACTGGAAGCGGTTGAAACATTAAATAAGTTTTGACCATCACCACCTGTGCCTACGATATCTACCAGATGAGGAATATCACTGACATCAATTTTAATCGCGAATTCACGCATGATACGTGCGGCAGCTGTAATTTCATCAATACTTTCACCCTTCATGCGCAAGCCCATCATTAGCGCACCGATTTGAGCATCAGTGGCTTCACCTTGCATGATACTGCGCATGACATCTTCCATTTGTGGCTGGGTCAGATGGATGTTCTTGGTAATGTTATTGAGTGCCTGTTGGATATTCATAGTCATGAGTTACAGCATTTAATGATTAAAAAATTTAGTTGAAAGTAGTTGATGATGAAGGATAGCTCAGCTTTATGTGGTGTGTGTCCCACCCGCTAAATGGCTATGTTAGCAGAAAATAACTCAAGATTTGGGTTGTGGCTAGAGAGTTTTTAAAATTTAACCCGTTTAGGCGCATTGGTAAATTTGTGGCTGGGAGTGATTGAATGAAAAAGGTTTTATTTTATGGGAGAGTTATTTTAGTTTTTATGATAAATAATCAACCATTTGGTATATCTTATTCGTACATATCACTAGAAAAAATGAGTATAAATCAACTAAATAAAAGTGGATATATTAGGGCGGTCTTCATTTTACTCATTCATAAATATGTATCTAAATTACTTGAAATATCTTGGGGCTGTTAAAAACAAAGGTTGTTTTGTTTTTGTCTTTATTGCATGTCTTCATCCATTAGAGACCCATGCTGAGACAAATGTAGAAAAGCCACAAACAAAGACAACATCGGATAAAGTGGTGCATGTTGCGGTGACAGGTTCACGTATCTCAAAAGCGCAAAAAGATGGCCCAACCAGTGTAACGGTCATTACCGCAGCCGATATCGAGAAACACGGTTTTAGCAATGCTTTTGATGCATTAAATAACCTGACCCAAAATACAGGTTTTGTACAAGGTGCGGATTATGGCAATACCTTTACGCCTGCCGCCAATGCCATTAGTTTGCGTGGTTTGGGGCCGAACCATACCTTAACCTTAATTAATGGACACCGAGTTGCAGATTATCCAGTGCCTTATGATGGCGCAGTGAATTTTGTCAATTTAGCCAATATTCCGACTGCGATTATTGACCGCATTGAAATCTTGAATGGTGGAGCTTCCGCAATCTATGGTTCAGATGCGATTGCAGGTGTGGTGAATATCATCCTGAAAAAGAAAACCGATGGAACTCAATTCAATATTAAGGCTGGTGGCACTAAAGATGGTGGTGAAAATTTACGTCTACAACTGAGTGGCAGTAAAACACTGGACAAGCTCAATCTGGTTTATGGTGTTGAACTGAGTGGACGCGAACCGATTTGGGCGGCTGACCGAGATTTTATGTCGAGCCGAACGCGTCGAGGGGAAAAGCCAGACACGATCGTTGGACGTAAAAATGCCAAAACAGGCCAGTATCTTTCAATTAGTGGCTGTGATGCATTTGATGATCTATTTAAAGGTTCAGTAACAAATATTGGCAAAGCGGGAGCAGATAACTGTGCCAGTGGTTTGGCTCGACCAACTTATTGGACAGTTCAAACCAAGAATCGCAGCCAAAATGGTTATCTCGGTTTAGATTATGAGCTGAATGAGAAAACCCAACTCTTCGCAGATGTTTTGATTGGTGCCAATCAAATTGAAAACAATACTCGTGGCCCGACATGGACTTCTTTAGGCGCAAGTAGTGGCTATTTTCTGAATCAAGATTCTGGCAATTATGAAATCTGGACACGACGTTTTGCACCAGAAGAACTCGGTGGTGTTGAGCAAGCCAATAAAAAATGGAAAGAACTCTCCTCCAATTTGAACTTTGGTATCCGTGGCGATATTGGGGACAGTAGTTGGAGCTATGAAGCAGCCTATAATGGCTCGATTTATACCAGTCAATTACGTAAACAGGGATTGGTTCGTTCGAATGTTGATGAATACTTCTTAGGTCAGCGACTCGGTGTAGATCAAGATGGCATTCCAATTTATTCACCGAATCTGGATCGTATCAGTCGGCCACTGACCGCCAGTGAGTTTAGAAGCATTTCAGGCACAACTGAGGAAAACGACAAGTCTTGGGCACAGAGTTTAACCCTGAGTGCAAATGGTGATGTGTTTGAATTGCCTGCAGGAACGGCCAAGCTTGCTGCTGTGGCAGAAATTGGACGCCAAGGTTTTAAAATCAAACCCGATAAGGCGGTGGAAAATGGGGACTTCTATAATGCCACTTCCAGTGGTGAATATGGTGGGGCACGTACCCGTCAGGCATTAGGTACGGAATTATTCTTACCTTTAGCCAAGCCACTCAACCTCACCTTGTCTGGACGCTATGACCGCTATGCCTTATCCGATAGCAGTATTGATAAATTTACCTTTGGTTCAGGCTTAGAATTTAGACCACATCCAACCTTATTGGTGCGAGGCAACTACGCCACTAGTTTCCGTGCACCAGATATGAACTATCTGTTTTTAAATAAACAAAGAGGGTATTTCCCAAGTACCACCGATTATTTACGTTGTAGCCAAACGGGGCAAGCATTAGATAAATGTAGTTTTAAAGATTATTCGCCTGGCGCGAACTACACCTTAACAGGCAACAAAGATTTAAAACCTGAAGAAGGTAAATCTTATGGTGCAGGCTTTGTGTGGTCTCCGAGTAATAAGTTTGATATTTCCGTCGATTATTGGGATATCAAAATTGATAATCTGGTGACGAACTTAAGTCAAGATAAGATTTTACGTTTAGAAGCTGATTGTCATTTGGGTGCACAAGATATCAATTCGGCACAATGTGTTGATGCGTTGGCACGTGTAGAGCGCAACCCTACAAATGCAGTGGTCGATCCAAATGTGATCAATAATATCAATATTGTACCGATCAATGCTGCCTCAGATCATACTCGCGGGATTGATTTCACCAGCAAATGGCGCTGGAAAACTGAAAATCTGGGTAACTTCCTATGGACGGTGAATTATAGTCGTGTGCTTGAACGTGAATATCAACAATCAAAAGATGGTGAAAAAGATAACTACTTAAAAGACTTAACTATTCCAGATTGGCGAGACCGTTTTAATACCAGTCTCAGTTGGAGTCTGGGTGATTGGGCATCAACCGTATTAGTCAATCGCTATGGCAAGATTCCAAACGGTAATCAAACGGCTTACTTAAGCCCGACTTATTTGGTCAATTGGAGTGGAACTTATAAAATTTCACCCAAGGCCTCTGCATCAATCATTGTGAACAATCTATTTGACAAAGTGAAACACGATGACACAGGCGGATGGCCATATTATCCAGTAGGATCATATTCACCAATCGGCCGTCAGGGTTGGTTGGAGTTTAATTATAAATTCTAAGAATGATGTGTGGATGCAGCAAAGTGGTACACCATTTGCTGCGTCTTTTTATTTTAAAAACTACAGAGGACAGATCTCCTATGTTGGTCAAACCTTCATTTAAAAAACAATTGCTACTTACAACATTACTTTCATTATCTGCAACACAGATTTTTGCATCAAATAGCAATGAACAAATTCCAATCGGTAAATTACCTGAATGGGCCATACCTGAATCTTATGATTTAGATTTTAAAATTGATCCTGCACAAAAAAGTTATACCGGTAAAACTACAATCCATTTAAAACTGACCCAAGCAACCGATCATGTTTGGATTCATGGTAAATCTTTATCGGTAAAAGACGCCAACATCCTATCCGCAACTGGGCAGAAAACCACGGCCAAATATGAGCAAGCTTCGGAAGTCGATGGCGTTAGTCTGATTAAATTTGCCCAGACACTACCCGCAGGGCAATACCGCTTAGTATTGGATTTCAATGCCGATTATGATCAGCAATTGGATGGTATTTATAAAATTGAGTTTGAGGGTAAACCTTATGTCATGACTCAAATGGAGGCGATCAGCGCACGTCAATCTTTTCCATCATTTGATGAGCCGCGCTTTAAAACGCCATTTAATATTCGATTAACCATACCAAGCAAATATTCAGGTTTTGCCAATACCAATCAAGTCTCTGAACAGGCCGAAAAATCAGGTTGGAAAACCTTAAGCTTTGCACCGACCAAACCGCTGCCAACCTATCTATTAGCTTTGGCTGTTGGCCCTTGGCAAGTACAACAAGGTCCTGATATTGGTGCGACTGAGTGGCGTAAACAGGCGATCAAATTACGCGGTCTTGCACCTGATGGTAAGGCTGAGAAAATGCAGCATGCCTTGTCTGAAACTCCAGCGATTTTAAAAACACTAGAAGATTATTTTGCATTCGGATATCCATTCGACAAGCTGGATTTGCTTGCTGCACCTGACTTTGCGGCGGGCGCGATGGAGAATCCCGGACTGATCACATTCAGAGATTATTTGATGCTGCTAGATAAAGACTCTCCAGTGTCTTTTGTGCAGAGTTCATTTAATGTCAATGCACACGAATTAGCGCATCAATGGTTTGGGGATGTGGTGACCATGCCGTGGTGGGATGACCTGTGGTTGAATGAATCTTTTGCCACGTGGATGCAAAGTAAGATTACTCAACAATTACATCCTGAATTTAACGCTGATCTTGAACGTGTCGTTGATACTGCAGGGGCGATGAAAAGTGATAGCTTGGTCAGTGTACGCCGTATCCGTCAGCCAATTTTAAGCAATGCGGATATTCAAACCGCTTTTGATGGCATTACCTATCAAAAAGGCGCAGCTGTTTTAAATATGTTTGAAAGCTATTTAGGTGAGGAAAAATTCAAACAAGGGGTGCGTAATTACATTAACAAGCATCAATATGGCAGTGCTACAGCCAATGATTTAATTAGCTCCCTCGCAGAACAGTCTGGTCAAGCTGAGCGTTTTAGCAAAGCGGTGAAAAGTTTTATTGATCAACCGGGTGTACCGTTGCTGAATACCTCATTACAGCAACAAGGTAATAAAGTCTTTTTGAATGTGAAACAAACACGTTATTTACCTGTTGGTTCCAAAGGTGATGCCAACAGTCTTTGGGGTGTACCATTATGCGTACGTTACGAAGTTCCAAATGCAGCGAGTAAAGTCCAATGTGAACTGGTTGACCAAGCCGAAGCCAAAATTGAACTCAAAGGTGCAAGTATTAACAGTTGGTATATTCCAAATGCTGATGCGGCAGGCTATTACCAATTTAGTTTGCCCGAACCAGAACTTGCTCGTTTGACGGCAGCGACTGAAAAACTCTCTAATACTGAACAATTGGTTTATGCCTATGCTGTTTCAGCGGCATTTAACCATGGTGATATTAATCTGTTGGCGGTGGTAGATGTGGCGAAGAAGTTTGCGAACTCGAATAGCCGACAGATTAGTACGGCATTGTTTCAGCAGCTCAGCACCATCCAGCGCCATGTGTTGAAGACAGAAGCAGAACGTGAACATTTTAGAAAAGTGCTCGCAAATTTGTATCTACCTAAATTGAATCAATTAGGTTATGCGAGCAAAGCAGGTGAGTCTGCTGAGGATAGCTTATGGCGTAGTGAGTTAGCACAATTTCTTGCATTGGAAATTCAAGTGCCAGAAGTGCGCCAAAAACTGTTAAAGCAATCTGACGCTTTATTTGAACAGACGCAACTGAACTTTGCCCAGCTCACCCCTGAATTATTGCCAACGATTCTGGCAGTACGTGTCCAAGAAAAAGGGCAGCCTACCTTTGATCGTTTAGTGGGGGAGTTACAACGCATCACGCAACCGACGCAACGTTTGGCGATTCTCACAGCCTTAGGTTCAGCAAATCAGGTGGAAACACGGCAGCAGGCACGTCAGTTAGTTTTAGACCCACGTGTGAAAGTCGGTGAAGTACGTACCGTGATTAACTCAATCAATAGCTATAGCGGTGAACAAGGCGGACTTTGGTCATGGTTTAAGGCCAATCACGATGCTGTGTTTGATCGTTTAGGTAAGTCTTCTGCTGGACGTTTCCCTGCATTGTTTAGTGGTGCAGCCTGTTCACAACAAGAAGCGACGCAGTTGAATGCCTTCTTTGCACCGAGAACCAAAGAGCTGGTTGGGGTTGAGCGTGGTTTAAATCAAACTAAGGAACGAATCCAACTCTGTGAGTCCTTAGTTGCGAAGCAAGATGGTTCGCTTGTGCAACAATTGAAGTTGTAATTTATTTAGTCATAAAAAAAGCCAACGATCATGCGTTGGCTTTTTTGTTTTAATCTGGCTTAAGCATCATTATCTGGTTGTGGATTTCTGACACCGAGTAATTGACTGGTCGCTGTGCCTGCAGTCATCGAACCGTTAACGTTTAATGCAGTACGACCCATATCAATCAATGGCTCAATTGAGATGAGAAGTGCCACTAAAGTGATCGGTAAGCCCATTGCTGGTAAGACAATTAAAGCAGCAAAAGTTGCACCGCCACCGACACCAGCTACACCAATCGAACTGAGTGTTACCACCACAACCAATTGGGCAATCCATAATGGATCAAGTGGGTTGATACCGACTGTTGGCGCAACCATCACCGCCAGCATTGCAGGGTATAAACCTGCACAACCATTTTGACCAATGGTTGCACCAAAGGAAGCAGAGAAGCTGGCAATCCCTTCAGGCACACCCAATTGTTTGGTTTGTGCTTCGATATTGAGCGGAATACTCGCGGCACTTGAACGGCTGGTAAATGCAAAAGTTAAAACAGGGAAAACTTTCTTGAAAAAGTCGATTGGATTGACACGCACAAACAGCAAAATCAGCGCATGTACGAGGAACATAATCGCAAGGCCAAGATAAGATGCGACGAGGAATTCACCCAACTTAACGATGTCAGCAACATTTGCTGTTGCCACCATTTTGGTCATGAGTGCCAATACACCATAAGGTGTAAATTGCATCACTAAACGGACAAGACTAATCACCAAGGCTTGCAGTGCTTCAATCCCGTGTCTGATTCTTTCGCCATTGACGGTATCTTTATCCATCAGTTTAAGTGCTGCTACACCTAAAAATGCAGAGAAAATCACCACACTAATGATTGCGGTTGGGCGAACACCGGTTAAATCGGCAAATGGGTTTTGAGGGAATAAAGAAAGCAGGAGCTTAGGAACATCTAAATCGGTCACTTGTCCAATATATTGACTTTGGATGGTCGCTAGACGCGCTGCTTCTTTGGTGCCTTGTACCAGCCCCTCAGCTGTTAAGCCAAATAAATTGGTGATGCCTGCACCTACAAGTGCGGCAATTGCTGTGGTGACTAACAAGATACCAATCACGAGTACACTGATTTTTCCAAGAGAAGTGGTTTGGTGTAACTTCACCACTGCACTTAAAATTGAAATAAAAATCAGAGGCATGATCACCATCTGTAATAGTTGTACATAACCATTACCAACAAGGTTAATCCATGCAATTGAATGCTCAATAACAGGGCTGTCAGCATAGATCGCTTTAAGGGCTAAACCAAAAAAGATACCTACGATCATACCGATCAGAACTTTTTTGGAGAGACTCCAATCTTTACGATAGCTAAAAAACAATCCTGCCATGAGCAGGACGAAAACAATAATATTCAATAAAACCAAGGTATTCACAATAGGTTATCCTGATAGATCATTCAGGGGAATGCTAAGAACAATGACTTAGATTCTATCATCCAGCCGCCCTGAAACTTAATCATTCCTATGACTATAGTTAATCTAAAAAAGTAAAATGCAATCAGGTAAAACAGAAATCAAGGACTGAACTTACTTTTTATAACGTGTGA
Organism: Acinetobacter sp. Tr-809; assembly: GCF_011753255.1. Taxonomy (NCBI): domain Bacteria; kingdom Pseudomonadati; phylum Pseudomonadota; class Gammaproteobacteria; order Moraxellales; family Moraxellaceae; genus Acinetobacter; species Acinetobacter sp. Tr-809. Next base: position 58,048 of record NZ_VWVZ01000004.1, read on the forward strand.
AAAGTGGATTAATTATTGAAAAAGAATGACTTGTTTTTAAGTGTAAGTTTTCAGACTAATTTTAATGCTGAAAATTTATGCAGTATGTATGAGTTGTATATTGTTTTTATATGTTCAAAATAAAAACAGCCTATTTAAAAAAATAGGCTGTTTAGGTGCTTAGGTATTGTTAAATCTTGAGCTTAAGCATAAATATCCAAGAAGTTTTTGAAAATTTGATGACCATGTTCGCTCAAAATGGATTCAGGATGGAATTGCACACCTTCCACAGGCAGTGTTTTATGTTTGACACCCATGATTTCTTCAATCGTGCCATCTATTTGATTGGTCCAACAGGTGACTTCTAAGCATTCAGGCAAAGTTTCCTGTTCAATCACCAATGAATGGTAACGTGTCGCTGCAAAAGGTGACGGTAAGTTGCTAAAAATCCCTTTGTCACTATGGTGCATATCGGATAGGCGACCATGCATCACTGTTTTAGCACGGATAATATTTCCACCAAAAGCTTGTCCAATCGCTTGATGACCTAAGCAAACACCCAACAAAGGGATTTTCCCAGCAAAGTGACTGATGGCTGGAATTGAAATACCTGCCTCACTCGGAGAGCATGGACCAGGGCCAATCACCAGATATTTCGGCTGCCATCGCTCAATATCCTCTAATGTCACTTGATCATTACGAACAACTTTTACTTCTTGATTCAACTCGCCAAAGTATTGAACGATGTTGTAAGTAAATGAGTCATAATTGTCAATCATTAGAAGCATGATTATAACCTTTTGAAAAATATGCACTTAATTGTGCTATTGAATTCGATGAGCCGATTTGAACGCTGCGCTTTTTCATCTATCTTTAATAGAGAAAAGATTATTCTAGCGATAACGGGAAATCATCATAACAAAACAGATCATTAATGTGGAAAATTTTGAAGCAAGGCGTAGGTTGGGAGCTGCTCGATATTCTTGGTTTAAAATGCGCTCTTAATCGAGAATAAATTTTTGTAATTGAAAGGCTTGGTGAAAAAACAAGAAAGTGAATCTAAAGTCTAAATGAATTGATTGGAATGATCTTGAAAAGAATGATATAAAAAGCCAATTTATGCTAAGAATAATAGCGTAATTGGCACTACATTGGTTCTTTGTTATATGTATTGCACTATTTTGGTTCATTTTGTCTTTTTTAGGGACGCACTAAAATAGGAATGTTTGAATATGGTGCGTTTTTGGATATAAGCATTATAGTAGACATAGGACATGGAGCTTAAAGCATTTTTTCTGCAAAGAATTTCAATGTTTTAGGTATGCTTTAAAATTGTTGGTATGATAATTGCTAATTAGATATCAACAACTAACACGCACTTAACAGGTGCATAGAAATTTCATTGGAGCAAATGAGCATGGCGAACAAGGTCCTTCAACTCATCAAAGAAAGTGGCGCAAAATGGGTCGATTTTCGCTTTACTGATACTAAGGGTAAAGAGCAGCACGTAACTTACCCAGCTGACACGATTGATGAAGATACATTTGAAGACGGTAAAATGTTTGATGGTTCTTCAATCGCAGGTTGGAAAGGCATTGAAGCTTCTGACATGATCTTACGTCCAGATGCTGAAACTGGTTTCCTTGACCCGTTCTTTGCTGAACCTACAGTTGTTGTGACTTGTGACGTTATCGAGCCTTCAACTGGTCAAGGTTACGAGCGTGACCCACGTTCGATTGCTCGTCGTGCTGAAGAATATTTAAAATCTACAGGTATCGGTGATACAGCATTCTTTGGTCCAGAACCAGAATTCTTCGTTTTTGACGAAGTAAAATGGGACATCGACATGTCTGGCGCGCGCCACACATTAATCGCTGAAGAAGCTGCTTGGTCTACAGGTAAAGACTACGAAGCAGGTAACTCAGGTCACCGTCCACGTGTTAAAGGTGGTTACTTCCCAGTTCCTCCAGTTGACTCTCATCAAGACATGCGTGCTGAAATGTGTGCACGTATCGAAGACATCATGGGTCCTGGTCGTGTAGAAGTACATCACCACGAAGTTGCATCTTGCCAATTAGAAATTGGTGTGAGCTTCAATACCTTAGTTCGTAAAGCGGACGAAGTTCAACAGTTCAAATATGCAGTTTGGAACGTTGCACACCAATATGGTAAAACAGCGACATTCATGCCTAAGCCAATGGTTGGTGATAACGGTTCTGGTATGCACGTTCACATGTCAATATCTAAAGATGGCAAGAACTTGTTTGCTGGTGATGAATATGCTGGTTTATCAGAAATGGCATTGTTCTTCATCGGTGGTGTAATCAAACACGCGCGTGCGTTGAATGCGATTACTAACCCAGGTACAAACTCTTATAAGCGTTTGGTTCCACACTACGAAGCACCAATTATGCTTGCTTACTCAGCACGTAACCGTTCTGCTTCTATCCGTATTCCTTACGTTTCTAGCCCTAAAGGCAAACGTATCGAAGCACGTTTCCCTGATCCATTAATGAACCCATACTTAGGTTTTGCTGCATTGTTAATGGCTGGTCTTGACGGTATCCAAAACAAGATCCACCCAGGTGAAGCTGCTGACAAAAACTTGTATGATCTTCCTCCTGAAGAAGAAGCAAAAATCCCAACAGTTGCTCACAACTTAGAAATGGCGATTGCTGCACTTGAAGCGGATCATGAGTTCCTGTTGAAAGGTGGTGTATTCACTAAAGAAATGCTTGATGCATATATCGAACTTAAAACTGAAGATGTACGCCGTCTTAACACGACGACTCACCCAGTTGAATTTGATATGTACTACAGCCTGTAATACATATAGATTGAAAAAGCTCGCTTCGGCGAGCTTTTTTTATGTTTTTGATTCAATTGAAAGTCATGCGCTTTTTCCAAAGAAATTCATGTACACTCATAGGGTCTGCTGGCACTTCACAGATGCTTGCGACAGAGGATATTTTTTAGATGTTACAAGGCGGGTCGTATGAAATTTAGTGCCTCTAAATGAAGACGAGCTAACGTAGTAATATCAAAAAATAACCCTGTCCCGAAGGGTTATGTCTAAAACTTCCCCAAACTTCGTTATGAAACTTGACAAGGGTATCGCCATTGTCTACGTTCCATGCCTTGTTTGTGTGGTTTTAGCCTATAACGCAATGCATGGCTGAAGTATCAGCAGACCCTAATGATGTTTTTAGTGAGCCAAGCATGCGAAATTTACGACCAAACAGAATTAAGGGACGAGAGATCCCAACTGAAATGAAAAAATGGTTGTATGCATCTGGTTCTCTTACTCAGCAATTGACTGATCTGGGTGAGGGGGAATTTCATGTCGAACGTCTTACAGAACATTTTCAACGACTCACCTTTAACGATAGCCAGTGGATGAAAATGCCAGCACACCATATTGCATGGGTGCGAGAAACCAATCTTTATGGTAGTGAAACAGAAGCTTGGGTCAAAGCAAAAAGTATTTTTCCAATTTTAAGTCTACACAAGAAAGCGCGATTATTTCGGCATATCCGTAATAAGCCAATTGGCTGGTTCCTATTTCAACGAACCAATCCTGCCTGTGAAAGACGAGTGATTTATCTGGAAGAAGGGTGGACCAGACAAAGTTGTTATACTTGGCATGGTTGCAAATTTATCGTGCAAGAGACTTTTCTCCCTGCATTTGAACAGTTTATTCGACAGCATTGACTCTAAGGATTCATCATGGAAACAGTGCAACACACAACATGGCGGCAACGCTTAGAAGCCTATTATTATTTATGCCGTTTTGATAAGCCTGTAGGCACAGAACTGGTCTTTTGGCCAACCATGTGGGCACTATGGATTGCTGCTGGAGGTTTACCTCCCTTGCAGATTCTCATTGCGATGGTCTTGGGCACCATTTTTATGCGTGCAGCGGGTTGCGCGATCAATGACTTTGCTGATCGTAAAGTGGATGCTCATGTAGAGCGTACCAAGACTCGTCCATTGGCGACAGGTGTCATTCGCCCACGCGAAGCGGTTTATGTTTTTTTGGGGTTGGTTGCAGCAAGTGCATGTACTTTATTTTTCCTCCCAATTGCAACGTTTTATTGTGCCTTAGCCGGTTTGGTGTTGGCATTCATTTATCCTTTTATGAAGCGTTATACACATTTGCCACAAGTTGTTTTAGGCATGGCATTTTCATGGGGAATCCCTATGTCTTTTACCGCAATGGGTAAGCCTTTAGATTTAACTTGCTGGCTTTTATATTTTGGTAATTTGGCATGGACCGTGGCTTATGACACTCAGTATGCGATTACCGACCGAGAGTATGATTTAAAAATTGGGGTGAAATCTACAGCGATTTTATTTGGTCGTTACGATATACAGATTATTGGCTTACTTCAAATTTTAAGCTTGCTCCTCATCGGTGGGGCTTTATATTTGGAAAATCTGTTATTGCCATTCGGATTGGCTGCACTGTTAATTGTCGCTGCTGATTTTGCCTATCAGGCGTTTAAAACCAAAGGTCGTGATCCGCAAATTTGTTTTTGGGCATTCCGTCACAATCGTTGGGTGGGGTTGATTATTTTCATTGGAATTTTTTTAGAATTAATATTTTAAACTGACTGAATAGTTGAAAAGTGTTCTATGCAGGGCACTTTTTTTATGCCTTAATAAAGTGGCATGTAGTTTCATGCTTAAAATAAAACAAGGACTAAAAGGATATTTTATGAAACGGTCTAAAATTGCGTTGGCAATGACATTCTCTATTTCTGCATTATTTTTAACCGCATGTAATGACAATGATGATGATTACACTGGGGTAGATTCGAATAAAACTTATCTGTCTGAAACGACTTATTCCAAGGATAAAGTGGATAATGCCGAATCACTCAAGGTAATGACTTATAACATGGTGAATGTACAAGGTCGTACTGCCAAAGCAACTGCATTGGTGATGTTTCCTAAAGTTGCTCAGCCTGCTGATGGTTACCGAGTCGTCGTATGGGAGCATGGTACAGTTGGGGTAGGAGATAGCTGTGCCCCAAGTAATAATACTGTAAATCCTCGCTTTAAAATCCTCGCAGATACTTTATTGGCGGCGGGTTATGTGGTGATTGCACCAGATTATGAAGGTTTGGGAACTCCAGGAATTCATCCATATCTAAACTTGGGTAGTGAAGCTAAATCTGCGATTGCAGCAGTTAAAGCAGCAAAAGATCATTATGGAGCAAAACTCAACGGACAATGGATGTCCATTGGTCAGTCTCAAGGTGGTCATGGTTCATTGGGTACTGCTGAATTTGCAAATAATGATGCGAATTATAAAGGGGCCGTTGCTGGCGCACCGGCATCTAGCCTTGGCTATATCATCTCTGTTGTTGCACCACAGGCAATTGCAAATATTCTTAAGCAAGAGCAGGCTGGTCTTGCACCAGTAGGCACAGCTGTTGAAGTCTATGCAGAGCTACTTGCTTATGCTGCATATACGACTGTAGGTATTACTGCTTATGATCCTAAATTTAATTATCGAGAAATTTTTCAGGAACGTTCTCGTTCAATTGCTGAATTTGCTGAAGGTACTACAGGTGAAAATGGCGTATGTTTAGATGATTTGCATAATAAGTTTGCAGCAGATATTCGTGACTTTATCAGCAAAGATAGCACGAAAACTGTTTTGGACTATCCAGGCTTAGCGGGTAACTTCCAAGAAAATCCAACAGTGAAAAAATTCCTAACAGATAATCAACCCGCGACTAAGAAAATAAACAGTCCCGTGATGATTATTCAGGGGACATTAGATATGGCAGTGCCTTATCCAGTGACAGATTCCTTGCAAAAAGGATTAGAGGCACTTGGTACAAAGGTAACCTTCTTGCCAGTTGTTGGGGCGAGTCATACTCAAGCAATTGTATGTAAAAATGCGGATGCTTATGGCTTTATCCAAGCTAATATGTCAGCGGGTACAGGCATTGTATTAACAGATGCACAGAAGGATGCAAGCAAGAGCCCTCACTGTACTGGTAAATTCTAAAATTTCTTTGTTCATTTAAAATTAGCTTTTAAAAAGAGTCTCTTTATAGAGGCTCTTTTTTGTTATATTGTTGCACTGTTTAAAGCCATGCAATTTGAGTTTAAATCACTTATGAGCCAGCCGCCTGTTGAAAAAAAGTCAGTTCCTTGGTTATTAATGAGTTTGGGGTTGTTGATTCCAATTTTTATTGTCGGTATGGCCTTTGTTGCTGCCAAAAGTGATGCACAAACCAAGAAAAAATATGACCAGCAACGCGCTGAAATGGCAAAGAAATTTGAACAGCAGAAAAATGCTGAACAAGCGACAAAGGCTGAATAACCTTTCTTAAATTAGCTTATTATCGAATATCCATCTGTAACTGTTTTACAGATGGAATTTGTGTATAGCGTTGTACGACATAACCTGCTTCTTGCAACATCTGATCGCGCTTTTTATCTTCTAATTCCTTTCCTAAATGACTTGGGTCGTCTAGCTCAATAATCGCCAAAACATTCATCTGCTGATCTAGCACTACGAAATCTGTTACCTTGCGATTAAACTTGCTGCGGATCTTGTAGTGATCACTGGTAATTAATGCACTAAAGGCAACCTGCGCAAGCACATGATGCTGTGGAAAGGCTTGTTGTAAACGTACAAACATTCTAGATTCAAATGATGTGATAACAGGTCGAGCAAAGAACTTTTGTTTGGGAAAGAAAGGGCGTATGCAGCTAAAGAATAATATAGCTGTACTAATAAAACCAATAGTTAGAAATAAGAAGTGATTCGATTCAAACATGTATTTATCAAAGAGCAAATAAAAAACCCACTCAATTAAGAGTGGGTTTTTAGAATCTTGGCTCTCCCACCTGGGCTCGAACCAGGGACCTGCGGATTAACAGTCCGTCGCTCTACCGACTGAGCTATGGGAGAATCTGGATATGCATTCTATGCATGAAGGAGGCAGTGGTCAAGCAATTCATAAGAAAAAAATTAAATATTGATTTAACTGTACTTTTTATCAGCATTTCTACCGTTCTAATGTCTAAAATTGGAGAATTTTCCAATAGAAAAATAAAAAGCCCATATCAATGATATGGGCTTTTTAGAATCTTGGCTCTCCCACCTGGGCTCGAACCAGGGACCTGCGGATTAACAGTCCGTCGCTCTACCGACTGAGCTATGGGAGAATCTGAGTGCCATTATAGGCAGCTTTTAAAATTGGTCAAGATAAAAGTGTCATGTTTCTTTCATTTTTGCATCGTATGCTTTTTATTTGCACAATTGAGATAAAGTAGGAAAAATAACTTGAACTTTGAACAGGCTATTGCTAGATTCGAATTAGAAAGAGCGTTTAGATATTCATCTAAACAGTGTGGATTTAACCCTACTTGCCAGCACTAAAATGGCTAAACCGGAGGTCGAAATGACTATTCTTAATATTCAATCTATTTTTTCAAATTTGTCTTTTTATCAAGAGCGCTATCTCGAAATTATTCAAGATCCTGTGCAGTATTACACGCCAGTTGAACATGCATTTATAAATACTTTTCCATTTAAACAACAAGCCTTGTATCTGGGTGATTTATTGCAATTGTGGTTTGGCAATAAGTGGAAAATTCAAACGACTAAAGATCTGCTCACACAAAAAAATACATCAGCTGTTGATGAACACGCACCTTTATATTTATTTCAACTTGGTGGTGAATTATTTTTAGGTGCAAACACTGCTTTGGCTTGGTCTGTTGCAGAGCAAAAGGTTGTTTCAGTACAAGTGAAAAGCATTTGGCAATACGCAGTATTCAGTCATTTATGTCTTCGACCAAAAAACTTTCAAGCGAATAAGGCCATTGCATAGGGCTATGATGAAATAGCCCATTTGCTTAATCTGTGCTTATGGGCGAATGATCATGCAGGTTGCGGTTGCATGGGCATAAAGTTTGCCATCTGCATCGACAATCTTACCCTCAGAAATACCTAAGTTTTTACTGATATTGATCATGCTACCTATCGCGGTGAGTTTTTGATTCTTAGGAATAGGGCGACACATTTTAATATTTAGATCAATAGTGCCATACCCGACACCTGCTTCTAAAAGTGTATGAACAGCACAACCTGTCACTGAATCGAGTACAGTTGCAGCAAAACCACCATGAACGCCTCCTAGTGGGTTGAGGTGGCGTTGATCTGCTTGAACCTCAAATTTGATAAAACCTTCTGCAACTTCTATTGGCTGCATGGGAATAGTTTCACTAATGCTAGCAGGTGGAATGTGTCCTTCACACATCGCGGTTAAAAACTCAAGTCCGTTCATTTCTTTCGGGTGTTTCATCTTATTTATCCTTTCATAGTTCCAAAATAGAACTTGTATATAAAGTAGACTTTGCAGCCGAAAGTGTCAAGTATTACAGGTGCTCAGGGGCTGTTTTACAAATTGTTCGTTGCTAAAGATTCGGATTGTTTTATGCTATTTGAAAAATCATGCATAACAATTCTGAATAAAAGGTAAATGATAATGAAGGGACAATGCGTTTGTGGTGAAACCACATTTGAAGTTGAATTAAGTAATCATGATGTACATGCCTGTCACTGTTCGATTTGTCGTCGACAGACCAGTGGTGTGATTATGACGATTGATGTCAAACAGGGAAGTTTAAAATTTTTAAAACAAGATCACCTGTCTGTTTATAACTCATCGGCTTGGGGCGAGCGAGGCTTTTGTAATGCCTGTGGTACCAATTTATTTTGGCGGACTAAAGATCAAAATTATTGCAATATCAACGCATTTGCATTGAATGAGTCACCCAAAGATCTAAATCTTGATTTGGAGATTTATATTGATTTTAAACCTGAGTTCTATGCTTTTCAAAACTCGACCAAGAAGATGACTGAAGCTGAGGTGGTTGCACTTTTTAGTGGTGAATCTGCGGAATAGAATAGTTTTTATGAAAGTCTAACTGTATTGAAGATATCAATTTAAGACATAAAAAAGAAGCTTCATTGAGAAGCTTCTTTTTTATTGCAGAAAAATTATTTTGCAGCTTTTTCTGCTGCAATCGATGCAATTGCGGCATCAACGCCTTCAATTGAATCCGCAGCTTTTTTGATACGCGCTAAAGCATCAACTAATACTTCGTCAGCAGTTGCGTAAGAAATACGCATAAATCCGCCTAAGCCAAATGCATCACCAGGAACAACAGCAACGCCAGTTTCTTCAAGTAACCATTCAGAGAACTCTGTGCAAGATTTTAAACCTTTGGCACGAATTAACGGGCGGATATTGGCATAGGCATAGAATGCGCCATCAGCAGGCAAGCAAGAAATCCCTTTGATGTCATTTAAGCCGTTAACCACTAAGTCATGACGGCGTTTGAATGCTTCAATCATTGGCTGTAATACGTCTTGAGGGCCATTCAATGCGGCCTCAGCTGCAACTTGCGAAATCGAAGTTGGGTTTGAAGTGGATTGTGACTGGATCTTTTTCATCGCACCAATGATTTTTGCAGGACCAGCTGCATAACCAATACGCCAGCCTGTCATTGCATAAGCTTTAGATACGCCATTTAAAACAATGGTACGGTCATATAAGTCTGGTGCAACAGTTGCAATGTTGTAGAACTCATCTTCCCAACGAATTGGTTCATACATGTCATCAGAAGCAACAAATACTTGTGGGTGACGACGTAACACTTCTGCCAAAGCTTCTAATTCAGCTTTGGTGTAGATCATACCTGTTGGGTTTGAAGGGCTGTTTAATACTACTAGACGTGTATTTGGTGTGATTGCCGCTTCTAACTGTTCTGGTGTGATTTTGAAGCGTTGTTCTTCACCGCATTTCACGATGACTGGTGTGCCTTCAGCAATAATCACCATATCTGGATAGCTTACCCAGAAAGGTGCAGGGATGATCACTTCATCACCTTTGTTTAACAAAGCAAGTGCCAAGTTAAAGAAACTTTGCTTACCACCACAAGACACGAGAATCTGGTTGGCTTGATAATCTAAATCATTATCGCGTTTGAATTTCGCAATAATTGCTTTTTTTAAGCTTGGAGTACCGTCTACAGCTGTATATTTTGTAAAGCCTTTATTAATCGCTTCAATTGCAGCATCTTTGATGTGTTGAGGGGTATCAAAGTCTGGTTCGCCTGCACCTAAACCAATCACGTTTTTACCAGCAGCTTTAAGCTCAGCGGCTTTATTGGTCACTGCAAGTGTAGGGGACGGTTTGATGGCATTGACACGATCAGAGAGACGTACGTCCACGGCATTATTCCTTCTTATGGGATTAAAAAATAAAAAGCAGGTTATCTTAGCCTAAATCGACTTCTTTGTGGCTGAAACTTGCCAGAATCGCATAAAAAGTTACTAAATTTTAAGCATTAGAATCATTGTGTTTTTTTACATATTTTATTTTTATCAAAAGCGCAAAAATCTATTACAATATGCGGCTAGAAATCTAGATTTCGAGAGAATTCCAATGAGTACCCAACAACCTAAAGCCAAAAAAGCTTTGGTGAAATTGCCTTTCCCTATGCCATCTGCACAGGATGACGCTGAGGATGCAACGCATAATCAGGTGCGTCCAAAACCTGAACAATATGCTGATCGCACTTGGATGCCACCACGCGGTACACGTCGTTCGATGGGTAAGCGTTAATAAAAAAGCCAATCTCACTGATTGGCTTTTTTTCTTATTAATGGCGGTTTAATGGGTGTTGTATTTTTAGTTCGCCACGCCAAAGTTTGAGAAAATCATACTCATCAATATCATACAGTTCCATCAAGGCAATAATCACACTGACAAAGGTCATGGCACCTTCAGCGTTGTTATGGAAGTTAAATATTTTGCCATTGAGCTTGCCTAAAATATCGTTAATTTCATGTTCACGACCGCGACCATAACGATCACGAGGGTACAACTCTTCATTTAAAACAACCAAAGCAATGGCTTTTTCAGCTGCGGTTAACTGAGTTTGATCGAGTGCTTCTTCGAAAGACTCGTAGCCATGATCGAAATAGAAAATGACCTTATCTGAAATAAAAGCATGTACTGCATCAGCAGTTAGGTCTGGAAATTGAGAAACAGCATCTTCTTCGATATAGGGACGAAAAGATTCTGGAAAAATCACATTGGAGTGAATCCCTTTAAATAATGGGGCGATTTCAGATACTTTATAACCTGCAATACCGCAGCCTAATGCCGTTAAAAAGTATTTCATTTTAGGGTGGTGTTTTGCGTAGACTTTAAAGTCCTCGACATAATGCTCTATCTGAGCCAATGGCATTTGTTGTAGATGTTCATTCAGTGTTGGAATCGCAAAAGTTTGCCCAGCCCAACCACGACCAACACCTTTGACCGCTGCAAAGTGTTGTGCTGCGACTCGGGCTGCACCGCTGTCATGGATACCCGCTAAGTTACTGCCAAAAACAAAGACTGTATCTTCTGGGAGTTCCGTTACGATTGTTTCATCGTGATATTGGTAAGTCATATTCTTATCATTGAAATCGAGTATAAGTCCATGTTGCAGTTGATTGTGTAGCGGGTCAAGTCTTGCTTGAGATTAATTTATTCAAGGCACGTTTCTGAGTGACGCTATTCCAATGACGATTAGATTCAAGTATTGCTAAGCACTAAAATATATATCATGGCTTTCTTGGCAGATTCCTTGATACTGTGATGTATTGTCTAGGCGTTATAGTTAACAATTGATATCAAAACGAGATTGAAATTTAACCCCATTCTGTTAAGTTTTTTAGGTTTATAAGTATAAATTGCGCGCTTTTTTAAATACTAGGGCAATCTCTTGATTTGACTGTGTTGGAAATTGCATAACAATTCAAAAGTATCGTTAGACTTTAAAAAGCAGTTTGTTGCCCCCATTACAAAGTGAAAATAGCCATCCAATCAGTTGAGTATCTCTATATGAGCGAAAACCAACCTTTTGAGTTAGTCACCAATTATCAACCTGCGGGAGATCAACCTCAGGCAATCGAGAAATTGGTTAGTGGTATCGATCAAGGTTTTCGTAATCAATTACTACTTGGGGTAACAGGGTCGGGTAAAACCTATACCATGGCCAATGTGATTGCTCAGACGCAACGTCCAACCATTGTCATGGCACATAACAAGACACTTGCGGCACAGCTTTATGGTGAGTTTAAAGCTTTTTTCCCGAATAATGCAGTTGAGTATTTCGTCAGTTATTACGATTACTATCAGCCCGAAGCTTATGTGCCTTCGTCAGATACCTTTATTGAAAAAGATTCGGCCATCAACGACCATATTGACCAAATGCGTCTTTCGGCAACACGTGCGTTGTTAGAACGTCGTGATGCGATTATTGTCGCTTCGGTTTCTGCGATTTATGGTTTGGGTGATCCAAATGCTTATATGCAGATGCTATTGCATATCGTACAAGGTGATCGTGTTAGTCGCGATGAGATCATTCGTCGTTTAGTAGAGATGCAATATACCCGTAATGAACTAGAGTTCTTGCGCGGTACTTATCGTATCCGTGGAGAAATTATTGATATTTTCCCTGCGGAATCTGATAAAGATGCGATACGTGTTGAGCTATTTGATGATGAAGTCGATTCGATTCGTTGGTTTGATCCGTTGACTGGAAAATTGGTACGTAAAGTGCCGCGTGTGACCATTTATCCAAAGAGTCATTATGTGACCCCGAAAGATCATTTAACCCGTGCTATTGATACCATTAGAGATGAGTTGAAAGATCAGCTTAAATTCTTTAAAGAGCATGACAAGTTATTAGAAGCTCAGCGGATTGAACAGCGTACACGTTATGACCTAGAGATGATGCAGCAATTGGGTTATACCAACGGTATTGAAAACTACTCACGTCATCTTTCTGGTCGTGGGGCTGGTGAAGCACCACCGACATTATTTGATTATATTCCTGAAGATGCTTTGCTGATCATTGATGAGTCACATGTGACGGTTCCGCAAATTGGTGCGATGTATAAAGGTGACCGTTCACGTAAAGAAAACTTGGTGAATTATGGTTTCCGCTTACCAAGTGCTTTGGATAACCGCCCAATGAAATTTGAGGAATGGGAGCGGATTGTTCCAACCACAGTCTTCGTCAGTGCAACGCCTGCACATTATGAATTGGAAAAGTCAGAGCAAATTGTTGAGCAGGTGGTACGTCCAACAGGTTTGATTGACCCCGAAATTGAAGTGCGTCCAGTATTAACTCAAGTGGATGACGTGCTCTCTGAAATTAATATTCGTAAGCAACTGAATGAACGTGTATTGGTTACGACCTTAACTAAACGTATGGCTGAGGATTTAACTTCATATCTTAAAGAGTATGGCGTTAAAGTGGCCTATCTGCACTCGGATATTGATACGGTTGAGCGTGTCAAAATTATTCACGAACTACGTACTGGCGTACATGATGTATTGGTCGGGATTAACTTGCTGCGTGAAGGTTTGGATATGCCAGAAGTATCTTTGGTTGCAATCTTGGATGCGGATAAAGAAGGTTTCTTGCGTTCAGAACGTTCGTTGATTCAAACCATTGGTCGTGCGGCACGTAATGTCAAAGGTAAAGCGATTTTATATGCCGATCGTATTACTGATTCGATGCGTAAAGCGATGGATGAAACTGATCGTCGTCGTAATAAACAGATTGAATTTAATGAATTGCACGGTATTACACCACGTAGTGCTGTACGCCAAGCAATTAAAGAAATCGATACTGGTGAAGTGCTGACTGATGATGAGATTGATGAAAAGGTACTTGAACAAGCACAGAGTATCAGTGCAGATGAACAGCATTTATTATCTGATCCAAAATTGTTCGCTAAGCATATTACCAAACTTGAAAAAGAAATGCTGAAAGCGTCGAAAGAGCTCCAGTTTGAACAGGCTGCAAGATTACGTGATGAGATTGTCCGTCTTAAAGCGCATATGTTGCAGTCATAATCGGTCAGAGAAATCCTTAAGAGGGATACATATCGCAACAGTTTTTGTTCACAAAGTAAGCTATTTTAAGTTGGCTAACTATATGACTATTGATAACAAATTACTGTTTTGAGGATTTCTCATGCCTTTTATTAAAAATTTCCCGAAAGCGAGTTGGCGCCTTGCAAAGATTGCGATTGGTGGGGCTGTCTTAACTGGGTTGGCTGTTGGAACGATTGCTTATGCACAAGCAAAACCGTTACCGACAGTCGATAAAGTTGAACTCGATAAGTATTTGGGAGTTTGGTACGAAGTCGCACGAAAACCGATGTTTTTTGAGCGTAAGTGCGCTTATAACGTCACCGCGACTTATACCTTAAATGAAAATGGCAATATTGTTGTTGATAACAAATGTTATGACAGTGATGGCAACGTACAGCAAAGTGTGGGTGAAGCTTTTGTTGCCAATGCACCGTTTAATACTAAATTACGGGTGAGTTTTTTGCCAGAAGTGGTACGTTGGGTACCTGTGATCCGTGGAGATTACTGGATTTTAAAACTCGATGCTGATTATCAAACTGTACTGGTCGGAGAACCGCGCCGTAAATATTTATGGGTGCTTTCACGGATACCTAATCCCAAAAAAGAAATTATTCATGAGTATTTAAATTATGCAAAATCATTAGGTTATGATATTAGCGATGTAATTTACCCTGAACATCATTAAATAAATACGATATACTGAACAGGAACCATGCTTGCATGGTTTTTTTAATTCCAAATAGTGGATAAATCACGTATTTTGGAAGACTTCCCCAAATTAGAGACCTAAAATGTTTAAAGGGATTGCTTATTCAGTTTTGGCTTCAGTTACTTTTGGGGTTTTGTACTTTTATACTCAATTGCTTGGTGCATTTGATAGCGAACAAACCTTTGGTTGGCGCATCATAGCGACCTTGCCTGTTTTAACACTATTTATGTGGTTCAGTGGTGATTTAAGCCATATCAAACACATCTTTAAAAGAATTGTCGCGAAGCCCTCGTTATTACTACTTTTAATCATTACATCGGTGCTGACATCCGCACAGTTATGGTTGTTTTTATGGGCACCTATGCATGGTCGTGGACTACAAGTCTCATTGGGATATTTCCTATTACCTCTGGTTTTGGTGTTGGCTGGAAGTATCCTATATGGTGAAAAGCTTTCAAAGTTGCAGTACGTTGCGGTATTACTCGCTGCATTTGGTGTAGGGCATGAGATATGGCGTTTAGGCAGCATTGCTTGGGAAACAGCCTTTGTTGCTTTGGGCTATGCAGCTTATTTTATTCTTCGGAAAAAGATTCAAACTGATAATTTAGGTGGCTTTTGGTGGGATCTTTTACTGATTCTTCCAGTTGCGATTTTCTTTACCCAAACAGGGGATACACCTTATCTCAAGTTTTTAGAATATCCGAGTCTGATCTTGGTGGTGATAGGGCTAGGTTTACTCAGTGCCATTGGTCTGGGTAGTTATATTCTTGCGAGTCGCTATTTACCTTTAATTATTTTCGGTTTACTAGGTTATTTAGAACCTGTTTTGTTGGCCTTGGTCTCTTTGCTGATTGGAGAAAAAATCGGGGCAGATGAATGGTTAACCTATATTCCGATTTGGCTGGCTGTGTTGGTACTGGTGATTGAAGGGACAATGCATTTATA
Source organism: Acinetobacter sp. Tr-809 (assembly GCF_011753255.1). Classification (NCBI taxonomy): domain Bacteria; kingdom Pseudomonadati; phylum Pseudomonadota; class Gammaproteobacteria; order Moraxellales; family Moraxellaceae; genus Acinetobacter; species Acinetobacter sp. Tr-809. The sequence continues at coordinate 73,654 of NZ_VWVZ01000004.1, forward strand.
CCAACAGAGGAAGCGCAAGCAACATCTAGAATTGAACGTAAAACAATATTCGCAACGGGTGAATTTGGATGATAAAAACTAAAAGTGCTTATCTATTGCGCTGAACTATCAATAAAACTGCTATGTAAGTGTACTAAGTTGCAGTTATTTTGATGATGAAAATGGATTTCTACCAAAATTCACAAAAATAATTATAGGTATTTTATGAATTTATAGTCAATTAGGACAAAATCTTAGCTCGTTTAGCAGCTTTTGATTCAATCTTGATGATAATTCTATTACAATTATGGCGTTTTAAAAATTCACGCCCAGTATATATAAATTAGAGGACGTATCAGTGAGCAAAGACACTATCATTGCCCTACACGCAGAACACCAAGGTCGTTGGAAAAACCGTGAAGAAATCGCGGAACGTATGATTACTTTAATTGGTCAATTGTACCGTGAGAAAAATATTGTTGTTTCTGTTTACGGCCGTTCTTTAATTAACCGTTCAGTTATTCAAATTTTAAAAACGCATCGTCGTACACGTATGCTTGATGTTGAACTTTCTGTTGTAAATACCTTCCCAATTTTGGAAGCGTTAATGAAAGTTGAAAACATCGGTTCAGCTGAAGTTGATATCGGTAAACTTGCTGTTGAATATAAAAACCAAGGCGGCGATGTAGATGCTTTCGTTGCTCAAGCAGTTGCTCCAATTCAAGGTAATGTGACTGCTGCTGCGCCTAAAGATGTTGTTCTTTATGGTTTTGGTCGTATCGGTCGTATCCTAGCGCGTTTAATCATCAGCCAATCTGGTTTGGGTCGTGGTTTAAGCCTTAAAGCGATTGTTGTTCGTAAATCATCTGATGGCGACTTGGCGAAACGTGCTTCTCTACTACGTCGTGACTCTATTCACGGTACTTTTGACGGTACGATTTCTGTAGATGAAGAAAACGAAGCAATCATTGCAAATGGTCAATTCATTAAAGTGATTTATGCATCAAGCCCAAGCGAAGTGGATTACACTGCTTACGGTATTGAAAATGCACTTCTTATCGACAATACAGGTAAATGGCGTGATGCTGAAGGCCTGAGCCAACACTTGAAATGTGGAGGTGTTGCACGTGTGGTATTAACTGCACCAAGTAAAGGTGAGATGAAGAACGTTGTGTTTGGTGTGAACAACTCTGACATCTTAGATGAAGACAAAATCATCTCTGCTGCAAGCTGTACAACCAACGCAATTACACCTGTATTAAAAGTTTTAGATGACAAATACAAAGTATTGAATGGTCATGTTGAAACAGTTCACTCGTTCACAAACGACCAGAACTTAATTGATAACTATCATAAAGCGGATCGTCGTGGTCGTGCTGCAACATTGAACATGGTAATTACTGAAACTGGTGCTGCAAAAGCAGTTGCAAAAGCGTTACCAGGTCTTAAAGGTAAGTTGACAGGTAACTCTGTACGTGTACCAACACCAAACGTATCTCTTGCAATCTTGAACCTTAACTTAGAGAAAGAAGTTGATCGTGAAGAAGTGAACGAATACATTCGTCAAATCTCAATCAACTCTAGTTTACAAGGTCAAATTGGTTATACCAACTCAACTGAAGTTGTATCAAGTGACTTTATTGGTTCACGTACTGCTGGTGTATTTGATGCACAAGCAACAATTGCTTCAGGTACGCGCTTAACTGCTTATGTTTGGTACGATAACGAAGTAGGCTATAGCTGCCAAGTATTACGTATCGCTGAACAAATGTGTGGCGTAAGCTATACAAAAATCCCTGCTGAAACAAATGCATAATTTGTTCGCAGAGTGATAAAAAAGCCCAGTTCTTTAACTGGGCTTTTTTATTGACTGTACAGAATATATGCTGAATAAAACATAAAAATCGATGAGAATGATGGAAAAGGGAAATAATTAATTAAGGAATCGTTCATTGTTGCAGTTCAGACGTTTGTTCGTGGTATTTGCTTTAATTGTGGTTGCCAACTTGTGTGGTGTGTATATCGCGATGTGGGTATTTAAGCATTTTAATATTTATATCCCATTAAAGAACCAAGATGTCGCCATTGATTTACAAGAACCGTTGCAGGTGCGGGTAAAAGTCAAAGATGCGCTCAATGTGGATGTGAATGGTCGTGTTGATGCCAAGATTCCAATTAATGAGCAACTCAATGTTCCACTGACTCAAACCCTAACGCCACGGGTTTATTTTGATAATTTAGTTCCAATCAGCACCACGATTCCTGTTAAAGAAACCATTAAGGTGAATCAAAGCCTACCGATTGATACCAAAGTTCAGGTCAAAATTTTAGGTAAGGACGTCACCTTACCATTGAAAGGGTCGATTCCTCTGCAGCTTGATGTGCCGATTGATATCCAAGTGCCGCTACAGCAAAAAGTACATTTGAAATTCGATGCACCTGTTCGAACTGAACTTAAGGAAAACTTGCATATTCCTTTGAAAGCACAGCTAAATGCGAACATTCCAATACAAGGCAATTTGAATGTACCGATCACTTCTGAGCTCAATGCTACTGTCGATGTTAAAAATACCTTACCTGTCAAAATTGCACAGGGCGAATTAAAGATTCCGTTATCCACGATGTATTTGGATCGTGTCAAAGCTCAGCCTGTCGAAGTACAAGCAGCTCAAAACGATATAAAAGCAGGTGAGTAATGGAGATGCCCAAAACACTGAAAAGCCTGCTGATTAGTTTTGTGATTGTCACAACTCTGGTGGCCATCCTATTTTGGTTTTATTTAAATATTCAGGCATCTTTGATTGTTTCTGCGCAACAAGCAGATATTCGTTTACCTGAATCCTTGGGAACCAAGATCCAAGTAGGTGATCACCTAAGAGTGAAGTCGGAAGGTCAGCTGAATACTGTATTGGGCATTGATCGGACTCTACAATTGCCTTTAAAAGGGAAGTATTTGGCTGATTTGAGTTTTGAAGTCGAAACACCGATTACGGTTGATATCAACTATGAAACCACGCTGAAAGTAGATGAAGTGGTGCCGATTGAAACTAACACCGATTTGATCTATCAAAATAAATTATTGCCCAAGTTTCCTTTGAGTTTGAATATTCCAGTCAAATTGGATATCCCATTTCAATTGAAACGTACTTATACTGTTCCTGTGAAAATTGTTTTTGATGGACCTGTATATTTTGCTTTTGATGAAACTGTAGATTTGCCGGTGAAGCATCAATTTAAACCGAGCTTTTATATGAATGATGCAATTAATATGAGTAAGATTTCTTCCTTTGATGCGATCATGTATAACTCGGTGCAACAGACAAAGGCTAATTTAGATATGCAAATGGAACTGCCTTTAAAGAATGTGAGACCGTAGATTCTATATTATTGATCATTCCATGTAATTTGAAAGAGATAAATAAAATGAAAAAATCTTTTGGGGCTTTGTTAGTAAGTTTGGTTATTGTCCCGACTTATACAAAAGCAGCAGTATATGATTTGAAGCCAGTCATGCAGGATCGTTATGAAGAAGATTGTGCTATCCGAGATGATTATGATCTATATGAATTTCCTAGCATTGCTAAAGTGATAAAACCTTATGTTGTTAAAAATAAATTTGTTGAGGAGCAAGCTTACGTCAGTAATACTTTTTTCTTAAAGAATGTTGAGTATAGAGGTGTTCCGGTTAGGAAAATCGATTTCTCTTACGGCAATATGGCGAAGCAAATGAACCAAACACTTTACTTTGATTTGTCGACTGCTAAAGCGCAGAAGAACTTTGCCAAGCTCAAATTTAATTTTCAACAAAAGAAAGAATATGCTGGACTTGATGTAGAAAAAAAAGGGGCTTTAGTCTCTGTTCATTGTTATTGGCCAGATGTTAATTTTGCAATGAATTAAGTTCTTGTGGCTTTTTATTCGTATTAAAAATAGTAAAAATACATATTGAACAAATAATAAATTTAAAAAAATCAATTTGCTGATTTTTCTATTCGAGAATTTTCTTAAAATGTGGCAAAATAGTCCGCTTTTAAGAATTTGAGGATTGGCACATGCGCTTTGTTGATGAAGCAGTCATTATCGTAGAGGCTGGCGACGGTGGCAATGGCGTAGCCAGTTTTCGCCGTGAAAAATTTGTCCCTTTTGGTGGCCCAGATGGCGGTGATGGGGGACGTGGCGGAAGTGTATATATTCAAGCCGATGATGATACCAGCACACTGGTAGATTACCGTTATACGCGTCGCTATCGTGCAGAGCGTGGTAAAAATGGTTCGGGTGCGAACTGTTCTGGTCGTGGTGGTGAAGACGTTATTTTGAAAGTGCCAGTCGGTACAACCATTGTTGATACTGAATCTGGTGACATTATTGGTGACTTGGTTGCTGATGGTCAGCGCGTAAAAGTTGCCCATGGTGGTGACGGTGGTTTAGGTAATACTCACTTTAAATCATCGACTAACCGTTCACCACGTAAGTGTACGCACGGGATCAAAGGTGAATATCGTGAAGTGCGTTTAGAGTTGAAAGTACTTGCAGATGTTGGCTTACTCGGTATGCCAAATGCAGGTAAGTCAACGTTCATTCGTGCAGTCAGCGCAGCAAAACCAAAAGTTGCAGATTATCCATTTACCACGATGGTACCAAACCTCGGTGTGGTCGATGCGGATCGTCATCGCTCATTCGTAATGGCAGATATTCCAGGATTAATCGAAGGGGCTGCTGAAGGTGCTGGTCTAGGAATTCGTTTCCTTAAGCATTTGGCGCGTACGCGTATTCTTTTGCATATTGTTGATGTTCAGCCAATTGATGGTTCTGACCCAGCACATAATGCAAGAGCGATTTTAGGTGAGTTAGAAAAATTCTCTCCGACATTGGCAAAACTGCCAGTGGTCTTGGTGTTAAATAAACTGGATCAAATTGCAGAAGAATCAAGAGAAGAATGGTGTCAGCACATTCTTGATGAATTGCAGTGGAAAGGCCCTGTATTTAAAACTTCTGGTCTTATGTCGGAAGGAACCAAAGAAGTTGTGTATTACTTAATGGATCAAATCGAACAACAACGTGAGCGCGAAGTTGAAGATCCTGAGTATGCAGCAGAAGTGAAAGCATTCCGTGAGCAGCTTGAAGCTGAGACACGTGAACAAACCATCGCAGCGAAAGAAGCATATCGTGCTATGCGTAAAGCACAGCGTGAAGCTGGTTTGGACGATGATGAAGACTTTGATGACGATGAAGACGAAGGCGATGTAGAAAGCGTCTACATTCGTGATTAGTAAACCGAGGGAAAAATGATAGAAGTGGTCGATGGGCAACGTCAGCTCAATGCGTGTAAACGAATCGTTGTTAAAATCGGATCATCTTTACTCACTGCAAATGGGCAAGGTCTAGATTTAAATGCAATTTCGCACTGGGCGAAACAAATTGCAGATCTACACAATGCTGGACATGAGATTATTCTGGTGTCTTCAGGTGCAGTTGCAGAAGGGATGGTACGCATGAAACTTGCGAGTCGACCCACTGATCTACCCAGTCTACAAGCTTGTGCTGCTATTGGCCAAATGGGTTTAATCCATACATGGTCAAGCGTACTGGATCAACATGGAATCCAAACTGCACAAGTCTTACTCACGCATGATGATCTCGCGGATCGTCGTCGTTATCTCAACTCTTGTGATGCTTTGCAGAACCTGATTGATTGGCATGTCATTCCAGTGATTAATGAAAATGACACCGTCTCTACTGACGAAATTCGGTTTGGTGATAACGATACTTTGGCAGCTATGGTTGCGGGTCAGGTACAGGCAGAATTGTTGATTATCTTAACGGATCAACAAGGTATGTTTGACTCAGATCCACGTAGTAACCCAAATGCAAAATTGTTCTCTGCTGTTCGAGCACTCGATGATCGTTTGTTTGAAATGGCAGGTGGCGGTGGCGTACTTGGTCGCGGTGGTATGGTGACGAAAGTTCGTGCTGCGCGCTTAGCGGCAAAGTCGGGTTGTCCGACGTTGATCGCGAGTGGTGAAAGTGACAACGTATTAGCACGCTTAATGGCGGGTGAGATGTTGGGTACATTATTCACCACAGACAATGATCGTGTGACTGCACATCAGCAATGGTTGGCTGCACATTTGCAAACCGCGGGTCGTTTAGTGATTGATGATGGTGCTGTTGAAGCGATTAAGCTCAAGCATCGTAGTTTATTGCCTGTCGGAGTCAGAGCGATTGAAGGACATTTTGATCGTGGTGATGTGGTTGAATGTGTTGATAAGAACGGTGGTCGTATCGCGGTAGGTCGTGTGAATTTTAGTTCACGTTCTGCCGAAATGATCAAAGGTTTATCATCAGAAAAAGTCTATCAAGTTTTAGGTGAAGCCCGATCGCTAGAAATGATCCATCGTGATCATATGGCAATCTACTAAACTGTTTGAAATAAAAAAGCTCGCATTAAGCGGGCTTTTTTATTTCTGCTTGGTTCAATTGCTTCAGTTCTATAGAGGGAAGTGCTTTCTCTTCTCCCATCATATAAGGATGGTCTGCCAAAGAGAGCATTTCTAAATCTTCCTCGCTATTACCATAAGCATAAATCGTTTGATAATTTGCTAAATTGTAGCTTTGTAAAATACGCAATTTCTTTTGCTCGCAACTGCAATCTTCTGAGCTATAGCGACCCGTTAAACGTCCATCTTTAGTTTCGGTTTGGGTGCACAGTAATTCAATATTGAGAACTTCACAAATGGGAGCCAAATAAAGATCAACCGATGCCGATACCAGAACAATGTGATCACCACGTTGTTGATGCAGTTGAAGTTGCTGGAATAAATCTGGATCTAATTTTTTAATCAGTTTCTGTGCATATTCTTGGGCGAGTTGCTCGACCACATCTACAGAAATGTCTTTAAACATACTTTGGAATAAACGTGGTCGCATGGCATGCGCAGGGTAGAGTCGTAAATAGTAGGCTTGAATCCAAGGTAGGACTTTCAAGCCTCTTTTGACAATATGGCGTTTTGATAATGCAAAGAAAATAAACCCTGTAAAACTATCTCTCGGATAGAGTGTTCCATCAAAATCAAATAAAGCAAGATTTAGAGTTTTATGCGTTTCGCTCTTTGCATGCATGTTTCATATCGTCCATTAACGCGACTGGCAAACCAATTGGTATTGTAGTCACGACTCAGTTTAGGGCCTGAAATAACGACTTCAGGCATAATTGCATAAATAGGTTCTTTATTGGTTTTACTCTGATACAACTTTTGAACAGCTAAATAAGTCTGCGTATCTTCGAATTTCTTCTCTTTTTCTTTCTTCAAGTCCGCACGAATTTGACGCGGAGTAACCAGAATTTTATTGTTGGTAAACGCTGAGATCACTTCTTTTTCAGATTGGCTCAGTGCTGATTGTACATTCCCATCTTTGTTATAAAGTAACAGGTCACCATCTAAATCAAGGTCTTTACCTTGTATGACTTCAAGCATCTTTTGAAAAGCTGCATTACGACTTGAATACATGCCAGAATTGTAATCGGCAAATCGATAGATGGCTTTGTCATAATCAGCAGAATATTCCATCAAACGATGGATGCCATAATATAGACCACCGTATTGGGTATAGAGGTCATTACGTAGTTCAGCAATATTTCCGCTTTGACGTTTATGTTCTTTGGCATAATTAATATGCACTTGCATAGAACCCAGTGTAGTAATCGGGTTCATTTTCTCGCCAATATCTTGTCCAACCAATTTTGCAGCACCTGTCAGGGCGCTGACATGATAATGCTTCGACATATAGTCAAAAATTTCACGATAAAGCAAATCAAGTTCGCGCTCTGTTCTTACTTTGCGCATTTGGCTCATGTAGTTATTTTCTGGTGACGGTTGGTTTTTGAGTACATCCTCAAAATAACCCGCTACAGTACCTCCAATGGTTTCACCTAATTTAGCTTCAAACTTCTCTTTGAGGCGCGTATTGATTTCCTGAACTGCTTTTTCACCCAAGCCAGGCACAGCAGGATCAGCGACAAAGTTGGACTCTTGATCGACCACTGCCACAATGCTGCATACATTTTGTTTGGTTTTAGGAATGCTCAGTTGTTGCATAATATCAAAGATATCTTGCGACCAAGACTGACGATCAGTCACACGTGGCGGCAGCACTTTTGTAATTTGTTCTGCCTTCATTTCGGGTTCTTTATTATTTGACCACCAAGCATTATCACCACAAGCCACTAAGCTTATGCTGATTGCCAAGAGGCTAAATGTTTTGAATAGAGGACGAGTCGAAAACGATTGGTTCATAATGAAGACAACACCGCACAAAAAGATGAGCCGAACGGGCGAATGAAGTATACTATGTTGATCAGAAATTGTAAGAAAATATATGTATATTGGTTCATATCAACTGTCAAATAATTTGATCGTTGCTCCGATGGCAGGCGTTACTGACCGTCCTTTTAGAACACTGTGCAAATACTTTGGTGCTGGGCATGCAGTCAGTGAAATGATGACTGCTGATAAGACACTTCGTATGAGCAAAAAGAGCTTATATCGGGCCAATTTTGATGGTGAGCTTGCACCAATCTCTGCTCAAATCGCAGGTTCTGATCCTGAGCAACTGGCAGAAGCTGCACGCTATCAAGTGGCAAATGGTGCGCAGATTGTTGATATCAATATGGGTTGCCCAGCTAAAAAAGTATGTAACAAACTCGCGGGTTCAGCTTTATTACAAGACGAAGATCTTGTGGCGCGTATTCTCGATGCTGTCGTTTCCGCAGTAGATGTACCGGTCACTTTAAAAACCCGACTAGGTTTTTTAAATGGCCATGAGAATATTTTACGTGTGGCTAAACGCGCCGAAGAATCTGGAATTGCAGCCTTAGCTTTGCATGGTCGTACCCGTGAAGACATGTATTTGAATACTGCACGTTATGAGTTGATTAAGCAGGTTAAAGAATTGATTGATATCCCATTGATTGCCAACGGTGATATTGATAGTCCCGAAAAAGCCAAATATGTACTGGATTATACGGGTGCAGATGCCATTATGATTGGGCGTGCAGCCCAAGGCCGACCTTGGATATTCCGAGAAATTGCGCATTACTTAAAAACGGGTGAGCATCTCGCTGCGCCTGATATTGCTGAAGTTAAAGCCGTATTATTGGGGCATCTGGCTGAGTTATATGATTTTTATGGTGAATACTCAGGCTGTCGTATTGCCCGTAAACATATTGCTTGGTATACCAAAGGCTTACGTTCAAGTAATGAGTTTCGTCAGAATATGTATAAAGTTGAAAATACGGCTGATCAAGCCAAAGTGGTGGAATCATATTTCGATGAATTACTTGACCAAGGACTACGTATGAGTGATGTACAAGTTGAACAAGTGAATTTATTGGATATTTAGATATTTAATAATTATTTTAATTGCATTGAAAAAGCCTGTAATTCGATCTGAATTACAGGCTTTTTTTATTACGATAAATGAGCCGTGATTTTTTGCAGAATTTGCAAGATCACATCAAACTCACTTTGTAATGGTGTGCTTTTACGGGTCACTAAAGCCAGTGTACGGCTTGGTGCAGCTTCAATTGCTTTTACATCAATATCTTCATTGAAATGAATCATGCTATTTTTAAGCGCGATCTCAGGTAAAAGGGTAAAGCCTAAATCAGACGATACCATTTCAACCAGCGTTGGTAATGAGCTTGCTTTTAAACGATGATCATTTTTACGCTCACCCACAGGGCAGGCACTTAAAGCATGGTCACGTAAGCAATGTCCTTCCTCGAGTAACATTAAACGAGATAAATCTAAATCATCTAATGAGTTGGCATTGGCAGCATTGGTATCTTTCTTGTTATAAACAAGGAAGAGGTTCTCTTTGGCAATTTCTGAAACTTTTAAACTGCGCGTATCAAACGGAAGCGCAAGTACAATCATGTCTAAATTACCATGTTCCAACTTCTCTACAATCTTTTCACTTTGCGCTTCATGTAAATGTAGTTGGATTTTTGGCAATTGCTGATGAACTTCATCTAAGAGTTGAGTTAGAATGAAAGGTGCAATTGTTGGAATAATACCGAGATGTAAATCACCTGTTAATGGTTCACTCATCTCTCGACTTAAACGCATCAGGTCTTGTGCATCAGCAAGCAACACTCGTGCTCGCGCCACCACTTGCTCACCTAATGGGGTTAAACGGACGTTTTGACGATCACGCTCAACTAAGACGCCACCTAATAAACGCTCTAATTCCATGATGCCACCAGACAATGTTGACTGGGTGACAAAGGAACGACGCGCTGCTTCAGTAAAATGTAAAGTTTCTGACAACGTAACTAAATATGATAGCTGTCTTAATGAGGGTAATGCAGCCATAGAGTCCTAGTGTGATGATCTAAAGTGGTGAGCGAACAAACCACTAAGTTGTGGAATGAAATGTGCAGGAATATCATGCCCCATTCCTTGAATTAATTCAAACTTAGCACCAGAAATTGCTTTTGCAACAGCTTTCCCGTGACTCGGTGGTAACAGGCGATCTTTTGAACCGTGTACAACCAAAGTCGGCTGAGTAATCGTCTTGTTCAATGGTAACAAAGAACCTGTACATAATATTGCTAAAAATTGTTGAAGTACACCCGCTGGATAAAAACTACGTCGATATAATTTGCGAATGGTTTGAATTGACTCGACTGGATTGACATAACCAGGCGAACCGATAATACGGAAAACATTTAAACTGTGATTAATAATTGTTTCTTCATCATGCCCTTCAGGTTTACCTAATAAACTGAAAAGCTGCTTTGGAAAAGGCGGAGGTAAAAACGGTTGATTATTACTCGTAAATAGCAAACCAATTTTTTCTACTTTTTCTGGATATTTCGCAGCAACAATCTGTGAAATCATTCCGCCCATTGAGGCACCAATAATATAGGCTTTCTCAATACCTAATTGATCAATCAGCATCGCCACGTCATCGGCCATATCATATAAGGTATAAGGCGCACCTTCATTGCGAAGACCGAACATGAAGCGGCTCATTAGTTTCATGGTATTGAGCCGTTTGCCTTTATTACGAATTTTTGAAGATAAACCAATATCACGATTATCAAAACGAACTACACGGAAACCTTGATCGATTAATGCCTTACAGAAAAAATCAGGCCAAAACAGCATTTGTGCACCTAAACCCATGATCAATAAGATGGTTGGATGCTCAGGATTCCCGCCCATTTCAACATGTAGTTCAATGCCATTGCCCAAAGTAACTTTGGTTTCCTGCATAAAAGAAGCATATGGTGACACGTTAAATTGGAGGGCACTGTTCATGATCTTCGTTCCAAATTGAATTCTTCTTATTGCGTAGAGAGTTTGGAGGAAATTCTTTTCTCAACAAACTCTCGTATTTAAACCTTAAACTTGCGCTGGAATCAAGTCTGGAACCAGCTTGGTGAGCGTTAAACGTTGTTTTCCTGCAGTTGCGCCTAACAGTACAAAACCTCTCAAGGTTCCTTCACCATCAGCCGCTTTGGCAAGCATACCGTCATCAAACTCTTCAGTTTCCCAGTTCACATCCACATTAAGCGGTGCAGGTAAAACCGTCAATGGCGCAGCAGGTGTTTTTACTGCAACTGGCATAGCAGGGTAGTGTACCGCTGTGCTTTGACCACTGAGCGTTTTTGCTAAAGCGCGTGCTTGCTGCATAATTGGCATCACATATGGCAATAAAGTGCCATTCACTTCTGCGCAGTCACCGACGGCATAGATATCAGCTTGATTGGTTTCTAAAAGGGTGTTGGTAATAATGCCACGACTGGTTTGAATGTCTGCTGCTTTTGCTAAAGAGATATTCGGTTGTAAGCCAATTGCAGAAAGCACAATATCAGCGACCAGTGTTTTACCATTGGCTAAGGTGACTTCGTAGTCTTCACCATTATTAATCTTGGTTACTTTTTCCACGGTGGTAGATAGTGCAAATTTAATGCCTGCTTGTTCTAAATTAGTCTTAAAGGCTTCAGCGACATGGTTTGGCAATAAGCGACCGAGTGGCTGAGGGGCTAAGTCAATCACAGTAACGTCATATTGGCTATGCAATAAGTCATTGGCAAATTCACAGCCAATCAGACCTGCACCAAGAATAACCACGCGTTTGTCTTTACGCTTGGCAAGATTTTCACGGAAGATACGATAGTCGACCAATGAGTTCACGACATGAATGTCATCACTACCATCACCAGCAATCGCTAAACGGATAGGGTTTGCACCGACAGCCAATACTAACTTTGAATAAGGTTGAGTAATTGTCTGCCCATTTTTTTCTAATGTAAGCTCATGGCTTTCGGCATTGATTGCTTTCACCCATGTGTCTGCATCAATGCGCATATTCAATTGAGTTGCCATCTTTGTCGCATCGCCTAAAGCGATTTGTTCTGGTGCTTTATTCCCTGCAAAGGCATTAGATAATGTTGGTTTTGCATAATTTACCGCATCATCTGCACAGATCATAACCAGTTCCTGTTCAGGACTTAGTTTACGAAACTCTCGTGCTACGGTGTAACCTGCCATGCCCGATCCGATGATAACGATAGGATGCATTCTATTCTCCAGTATTTTCTTATTTAAAAACAAACAATAGCAAAAAAAAGACCATGATCATTGTCACGGCCTTCTCGATCTATTTAGATTTCAATCATTTCAAAATCAGCTTTTGAAACGCCGCAATCTGGGCAAGTCCAATCATCTGGGATGTCTTCCCATTTGGTCCCTGCTGCAATGCCGTCTTGTGGCCAACCTTCTGCTTCGTCGTAAATCCAACCACAAACGATACATTGATATTTTTTCATGTGACTCTCCAAACTGATAGGTATGTTCAAGTTGCCTTTCAGTAAAACTATTCCGTAATGTCGCTATGATCGCTGCAATAGGAACTAACTTATGCTAATCGGGAGTTAGATTTTTACGCAGAACGACATTTAAGTAAAGTAAATGCAAGAGTTTAATCATTTATTCAAAAAGTGATATGGCAATTCTATCTGAAAGTATTGTTATTTGAGCAATTACTCTAATTTTTTGTAAAAATATAACGCTTATACAATTAAAAAAAGCCGAAATGTATAAATATAGTGTGTATAAAAAACAAACATTCAGAATCAAGATATGATGATGAAAACAATGATCAAGGAGAATAAAACATGGAAACCTTATCTTATAATATAAAAATTTATGCAACCCCTGAGAAAGTTTGGGAAGTTCTGTGGACACCAGAAAGCTATCAAGCATGGACAAAATTCTTTGCCTGCGATTCGACTATGACCACGGATTGGAAAGTGGGTGGTAAAACCTATTTCGGAGATGGCAAAGGCAATGGCATGATCTCTACCATTGAAAGCATAGATGAACCCAAAGAGATTGTTTTTAAGCATCTTGGGATGATTGAGAACGGCAAGGAGGATCTAGAAAGTGAGGCTGTAAAGTCTTGGGCAGGTGCTTTGGAAAAATATATGCTGTTTGATTTTAATGGTGAAACGCAATTACATGTGGAGGTCGATATTCAACCAGAGCATGTAGAGTTTATGAATAAAGGCTTCGATCAGGGACTTGCTATGGTGAAGCATTTAGCTGAGAAATAAGCTATTGCGGATCGATTCTTTAGTGGACAATTGCTGCGTTATCTCGATTCAAAAATGGATCAATCTTGATTTTTTTGAATTGTCTGGTTGAAACAATACGAAAATGAGTTGTGATCTGCTATTCTATGTCACTTCATTTTTTACTTAATCGAGGCAGAGATGACGCAACAAAACGCTCAATCGACTTCTGAACAAACACTTTCCGAAAACGATTTAATCGCACAGCGTCATGCCAAATTAAAGCAAATTCAAGAGACTGCAAAACAAACGGGTAAGAGCCCGTGGCCAAACACGTTTAAACGTGAGCACTATGCAGCTGATTTGCAAGAACAGTTTAAAGATCAAGATAAGGCGCAAATAGAAGGCGCTGAAAAAGTTTATGTAAAAGTTGCTGGCCGAGTGATGTTGAACCGTGGATCATTTATGGTGATCCAAGATATGACAGGTCGTATCCAACTTTATGTTGACCGTAAAGGTTTGCCAGCTGATATTTTAGAAACCATTAAAAGTTTAGACCTTGGCGATATCATCGCTGCTGAAGGTTATATTGGACGTTCGGGTAAGGGTGATTTATATGTACACCTTGAAGGTTTTGAATTACTGACCAAATCACTTCGTCCACTTCCAGATAAATTCCATGGTTTAACGGATACAGAAGCTAAATATCGTAAACGTTATTTAGATTTGATCGTAAATGAAGAAACACGTAAGACCTTTGAAATTCGTGCCCAAGTGGTTGCAGGTATTCGTGCTTTCTTGACCAACGAGCGTTTCATGGAAGTTGAAACACCAATGATGCATGTGATTCCTGGTGGTGCATCTGCGAAGCCATTCGTAACGCATCACAATGCTTTGGACATGGAACTGTATTTACGTGTTGCTCCGGAACTCTACTTAAAACGTCTTGTGGTGGGTGGTTTTGAGCGTGTATTTGAAATCAACCGTAACTTCCGCAATGAAGGGGTTTCAACACGTCACAACCCTGAATTCACTATGATTGAGTTCTATCAAGCCTATGCAGATTATAAAGACTTGATGGTATTGACTGAAAACATGCTTGAAAAATTGGCAGTTGATATCTTGGGTTCTACTGATGTGCCTTATGGTGACGAAGTCTATAGCTTCAAAGGCCCGTTCAAGAAAATCTCAATGTTTGATGCAATTCTTGAGAATAATCCAGACTTCACACCTGAAAATGTCAATGATCGCGAATTCTTGGCGAAATTTACCAAAGACGTTTTAAAAGAGCAGGTGAAACCTGGTTTTGGTTTAGGCAAATTACAAACCATCGTATTTGAAGAAACCGTAGAAACTAAACTGCGTCAGCCGACGTTCATTACTGAATATCCAGCTGAAACTTCACCACTTGCTCGTCGTAATGATGATAATCCACATATTACCGATCGTTTCGAGTTCTTTATCGGTGGTCGTGAGTTGGCAAATGGTTTCTCTGAGTTAAATGACCCGATTGATCAGGCTGAGCGTTTCCAAGCACAGGTTGCTGAAAAAGATGCCGGTGATGATGAAGCAATGCATTACGACGCTGACTTTATCGAAGCGTTGGAATACGGTTTACCACCGACAGCAGGTCAGGGCATCGGTATTGATCGTTTGGTGATGCTATTCGCGAATGCAGCAAGTATTCGTGATGTATTGTTATTCCCTCATATGCGCCGTAAAGATTAATTCTTTGATTAATAAAAAAAGCCACTTTAAAAGTGGCTTTTTTATGTTGACTGATTATTCTGCTTGCATATCTTTTTCTAATTTATCAGCAGCTTGCATAATTTTAGGTGTAATGGCATCCATTCGTTTGTAACCCACTTGCATACTTTTTTGCATGACAATTGGCATTTTATCAATAGTCGATTGCCCTACAGGCGTTTTATAAAATTTAATCATACCGTCGATTTCTTCTTGGTTAAACTCTTCAGCATAGATTTTAATCATTTCAGGTTCTAATTTTGCCCAGATTAATTCTTCTTGCATAATTTTGCTGAGTTCCTGAGTGTAGTTAACAACAGCAAGCTCCTGTTTGGTTGTTAATTTTCTCCCTTGAGTGATTTTTTCTATACTTGAATGCATCAGAGTATTTATCTGCTGGCTTCTTTGGCCAAGAAGTTGTTCTGACTTGGTAATCTTTAATAATTCTTTGACAGATTCTTTTGATGCAGGTTGAGCAAAAGCAGGGATGGAAATTGCCATCATGATAAATATCGCAATAATTTCTTTCATTATTTGATTTCAGTGGTGTTGTCGATGAATTAAATGTTAATGACTGGCATCAATTATTGTCAATTTATCGTGCATGTTAAAAAATGTAATTGTTTCGTTTGACGATTGAAAACTACTCATAAACCAACGATCATGTGACCATAAATAAATTTGAGAACAGTTTGGATATGTTTTTAAAAAAATCGCTTTATATCGCATTATTCGCTTCTCTTTCTTTCCCAGTATTTGCACAGGGTCTTGTGCTCAATGATGAAAATTTAAGAACTGATCTGAATTGGCTCAACCAACAAGGCGTGATTCAGATCAGTACTTCAACTTGGCCAATGAGCGGTGATGAAATTCAACGTGCATTGTCTCAAGCAAAGATTAGTAATAATACGCAGCAAAAAGTTGTGAATTCTATTGTAAATGCCTTACAAGCAGACAATGCAACTGTGAAAGTTGGCTTGCATGCTGGAACAGATCTAAAAACTGTTCCTCAAGCATTTGGTGATAATCAGAAATCTCAATACCAAGCTGCAGTTGAGTTGAATGCAGGGGGCGAAAATTGGGATGCCAAACTGCGTGTGAATGGCGAAAAAGATCCATTGATTGATAATGGGCATGATGCAAATGTTGAAGGTTCATATATTGCAGGCAAGCTTTGGAATCAGTGGGTGATTGCAGGTCAGATTCCTACCTATTGGGGACCTGGGCATGACGGCAGTTTGATCCGTGGTGATGCAAGTCGTCCAGTCTATGGTGTGACCGCACAACGTGCAGTGCAAAATGCATTTGAAACAAAATGGCTCTCTTGGATTGGTCCTTGGCAATATCAAGCTTTTGCTGGGCAACTAGATGACTATAAAGCGGTGCCAGATGCAAAATTGATTGGTTTGCGTGTAACTGCGCAGCCTTTGCCTTATCTTGAGCTAGGTGCTTCACGGATATTGCAATGGGGGGGAGAGGGACGTCCAGAGAGCCTTAATTCATTGTGGAATGCTATAAAAGGTAATGATAATTTTAATTCTGCCGATGATGATAAATCAAATCAGATAGCAGGATTTGATTTCCGCTTAAATACACAAAAATTATTACAAGCACCTATTGGTATTTACGGACAATATGTTGGTGAAGATGAGGCAGGTATGTTACCAGCTAAAAAATTGTATTTGGCAGGTATCGATTTTTCATCAGCTTATAAAAATATGCCTTACCAACTTTATGCAGAATGGGCTGATACCCGCACCAATGGTGAGGTAAAGAGTATTTCTTATAGCCATCATATTTATAAAGATGGTTATTACCAACATGGTTTCCCTTTGGGGCACGCAATAGGTGGTGATGGTCAGATGTATTCTGTGGGTGGCGATATTCGTTTTGATGTGATGAATCGTTTAAATGGACGTGTGATTTATGCCAAAGTGAATCAATCTGACTTGGTAGTTAATGCAGCATTTCCAAAACAAGATACCGTAAAAGGTCTTGATTTAACTTGGACGCATTATTTAAAACCAACAATTCCATTAAAAGTGAATGGTTGGGTCAGTGACTCTGATTTAAATGGAAGTGATGGCGGTGTTTCAGTGGGGGTTGAGATCCCATTAGAACGCAATATGTTCCGCTTCTAAGTTAAATGCTTTCTAGTAAAAAGAAGTCTTTTTAGGCTTCTTTTTTTAATTTTATTCATGTGAAAATAAATGTATTGTTATTCCTGAATCTTATTTTCATATCATAATTTTGCATATTGATATGAAAAAACAAGCTAAAGAACTGAATCTAAATTATTATAATGAATAACCTTTACTCAGCAGCACATTCTACTGCAAGTAAGAATATCGATATCATGAAAAATTGGAGTTGTTATGGCACTCGTTCCTCCACACAGTCTTCAAAGTGGTGGTTTAATACCGCTTATAGATTTTATGGATAGCATGGATAAGGAGGAAATTGTACATGACTGAAAATAGATTGACTCACCTCAAGCAACTTGAGGCAGAAAGTATTCATATTATTCGTGAAGTTGCAGCTGAATTTGAAAATCCTGTGATGCTTTACTCGATTGGTAAAGATTCAGCAGTAATGTTGCATTTGGCATTAAAAGCATTCTATCCAGCGAAACTCCCATTCCCGCTACTGCATGTCGATACGGGTTGGAAATTTAAAGATATGATTGCTTTCCGTGACAACATGGCAAAAACCCATGGCTTCGATCTGATCGTACATCAAAATGTAGAAGGTCGTGATGCTGGAATTAATCCGTTTGATCACGGCAGTTCAAAATATACTGACATTATGAAAACCCAAGGTTTAAAACAAGCTTTGGATAAGTATCAGTTCGATGCTGCCTTTGGTGGCGCGCGCCGTGACGAAGAAAAGTCGCGTGCCAAAGAGCGTGTGTATTCATTCCGTGATAATAAACATCGTTGGGACCCTAAGAACCAACGCCCAGAACTTTGGAATCTTTATAACGGTAAAGTGAACAAAGGCGAAAGTATTCGTGTATTCCCATTGTCGAACTGGACTGAATTAGACATTTGGCAATATATCTATTTGGAAAATATTCAACTTGTTCCGCTCTATTTCTCAGCAGTTCGACCTGTGGTTGAACGTAGTGGTACGTTGATCATGGTGGATGATGAACGTATGCGCTTAAAAGAAGGTGAAGTTCCACAAATGAAATCGGTACGTTTCCGTACACTTGGTTGTTACCCGTTAACAGGGGCAGTTGAGTCTGAAGCAGATACCTTGCCTGAAATTATCCAAGAAATGCTTTTAGCAACAAGCTCAGAGCGTCAGGGTCGTATGATTGACCATGATGAAGCTGGCTCGATGGAAAAGAAAAAGCAGGAAGGTTATTTCTAATTTCCTTAAGCAAGTCCCTCTTTTTAAAGAGGGATTTAGGGAGATTAAAACTGATTTCTAAAGAATATGTGGAGTTTTGAGCAATGTCTCATCAATCAGATCTTATTAGCCAAGACATCTTGGGATATTTAAAACAGCATGAACAAAAAGATTTATTGCGCTTTTTAACGTGCGGTAACGTCGATGATGGTAAAAGTACCTTAATTGGTCGCTTACTTTATGATTCAAAATTGATTTATGAAGATCAATTGCAAGCGGTGACTCGTGACAGTAAGAAAGTGGGTACTACAGGTGATGCACCTGATCTTGCTTTACTGGTTGATGGCTTACAGGCTGAACGTGAGCAGGGCATTACGATTGACGTTGCTTATCGCTATTTCTCAACAGAAAAGCGTAAGTTCATCATTGCGGATACGCCTGGACATGAACAATACACGCGTAACATGGCGACGGGTGCATCCACTGCCGATCTTGCGATTATCTTGATCGACGCACGTTATGGTGTGCAAACCCAAACTCGTCGCCATTCATTTATCGCAAGTCTATTGGGTATTAAAAATATCGTTGTTGCGATTAACAAGATGGACTTGGTTGAGTTCTCGGAAGCACGTTTCAATGAAATCCAAGTTGAATATGATGCCTTCGTGAGTCAACTTGGTGATCGTCGTCCTGAAAATATTGTGTTCGTACCGATCTCGGCATTGAATGGCGACAACGTTGTTAATCCATCTGCAAGTACGCCATGGTACAAGGGTCAAACCTTGATGAGCCTTCTTGAATCAGTGGAAATTAAACGTGAATCAAATAAGCGTGAATTCCGTTTCCCTGTTCAATATGTGAATCGTCCAAACCTCGATTTCCGTGGTTTCGCAGGTACGATTGCGCTTGGTCAAGTGAATGTTGGTGATGAAATTATTGCCTTGCCATCTGGTAAAAAATCAACAGTTAAAGAAATCGTAACTTTTGATGGCAACCTAGAGCAGGCCGTTGCAGGTCAAGCTGTCACTTTAACTTTAAACGATGAAATTGATATTTCTCGTGGTAACGTTTTAGTCCGTGCAGGCGAGCAACCTTTGATTTCACGTAGTGTACGTGCATCAGTGGTCTGGATGAATGAGCATCCACTGGTAAAAGGCAAACTGTACAACGTAAAAATTGGGACTCAAACTGTTCCAGCTAAAGTCACTGCAATTAATTTCCGTGTCAATGTGAACACGTTGGAACATACGCAAGTTGAAGAACTTGAGTTGAATGCAATTGCAGATGTTGTAGTTGAGTTTGATGCGCCAGTAGTGTTTGATCAATATCAAGACAGCCGTTACACAGGTTCATTTATCTTTATTGATCGTCTAAGCAACGTTACCGTGGGAGCAGGGATGGTCGAGGCTGCGGTTGAATGGACTGCACATAGCAATCCTGTGACTGCGGAAGATCGTGCAGCTCGTTTAGGTCAGAAGCCTGCTGTGATTGCTGTTTCTGCATTGTTGATCGAGAAAGCGCAAGTTTTAGAAAGCTTATTGATCCAGCAAGGTGTAGTTGCAATTGCGAAAGCAGATTTAACTGCTGAGCAAATTGTATTATTACGTGAAACAGGTGTTGTGGTTATCACAACGGCTGTTGAAGGTACAGATACCGAGATTACTGCTGAAACGGTTGAAGAAGCTGCTGAAAAAGTGGTGGAATTGGTTCGTCTTTAATCAGCTGAATTGATTTTGTAAAAACCCGCGTAAGCGGGTTTTTTATTTTAAAAACAATGATGATATTGGTGTATTAAATAGGTTTATTAAGATCAGTAATGTCTTTGATCTTGTCATCTTCATTTGTGATTTGAAATGAAGTATTGCGGTACTCTTCTCGACTAGTACTATAAGGTATCTTTCGTATGTTCCAAGGCCTGAGAACGATTTGTTTTGGTAGCTTTTCTATACACTAAATAAACCCCACTCAAGATCGCTGCAATTCCAATATAGTCAAAAGTAGAAAGTTGGGTATTAAAAATTATGAAGTCGAGTATTAAAGTCACAAGGGGAACAAGATAGAATAGGCTTGTTGTATTCACCAGATTTCCTGACTGTAATAGTTTATAAAAAATCAGTTGGGCGATCACGGAAACAATGATGCCTTGATATAAGACTGGAATCCAAAAGTCTAAATTCATCTCGAAACTAAATGATTGAAAAGGGATGATTAAGAGAATAAAAATCAAAGAAATTGCATATTGTAGTGGTAAAACATGCCACGGTTTTTCAGAAATTTTCCTTTGTAGAATTACACCAGTCGTAATGCATGCTAAGCATATAACGGAGGCAAGCGTTGCCCACAACGATAATTTATTGACAAACATATTGTTATAAACCAAACAAATAATGCCAAAAAAACTAAGCAGTAGTCCAGTAAGCTTAACTTTGGAGAAACTTTTCTCAGTAAGAAAAAAAGTCAGAATGGGCTGTAATGCAAGGATGGTGGAAAGGAGACCTGGAGAAATTCCAAATTCAAGGGATAAAAAATAAAACAGTGTATAGCCTGTGATTAAAAAGCAACCCGTAAAGATGACATATTTAAAAGAGGTATTCTGCGGGTAAAAAGGCTGTTTTGAAATTACACAGAAGAATAAAATTAATGCTGTAGCAATTAAAAAACGGAAAAACAGAAAAGGGATTGCGTTACCATGATGAAGCCCCCATTTGGTAAAAATGGCAGCACTTCCCCAGAGTAAAACAAATAGACCAATATAAAGGAAACTCTCATTCTTAGGTTTGATCATCTTACTTATCCAATTTTTATATCGTTATTTGAATATCATTTTTTTATGACGGAAAAACTGACATTGCCATGAAATGGCTATAAAAATGCTCTACAGCCTAAGTGGGGTAGAGCAAGTTATTTTAACAAATGATAAAAAGAATGCATTTAAAAAATATGACGTGTTTTTAAGGCTAAATATTCTTTTATATCTTTCGGATAATCTTGAATCATCTTCAAAAATACGTCTCGATCACCTTGATATAAAGCACGTGTTGCTTCTTCGTAATTCGGCATATTGCCTAACATGGCAGACATAAAGCGGTCAGTGGCTTGCTTGGCGAGCATAATATTGCTCTCAGAGGTTGGATCATTCAGTTCTTTATCGATTAATTTACGAATCACTGCAGATGCACTGGTACTCTGTTGATCTAACCAGTCCCAATGTTTTTTTTGTAAGGTAATCTCACGAGAAATGACACCAAGTTTAGGTCTTCCGACTCTTTTAGCTGGCTCAGGTTCGCTATAACGCTGCTGAATCTCTTGTTCTGAACCAGACAAGTCAAAATCTATTTGTTGGCCAGTTTGATCATTAAAAAACAAGATGTTTTCCACTGTTGAAGGAATCAGCTTAAGTTGCAATGCAAGATCAGTAGGGGTGCCACTTGCAATTAAGTTACTGCCAGTGAATGCAGTATAGGTTGTCTGAATATTCATTCTAATCACATATTTTTATCTGGGTAAAATAATATTATCAGGGTAAAAGTAATTTGGCAACTAAATAAGCAAGTAAAGTGTGTTGTCCACCATATCGCTTGTTGGATTAGCGAAATAAAAATAATGAAGATCGCCAAGCATTTTGAATTTTTATTCTGTTTTAAATAGCCTTTTATGAGACAATGTTTTTTTATTTTTGTGTATTAGGACTCCCATGATTGAGCAATCTCCTGAATCTTTAAGCGATATCGAAATTTTAGACATTTTACAGTCTATGAAAAAAGATAAGCTGGATACGGAAGCAAATGAGATTATCCGTAATGGGGGTAAAGCTGGGCGTCAAGAAGCACATAAACAAGCTTTAGTCGTGTTGGGTGCGAGCTTTGAAGAAAAGTTTGTAGAAGCGGTTACATTGGCATTGGGCTTGAACTCAGGCCAGTCAAAAAAAATTCGTTACAAGAAAGACCGTATTCGTATTTTAAAAGTGCGTGGTATTGATTATCTTGCAATCGATGGCGCTGAAACAGCACAGGTCTTGGCTCAGGTTGTACAAGCAATTGGTCGTGAAGATGCAACTGTAACGCACGATTTACATAATATCTTTCCATTCTGGAAAGAAGGCTGGCCAATGGTTCAGTTTGATAATGCTTATAAAATCTTAGCAGAAGACATTGCTATCCACTATCAAGCGGTGCTGGATGAACTGATTTCATTGTATGGTGGAAATTAAGCCACTCTAAAATCTTGCTCTGGTCAATGCGGTTGCCAATAGAAAATAACAAGGATTGTTAATTTTATGAATCTACCACCGACGATTCCTGCTGAAGCTTTAGATATGCTGCGTGCAGGGCAGTTGATTGATGCGATTAAGATCACGCGAGAAAAAACAGGTTTAGGTCTCAAAGAGTCTAAAGATCTTATTGATCAGTATCTTCAAGATCATCCACAAGAACAGGCACAGATCCAAGAGCAATTGGCACAGCGTAGTCGTGGAGGGATTAAAGTCTTTATTTTGATCCTATTGATATTCGCTGCCGTGATTTGGTTTGTTGTGAAATAAAAAAAGCCCATTTATGGGCTTTTTTTAATTATCAAAATCAATCGTTTTGTGGCGCTGGAGCATCATTTTCTAATGTTGGTAAGATTTGAGTGACCAGTAACTGGTCAATTTTATAGTGGTCAATATCAACAACTTCAAATTTGAAACCCGCATATTCAACCGCATCGGCAGGGCGCGGAATTTTGCGTAAACGATACATGATAAAACCAGCAATCGTTTCATAATTTTCATTATCTGGGAATTCTTCAATGGCTAAGGCGTGTTTCACATCTTCAATTGGTGTACTGCCATCAATCAGCCAAGAATGATTATCACGCTTAATAATCTGCTGCTCTTCATCCATTGGTGTTACCCAGTCACCCATAACCGTAATCATAATATCACTGAGTGTGATCACACCGACGACCAGTGCATACTCATTGATTACAACTGCAAACTTTTCTTTGGTTGAGCGGAAACGGTCTAACAATTCAGACAAAGTCAGCGTATCTGGAATGATGAGTACATTACGAATGATTGATTCATTGAGTTGTGTAAAAGATTGGTTATGTAAAATACGCACCAGAATATCTTTTGCATCAACATAGCCAATCACTTGATCAATATGCTCGCTGCACACTAAGAATTTTGAATAAGGATGATCAGCCAGTTTTTGACGAATACTTTTTTCAGCTTCATCCAAGGTGAAATAAACAATATTTTCTCGTGCTGTCATGCTTGATGGAACGGTACGCTCTTCAAGCTCGAATACATTTTCAATAAAATGATGTTCTTGTTTTTGTAGGACACCAGCTTGGGCACCTGCATTTACGATGGCAGAAATATCATCAAAGGTCATACTATCATCACGTTTGGTATCAATTTTAAAAATTCTAAAAATTGAATTGGCAATGATATTAATGACCCACGCTAAAGGTCGGCATATTTTAATAAAGATAATAATTGGATTGATGACTTTAATTGCTAATTTCTCTGGAAAGATCATGGCCAGGCGTTTTGGCATTAAGTCAGCAAACAAGATAAATAAGGAAGTAACTGTTAAAAAAGATAAGCTAAAGCCGATGGTATCTGCCCAAGGTCCTGGATAAAGCTCAGTCGCTAAGTTCTGGAAGTAGGGACGTAATGATGATTCACCGACAATACCCCCTAAGATCGCGACAGCATTCACACCGACTTGGGTTGATGCAAAAAAGTCTGCTGAGTTTTCTTGTAACTCAATGACTTTATTTGCTCTTTCCTCACCGCTTTCGGCAATGAGTTTGAGTTTGAGTTTTCGTGATCCAGCAATCGCGATTTCAGATAAGGATAAAAAGAATGAACATGCGACTAGAAGGACTAGAATCATCATGCTTTGGAAAATATCCATACATCACCTATGTTGATAGGACACAGCCTATAAGTTCGCTTATGCAAATAATTGTTGGTTACGCATTATTTCACTCGCTTATTCTGTAAGAGAATATAATCTATCAATAAGTAAAGAAATAAGTTTTTATTGATATTATTATTAAAATAATCAGCCACACATGAGATATGGCTGAAATTTCATCTTGTTAATGTATCTGTTTAGAAAAAACTATGTGGTAATTGCGAATTGCCATTATTCAACAAATACTCACGATTTTCTTCCTCAATCATTTGACGTGCGACAAACAGGATTAATTGTCTGAGCCAACGATGTGCAGGATGATGATGTAATAACGGACACCAAGCCATTTTTAGTTCAAATTCTGGAATATAGAAAGGAGGATCCTTTATAACCAGTCTAGGATTCTGTGTTTGTAAACGCGCCATACGAGTTGGTAGGGTCGCGATTAAATCTACATTTTGAGCTAATAGCGCTGGCATTTGATAGTGGCGAGTAAAGACAGAGATCTTACGGCGTTGACCGATACGCTCTAAAGCCTGATCAATCCAACCTAACCCAGCTTGTTTTTCCGGATTGACACCAAAGCCAACACCCATACCTGTTTTAGATACCCAAATATGTTGTGCATCTAAATAGCTTTTTAAATTGAGGTGCGTCACTGCAGGGTGTTTATCATTTAAAATACAGCTAAAGCTATCACGCCAGACCAAAACCTGATGGAAACTTTGTGGAATTTCGTTGAAGCGATTAATCGCTAAATCAACTTTACCTTGCTCCATATCACGATAAGACACGTCACTTGGGGTCAAGAAATCCAAGACAACATTTGGTGCTTCTGAACGTAATGCCTTAACCAGACGTGGAACGAGTGTTGCCTCGGCATAATCGGATGTCATAATCCGGAATACACGATTACTGGTATAAGGGCGGAATTCAGTACGTGGCTCAAGGATCATTGAAAGATCAGCTAACGCATCTCGAATACGTGGCTGTAATTCTAATGCACGTTCAGTTGGGGTCATACCCTCTGAAGAGCGAATAAGTAAAGGGTCGTTAAACAGATTACGTAAACGACGTAAAATATTACTCATCGCGGGTTGAGTGACACCCAATTGCTCTGCTGCACGGGTGACATTTTTTTCACGAAGAAGTACGTCAAGATAAATTAATAAATTGAGATCGACGCGCTCCAGATTCATAAAAAAAATACCGAAAATAAAATCCTTGAATTGCCTTGAATTATGACATATCCAAAGGGATTTGTGTAACTTAATCCTACATAAAAGCAACAGCGTCAATGCTTATGTTTCAACTTGGCACATTTTGTCGAATTCTTTAATTTTAGCGGCTTTTTATGGCGTAATTTTTTATTCAAATTGAGGCAAAACAAACCTGAAAATTGTCATTTTCTGTAGTTTAGATAACCTAAATTTAGCTTTTTCTGAACTGATGAGTCTAGAAAATGAGTCTGAAATTTGATGGTTGGCTCTAGTTGTGTATTTTATAAGGTAAATAAAAACAGTTATTTGCATTGTATTTTTTGTATTTTTGAAAAATGGTTATACATATATTTTTTTAGAAAATACTGAAGATTAAGCCAGAATATTGGATAAAACACTTGCCAAAGACTAAGCTGTGATACATGTTGATGAGGTGCTTTAAATCTAGACTAATTAAAATCAGGATTTATTAGCAATCATTCGATGCCAATCCGCAAAAGGAATATATCATGTCTACATATCAAACAGCGATTGATGCAATCCGCGAACTAAAAGCAAAATTCGGCGACACTTGGCGCGATATTAGCCCAGAAGATGCTGCGCGTATGCAAATGCAAAACCAATTCAAAACTGGTTTAGATATTGCTAAATATACAGCTGCGATTATGCGTCGTGATATGGCTGCTTATGATGCTGATTCTAGCAAATATACTCAATCATTAGGTTGCTGGCACGGTTTTATCGCGCAACAAAAAATGATTGCGAACAAAAAATACTTCGGTACAACTGAACGTCGCTATATCTACCTTTCTGGTTGGATGGTTGCTGCACTTCGTTCAGAATTTGGTCCACTTCCTGACCAATCTATGCATGAAAAAACTTCTGTACCTGCTTTGATCGAAGAAATCTACACTTTCTTGCGTCAAGCTGATGCGAAAGAACTTAACGATTTATTCCGTGCGCTTAAAAAAGCAAACGAAGCTGGTGATACTGCTAAAGCTGCTGAAATCACTGCTCAAATCGACGGTTTCCAAACTCACGTTGTGCCAATTATTGCGGACATCGACGCTGGTTTCGGTAACGAAGAAGCGACTTACTTACTTGCACGTAAGATGATCGAAGCGGGTGCTTGTGCACTTCAAATCGAAAACCAAGTATCTGATGCGAAACAATGTGGTCACCAAGCTGGTAAAGTAACAGTTCCACACGAAGACTTCATCGCTAAAATCCATGCATTACGTTATGCATTCTTAGAAATGGGTCTTGATGACGGTATCATCGTTGCGCGTACTGACTCTGAAGGCGCTGACTTGACTCAAAAAATCCCAGTGGTTAAAGAGCCAGGCGACATCGCTTCTCAATACATCAGCTACTTAGACACAACTGAAATTGACATCGCTGATGCTCAAGAAGATGAAATCTTGATCAAACGTAATGGTAAATTACACCGTCCTAAGCGTTTAGCTTCTGGTTTATATCAGTTCCGTGCTGACACTCAAATTGATCGTGTTGTACTTGACTGTGTATCTAGCCTTCAAAATGGTGCTGACCTTCTTTGGATCGAAACTGCGACTCCAAACGTAGAAGAAATCGCTCACATGGTTAACCGTGTACGTGAAACTGTTCCAAATGCGAAGCTTGTTTATAACAACAGCCCATCATTCAACTGGACTTTAAACTTCCGTCAACAAGCTTACGACCGTTGGGTTGCTGAAGGTAAAGACGTTTCTGCTTACGACCGTACTAAATTAATGAGCGCTGAGTACGATGCTACTGAATTAGCTGCTGATGCAGACGCTAAGATCCGTACATTCCAAGCAGATGCTGCTCGTGAAGCAGGTGTGTTCCATCACTTGATCACACTTCCGACTTACCACACTGCTGCTCTTTCTACTCATGAGCTTGCACAAGGTTACTTCGGTTCTGAAGGTATGTTGGCTTATGTTGCTGGCGTACAACGTAAAGAAATCCGTGGTGGTATTGCTTGTGTTAAACACCAAGCAATGGCGGGTTCTGACATCGGTGATGATCACAAAGAAATCTTCTCTGGTGACAACGCTCTTAAAGCACACGATGATGCTAAAAACACAATGAACCAATTCGCTGCTCACTAAGCACTGAACTGATTCAAAAGAAAACCCTGCGAAAGCAGGGTTTTTTTATTGCTTTAACATACGGCGTTAAGACTGAATCTTTGTTTCAAGAAAACTAATTATGGCCTTTCTGATTATTAGTGATGAGACGCTTTCTATTGAAAAAAATTATTCAATGAGAGTAGGTCTATCTTTATTAATTTAAGAGCGATGTAAAAGAGACTTTATTTAAAAAGAGCAAGTGAATTGAATGGCTGAGTTGAATGATTCCATCAAAATATAAGCATAAAAAAACTGCTCATAAAGAGCAGTTTTTTAGTTTGGGAAATAATAAATTATTTCTCAACACCCGCTGGTTGACCTGCAAGTTTTGCATTTGCATAGTCCCAATTCACTAAGCTTTCTAAGAAAGTTGCGATGTACTTAGGACGTAAGTTGCGGAAGTCGATGTAGTAAGCGTGTTCCCATACGTCGATTGTTAATACAGCAACTTGACCATGTGCAAGTGGAGTGTCTGCATTGGCAGTTTTAGTAATCGATAATTTACCGTTTACTTCATCAGCAACTAACCAAGCCCAACCTGAACCGAATTGAGTTGTTGCAGCGGCAGTAAATTCCTCTGCAAACTTTTCGTAGCTACCAAAAGCTTCTTCAATTTTCGCTGCAATCGCGCCTGTAGGTTTACCACCACCATTTGGCTTCATGCTGTTCCAGTAGAACGTGTGGTTCCATACTTGCGCAGCATTGTTAAAGATACCTGCTTTAGATGCATCACCAGCAGACGCTTTAATGATTTCTTCTAAAGTTTTACCTTCAAGGTCAGTACCTTTGATTAAGTTGTTTAAGTTAACAACATAAGTATTGTGGTGTTTGTCGTGATGGTATTCTAAAGTTTCGCGAGTGATGTGTGGCGCTAAATCATCATAGCCATATGGAAGTGCAGGTAAAGTAATGGTTGTCATGTTTCATTCCTTGCAAATTTGCTGGGTTTTACATTAAGTGCCTTTATTGTAAATGATTCTATAGACAATAGGGCAGTCTTTTAATACACAAAATATGCAAAAAATTTCGTTATGAGACATATACCATACAACAATGATTAGAGTTTTTAGCTCGTTTAGTGAACGTTCTAAAAGACTCTAACCCGTTTTTTCTAGAGATGCTGAGCTAGGTTTAGCTGACGCGAAAATTACTGAGCTTTAGCTTGCAATGCTTGGTGATAACGACGATTGACTTCATTCCAATCCACCACATTATAAAATGCAGCAATATATTCAGGACGACGGTTTTGATACTTTAAATAATATGCATGCTCCCATACATCCAAACCTAAAATAGGTGTATTGCCATGCATAAGAGGTGAGTCCTGGTTACCACTGCTTTCGACCACTAATTTGCGTTCGGGTGTCACACTCAGCCATGCCCAGCCACTACCAAAACGACTAATCGCTGCTTTGGTGAATGCATCTTTAAATGCATCAAAGCCACCAAGTTGCTGATCAATTGCTTCAGCAATATCACCTGTAGGTTCACCACCACCTTGTGGGCTCATGACTGTCCAGAAAAGTGAATGGTTAGCATGTCCGCCACCATTATTGATCACCATATTTTTCAGCTCAGTAGGGACTTCATTTACTTTGGCGACCAGTTCCTCGACAGGAAGTTTTTCCCATTCTGTGCCTTCAATTGCGCCATTAATATTATTGATATACGTCTGATGGTGTTTGCTATGATGAATTTCCATGGTTTTGGTATCAATGTTAGGTTCAAGTGCATCATAAGCATAGGGAAGCGCAGGTAAAGAATAAGCCATGGGTTTGATTCCTTTTGTAATCAATGTGGTTTTATTACGATGAATTTAAGCGCTTTCATTATTCATTTAAAAGTAAATGATAATCAATATGTTTATCATTTACTTTAATATTGGTAAAACTAAAGGAAAAATAAATTTTATTTATCATTTGTTTTTTTTCGGTCTGGAATTGACTTGCTAACGAAAGAAGGGGAATTTGTTCTGAGTTTAGTTTTATAAGCTCGAAGATACAGCAAGGAGGTTGCATTGATGGCGATGCTAGGGTGAATTTTAAGTTGAAAATGGATTCATTTAAATATTATGAAGAGAAGGAGTGCAAATAATTCCACTCCTTCATATGGTTGACTCGAACTAGATCGGATTGTTGAGTTCAAAATATTCCGTTTTGATTGAAAACTGATGTGCAATTGCTTGCGCTAAACGTTGTACACCATAACGCTCAGTCGCATGATGTCCACATGCAAAATAATGTACGCCGAGTTCCTTCGCTTCATAAAAAGTACGTTCGCTGACTTCACCAGATATATAAGCATCACAATCTGCTTGAGCTGCTTTGCCAATAAAGTCTTGCGCACCGCCTGTGCAGAAGCCTACTTTTTTAATTGCAGTTTTATCACTCGGCAAATGAAGCACGTTAAAGTCAAAAATGCTTTGTAATTTTGCTTTAAATTGTTCAGGGCTAAGTGAATCGCATAAATAGGCAATGTTGCCAATTGGATGCTTTTCGCTTGGATCCAAAGCTTCGAGGTCGTGTAAACCGATCAAATCGGCAATGGCGATGTTATTGCCCAAAGTTGGATGTGCATCCAAAGGTAAATGGTAGGCGATCAGAGAAATATTATTTTGAATCAGTTTCTTGATGCGATTGCCGCGCATGCCTGTAATTGGGTAGGGTTCACCTTTCCAGAAATAGCCATGATGGACCAGTAAGGCATCGGCTTGTTGAGCAATCGCTGCATCAATGGCAGCTTCCGACGCAGTCACAGCACATACAATTTTATTGACTTCAGGCTTGCCTTCAATCTGTAAGCCATTTGGTGCGTAATCTTTAAATTCATTTGTTTTTAAAGTTTGGTTACACCATTGCACAATATCATGCAAATTTGCCATGCGATTCCTCAAAGTTTTACATCTTTTCTAAGCAACCATAAAAACATATTTTTAAATGTAACTAAAGCTAGACAAAACTTTTTTAACTTTTGCATTGATTTTAAGCAATTTACTTTACAATGGTGGAAACTTCCAGTTCTTCAATTAATTAGGTTAATAACATAATTTCGCCTAGAGGATAATAGACGTGCGCCGTGCATTTACATGGTTACCTTGGGTATTACTCATTCTTGTTATATTTAGTTTTCTGGCTTGGCAGAAATCACATCAACCGAAGCCAACAGTGGCTGCTGATGGCGTAAAAATGCCAGCAGAGAAGGTTGAACCACTGATTGATACGACACGTACGGGCGGAGTGGTTTCGTATAGTGCCGCGGTAAAAGTGGCAGCACCGGCTGTGGTGAATATTTTTACCACGCAGAAAGTAAAGCAGATGAATCATCCATTGTTGAATGATCCTGTGTTTCGTGAGTTTTTTGGCAATCAAATGCCACAACAACCTCAAAACGAAAACAGTTTGGGTTCGGGGGTGATTGTACGTGCAGATGGTTATATCTTGACGAATAATCATGTCATTGCACAAGCTGAGCATATTGTGGTGGCTTTACAAGATGGTCGTCGTGCTGAAGCGCAAGTGATTGGTACAGATCCAGATACTGATTTAGCAGTCATTAAGATTGAATTAGACAAATTACCTGTACTGCCATTTAAATTAAGTGGTAATGAAGTGGGCGATGTTGTGCTCGCGATTGGTAATCCATTTGGTGTGGGTCAAACCGTGACACAAGGGATTATCTCAGCAACTGGTCGCTCTGATTTAGGTATTAATACCTATGAAGACTTTATTCAAACCGATGCGGCAATTAACCCAGGTAACTCTGGCGGTGCATTGATTGATGTTGCAGGGAATCTGATCGGTGTGAACACGGCAATCTTCTCGCAATCTGGTGGTTCGTTAGGGATTGGTTTTGCAATTCCTGCGAAGGTTTGTCAGCAAGTACTAAACTCGATTTTGAAAGATGGTCGTGTAGTGCGTGGTTGGTTGGGCATTAGCTTAATTCCAAATAACATCGATGAAGATGTTTTGGCAGCGAAGCCGATTGGTATAACTGTTGCGGATGTATTACGTGGCGGACCATCTGATACCGCAGGGATCAAGCGTGGCGATAAGATTATTCAAGTGAATAATGAGCAAATTTCATCTGCATCACATCTGATCAATTATGTTGCTTTACAAGCACCAGAAAGTTTAATTGATGTGGTGATTGAGCGTGAAGGCAAACAACAAACCTTACAGGTTAAGGTTGGAGAGCGTAAAGTGCAGCAAAATGCACAATCGCAATATATTCCATTGCCTAAGCGTCAACAGTAGCATCGCTTTGATGATAAATGGGGCTGCTGATGAGCAGCCTTTATTTATTTGAAGTCATAAAAAAAAGCGTGTTGATCGACTGATCAACACGCTTTTTGCATTTTATCGACGTTTTTATTTTTCATTAAAGCATCGAAATTTGATGGTTTGATGACAGAGCTTTGATGTTTATATGACAAAGATTAAGCACGAGCTATCTGCTTTAATGTGCACAAAATGCTTGGTTGAAGTACTCAAATAAATCAGGGGTTTGAAACCAGATCAAGATCGAAAGACTCATCAAGCACAGAAGCGTGACAAACAACACCAATTTAAAATGACGCTCTATATTAGTCATGAATCACAGCCTCTTCATTCACGAAAAGATGGATAACAACACCAAAAGCACTCAGTACTAAACAGGCTAACCAAATCATATTGTAGTTGCCTGCAATATCGTGATTCACCCCACCAAGCCAGCCACCGAAAAAAGACCCGATTTGATGGGTAAAGAAGACAATACCACTGAGCATAGATAAATATTTGACCCCAAACATATTGGCCACAATTCCGTTGGTAAGCGGAACAGTTGAAAGCCAGAGTAGACCCATGATGATCCCAAAACTATAAACGGTCAATGTGCTGAGAGGGAGCAAGAGAAAAGCAATAATTGCAATACCGCGTAAACCATAGAGCAACATGAGTAGCTTTGGTTTCGAATAACGATCACCCAACCAGCCTGCACCATAAGTTCCTATAATATTAAATAGGCCGACTAGTGCTAGGAATATCGTACCTGTTGTGGCATCAAAGCCATGATCGATTAAATAACCAGGCAGGTGTACCCCTAAAAATACGACTTGGAAACCACAGACTAGAAAGCCGAGCGATAACCACCAAAAAGGTTTGTGTTTTCTTGCAATGTGTAAAACCTGTTTAAAGCTTAAACTTGGCTGATTTAGCGCTTTAGGTGGTGTAGAAGAAGGGGATTTCAATAACCAAGCCAAGGGGACAATGAATGCAATAGCAAAGGCACTCACCAGCAAAGCAGAAGACCAACCGATGTTTTTAAGGAGTAACAGAGTTGAGGGCAGCATAATAAACTGCCCAAATGAACCTGCTGCACTGGCAATTCCCATCACCATACTGCGTTTTTCTGGTGGTGCAGCGCGACCTACGGCAGAAAGTAATACAGTAAATGATGTGGCTGATAAAGCAAGTCCAATAACGAGACCTAAGCTGAGATTTAGTAAAAGACCTGTCGAACTAAATGCCATAAGAACTAAGCCGATGGCATAGAGTACGCCACCTGCCATAACTACCTTTTTAGTACCGTATTTATCTGCGATTGCGCCCGTAAATGGTTGCGCTGCTCCCCAAATCAGATTTTGCATGGCAATAGCAAAACTGAAGATATGGTGGCCCCAGCCAAAACTTTCACTCATTGGAACAAGGTATAACCCAAAACCATGGCGTACACCCAATGAAAGGGCAAGAATCAGCGCACTCCCAATCAGCATCATAATCAAAGTTTTAGAGAAATTTGAATCTTGGTTGTTGTTCATACACTGTCCGTATTTATCCTTTGCTGTAGGGGGCTTTCAGATGATGATTGAACGATATTAAAATAGATTACAACTATAATCTATAATAATATGTATTGGGAATGCTAAAATACTTTTTATCTATAGATGATGAATTGCTGATTCTTTATTTTTATTGAGTTAAGAAGGTTTGCTTATGCCACGTGTGTCTAAAAAGTTAGCGATAGAAAATAGAAAGAATATTGAACATACGACATCGCGATTGATACGAGAAAAGGGCTTTGCTATAAGTGTTGCAGATTTAATGAAAGCTGCAGGCTTAACACACGGTGGATTTTACAAACATTTTCAAAATAAGGATGAATTGATTGATATCGCTTGCAAAGATATTTTTCAGCAATCGGTGGGAAAGTGGGAAGCCATCATAGATGCATCCGATAATGAGAAAACAGCACTGCATGATATTTTTAATGGTTATTTATCTGAGCGAAATTTGGAAAATCCTGGAGCAAGTTGCCCTCTATCGTCCTTAAGTGGCGATGTTGCAAGGGAGTCTAGTGAAAAACCAGTAAAACAGTCATTTCATCAAGGTGTGGAATCATTGCTTTCGATTTTGAGTTCACTTGATTCATTGAACCCAAAAGATCAAGAACGGATATCTGAGAATGCGGTTATCCAGTTGAGTCTGTTATCAGGCGCGCTCACACTCGCTCGCTCAGTAGACCATGAATTAGCATTAAAAATATTAGATACTGTTAAGCAGCATTTATTTGAGCAATATAAAGTGTAAGGCTGAAATAGGTAAGCAATAATTAGGAAGTCAAAAAAACAGAAATAGCGTCCAGCTACTCCTGTTTTTTGGTACCTTGATTAATTGAGTTGCTAAAATTTAAATTCTAGGCCAAGTCCAACCACAGGTTGTTTATCTTTTTTATCGGCTTTCTCAAGGGTTAAATAGCCAGCATAGCCGTAGCTTTTTACTTGTTTATTGAAGGCATAGTCAGCGCCAGCCATGATCTGTTTAGCTTTAAAGTCGGCAACGTTATTTTTAAAGCGGGTATCATTTTGGCTATATTGGGCTTTGATTAACCATTTTTTTGCATTGGGAAGCGTGTATTCTGCACCGACTAACCAGCCTTTGGCATCATCAATATTATTGGCTTTAGTTATCCATTTAGTTGCATCAGCTGGGTCAGCATAGGTGGTTTCTTCCACCTCGGAACGTTGGTACAAGGTTTTAATTGCTAAACCTTCAATTGGATTTAAACGACCAATAGCTCGAATTGTATTTGCTGCGGTAAAAGCTTGTGTGTCGGCTGTATAAGCTTGCCCAGTGGCAACATTGAGAAAGCCTCGACCAGAAAAAGTACTTGGAATGGCTTTATCGTAGCCAAAACCTGCAACAAAAAGGGGGTGTTCATAGACCAGACTCGCCGACCACGCATCTCCTAAGCCTCGACCAGCGACTTTGGCACCGCCACTGGATGTCTTGATGCCAGAGGATTCTCCACTTGCAAGCAGAGCATTAAGTTTTACTGAGCCATTCAGTAGATTGATTGCAGGAGATTCATACACAACAACATTGTCGATGCGGTTTTCTCCAGTAAAGATGCCACCGATATCCGCTTTATTTGCTACATAGTTATTGAAAATATCGACTGTGCTTGAAAGCTGTTTGACGGGCGTATCATATTTACCCACTTTGATGGTACCGAGTTGACTGTCCTTTAAGCCGACAAAACGGTTTCGTTGCGTCCAGTCAGTTCCATCCCCATCAGCACTCAATCCCCATTCAATCGCATAAACTGCGCTTAGACGTTCAGTCAGTTTTTCATCTCCTTTGACACCGAGATACGAACTATTTGAGCTGATTTCCCAGACGTCCTTGTTTGAACTGTGGGCATTTTTCTCTGGCAAATAATCTAAACTGGCATCAATTTCGCCATAAAGTGTTGGTGCTGCAAAAGTAGTATTGGCTAAACATCCGAGCATGGCAAAGCCAAGAAGATTCAATTTCATATTGAGACCCCTGAAAAATAGTAATCAGTATTTAATTTAAAGTGCGTGTGGGATAAGTTACCCCACACTGAGGTTGATATAATTAAGCAAGAGAATTGCGTTCGAGTACGGCCTGTTCAAACAGTTGTTGTTCTTTGGCTTTATGCTCGACTGAGAAGCGGATCAAGATGACACTGAATGCAGCTACAGTCACTAGAGTACCTAAAATCATTAAGCAGGTTTGTATGTCCAGTAAGCCTTTGAGCAAAAAGCCTGCCGCAACAGCCCCAACATTACCACCTGCACCAATGATACCTGCGACACCACCTAAAGCATTACGATCAATGAATGGAACAAGGGCATAGGTCGCACCACAAGACATATGGGTAAATAAAGCAAAAACGGTCATGCTGATAATGGCAAGTGCTAAGGTATTCATTTGTGAGAATAGAATTAGGAATAAACCCTCACATAAGATTAGGATAAACAATACTTTAGTGCGACCATCCAAGCCTTTAGAAATTGCAACTTTATCTGAAAGATAACCACCGAGTGCGCGGGCGAACAAGGCGAGCAGACCGAAAATACCTGCAGTTAGACCTGCTTCTTTGAGTCCCATGTTGAAGTGATCGACATAGTACATTGCAGCGATGTTATGAATAAAAATCTCAATACCAAAACATGCAGCATAAGACACAAATAGAATCCAAACACGGTAATTACGTGCAGCTTGCATTAGAATGGCAACACCACCTTTTTTACCGTTCCCAACATCGATACCTTGCTCACGCAATTCTTTAAAGTTTCCTTGTGGGCAATCTTGAGTAAGTTTCCAATAGAGAACACCCACAATTAACATCATGATGCCTGGTACAAGTAATGCGATTCTCCACCCCATTGCTTGTTCTACACCAAACATGACGATAGCACCAAGAATTAAAGGCATGATGGCTTGAGTTGCACCACCACCTGCATTCCCCCAACCCGCAGAAGCAGCATTGGCAGTACCCACTACATTTGGTGCAAACATCACACTGGTATGGTATTGAGTAATTACAAAGCTCGCGCCAATTGCTCCAATGAGTAGGCGAAAGAACAGGAATGATTCATAGGTATTGGCGGCCGCAACACCAAAAACAGGAATACTGCCGAGCAATAAAAGAGCGGTATAGGTCTTGCGTGGGCCGTATTTATCACACAATGGACCAACAATGAGTCGAATTAAGATGGTAATCGCAACGGCTGCAATGTTGATATTAGCAATTTGATCTTTGGTTAAATTGAACTCGCCTTTGATAACAGGCATGAGCGGAGCGCAGGCAAACCATGCGAAGAAGCATACGAAGAATGCCAGCCATGTCATATGGAAGGCACGCATGGCAGGTGTGGAAAAGCTAAATAATTTTATTTCAGTGGCTTTTTTTGCATCAATATTCATTGGTGAAGACATAACTTTCTCCTGAACTGCACGTCATTTATTTTGCTTAGTCATTACGCTGCTTAAGCAAATCGAACAGAACGGACGTCGTTGGCCGTCATCAAATTGGTTTATGAATCATCGTTGATTCAACATGCTTGATATATAGCAAGTGCCGTGCCAGAAAAATAAATTAACCAAATGAATAATTTAAAGTGTTAATCATCAAAGTGTTTATATGAGGATTAAGCTGAATAAGAACATTGTTATCAATGTGGGGGAGTAAGTAAAAGGTTTCTATGTCAGACAATCTTGTGAAAATTGCGTTCTCGTAGTGCGTGATTTTTGATCACGATGCTTTGAAAGGCAGCACAATAAAAAAGCAGCACTCGCTGCTTTTTTATCAATTGAAATCTAGAAACGGTAGCCAACACCTGCATATCCTAAAATAGGATTAATCTCGATATCTGTTTTTGCACGGATTAGCTCTCCATATTTATCATCATTCACTGTTATTGTTGCCTCCCCAGTAAGGTGTGCGTATGAAACAGAGCCGACAGCAAACCATCGATCGTTAAAATCATAAGTAAAACCAGCAGTGGCAACCGGTGCAAATGCATCTGAAGCTTCTAATTTAACTTTTGGATCGCCAGAGCTGGTCTTTTGATCCAATGCCGCACCTGCTTTACCGTCTTTAATATTGACGATCATATGTCCCGCATTGATGAGATCATTTTCGATTGCAGAGTTGATTTTTAGCTCATTAAAATATGCATACATTAGACCTAATCCAACATAAGGTCTGAATTTATTCACACCTGTTTTACCGAAGTGATATTGAAATTCAAATGCAGGCGTCCATGCTCTTGCTGTTGCTGCCGTACCATGTGCCTCTAGGTCTGTAATGAAAATTTGTTTCTCTAAATCAATGGAGGGTAGACCTATACCCCCAATAATAGGAAGTTCTATAGATGGATGAGCTGTAGCGGTTAATGGTGCATAAATTTGCCCTTTACCTTGAATGTCGACCTTTGGTGGGATACCAGCCTTAATTTCAAGCGAAACATTGTCTGTGAAAAAATAGTTGGTCATGATGCCTAAAGTCATTACATCATCAGCTTCTAATCCTGTCCCTGGATTGTTCCATTCATTTAACCCATAGATTTCAGCATTACCACTTAATGAGCCTGGTAGCTTTTCTTGTCCGAGAGCATCAAGAAAATCAATGAAAGCAGTTGATAGATTAGGATCCATATCTTTGGATATGCTGCCTTTCACAGTTTTTATTGAAACATCTCCAACTTTGGATTGCTCTCCATTTGCTACAGCTGTATTAACTTTTACAGGTTGAGCTTTACCTGTTGGTTTTACATATAAAGCACCTACAGAAACTGAAAAGCGTTTAAACCCATCACCATCTTTCAGACTAAAATAAGGTGAGTCTGCGAAAGTAAGTGTCGGTAGGGCACATATGCCTGTAATCAGGCAAGCGAATGATTTCTTCATCATCGTGGGACTCCATGTCCAAAACGTTTTTAGGATTTTTCTTGCGCTCACCATAACGCTATTTTTCGACAGGCTTTGTTTAGTTAAATTTTATAATTGTTATTCTTATGAAAAAAATTGTTTGCTTTAAATAAATTGATGAAGGAATTGTGAAGAGATAAAAAAAGCCACCTAAGTGACTTTTTAAAAATAATTCAAGAATTATGAATTACATAAAACGTGATAGATCTTCTTCAGGGCGAGCAGTTAAAACTTCGATTCCTGTTTGTGTTACCAAAATGGTATGTTCG
This sequence comes from Acinetobacter sp. Tr-809, assembly GCF_011753255.1. Taxonomy (NCBI): domain Bacteria; kingdom Pseudomonadati; phylum Pseudomonadota; class Gammaproteobacteria; order Moraxellales; family Moraxellaceae; genus Acinetobacter; species Acinetobacter sp. Tr-809. Next base: position 112,566 of record NZ_VWVZ01000004.1, read on the forward strand.
TATTGAGCAGATAACTTGTGATCTTTTGTGACAACCGTCCACTTATCACCTAAAAGTTTAGTCTGCCAAACACCTGCGTTGACCATTGGTTCAATGGTAAAGGTCATGCCAGCCTCTAGACGCATACCCGTACCTTTTTGGCCATAGTGCAGAACTTGTGGCTCATCATGGAATACATTGCCGATCCCATGCCCACAATATTCACGCACAACACTAAAGCGTTCAGATTCTACATATTGTTGAATTGCATAGCCGACATCACCCAGATATGAACCATCTTTAACTGTTGCCATACCCCGATACATCGCTTCCTGAGCCACTGAACATAAACGATTGGCTAGAATTGAAGTTTCACCACCCACGATATACATCATGTTGGTGTCGCCGTGATAACCATCTTTAATGACTGTTACATCAATGTTAAGAATATCACCGTTCTTTAAGGTTTTATTTTCAGATGGAATACCATGACAAACCACATGGTTAACCGAAGTACAAATAGAATGTTGGAATGCGGGGCGGCCTGGTGCAGCACCATAGCCCACACATGCAGGAATCGCGTGTTGAACATTTTCAATATGATTGCGACAGATTGTATCGAGTTCTAGTGTGCTCACACCCGCTTTAATATGCGGTTTAATCATGTCTAGAACTTCAGCCGCCAATTTCCCTGCAACACGCATCTTTTCAATTTCTTCAGGTGTTTTGATTAATCGACGAGGGGCCGTATAAGTTGTATTCATGATCTCTAAAAACTTTTGGTAATTTGCAAGCGTCTATGGTATAAATAGCCGCCTATTTTATCAAATGCTTTTCGTGAATATATTTTACGAAGATATCTGATAACAATAGTCGTAAAAAAATCCGCACATATATCGACACATTACTCTGGGTGCCTAGCAATAGGTGGAGAATGCGGATATATGGAGGCCTAACCCAAACTTTAAGGTAAAGAAAATGGCAGATTACAACGTAAGCATGCGCGACCTTCTTCAAGCAGGCGCACACTTTGGTCACCAAACTCGTTTCTGGAACCCAAAAATGCGTCAATACATTTTTGGCGCGCGTAACAAAATTCACATCATCAACCTTGAGCACACTGTTCCTGCGTTAAATGATGCTTTGAACTTCGTTAACAACTTGGCGAGCAAAAAGAACAAAGTATTGTTCGTTGGTACAAAACGAGCTGCTTCTAACATCATCCGTGAACAAGCTCAACGCGCTGGTCAACCATATGTAGATCACCGTTGGTTAGGTGGTATGTTGACGAACTGGAAAACACTTCGCCAATCTATCAACCGTTTAAAAGATCTTCAAACTCAATCTCAAGATGGTACTTTTGCTAAGCTTACTAAACGTGAAGCTTTAGAGCGTACTCGTGAGATGGAAAAACTTGAACGTGCTTTAGGCGGCGTTAAGAACATGGGTGGTTTACCTGACGCATTATTTGTAATCGACGTTGATCACGAAGCGATTGCAATCAAAGAAGCGAAAAACTTAGGTATTCCTGTAATCGGTATCGTTGATACAAACTCTAACCCAGACAACGTTGATTACGTTATTCCGGGGAACGACGATGCGATCCGTGCAGTTACTTTATATGCTTCTGCTATGGCTGATGCGATTCTTGCTGGTAAAGAATATGCTCAATCACAAGCAAATGCACAAGCTAAAGGCGACGACGCTGCTAAAGACGCTTCTGAGGCTTAATGCGTTTTGACGCAAGCTTGTCATTTTTGCGACATGTAATGGTGGCAAATTAAAGCGTCGAGATTGCAAACGGCCCAGAGATTCTTTGGGCCGTTTTTGTTGAACAGATTTATTTTCTACCGATTTTAGGAGATCAACATGACTGCAGTTACTGCGAGCATGGTAAAAGAATTACGTGACCGTACTGGTCTTGCAATGATGGAATGCAAAAAAGCATTAACAGAAGCAGGCGGTGACATCGAACTTGCGATTGATAACCTTCGTAAATCAGGTCAAGCAAAAGCTGCTAAAAAAGCAGGTAACATTGCTGCTGATGGCGCGATCACTATTATTCAAAACGGTAACAAAGCAATTCTTGTTGAAGTTAACTGTCAAACTGACTTCGTTGCTAAAGACGAAAACTTCAAAAACTTCTCTGATAAAGTTGCTGCTGCTGCGCTTGCTGCTGGCGAAACTGATGCTGCGAAAATTGCTGAACTTAAGCTTGAAGACGGTGCGACTGTAGAAGAAGCTCGTGTTGCACTTGTTCAAAAAATTGGTGAAAACATTCAAGTTCGTCGCGCTCAAATCGTTGAAGGCGAAAACTTGGCTGTTTACAAGCACGGTTTAAAAATCGGTGTTGTTGTTTCTTACACAGGTGATGCTGACACTGGTAAAGGTATTGCAATGCACGTTGCTGCGTTCAACCCAGTTGCTGTAAATGCTGAAGCTGTTCCAGCTGACTTGATCGCTAAAGAGAAAGAAATTGCTGAAGCGAAAGCTTTAGAATCTGGTAAGCCTGCAAACATCGTTGAGAAAATGGTAACTGGTTCAGTTGACAAATACTTGAACGAAGTTGCTCTTGATCGTCAAATGTATGTTATTGATAACGACAAGAAAGTTGCTGATGTATTAAAAGCAACTGGTACTGTTGTAGCTCAATTCACTCGTTTCGAAGTGGGTGAAGGTATTGAGAAGAAAGCTGAAATGAGCTTTGCAGAAGAAGTTGCTGCTGCTCAAGCTGCTGCGAAGTAATTCGTATCTTCTAAAAAAACCCAGTCATGATGACTGGGTTTTTTATTGCCTGCTAAAATCTCATTTTGACTCATGGATTTTTAAGGCGTCACTGATTATTCAGCTTCTTTTTTAAGTTCGTATTTGTCGGCTAATTCACCAGTAACTTCTTTGCCTTCCATATCTAAGGCTTTTAAGTAACCCTCAGCAACAAAGTACTTACGGCCATCACCAGCTTTGTCTAACTCAATGATAGAGGTGTTGGTGCTATCAAAGCTAAAACTACCTTTGCTTTCAAATGTTTTACCATCACCTTTGCCTAAATAAGTTTCTTTTAACTCATAAGTTTTGTCTTGGTTGAGTTCAAGCTCAGTTTTGATCCCTTCACAATCTGCGCAAGGCAGAACACCTTTGTATGTGCCATTCCAGTCTAGTGAGTTTTCTGCTGTATGTGCACTATCAGCAACGACTTCAGATGTTGCTTCTGTTGTGGTTGCAGGAGGGGTTTGTTCATCTGTTTTAGGGGTTTCTGCTTTGTTACATGCAACTAGAAAAATAGATGCCAAAGAAATTGCGATTAGTGATTTTTTCATCTTAGATATAACCTCGTGAAAACAGTAATATCTAAGTTATGAAATTTAAAGGAGAAATGGTAGTAAGGGAATGTAAGGGTTGTTTAACCTTTGGTAAAGCAAGACAAGTTAACCTTGTCTTGCTTTGAAGCGAGGATTGGATTTGCAGATGACAAATAACTTGCCGCGACGTTTTACAATCTGGCAATCAGGGCTACGGCGCTTTGCGCTTTTAAGGGATGAGCAAACTTTCATGTTGAGTCTCCATATTAAATGTTATGTTATAATATTACATTAAATTAAATGTGTAAAGTTTGTCTGACTTTTGGGTGGGTAGTGCACATAAGAAAAAAAGCCCTCATCTTTCGATAAGGGCTTTTTTGAATCTGGAGCGGGAAAGGAGACTCGAACTCCCGACCCCAACCTTGGCAAGGTTATGCTCTACCAACTGAGCTATTCCCGCAATAGGACGCATTATAGAGAGTTTCATTCAAGTGTCAACTCTTTATAATGCTAAGTGTTTAATTAATCAGCACGTCGCCAGATTGTACCTTGACGCGTATCTTCTAAAACCACACCTTGATCCAATAAAGACTGGCGAATGCCATCGGCTTGAGCAAAGTCTTTGGCTTTTTTCGCATCAACACGCTGTTGAATAAAATTTTCAATTTCAGCATCGGATAGGGTAAGTGCTTCCTGACCAATATCTGATTTGAGGAATTCATCAACATCATGCTGAACCAAGCCAAGAATGTCAGTTAAATGGCGTAGCGTAGAGTAAAGCAGCGTGGCTTGTTCAGCTTGTTCATCTTTCACTGCACGGTTTAGTTCTTTATTCAGTTCAAAAAGTACTGCCATTGCTTCAGCTGTATTGAAGTCATCACACATGGCATTGTTAAAACGTTCAACAAAGCCCTGCTCTAAGGTATCAACAGTTGTTTGACCATATACCTGTTGATAAGCTTTAAATGAATGATAAAAACGGCTCAGAGCGGTTTTAGCTTCTTTTAGGGCCACATCGGAGAAGTTGACTGGACTACGATAATGTGAAGACACGATGAAGTAGCGAATCACTTCTGGATGGAATTTCTCCATGACATCGCGAATGGTAAAGAAATTGCCTAAAGACTTAGACATTTTCTCGCCATCTACATTGATGAAACCAACATGCATCCAATAGTTTACATATTGTTCGCCAGTCGATGCCTCACTTTGTGCGATTTCATTTTCATGGTGCGGGAACATCAGATCTGAACCACCACCATGAATATCAAAATGATTGCCTAGGCAGCAGGTTGACATTGCAGAACATTCAATATGCCAACCTGGACGGCCATTGCCCCAAGGTGATGCCCAAGCAGGTTCATTTTCTTTGGCATGTTTCCATAGAACAAAGTCAAAAGGATGTTTCTTTTGTACTTCTACATCGACACGCTCAGATGCACCTGCTTGCATGTCATCAAGTTTGCGGCCTGATAAACGACCATATTTATCGAATTTTGTTACTTCAAAATAGACATCACCATTAGCAGCAGGGTAAGCAGTACCTTTATCGACTAATGTGCCGATCATATTTTGCATTTGATCAATATATTCAGTCGCTTTAGGCGCTTCATCAGGTTCGGCACAGCCTAAATTAGCTGCATCTTCGTTCATTGCATCAATAAAGCGTGCAGTGAGCTGTTGAATGCTTTCACCATTTTCATTTGCACGCGCAATGATCTTGTCATCAATGTCGGTAATGTTACGAATATAGCGAACTTTCCAGCCTTGGCTACGTAAGAAGCGAATGATGTAGTCAAATGCAACCATAACTCGAGCGTGCCCGATATGACAGTAGTCATAAACTGTCATACCACATACATACATATCGATTTGACCTTCTTTGCGTGGGACAAATTCAACTTTTTTACGTTGCTCAGAATTATATAGAACAAAAGGTTGCATAAGGGTTTTCAAACACTCTACAAAAATCGTTATTCATCATAACGTATGCACCATATTTCATAAAGTTATCAGTAGAAAAAAGATGAGGCATAAGATAGTTTTTTCGTGTCTATGATGAGTGTAGTTTGTCTGAAATCATTGTGGGACTTTGAAAAGGATAAGTAAAATTAAGCAATTTGAGTGAAACATCGAAAACAGAGTAAAAATTTAATTTGAAAATCAATCTGCTATAAATCAAGATGCTTATAAAATTTGTAGTGATTAAGAATTATATGGATTCTACACAAAATCCTTTTAAGAAGGTCGGTATTGTATTATTTGTGATCGGTATTCTTGATATCATTTTGATGCTCTATTGCATAATAAATAAAATTGCATATTCATCAAGTTTTAATATTTTTTCTGTGATTATTGGAATTTTTCTGATCAAGGGGAGTATAAAAACTGCACGTATAGCAAGATGGTTTAGTGTATTTTTTTCTATTATGTTAATTGGGATTGTTGTAGGGGTAAGCCTATTAATGCCTTTTGACTTGTTGCTCCTTAAATTAAAACTCAATGTTTGGTCTGCATTAGGCACATTTCTGTTCATTGTTATTTTTTTCTTATTCCTTATTTGGGTTTATCGTCAGCTTTCTACACCAGAAGTATTGAGGTTATTCGCTCAGTCTGGCTATCCAACAGGGAAGCCAATATCAGCTTATTTATCGAGTGCTTTTCTATTCATCTTTATGCTTGGGATGTTTATCTTAATAGGAAGTGGAGAGTCAGAAAAGAAAGCTAAAGAATTAGCTAGGCAACAACTGGGAAATGGGTTTCAGTACTATGTTTCCAGTATTTCTATTTCTGAAAACTCAGGTCAGGCAAATGTGATTGCATATTCAGATAAAGAAATCCGAAGTGTCAAAGTAAGTTGGTGATTAAAGTTATGAAATAAAATTGTGGAATCTATTTTTTACTCGAATATAGTGTTTTTGTTGGCTAGGCGAACCGAAAAGAAATCGTTATTTTCCTTCATTTTCTAAGAAAACTTATACATTTAGAAACGTGTAGGATGTGCAAATATGCTAGAATCTGCAACATTCTTTTGATTAAAATCATCTACCATCAGGTGGATAGAGTATTATTTTGAGTCAAACTCATATGTCACAAGCCATAGATTTCCAGAAAAGCGCATTAGAAACATTGCGTGTCGAACAACAAGCCATAGATGTTCTTGCTGCACAAATTGATGAACGTTTTGATGCTGCATGCGAGATACTTTTGCAATGCAAAGGGCGTGTTGTGATTACGGGTATGGGAAAATCTGGTCATATTGGCCGTAAAATGGCTGCTACCTTTGCTTCGACAGGTACTCCATCATTCTTTATGCATCCTGGCGAAGCTGGGCATGGTGATCTTGGGATGTTGGTACGTGGTGATGTATTGATTGCAATTTCTAACTCGGGGAAGAGTGATGAAATTATGATGTTGATGCCATTAATCAAACATTTAGAAGTGCCATTAATTACCATTAGTCGCGATGATAAAGGGCCGATGCCACAAAATGCAGATGTTGCCCTGACCTTAGGCGAGGCAGATGAAGCGTGCCCTCTTGGTTTGGCACCAACCTCAAGTACAACTGCAACTTTAGTTTTGGGTGATGCTCTAGCTGTTGCACTATTGGAAGCACGTGGATTTACCGCAGATGATTTTGCACGTTCACATCCTGCAGGAGCATTAGGTAAACGTTTGCTTTTGCATGTTAAGCATCTAATGCATACAGGTGATGAACTACCTAAAGTTCGACCTGATACACCAATGAATAAAGTGTTATATGAAATTTCGGATAAACGTCTGGGTTTAACCACGATTGTTGATGAAAATGATACCTTATTGGGTATTTTTACCGATGGTGATTTACGTCGTATGATTGACCAGCAACAAGGTTTTAATGTGAATCTGGCTGTTTCTGAAGTAATGACTAAAAATCCACTAACGATTTCTCAAGAAGCTCGTGCAGTAAAAGCATTAGAAAAAATGCATGAGAGAAAAGTGAATCAATTTGTAGTTGTTGATGATACCAATAAAGTCATTGGTGTGATTAGTATGCATGACCTCATTCAGGCAGGAGTAAATTAAGCCATGGCATCTTATGCTTTACAAGAACAAGCACGTCATTTAAAAGCACTGGTACTTGATGTGGATGGGATTTTGAGCGATGGCTTTGTTACATTAACCAATTCAGGCGATGAGATTAAATCATTTGATATCCGAGATGGCTTGGGAATGAAGCTGGTTCAACAAGCGGGTATGAAAGTGATTATTATCACAGGTCGAAAAAGTCAGATTGTTGAAAAACGGATGTCTGATCTTGGTGTTGATCTCGTCTTTCAAGGGCGCGAGGACAAAGGGCTAGCATTGCGTGAAGCGTGTGCTCAGTTAAATTTATTACCTGAAGATTGTATTTATATGGGTGATGATTGGCCTGATCTGTCTGCGTTTGCTATTGCTGGTATGAAAGTCACTGTGCCGAATGGACATGAAGAAGTACGTCGTCGTGCAAATTTAGTGACCCAAGCGATGGGTGGTCGTGGTGCTGTACGAGAAGTATGCGATATGTTGTTGATGGCAAAAGGTGTTTACCAAGAACTTCTTGAAAAATATCTTGCTGTACCACATTAATAGAGTGTTGATTGGCTCAAAGGTTAGGTAACCCTGTTTATGGATACCAAAGTTTTATATGTTGTTGCTGTGGTAGTCGCTTCGATCAGTGGTGGCTATTATTATTTTAGTGGCAAAGCAAAAAAATTGGATGTTGATTCAGCAAAGAATATGACCTATTCAGCGCAAGGTGTTCATTTAACCCAAACTGACGAGCAGGGCAATTTGTATATGCGAGCTGAAGTTAAACAGCTACAGCAGGATATGCAACAAAAAACGTCAATGCTTGAGCAGCTGAATGCGGTTATGTACAAACAGGGCAAACCTGATGCAACATTCTATGCAAAACAAGCAAATGGCTATGATGATAATAGTAAAGTCATTTTGCTTGGAGATGTTGTTGCAACGAAACTGTCCGATCAGGGTAACAAATTAGAGTTTCATACAGATGAACTTACTGGTTATCCAAAAACAAGAGAGCTTGAAACACAACACCAAGTGATCGTTCAATCACCATCTGCTGAATTTGTGAGTCAGGGTCTCAAGGCTAATTTAAATAATGGTCAATATGAGTTTTATAAAATTCGAGGAAAGTATGCGCCAAGTTCTTAATTTCAAATCTCGTTCTACTTTCCTTAAACAACTAAGCTGTGTTGCTGTAGTTACACTTTCTTCTGCGACCAGTTTTGCTTTGCCATCGGATCGTAACCAACAGCTTTCATTGGTTGCGGATCGTGCAACCTATAACGATAAAACAGGTATTACGACCTATACTGGTAATGTAGTAATCGAACAAGGCACAATGAAGCTTCAAGCTGATTCACTTGTTGCAAATTTAAATAGCAAAAAAGAGATTCAGATCATTACAGCCAAAGGCCAGCCAGCAAAGTTTCAGCAGCAAATGGACACGAACAAAGGCTTAGCCCGAGGTGAAGCACAGACCATCGTGTACAATGCAGACACAGGTATTCTTACCTTAACGGGTAAAGCATATCTTTATCAGGATGGCTCAAGCATTCGTGGTAATAGCTTAAAATACAGTATGAATAAAGGTGATGTAGAGGCACAAGGATCTTCAACAAATCGTGTGCAAATTATTATTCCACCTTCAAGTTCAAAAACTTTTCCAGGGGCGCGTGATTAATGGAACAATCAGTGCAGCAGCCACAGACGCTTTGTATCAAACACTTGGCTAAAAACTATAGTAAACGTTGGGTGGTAAAAGATGTTTCTTTTACCATGCAAAGTGGGCAGATCGTGGGTCTACTTGGACCAAATGGTGCAGGTAAAACGACAAGCTTCTATATGGTGGTTGGTTTAGTGCGAATGGACAAAGGCGAGATTCATTTAGACAGTCTTGATTTGTCTGACCTTGCGATGCATGAGCGTGCACGTAAGGGGATTGGCTATTTACCACAGGAAGCATCAATCTTTAGAAAGCTGACAATTGCTGAAAATATCATGGCAATTTTGGAAACCCGTAAAGATTTGAATAAACAACAACGTCAGCAGCGTCTAAACGAGTTGTTAAATGACTTTAAAATCAACCATATCAAAGATTCGCTTGGTATGAGTGTATCTGGTGGTGAGCGTCGTCGTGCCGAGATTGCACGTGCTTTGGCTGCCGATCCTAAGTTTATGCTTCTGGATGAGCCATTTGCGGGTGTTGATCCAATTTCTGTTGGTGATATTAAAGAAATTATTCAAACGCTTAAAGATCGTGGCATTGGCGTTCTGATCACCGATCATAATGTACGTGAGACTTTAGCAATTTGTGAAAAAGCTTATATTGTGAGTGAAGGTTCTGTGATTGCAGAAGGAACGCCACAAGAAATTTTAGATAATGAGCAAGTGCGTAAAGTGTATTTAGGTGATGATTTCGTCGTTTAAATCAACCGATTGTCACTTTTAAAAGGAGAACCGTCAGGTTCTTTTTTTATGGCAAAATTTTAAAAATCTTAAATTATATAAATGGGAATAAGTTGGTTTTTAAATAACATATTGATAGATAAATATTTTATAAGTTTGATTATCTTGGCATAATCTATAAAAGTGTGAACTGATTTACAAAAATACACACATATCTAGCGACTAAATTGTATGTGGAACGTAGTGTTTTTGATAAAAAAATGCTTAAAATGAAAGTGCTGAATGATAACAATACGAAAAAAATATGAACTTGAACAACGATATAAAAGTGAATAATGGATCATGGAAAAAAAGTATGGATTTTAAGTGGTTACTTTATGTAGCAACACTGTCTGTACCAATGACACATGCAACAACACCGAGTGAACAGTATCACACTTTAAAGAACAATATTTCTAAGCTCTTTGTACCCAAAAGCAGTGATGAATTTAAAGTGGCACAAATGCAGAAATTGAGTAATTTTTCTGTCGATGCCTCACTTGGTAGTGATTTGCCTGTAGTTGGATCAGGCCGCCCTCAAGTAGATACAGTTCCAAGCGCTTTCTGGCAGAATCAGAGGAAAGTACTCAAAGATGCAGTACAGATTGCGGTACAGCGTAATCCTGAAATCTCTCAAGGGATTGCAGCTCTGGCTTCGCAAAATGCCAATATTGATGTCGCTAAATCGGGCTATTATCCTCAAATTGGCGGTGGCGTTAGTACTGGCGATCTAGGCAAGAAAAGTACGCGGGGCCAACAGTTACTCACTTTAAGTGCTGCACAGATGCTTTATGATTTTGGTAAAGTTAAATCGGGTGTTGATGTCGAAAAAGCTAAAGTAGTGGTTGGACAAGCCAATGTGTTAGTGAAAATTGATGATATTTCATTAGATGTTGCACAAACAATTGTTAATATTCAGCGTTATCAAAAGCTTATTCAAATTGCGAATCAGCAGATTGCAGGAATTAAGCGTATCCAAGAGATGGCAAATCTGCGTGCCAATGCGGGAATTAGTAGTCAGGCTGACCCGATACAGGCTCAATCCTATTTACAATCTGCTCAATCAGCGATGATTGCTCAACAATCCTTACTCAGCCAATATCAGCAACATTTGTATACTTTGTTGGGGTTTGATACTCGAAATGTACAATGGGCAATTTCAGATGATTTCGTGAAACAGTCTGATTTATATGCCGCACCGCAATTCAATACTATTCCGCAAATGATTGCTGCTCAGGCTGGAATTGAAGTTGCACGTAATCAAAAGTTACAGACACAGATCAGTAATTATCCGACACTATCTGTAAAAGGAGAACTGAGCCAAGCTTTGCACGGTAGGAACCCTGGCAATGACAAAGAGGGTGGCTTTGATAGTGCCATAATGTTTGAAGCCACTAGCCAGTTCTATCAAGGCGGGGCAACATCTTCAAAAACTAGGGCAGCGAGTTTCGCTGAAGAGGCAGCAAAAGCACAAGTTAATGCGGTTTATTTAAAGGTGTTGGATCAGATACGAACCAGCCGAGAACAAATTGAAAATAAACAACGCCAAATGCAGGTTTTGGCAGGACAACAAGCAACAACAATACGAACCCGAGAACTTTATCAAGAACAATATAAGTTGGGAACACGAACTCTGGTCGATCTGTTAAATGCAGAACAGGCGATTCATAGTGCGAATTCAGAGGCAGAAACAGCACGTTATGACATTTACAGCAGTATTGCTCAATATATTGCTGCGACAGGACGTTCTCGCCAAGCCTATGACCTCAATAATATAAAAATCCAAGGATTTGAGGTACAGCCATGATTACAACAAAAATAAACTATCAGCCTTGGTTACAAGCAATTTTAACCATTGCCAAGCATTACCGAATTGAGCCTTCTGAGGAACGGATTCGTTTACAACTTGACTGGAACCAGAACCAAAATTTGGATGAAGTCTTGGTGCTCATCAGCCGACAGATTGGTTTAAATCTCAGAAAGGTTGCTTTTACCAATGAAGTGATTAACCCTTGGCGATTGCCTGTTCTTGTAGAGTTGGCAGATGGTCAAGTAGGCGTTATTGATAAGGCAGATGGTGTAGGTCATGTCAGTGTTCAATTGAGTGGTGATCAAGGCTTATCTCAAAAATTTGCTGTTGGGGCCCTAAAGCATATTATTAAAAATGTTTATGTGCTTCGCCCCGAGCAGTCTGTCCCCGATGCACGTATTGATGAATATATAAAACCTTATGAGCCAAGTTGGTTCTGGTCAATTGTATTACAAGACTGGAAACGCTATATCGATATCATGTTGGCCTCGATGATTGCTAATATTTTGGCTCTGGCGACGATTATTTTTTCAATGCAAGTTTATGACCGAGTAGTGCCATCGCAGTCTATTCCTACGCTTTGGGTATTGGCAGGTGGTGTACTGATTGCTGCTATTTTTGAATTTGTGTTAAGACTTTCTCGGGTTTATATCTCGGACATTATAGGTAAACGTGCAGATTTACGTATTTCTGATCGGGTGTTTGGGCATGCACTGCGAATTAAGAATAGCGAACGCTCTAAATCAACAGGAACTTTTATTTCCCAAGTTCGTGAATTAGAAGGTGTCCGTGAGTTAGTAACCTCAACAACGATGGGGGCGATTGCAGATCTACCGTTCTTCTTTTTATTCCTGATTATCTTTGCAATTATTGGCGGTAATTTATTTTGGGTGATGTTGTTGGTCGTGCCTTTAATGATCTTGCCTGCGATTTTAGCGCAAAAAAAATTGGCACAGCTGGCGCAAGAAGGGATGCGTGAATCTTCGATTCGTAATGCAATTTTAGTCGAAGCAGTACAAGGTATTGAGGACATTAAATTATTACGCGCTGAATCTCGTTTCCAAAACCAGTGGAACCATATGAATGAAGTATCTGCTGATATCAGTATGCAACAACGTAAGATTGTAGGTGTACTCACGGCATGGACACAGAAAATTCAGGGTTTAACCTATGCAGCGGTTATTCTGGTTGGATGTTTTGCCGTAATGAAGGGTGAGATGACCACAGGTGCCTTGGTGGCCTGTTCGATTTTATCTTCACGGATGCTGGCACCAATTTCACAGATCACAGGTATCTTAGGCCGTTTACAACAAGCGAAGGTGGCGAAAAAAGGTCTTGATGAGCTGATGAAAAAACCTGTGGATCAGGCAGATCATGCGCACTTGGTGCATAAGGAAGTATTACATGGTGACTATGAGCTGAAAAATGTTTCCTTCCAATATACTGAAGATGATTCACGACCTAGTCTTGCGATTCCTCATCTTAAAATTCGTGCTGGCGAGCGGATTGCGATTTTAGGGCGTAATGGTGCAGGTAAATCAACACTCTTACAAATTTTATCGGCAATGCAATTTCCAAATGCAGGTTCAGTACATTTAGATGATTTGGATATCAGTCTAATTGACCCTGCTGATGTACGTCGTGATATGGGGTTGCTGAATCAGAACTCACATCTGTTTTATGGCACCATCCGCGAAAATTTAACACTGGGTGCGCCCTTAGCTCGTGACGAAGATATTTTAAAGGCATTGAAAGTCACAGGAGCGCTTAGTTTTGTTCATGAGAAAAAAGAAGGTCTAGACCATTTAATTTTAGAAGGGGGCGTTGGTTTCTCTGGTGGTCAGCGACAAGCCTTATTATTGGCACGATTGTTAATTCGTCAGCCAAATATTTTGCTATTAGATGAACCGACAGCTGCGATTGATGATGTGGCTGAAAAACAATTGATTGATCATTTAAGAACTTGGTTAGGCTATCGGACTTTAGTTGTTGCAACACATCGACGTGCCGTTTTGGAGCTAGTTGACCGAATTATTGTCATGAATGAAGGCAAAATCGTCATGGATGGCCCAGTAGAACAAGTTTTACAACAATCAACGATAAAACAAAAAATAGTTTAATACTTTGAGGAAAATTTATGAGTGAACAACAACAAAGCAGCAGTCGTCCTATGAATGTAACTTATAAGGAGCCAAAGTTACCTCGTTCGACACTCGTTGTTTGGATGATTGGGATTGGTTTACTTTCACTCTTAATCTGGGCATGGCTATTTAATTTAGAAGAAGTTTCAACGGGTACGGGGAAAGTCATTCCATCTTCGAAAGAGCAAATTATTCAATCGCTTGAAGGTGGAATTTTGACAAAACTGGATGTGAATGAAGGGGATGTCGTTGAAAAAGGGCAAATCCTTGCACAGCTTGATCCAACACGTCTTGCATCAAATGTCGGGGAGTCGAAGTCATTATTGATTTCAGCACAGGCAACTGCCGCACGTTTACGTGCTGAAGTGACAGGTTCTCCATTAAGCTTCCCTGAAGAAGTGCAAAAGAGTCCTAAACTTGTACAAGAAGAAACAGCTCTATATTTGTCACGCCGTGAAAATCTGGAACAGTCAATCCAAGGATATGAGCAAGCAGCAAAACTGGTACGGCAAGAACTGGCAATGACAGAGCCTTTGGTCGCAAAAGGTGCGGCTAGTGAAGTTGAAGTACTGCGTTTAAAACGTGAGGCCAATGATTTAAACAATAAAATCAATGACACGCGGAATCAATATTATGTGAAAGCACGTGAAGAATTGTCTAAGGCGAATACCGATATTCAGACGCAGCAACAAGTGGTGAATGGTCGAAATGACAGTTTAGAACGTGCCGTATTTAAAGCACCTGTACGCGGGGTGGTGAAAGAAATTGATGTCACAACTTTAGGGGGAGTTATTCCCCAAAATGGTAAGTTGATGACTATTGTTCCTTTAGAGGATAAATTGCTGATTGAAGCACGTATTTCACCGCGTGATATCGCTTTCATCCGCCCTGGACAAGAAGCTTTAGTGAAAATCACGGCTTATGATTACTCGATCTATGGTGGTTTGGATGGCAAAGTGACGGTGATTTCACCCGATACTATTCGTGATGAGGTGAAGCAAGATCAGTTCTATTACCGTGTATATATTCGTACCGATTCTGATCGTTTATATAACAAGGCTGGTAAGGCATTCAGCATTACACCGGGTATGGTAGCAACCGTTGATATTCGTACTGGACAAAAGACCATTATGGACTACTTGCTGAAACCGTTTAATAAAGCCAAAGAAGCTTTACGCGAACGCTAATTTTCTGTTAATAAAAAACCTCGCATCAGGCGAGGTTTTTTATTTGTGCTGTAAAAAGCTATAATCGTGTTTTAAATTTTTATTTATGTTTTATGCCATTTACCCTTGCCAGCTCGGTAACTTTTGAAGAAGACATTAAAAAAAGTCGTTTCCAAGCGATTGCAGCAGTTGTTGAAAATGAACAACAAGTGAAAACTTTTTTAGAAGACAATAAAGACTTATCTACGACGCATCAATGTTGGGCATGGAAGATCGGCCATCATGTTCGTTTTAATGATGATGGTGAGCCTTCAGGAACAGCAGGGCGGCCAATACTTGCCACCATTGAAGGTAATGATCTAACCAATGTGATTGTATTGGTGAATCGTTGGTATGGTGGAATTAAACTGGGTACAGGTGGTTTGGTGCGTGCCTACGGTGGTTGCGCAGGACAATGCTTGCTCTTGGCTGAAAAAGTTGAATTGATTGAAAAGAAGGAAATTCGTTTTGCATGTTTATTCAATGAATGGGCGATTATGCAATATGAGCTGATGCAGCAGCAGATCGAGTATCAGGAACAATATACTGAAACAGGTGTCATCATTGAAGCACGACTACAAGTGCATCAAATTGAACCGTTAAGGTTGAAATTACAGGATGTGAGTCGAGGACGGGAATTGCTTAAAGTCATAGAGGCACAAGAACATGACGCATGATCCTTTATTAAAATACCGAGAGCAGCATAAACAGCGTTTGAATTATATGCCGTGGTTATATTGGACTTTAAAACCCAAACATCGCGAATGGGCTGAAGCATGGCAAGCCGAGTACCAAGCCTATCTGATGGAAATGGAAACGGTAGAAATTGGTCAAAACTGCTTTATTTCACCCTTGGCTCATATCTTTGCTGAACGTGGTCGCAAGATCAGTATTGGAGATAATACCTTTATTGCTGCTGATTGTACTTTGCATGGTCCTTTAGAAATTGGCAATGAAGTTGCAATTAACCATCATTGCATTTTGGATGGGGGACGTAGCGGGATCAAGTTACATGATCAAGTTCGAATTGCGGCTTATAGTCATCTATATGCGTTTGATCATGGCATGGAAATGGATCGTGCGATCTATCAACAACCTGTTACTTCTAAAGGCATTGAGATTGGGCGTGATGTTTGGCTAGGAGCGCATGTCGGAATTAAAGATGGAATCAAAATTGGCGATCATGCTGTAGTTGGAATGAACAGTATGGTGACCAAAAATGTTGAGAATTATGCAGTGGTTGCTGGGAACCCCGCAAAATTAATTCGTTATCGAAGCGATTAAAAAAGCGTATGAGATTCGATACATAAATTTAACCCACCATGCTTTTATCTATGCTAAGTTAAAAATAAGTAGAAGACCTAAGGTACATACCTAGAGAGAGGCGAAAATGAACCGTGTAATTGCATGTATTGATTCTTCACCCTGCATTGACGCTGTTGCGGAAGCAGCAGTATGGGTTGCGAAACAAACGCAAAGAGAGTTGGTACTGTTGCAAATCTTGGACTATTACCCAGCTAGTTATCATTTAGGTGAAATCAGTGGCGTGATTGGCTTTGAAAGTAATGCCATGCTGCTCAAAGAACTTGCAGAATTGGAACAGAAACAAAGTGAGTTAGCGCTCGATTATAGTAATAATTTACTCAAACACATTTCTGAGTTGATCGAAAAACAATACGGTCTAAGCAGTACCAAAATTCAGGAAAAAGGCGACTTCCTAGAACAAAGCTTTAATCTTCTCAATGAAAATGATGTGGTGATTATCGGTCGAGTGGGTGAGCGTGCTGCTGAGAAGAACAAGCCGATTGGAAGTAATGTTGAAAACTTTATTCGTGGTGCAAATTGTACGGTGATTACCGTTGGGGAGCATTTCCAGCCACCGAAACGCTTTATCTTTGCTTATGAATATTCACCGACCTGCCAAAAGATGTTGCAACGCATTGCTCAAAGTGACTTGTTGAAAACATTGCAATGCCATTTGCTCTATGTGGGTGATCACCCAGAAATGTTGACTGAACCTGAAAAGTATCTGACTGATGCTGGTTTGGATGTGGTCTCAGTTTATCGTTATGGTGATGTAGCACAAAATATTCTTGAATATCAAAGAGAACATGATATTCAATTGATTGTATTAGGTGCATTTAGCCACAGTAAAATTCACCAATTCTTCTTAGGTAGTATCACGACGACGATCTTCCGTAATGCCAATGTTCCACTATTAGTTGCTAAGTGATTCATTTTATTCCATATAGTTATCCGCAATTCCTGTGGATAACTGTATGGAAAAGCACTGGAGATAAATATAATTTGTTGATATTACACAACTAAATTAAATAGGTTGTTTTTTAATCTCTATTTTACGATTGCAATGGCAAAACCATCATGGCCTTTTGAACCAACCGTTTGCAAAGCCGTGCAAGAAAGCAACTGAGGATGATCTTTCAAAGCAGTGAATGCTTCACGGATTCCCTCAATACTTGGTTTCTTGTTATTTTCATCAATGATCGCACCTGCACGGATCACATTGTCTAATACAATGATTGTGCCTGGATGAGACAGTTTTAGACTGAGTTCAAAATATTCTCGGTAGCTCTGCTTATCGGCATCAATAAATATCAAATCAAATGCTTCACTGCCTTCAGCAATCAGCTGATTCATGATATCTGCACCACGACCTTTTTTGAGTTCGATGTTGGTCGGCATATTGGCATAATCAATATTTTCCTGCGCAATGATGACGTGCGTATCACGTCCTTCAACCGTCAGTAGATAACCATCTTCAGGTAGGGCCTTGGCAAGCCAAATGGTGCTATATGCACCGAATGTACCGAGTTCTAATACACGTTTGCATTGATTCATCTGAATCAGCATTTGCAAAAACATGCCTTGATTAGGCGCAACAGCCAAATGATTAGAGAAGCCCTGAGTATCAGTATTATCTAATGCATGTTGAAGTCTTGGGTCTGTGGGAATTAAATGTGAATTGATATAGTCATCAATCTCGGTCCACATCTGTTGCATAATCAAGTTTACCTACCAATTTGTTAGCTCTGCATTTTAAACATTTATGCTCAGAGTGCAATTTTATTGCTGAATGAATCTGGATGATTGAAACAAAAAAGAGATCATTTTGATCTCTTTTTATTGCGATATTTCGCTTAGAAATTACACATTGAACTATTGCGGGTAAGATCGGGTCCCCAAGTACGATAGCCTTGGGTATCAATATGGATCTGACCAGAGCTATATAAACCAATACCTAAATCTAGACTTTGACCGTGCTGCGCCCAAAACTGACATAGCTTAAACTTGGTCTGTTCAATATAGGCGTAGTCTTGTGGTTGCGGGTATTCAGGCCCAATACGGAAGTCGATGGCCGAATTGAATAAATGTTTTGATGAACCAGCACCACCAGCACATTGATTAAGCGGTAAGTCACGATAGACAGAAGTCACTTCAAAATCGGTCAAGATTTTGGCTGCAATTAAATATTTAAATACACGGAGTGTTGATAGGGAGTTACCCCATAACTCACGGTTCGGTACCATATATTCAGAGCGACCACATTTTTGCCAGTCACGTGCGGTACGTAATAATTCAAAACTTGGAATGATGTGTGCGACATTGTTGCGGGTTAGAAATTGTTCATATTCCCGCACACGAGCATAGTTTTCACCTTGATTTAGCCATTGGCGATATGAAGAAGGTTCAACTTTATTTGGAATCGGACGTGTAAAAGTAACTTGTTCTTGCGGAATGTAAATTCTTTTACCTTGGTTTTGATTTACTTTTGTCGTTGAGCTACTACAGCCCACCATCATCACAGGGATGATAAATAATGATAATAGACCCTGTAATTTATTTCGCATCATAAAAAGGCAGTTCAAAATCTGTAGGCGTACTATTTTAATGCAAAATAGCGCATGAATAATGATGTAATTGCAAAGAAATGTGTGGTTCAGGTATAAAAAAGACCAGTAAAACTGGTCTTTTCAATTATTTTTCTAAATATTGTAGCTTGTCTGGCTTACCATTCCACTCTTCGCGGTCGGCTGGTTGTTCACCAATCTGCGTGATGTTATTTCCTGCCCATTTTTCTGATAATTCAGCGTTGAGCTCGATAAAGACTTCTTGACCTTCTGGTAACTCATCTTCAGAGAAAATTGCATTTGCTGGGCATTCTGGTTCACATAGAGCACAGTCGATACATTCATCTGGATTGATAACAAGGAAGTTTGGACCTTCATAGAAACAGTCTACTGGGCAAACTTCAACACAATCTTGATATTTACATTTAATACAATTTTCAGTGACAACAAAGGTCATGGCGACAGCTACCTAAAAATACGGTTTTTTGTTTGGAATGGGGTATTGTAGGCAAAAAAGGGGTAAACAAACAATTGCTTTTATTGATATTGTTTATTTATACATATGAAAAATAAGTTAATGTATTGATAATAAATAAGATGTTCAGAGGGTGTATCTGTTTTTTGCTAAAAAAAATGTGATTGTCTGCTTGATTAGGTCAATTATTGAGACAGAATCTCATTTTTATTTTCAGTTAAAACATGCAATTAAGACACTGAAAATGGTTTCATTCATAACTTTTAGCATTCAATTGTTGTTAATCTCAGGTACCCTGATGCAAGAGACACTAAAGTGTATAGAGTAGATGAATATCTTCAGGCTCTTTTTCGAATAATTCTAGATCAGGTTGTATTAAAAGCTGAGCCCCTTGCTTAAAGTAAAAGTCTACAGTGCGTTTACTTGGCGTGGCAGAAATATAGAGTTGTTTCGCATTGAGTTGCTTTGCTGATGTGATAGCAGACTGCATCAACTGAGCACCGATACCTAAACCTTGATGATCGGCATCTACATAAAAATATTGCAATAATTTGGCTTCAGGATAGTCCGCAATATGCTGATTGGAAACGACCTGTACAGCGATGAGTTGATTGTCTGAATCAAATCCACCTACGCATAATGCTCCTTGTTGATGCAACTTTTTGAGCAAAGGTGGGTCATTTTCCAGATGATAGGTATCCCAGTTTTGCTCATCATAAAAACAATCAATTAATTGTAAACCTGAGCTTTGTTGTACATACATTTGAGTGATCAGTTCACGTCGACTAATCTGTTGCCAGATCAGATCAATTTCTGAGTGTTCTAATGCCTTAAACCGAATATTAATTGTGTTTTCCCTTAAGTTAGATACTGAGTAGGAAGCTATTTAGTCTTTTTAACTTGATTAATTTAAGTCAAAAATAGACAGGAAAATAGTTTTGGAACAAGCTGAAATGAGCAACTTGTTCCAAAAAGTGTATTTAAGATTTCAGTGCGGCTTTTAGAGAATAGAGCTGCTCTAATGCCTGACGTGGCGTTAAATCATCAACATCAATTTGGTGTAATAACTCCAAAGCAGGTGATGGTTTTTCAACCTCAATCACTTTCTCAACGACTTGAGTTTCGATCTCGTGCTCAACTGAACTAAATAGATCATTCTGCACACTGCTCTGTAAGTGTTGATGTTGCTGCTTTTCCAGAATCTTTAAGCGTTTTTGCGCCTCTTTAATCACGTTAGCTGGAATACCTGCTAACTTGGCAACTTGTAAACCATGACTTTGGCTGGCAGGGCCATGTTGAACTTTATGCAGCAAAATTAAATTACCGTTCAGTTCTTGGGCGGTAACATGATAGTTATCAATACCAGCTTCACCGCCCAATTCGGTTAACTCAAAGTAATGTGTTGCAAATAGGCAGAGGCATTTCACCCGTTTGGTTAAATCAACCACACAGGCCCAAGCTAAAGAAAGACCATCATAGGTACTGGTGCCACGACCCACTTCATCCATCAGCACTAAAGATTGACTGGTTGCATGATGCAAAATTTGTGAGGTTTCAGTCATCTCTACCATAAAGGTTGATTTGCCTGTTGATAAATCATCAGCAGAACCAATACGAGTAAAGATACGGTCAATTGATCCCAGTTTTGCCGCTTTGGCCGGTACAAAACTACCGCAATAGGCGAGCAAACTGATCAATGCAGTCTGACGCATAAAGGTCGATTTACCCCCCATGTTTGGCCCTGTAATAATTGCCATACGATGCTGTGCATCTAGGAAAGTATCATTCGGTGTAAAAGGCGCCTTATTTAAAGCTTCAACCACAGGATGGCGGCCAGCCTGAATTTTGATACTGGTTTCAGGGGTATATTCGGGTCTTGCCCAATTGTTGAGTCGAGCTTGATGTGCAAAGTTTGCAAGCACATCAATATAGGCAATCGCAGCACTCATCATTTGTAAATGCGCAATGTTTTGACGTAATGCATCTAATAATGATTCAAACAAAAGCTTTTCACGGGAGAGGGCACGTGACTCACTAGAAAGGACCTTATCTTCAAAACCTTTGAGTTCAGGCGTGATATAACGTTCTGCATTTTTGAGAGTCTGACGACGAATATAGTCAGCTGGAGCTTGTTCAGCTTGGGCGCGGGTCAGTTCAATATAATAACCGCTAACACGGTTATAGCCGATTTTCAGGGTATTGATCCCCGTACGTTCGCGCTCTTTAATTTCCAAGTCAATCAAGAATTGTCCAGCATGATCACGAATTTTACGTAACTCATCCAGTTCATCATCATAACCTTCTGCAATTACATTGCCATCACGTAACAATACCGGCGGACTTTCAACAATTGCAGCCATCAGATGTTGATGCAGACTCTTAAAGTCGCCAAGTTCTTCATCTAATTGAATTAATAGCTTAGATTGCTGAGTTTTCAGCACAGGATCTAAGGCGTGGCGTAAGAAAGGGATCTGTGCACAAGCTTGACGTAGTTGCACCAAATCTCGTGGACGCGCGCTGCCGAGCGCAACACGACTCAGTACGCGTTCAATATCGCCAATTTCTTTTAAAACTAAGCGAAGCGGTGATTCATGGTAGCCTTTTAACAATTGCTCGGTTGCATCAAGACGTGCATCTAAAACAGCAGTGTCACGAATAGGCTGCATTAACGTGCGGCTCAGTAAGCGTCCGCCCATCGCTGTTTGGCAATCATTAATCAATTGGAACAGCGAAGTACCATGATCAAACAACGGTTCGATAATTTCTAAATTGCGACGGGTGATTGGATCAAGTGCAATGAAGTCTGTACTTTGCTCAATTTGAATTGAACGAATATGCGGCAAGGCTGTTTTTTGGGTTTCTTTTGCATAGTGAATTAACGCTGCTGCCGCTGCTTTCGCGAGGGGAATTGGATCTAGCCCAAACCCAGATAAAGTTGAAACACTAAACTGATCACATAAGGTTTTTTGTGCATTATTTAAATTAAAATCAACGTTTGGACGTTTGGTAATAGGGCAGTCCAGATTTTTCTTAATCTGTTCAATAATATTTTGATCCACTAGATCTTCATCGATCAAAATTTCGCTTGGCATTAAACGAGCCAGTTCGATTGGGAGCTGTTCAGGTTTATAGTCTTGTTGCTGAACTTTAAAAATACCTGCACTCAAGTCGAGCAAAGCAAAACCAATCTGATTTTGTTGAATACACAGTGCAACCAGATTTGAGGATTGGTAACTACCAAGCAGCGCATCATCGGTTAAGGTTCCCGGTGTTAAAATACGCACAACTTTACGTTCTACAGGACCTTTGCCTGTAACTTCACCGACTTGTTCGCAGATCGCGACAGTACGCCCAGCTTTGACTAAACGCGCGAGATAACCTTCAGCTGCATGATAAGGAACGCCAGCCATAGGAATAGGTTGACCGCTGGCTTTACCACGATGGGTCAGGGTAATCCCTAAAAGTTTGGCTGCTAAGTGTGCATCTTCAAAGAATAGCTCGTAAAAGTCACCCATACGGTAGAACAGCAATGCATGCTGATAATCCGTTTTGACTTTGAGATACTGCTGCATCATCGGCGTATGAGATGAAAGGTCAGCCATGATTTCAGCGCTATTCATGTATGTTAAATCCTTAAATTTAAATAATAAATAAGTTTAATTTGAACTTTTGGCTGTCTCGCCAATTCTAACAAGCACTGTAAAATTCGACTTAATAGCGAAGGAAGTATACCTTTCTAAGGACTTCTTTTCTGTCAAAATTGAGTCAACAGTGTATGAGAAATTGAATGACTTCCTCGGTATAGTCATCTTAACAAATTGAGAAAGATTCACAAAAAGGAATCCTAAGATGTATGCGGAAATAAACAGCAAAAAGAAAATTATTTGATTTGCTTGTGTAATCAGCCAAGCGTCGGCATAGCATTAAAACTGGTAAGCAAAAAGAGCTTAGATTGTTTGTGTGGATTTCTTTTAAATCTGAAAATAATGTCCTGATTTGTTTTGTTAATAGCGCTATGTTGTGATTATCGCGCTTTTAAAATATGTAACAAATTGTTCAAAATTGAATTAAATAATAAACTTTAATTGTGTGTAATATATTGATATTTAATATATTTGTATTGATCTGCTCAGCTTGTATATGTTTTTTAAAAAAATAAACTCAATCCTGAAAGATTAGGCATAATCAGAGCAACTATTGTCAAAAAGGTTAACATAAATGGATCCCTCGCCGGGTACAAATTTAAAATACAATTTCATGACTCCTTGTTTTTGTTTAAGGAGTAAGTAATGGAATTTTTATTAGATCCAGGGATTTGGGTAGGTTTGCTTACTCTGATCGTTTTAGAGATTGTTTTAGGGATTGATAATCTCGTCTTTATTGCCATTTTGGCAGATAAACTTCCTCCTTCCCAACGCGATAAAGCCAGAATCATTGGTTTGTCTCTCGCATTGATCATGCGTTTGGGCTTATTGTTCGCCATTTCTTGGTTAGTCACTTTAACCAAACCGCTTATTTTCATTTTTGATTGGTCTTTTTCGGGTCGAGATCTGATTCTTTTATTCGGTGGTTTATTCTTACTCTATAAAGCGGTAAGTGAATTGCATGAACGAATGGAAGGCAAAGCCGAAGTCAAAATTACCACTAATGTAGTGTATGCGAGCTTCACAGCAGTCGTAGCCCAAATTGTCGTATTGGATGCCGTATTCTCATTAGACTCGGTCATTACCGCAATTGGTATGGTGGATAATATCTACGTCATGATGGTGGCGATGGTTGTGGCCATGCTGGTGATGCTACTTGCTTCTAAACCATTAACTGAGTTTGTGAATCGACACCCAACCGTCATCATTCTTTGCTTAAGCTTCTTACTGTTAATTGGTATTAGCTTGATTGCCGAAGGCTTTGGTTTCCATATTCCTAAAGGTTATATCTATTCGGGTATTGGTGTTGCAATTGTGATTGAGGCATTCAATCAGTTCACGCAGCGGAACAGGTCTAAACATGAGTCGAAGATCCCGTTACGGAATCGAACAGCAGATACGATTTTAAAGCTTATGGGTGGCAAAGCAGAAACCACAGCGACAAATCCGCTACAACATTTGCAAGCGCAAGAGACCTTTGATGATCAAGAACGTTATATGATTGGTGGTGTATTAATGCTGGCAGAACGATCTGTCGCATCAATCATGACGCCACGCAGTCAAATTTCGTGGATTAACATTGATGAAACGCCAGAGAAAATTCGAGAGCAGGTTTTATCCGTACCGCATAGTTTATTTCCACTCTGTCGAGGCAGCTTAGATAAAGTTCTGAGTGTAGTTCGCGCCAAGGAAATTCTGGATGTGCTGGATGATGAAACGCAATTAAAATCTTTGATCAAAGCACAACGTCCGATTTTTATTTTTGAGAAAATGAAAGTGATTGATGTGATCAATACATTGCGGACTTCCAAAGGTTCATTGGTGCTCGTCAATGACGAGTTTGGAAATGTGCAGGGTGTAATTTCGCCTTTAGACGTTTTTGAAGCGATTGCGGGTGAGTTTCCAGATGCCGATGAACAGCTTGATTTGATCCAAGTTGATGAAAGCACTTGGAAAGCTACAGGCACATTAGATTTGTATCAACTTGAATTGCAGTTAGGTGTTGATTTAGTCGATGAAGAGACAGCTTATATTACCGTGTCGGGACTTATCCTCGACAAAAGTAACGGCCAAGTAGAAGTCGGCTCAATGCTGGACTATCAAGACTTACAATTTGAGGTGGTGGAGATGGAGAGCAATCGGATTAAAACGGTGATGATTCGATTAAAGTAAATCATCTTGCTAAAAGTAGCGTTCATGGTTTGATAAAGCTTTGAACTTGAGTGTAAAAGTCTGAATCAGGGGAGTAGTTTGTGATCAACAGGCTGCTCTTTTTTTAAATATGCAATAAGTAAAAAAGTGAACATCTACGTCTTCGAGCCGCTATGATTGATTCTGATAATGACAATCTTAAATTGGACGCTTAAAAATGAAAAAAATCATCTTGGCATTTTCTATTTTGATGCAAATACCCGCGTATAGCCTAGCTAATGATTCAACGGGTTATGTGGGTACTGGGGGAGTGTCCTATCTTAAAAATGCGCATGTTGCGATGCAAAGTGAAGACTTATTTATTAGCAAGAAGCTGATTAAAGTGGATTACCTTTATAAAAATTTAAGCAATAAAGATGTGACGGAAACCGTTTTGTTTCCCTTACCACGTATTGATAACTTCTTTGATTCGGATTTTGCCCATACCGAAGCACTGCTAAAAAGCTTTAAAATTATTGTTGATGGTAAAAATATTCAGCCAGAAATGCATGTACGTACTTTTATTCAAAGGGATGAAAAGTCACCGTTGATTGATGCAACAGATGTATTTAAACAATGTGGTTTTAGCCAAACAGAGATGCTTAATCCTTGGATGCGCAACAATGATGACTATAGCTATTTTGTCGATAAATTAAAGCAATGTAAGCAGCCACAAATACAGAAAATATTAGCGAACTTTAAAAAAGATGATGAAATTCCATGGTCATCTCAAGTAATTTACAGTTGGAAGCAAACCTTTAAAGCCAATGCTCTGACCAAAATTCAGCATCAATATCAACCTTTGGTGGGTGGTGCGGTTGCCCTATATCCTGATGAATATAATCAGAACTTTTGTATGGATGCTCAATTTAAACAGGGCTTAAAAAAAGCCAAAGCAGAGAATTCACCGTTTAATGCTTTAAGCTATATTCTGACCACAGGGGCAAATTGGGCTAAACCGATTGAAAATTTTAAATTGACGATTGAGCGTGATAAGAATGAATTGGTTTCATTTTGCTGGAATGGCAAAGTCGAAAAAATCAGTCCAACTCAATTTCAGATGACCAAACGTAACTTCGTTCCCAAACAGGATTTGGATATCATTTTTGTGAGAGTGAAATGAGCCAATTTGCAAATGACTGCAACAAAAATCAATAAATGAGTAGCTTAATCAGGCTTTTCACTCTCATACTATCGAGTTAGAAAGGGACATTTAACTCAGGATTGAACGTGAATTTAAAGAATCTGGAAGCATTTTACTGGGTGGTGACGCTGAATAGTTTTAATAAGGCAGCGACAAAATTACAAACCACCCAGCCTGCGGTATCACAGAAAATCACTGCTATTGAAAATGACTTAGGATTTAAAGTTTTAGATCGAAGTTTTCGTCAACTGAAACCCACCCATAAGGGGATGACCTTATTTAAATATGCTGAAAAGTTGATGCGTTTAGAAACTGAGCTCATCGCAGAATTAACTGAAAATAAGCATTTGACTGGCACAATTCGTTTGGGCGTTTCGGAAACCATTGTCTACACATGGTTGGTAGAATATATAGAGAAAGTTCAGCAGGAATTTCCTAAAGTTTCTGTAGAAATCGTGGTTGATTTGACTCCGAATTTACAAGAAGGCGTACGCACAGGTGATCTGGATATGGCCTTTTTACTCGGACCAACGCTGGCTTTTGAATGTATTGAACAGGCATTGTGTGATTTTGAACTCAGCTTCTTGGCTTCACCTTCATTTAAAGGGGGGATTGCTCAAATGTCATTTAAGACCTTAATGTCACATACTATTTTAACCTATCCAAAAATTACCTATCCTTATAAAGAGCTGAAAGCCAAAATGAAGGAACAGGGGCTGGATGAGCCGCTTTCGATCACCAGTTATTCCTTGGCGACATTATTACGTCTTGCCGAGCAAGGTCTGGGGATCGCTGTGGTGCCGACCTTAACTGCTTTAAAAGAAATTACCGATGGTCGATTAGAAATATTAAATACGCCAATTAAGTTAAAGACCTTCCACTTTACCTCGATTTATATTCAAGGCAATGATGCTGCATTGAAAGAAAAATTAACCGATGTCGCCGTGATGGTTTCTGAAAGCGCGATGAAAAGCTTGAATGAGAAAATAAAAATTTGAGCTGGTTAAAGCAAGCTTCTGTAAGAGCCGTGTATGTGGAGTCCAACAGCTGCTGAGCTAAAAAATTATAAAAGCAGCTTATCAGGAGTGATAAGTAAAATTTATATTCGAACTAATCACAAATAAAAAGTAATTAAATTCAATATATTGGTTTTAATTTTATATCTAAAAAGGCGTATTGTTCAGTTGGCTAGCATATGTTTTTATTTGAACGAGAAGATTTGATTACCCATCGCTGAGTGGGAGAACAGGGAATCTTTGTGATTTAAAAAGGATTAAAGAAGATCGTTTGTCAATAAAATGATGCTCTTGGATCAAGTCAAAAATAGCGTTATTGAGCTCAAATGGATGAGGAACGCATCAATATGTCTTTACTGAAATCTTCTTTGCTATCAGATCGCCAATGGGCCATTGTCGCCTCGATCTTTATGATGGCAACCTCTGCCATGGGACCCGGGTTTCTAACCCAAACTGCTGTATTTACAGTAAAACTAGGTGCTGCATTTGGTTTTGCCATTTTAGTTTCAATTTTGATTGATTATGTGGTGCAGCAAAATATTTGGCGTGTAGTGACGCTCACGCAAATGCGTGCATCCGATATTGCCAATAAGGCTTTACCAGGCAGTGGTTATTTACTTGCTTTTCTGGTGATTCTAGGCGGTTTCTTCTTTAGCATCGGAAATATTGCAGGTGCTGCATTGGGGCTGAATGCGCTATTTGGTCTGGATACCAAATGGGGCGGTATCCTCAGTGGTGCATTGGCGATTTTGATTTTCGCATCTAGAAAAGCCACGCTTGCGATGGATAAAAGCATGATCGTATTGGGATTGCTGAAAATTATCCTGATCATCATTGTGGCTGTGATTGTGATGCCTCCTGTTGGGCAGGCGGTACAGCAAACCTTTGCGCCAGATCAGATTGACTTTGCCATTATTACCACCATTGTCGGTGGCACGGTAGGTGGCTATATCTGCTATGCAGGTGCACACCGCTTACTGGATAAAGGTGCTGTTGGCCCCGAAAATATTGATGAAGTGGCCAAAGCTGCGACCAAGGGCATTGTTGTAGTTGGGATCATGCGCTATGTCTTATTTTTAGCATTCTTGGGTGTGGTGGTGAGCGGAGCGAATATTGATTTAGCCAGCCATAATGCCAATCCAGCGGCACAAGCATTCCAGTATGCTGCGGGTACATTTGGTTATAAATTATTTGGCCTGATCTTTTGGGCAGCGGGTATTAGTAGCACCATTGGTGCAGCCTATACCTCGGTTTCATTCTTTAGTGCATTTAAAAAGAATTTAACCCCAAAACAAAGCAACTATACCACCATCACTTTTATTGCCTTAGCCTTATTACTTTATGTGGTATTGGGGGCAACACCAGCAGGTCTACTCATTTTTGTCGGTGGTTTTAACGGTTTAGTGTTGCCAATTGGCCTTACCATTTTTGTGTATGTTGCGGCTTGCCGTAGAGACTTGATGGGCAATTATAATTATCCAAAATGGTTAATTGTTCTAGGTGCAGTCACCTGTGTATTGACGTGGTGGATGGGCTATATGTCATTTACGACCGTGTTTAACTATTTGACCAAACTTTAAGCCAGATAATCGTACAGCGAAAAAGGAATGATGCCATGTTTGTTGATTTAAACAGTGATTTGGGCGAAAGCTTTGGCTCATGGAAAATGGGCAATGATGACCAGATTTTACCTGTAGTGACCAGTGCCAATATCGCATGTGGCTTTCATGCAGGTGATCCACTTGGTATTTTAAAAACAGTTCGTAAAGCTGTTGAATTGGGCGTCACGATTGGGGCGCATGTGTCTTATCCAGATCTGGTTGGTTTTGGCCGCCGTAACATGGATCTATCACGTGACGAACTGATTGCCGATGTGCTGTATCAAATTTCAGCATTGGACGGTTTGGCAAAAGTGGCAGGCTCAAAAGTGCAATATGTTAAACCACATGGTGCACTGTATAACACCATTGCCCATGATCAAGCTCAGGCAGCCGCAGTGATTGATGCGATTAAGATGTACAACCCTGAACTGGTTTTAGTGGCTTTGGCGGGGTCAAGCTTGGTCGTGCAGGCGCGTGCCGCTGGTTTAAACGTGGTGTCAGAAGCATTTGCAGATCGTGCTTATAACCGTGATGGTTCACTGGTTTCGCGTCGTCTAGACGGTGCTGTTTTACATGATTCGGTATTTGTTGCGAGTCGTGTGGTGTCTATGCTTAAACAGGGTGGAGTCGAGTCAATTGATGGTGTATTTACCCCAATTCAAGCCGATACCATTTGCCTACATGGCGACACCGACGGTGCATTAGAAATGTCGGCAGCCATTAAAGCCGAGCTTGTAAAAAACAAGATTGAAATCCGCCCATTTGTAAACAAAGCATAAGGATGAGCACCATGTATAAGGATATTAAAGTCGATCCAGCTCAGCTTGACGCTGCTTTAGATGCGCGTTTAAAAATCCGTGCAGGCTTTGACCAGCCAACAGCAGGAATGGCAGCAGGCATGACGCAGGTGAATATGATTTCGGTGCCAAAAGCGTGGGCATATGATTTTTTACTCTATGCGCATCGTAACCCGCAAAGCTGTCCAGTACTTGATGTGCTTGAAGAAGGCATCTATGTAACTCAGCTTGCGGCAGATTCAGATATCCGCACCGACTTTCCACGCTATCGCATTTGGAAAGATGGAGAAATGGTTGAGGAAGTGACCGATGCCAGTGAGATTTATAACGCTCACCCTGATTTAGTGACTTTTTTGATTGGTTGCAGTTTTTCTTTTGAAACCGCTTTGCAAGAAGCAGGGATTGAAGTTCGCCATATTCATGACAACACCAATGTGCCGATGTATCTAAGCAATATTCAGTGCCAGCCAGCAGGGCGTATTTCAGGGAATATGGTGGTTTCAATGCGACCAATTCCATCGCATCAAATTAGTGAAGCGGTAAAAATTACAGCACGGATGCCAAGTGTACATGGCGCACCTGTACATATTGGTCATCCTGAAAGCCTAGGAATTTTAGATGTAAATAAGCCTGACTTTGGCGATGCTTCTCGTATTGAAGCGGGTGAAATCCCCGTGTTTTGGGCATGTGGAGTCACCCCGCAAGCGGCAGTCATGAACTCGAAAATTCCTTTTGCGATTAGTCATGCACCGGGTCATATGTTGATTACCGACATTCCTGATCGCGCATGGATGGGCTAATTGGACTAAAGAATAATTAAAAAGGATAAATAAATGCGTTTTTTATCGGTAAACGCCGATTGTTTTCTGATTGAGCTTACGAGCCTCGAAGAAACATTGGCGTTGTACAATAAATTGCAACATACGCAATTGAATGGAATTAAAGACTTAGTCCCCGCTGCAAAAACAATTTTGGTTTTTTTTAACGAGATCGAAACCAACTTTAAAACGCTGCTTACTTCGATTCAGGGACTAAAAGTAGATTCTGGATTTGAGCGTAGTAGCCAAGAAGTAGTTGTGCCGATTCGTTACGATGGCGAAGACCTTGCTCAAGTTGCAGAGTTACAAGGCTTGTCTGTAGCTGATGTGATTAGAAAACATCAGCAAAGCGTCTGGAATGTGGCTTTTATTGGGTTTGCACCAGGCTTTGCTTATATGAGCAGTCCCGATCAACCTTTTACTGATATTCCGCGCTTAACAGTTCCGCGAAAAAAAATTCCCTCAGGCGCTTTAGGCTTAGCTGGAAAATACTCTGGTATTTACCCAAAAGACAGTCCGGGTGGTTGGCAGTTGATTGGCACAACATCGGAAAAAATGTGGGATTTAGAGCGGGAAAATCCAGCACTCTTGTTACCGGGCATGACCGTACATTTTGAAGATGTCACGCATCATCCAATCACTGTAAATGTACTGCAGCAAATCACGCGTACTGTTGAACCGAAACAATCGGTGCCGGTGTTTACGATTATTGCGCCAAGTTTACAAATGCTGATTCAAGATGAAGGGCGATTCAATCAGACCAATATTGGCGTTGGAGTGGCGGGTGCAATGGATTTATCTGCCATGCACAGTGCCAATCGTATTGTGGGAAATCCAATCGATACCCCCGTGATTGAAGTTTTAAACGGTGGCTTAAAGGCCAAAATGCAGCATGCTGGCGTTATTGCAGTGGCTGGAGCTATTTCAAATATTCGTGTGAAATTTGCCGACGGTCAAACCGCAGACTTTGCAAGCTATCAACCGATTGATCTGGACTTAGGCGATGAGTTTCAAATTCAGCCACCAACGGCAGGCTTACGAAACTATGTTGCCGTTCGTGGTGGTATCGATATTCAGCCTGTACTGAATAGTACCTCGTTTGACAGCTTAGCGATGTTAGGACCAGAACCTTTAAAGCTTGGGGATACCCTTTATCAAGGGCAAGTGAAGGCGGCTAACATTAGTGTCAATGAAGT
The DNA here is from genome assembly GCF_011753255.1 of Acinetobacter sp. Tr-809. NCBI lineage: Bacteria > Pseudomonadati > Pseudomonadota > Gammaproteobacteria > Moraxellales > Moraxellaceae > Acinetobacter > Acinetobacter sp. Tr-809. The sequence continues at coordinate 144,245 of NZ_VWVZ01000004.1, forward strand.
GGGCAAAACCGATTTGCCCAAAGCTGGCGAGGTGGTTGAGCTAGATATTGTGATGGGTCCACGTACTGATTGGTTTGAGCAAGACAGTATTGAGCTGCTCTGCCAGCAGGAATGGTCAGTGACCAATGAAAGTAACCGAGTCGGACTCAGATTGTCAGGTGCGCAACCTTTAACCCGAAAAATTACCCATGAACTGGAAAGTGAAGGCACGTGTATTGGTGCTTTACAAATTCCACCGAGCGGTCAGCCAGTTCTATTTATGAATGATCACCCTTTAACGGGTGGATATCCAGTCATTGCCGCTGTTGCTAAACACCATTGGGACTTGGTGGCGCAGATTCCTGCAGGATGTCAGATCAAATTTAAAAAAATTGCCGAATTTACAGATTTTGAGAATAAATGATGAATACTGAAAAATTATTGATTGCGAATCGTGGTGAAATTGCCGTTCGAATTATCCATGCTTGCCGTGATATGGGAATTGCATCGGTCGCACTCTATGCAGATGACGATATGGGCAGCATGCATGTCGAGCTTGCAGATGAAGCATGGGGCTTGGCTGGTGCGACTACCAGTGAGACCTATTTAAATATTCCAGCTATTATCGAAGTTGCAAAGAAATCCAAAGCCACAATGGTACACCCAGGTTATGGCTTCTTATCTGAACGTGCTGAATTTGCCCAAGCAGTGATTGATGCAGGCTTAAAATGGGTCGGGCCATCACCGAGTGCCATTGAAAAATTAGGCGATAAAATTGAAGCCCGCAAAATTGCAGCGTCGGTGGGTGCACCCTTGGTACAAGGTACTCAAGACCCATTGAATAATGCTGATGAAGCTTTAGCATTTGCCAAACAATTTGGTTTGCCGATTGCGATTAAGGCGGCATTTGGTGGCGGTGGTCGTGGCTTAAAAGTGGCATGGAAGCTTGAAGAAGTAAAAGAGCTATATGAATCCGCTGTTCGAGAAGCCAAGGCTGCATTTGGACGGGGTGAATGTTTTGTCGAGCAATATCTAGATCAACCACGTCATGTCGAAGCACAAGTCATTGCCGATCAACATGGAAATATTGTAGTACTCGGAACACGTGATTGTTCTTTGCAACGTCGAAACCAGAAGTTAGTTGAAGAAGCGCCAGCACCGTTTATCAGTAATGAGATCTATCAACAAATCTTGAGTTCAGCAAAAAATATCTGTCAGGCCGCCAATTATGTTGGTGCAGGGACGGTTGAATATTTATTGAGTCGAGATGGAAAGCTTTCATTTTTAGAAGTGAACACTCGTTTGCAAGTTGAACATCCTGTCACAGAGGAAACAGCAAAAGTCGATTTGGTGGTAGAACAAATCTGTGTCGCACAAGGCCATACATTGTCGATTCAAGAAACACCAAAAGCACAAGGTCATGCCATTGAGTTTCGTATTAATGCCGAAGATCCAGCACGTGGTTTTATTCCAGCATTTGGTGTGCTGAGCTTATTTGAAGCGCCATTTGGCAACGGTGTGCGTGTCGATACAGGGGTTCGAACTGGGTCATTGGTGTCGAGTCATTTCGACTCACTGATGGCAAAACTGATTGTGACTGGTCCAACCCGTGAAGTTGCTATTGCGCGTGCTAAACGTGCGTTAAAGCAATTTAAAATTGAAGGTATCGCATCAGTTTTAGATTTTCATCGTGCAGTACTCAATGAACCTGACTTTAGCGATGAATTTAAGGTACATACTCGTTGGATTGAAAATGATTTCAAACAAGAATTAAAGCCAATCAAACGAAGCATTCCTAATCATCAACAACCGATGCTGCTCAGCTACATTGAAATTGATGGGAAATTACATCGTTTAGGTTTACCTGCGGGTATGTTTGCACAAGGCCCAGCAACCGCAGTACAAGCACAAACTGCCGAGCTTGAGGTGAGTGCAGAGCACTTGTTGGCTCCGATCAATGGTGTAATTAGTTCATGGAAAGTCACTCAGGATGAGCAAGTGACTGAAGGACAGATTGTCGCGATTATGGAAGCCATGAAAATGGAAGTGCCTGTGCTTGCACATAGAAGTGGAACGCTTAAAATCCTCGTCGAGCAAGGCATAACGTGTCAGGCAGAAACAAGTATTGCTAAGATTGTTTAAAAACCAAACATTTCTCTTAACGATCAAGATCAAACTTTCCTGAATAACCCTTTTGATCAGGCAATCTTTGGTCTTGATGAAATTTTTCAAAAATATTTGGAGCTATTTCTGATTGGCAATAAAATAGATAAATATTTCATAGTGATAGAATAAAAATGAAACCAATTTATGTTGTGAAAGTTGGTGGATATCATGAATGTTTCATTTTTTAATAAATTTTATTTTACATCTATGGTTTTTTGATTGTATATCCATCTTAAAAAAGAAGAAAAAATCAACATAAAGAATGAATCTATATATTTTTTTGATAAGTCATTGTTCTTGGATATTAGACAGAATGCTTCGTATCATGTAGAAAAAGATAATTTTTATGAATTAAATGCTAATTATTTTATATTCAAAGGGGGTACTTTTCGTTTCATATTATATAACCAAGGTATAAAAGTGGTATATAAAAAGAAACTATTATCCAGTTTTCAAAAATTAAGTGGAAAAAGTCAGGTTGGATCAAAAAATATCTATATAAGAAATGAGCTGTTCTTACTGCTGATGTGTCTGGGTAGGATAAATATAGCTTACGTTTCTTTATTTATATATTTCATATATTTTATTTTTTTAAAAATGGTTGATTTGTATATTTTCGTTGTTTTTTCTATAATTTTTAGCCTTATTATTATCTTAATATTATTTATTTTTCTGTTTTTTTTGGAGCTGTTTTTTATGTAGTTCTATTTAAACTTATCAATTAAACGATATTTAATATAATGGTCTTTAAATGTTTCTCAACCCTATTTGATTATTTTATTCATAAAGCTTGGCAGTGTGATCTTATATGACGCAAATGATGAATCTGCGAAAAAAACCTCTTTTATGATCGCTTTTGTCTATTGAAATGGCTGAGATTGATGATAGTAGCAGGAAAAAATAATTAAAAATGATACAGCGATATAATTGTGTTTAAGGCTTTGAATATAGAATAAAAATCACTTTTAAGCACTTCTTTTGTGCAGACACTTTCACAATCTTAAAACTTTCCTTGAAATGATAAGTTTTTTTATACAAATGATAATTTTTTTCTTAAATTTTAAAGTAGATTTTTAGCATTATCTGTGATTAATATCACAAAAAATGGATTTTTTTGCCGTATTAGTAAGAAAAATGGAAAACTAGATTATCGTTAACTTTTAAGATTGATTAAATAATGTACTTGCACTGCTAGTTTTTTGATTCCTTCTCTGATGTACGGTTTTGGATATGATATGAGTGGGTAGAAATGGTTCTGAGTAATCCTAATCAAGTGAAATTAGTGTCTAGTTCGATGCTTAATTTATTGATTTATTTTTGTGTAAAAAATAACCTTAAAAATGCAAAATATTTGAGTGATTATAAAACAAATGAGTTAATTCCAGTTGGGGAGTGGATAGAATTATTGGAAGAAATTAATCAGAAAAAACCTAAACCAGCACTTGGGTTGGAAATATCAAGTTATACTCAACCTAAACATCTCGGTATTTTGGGTTATATTGCTTCTTCTTGTGAAAATATATTAGAGGTGTTAAATCTTTTTATAAAATATCAACGGCTTTTTTGTGAAACAAAACCAGCGAAGATGTCTATTTCTGATCAATTTATTGTGATTAGTTGGGGCGGAGATCCTTATCTTAAAAATAATCAGTTGGTAGATGAATTATTGATGGGGGTACTTTATACATTTTTAGGAAAACTGGTACATCCTGATAAAATTGAAGTATATAAAATTATCTTTAGCTCAGAAAAAACAAAATTTCTTGGTAATTATGAAAGTTTTTTCGGCTGTCCAGTTGAGTTTGAAGGCGAAGATGTTGAAATATATATTCCGATGACTAGTCTTGATCTGACCGTATCGAATGCTGACCCGGTATTGAATGATATTTTAATTAAACAAGCAAATTTACTACTCTCAAAACGACCTAAGCTTGATGTTTTTGATGAGCTCATCCAAAAAACAATTATTCAGGCTGTACATAAAGGAAATATCAGTGTGGATTATGTTGCCAACAAGTTAGGCTTACCATCCCGTATATTTCAACTGAAATTAAAACAACAAGGATATACATTTAAAGAAAGACTGAATCAAGTTCGTCGAGATTTAGCTTTTGATTATCTTGCAGACCTTAATTTGAGTATTCTAGACATATCGATGTTGTTAGCATACCAAGAGCAAACATCATTTATTCGTGCATTCAAAAGTTGGACGGGGATGAGTCCTTTGCAGTATCGAAAGAAAAGGATTTTAAATCAGCGTTCTTAACTTTAATGGGATACTTATTTGTAAAATCTTAGTTTTAAAATGTCCTTTTTTACTATTATTTTTGATCAATTCGGGCTTATTTTTATATCTTTAAAACTAAGTCCTATGTCTAAAGTATCTATTAAAATTGATCTGAATTCATTTCTACTGCTATTTATAAAAATAAATCTTGGGACTCAAAGCATGGTGTTACTCAGCTTATTCACTCAGAGGAATTGGGCGATCTAAGATTGAATGCAGCTTGAGTTCTTGAGCGATTTGAAAAATCTGTAACAATCCATTTACAAATTCTTAAATGTAAATGATAATTACTATTATTTGTGTTGTTTTGTTGAATGATCGATGCACCATTTATACTCTCTGTAATGCTATTGACTCAAAACTTGTTCCTTCCTCATCGTGATAGGGCTGTATGCGTAGTTTAAGCAAACTTTCACGGTGAATCCGCGTACATTGCATATTTGTTTATGAATGACATTGTATTGCTTAGATTTCTATTCTTTTTAGCGCCTATTTAGGCTCATGGTTCGTTTTAATTTTTAGTGAACATTATGTCCAGATCTCTCTCATCTCAAATGATTATCAAACCTCATGTATTGGCAGTCGCAATTGCTCTATCTATGGGGCTTATGTCACAGGCATTTGCAGATAGCAGCGTAACACCAGCCAAAGTAGTGGTAAAAACGCCTGCAAGTGCAGCGAACGCGAATGCTTTGAACCAAATTTATCAAATGACACCGATTACGGTACAAGCTGAAAAAGAAGACACGATTCAGTTTGGGCAGAGTGTCTTAAATCAAAAAGCGATTGACCGTTATCAAGCAAACAACGTGGCACAATTGCTCGATAACATGCCAAGTGTTGGTTCTGCAGGATCGCCAAGACCTGGTGGACAAACGATTAATATTCTTGGTATGGGGGGAGTTGAGGATGTTCCGATCAGCTTAGATGATTCTGTCAAAAGTTTTGATAAATACCGTCAAGGTTCGGTTTTTATTGAGCCAGAAATTTTAAAAAAGATTACCGTTGATAAAGGTCCACATAATGTTGAAGTTGGTAATGGGGGCTTTGGTGGTAAAGTCACCTTAGAAACTAAAGATGCAACGGACTTATTGGTTGGTGACAAAAAAGTCGGTGCTTTTGCTAAATACTCACGCTTTTCCAATAATACACAAAATACCTATACAGGGGCTGTATATGGTAAGACAGATAACGGCTTAGCAGATGCAATGCTGTATTATACCAATCGTGACAGCGGTGATGTTAAACGCCCCGATGGCAGTAAATTTTTATATTCCGCACAGCAACAAGATACCTATTTAGCGAAGTTGAACTTTCACCCGACAGAAAGCCAGAAAATCAGTTTGAATGCGATGCAAAGTGGGCATAAAGGGTGGGAACCATTCGCTGCTATGCGTGACCAAGATGCAGTGCCAACTGAAGCTGATATCAAGAAATATGGATATGAAGAAGCTTGGAAGCGTCGCTTAGTTTATCGTGATCAAAACGATAGTAGTTATTCACTTGCATATGAGTTTAATCCAGAATCTAATCCTTATTTGAATTTCAAAGCAACCGCTTCATATTCAAAGACGGATCAGCACGACCAACGATTACCAAGTGTTAGTGGTTCTGCAGCAACCTTGGGCAATGAAAGCTGGGTAACCTATACCAATACGGCTTTTAAGCTCAGTAATATTAGTGATATCACAACTGGTTATGGGACGCATAAATTAAAAGTAGGGGCGCAATATCAAAAGATGGAGCAGAACTCGCTCATTTACGATAAGAACAATGCCAAAAAGCCTGATTATAACTTTGGTTATTATGAACCCTATTATATGCCCTCTGGGGACCAGCAGATGCTGAGTGCATTTGTTGAGGACCAATATCAGATCAATAACTTTACCATTACGCCATCACTTCGCTACGATCATATTACCAATACAGGTAATCCGAACCGAGCGCCACGTTATAATGATCCTAGTGCTGGACATGATTATTCAAGTAAAACCTATACAGGTTGGTCGCCACGTTTAGCCTTGGCGTGGAAGCAGGCTGATTATCTGACTTGGTTTGCCAATATCAGTAAGACATGGCGTGCCCCGCGTGTAGACGAGCAGTATTATGTGCAATCAGCGGTGACATCAGTGCCTGCGACTAGTCGTTATTTACACCCTGAAAAGATGCTCGCGATCCGTTTGGGTAATGAAATGAATTTTGATGATGTCTTTGCATCACAAGATCATTTACAAGTTCGTCTCACTTATCATCACAATCGTGGGGCCGATGAAATTTTTCGCAACCTTTCAACCTTTTGTAAGGTGCAAGCAGAAAATAATGCCAATGGTGGAAATGGCAGCATTAATGACTGTAATGGTAACTATCATCATGGTTTTTATCGCAATGTAAATGATTATACGATCAAGGCCTATGAAGCTGAGGTGTTCTATAATCAACCGACTTGGTTTACCGGCTTAACCTATTCATATATTCGTGGGCAGCGTGATAATTCACCTGTGAATCCTTGGCTTGACCAAAAAACATGGATGACTGATATTCCTCCTAAAAAAGCCACAGCGACTTTGGGTGTAAATGTGCCAGAGCATCACTTAACTATGGGTTGGAGAGGAATCTTTGTGGCGGCACAAGATCGAAGTTTGTCTGATAATGATAAATCGATAGCAGCTTCTTCTTTTTCCTTACCAAAGACAAAAGGCTATTCACTACATGGAGTTTATGCTGACTGGCAACCTGTAGGTGAAAAAGGACCAACATTAAATTTCTCAATCGACAATCTGTTTAATCGTGAATATAAAATGTACTTAGGGGAATATATGACGGGTACTGGTCGCGACTATAAATTTAGTATTTCTCAAAAATTCTAGTTATAGCATTGTGCTGTAGCTAAGCTTTGGGCCTGTTAAATCTGTACAGATGTTAGGTTTATTTTCAACAACTGTACGGATTTAACATTTCTTTGGGCTCTAAAAATATTTAAGCAAAGCAATATGCTTATTTCTATGCTTAAAGTCTGAAAATTTAAGGACCAATGGATAAAGTAGGATACTGAGCAAGATTGCAATCAACCAAAGCGATGCAACATGATTTACACCAAAGTATTCTCCTTGATTTGTTCCAAATATATTGACGGCAATCAGGTATAAAGCCTTCAGTACATATAGGTGAACAATATAGAAAAACATCGGTACTGAGCCAAAGACAATTAATGGTTTGATCCATTGCTTAGCTTCAAATTTTTGTAATAACACTAATAGCAGCAGTCCTATACCAACATTCCATAGAATGAAGAGCAGAGATGGAGGGTATTTGGTTAAATTGATAAAGCTCATGGTTGTTTCGGTAATTGTTGGCATTACAATCCATGCTTGATCGCCATACACGTTGATCCATCTTAAGACCAGAAATAAGCCAATACTACATAAACCAAAGTTGAGTAATATCAGATTCCTTTGTTTTGTATCTCGATTTTCTTTAAATGCGATCGTACCAATACAATAACCAAGTGTGATCACACCAATCCAAGGTAAAACTGGATATGATGTTCTAAATCGAATAAATTCTCCAAATTCAATCCAGCCTCGTTCATGCAAAACCATCCATAGATTTTGTAGGATAGGGATATTTTCAAACGAGACCTGATCGAGCAGGTTATGTCCAAAAATAATAATAAGACTGACTGCCCATAAAGCTTGCCGTGGTAAGCCAACTAGCGCTGCCAAAGCCAGCATACTCAAACCAATGGCCCAAATAACCTGTAAATAAATCACATCGGGTGGGAAGCTTCCCGTCCAAGCAAAGTTGATCACAACCAGTTCAAGAAAAATCAGAAATAACCCACGCTTGAGCAAAAAATCGCGTGTCATCGCAATATTATTCTTGGCTTGATAGAGGTACGCGGATAAGCCTGTTAACAGGACAAACACTGGTGCACATAAATGAGCAAAGACTCGACTCAAGAACAGTGATTCATCAGTATGCGTAATGAGCATGGGGTCGGGCACTTGATGGTGGAGGTAGAAGGTTTCTCGAACATGATCCACCATCATAATGAGGATAACTAAACCTCTTAAAGCATCGATTGCTTGTAAGCGTTGAGGGGGAATTTGCATGAGTCTAAGGTTGTACAAAAGAAATTAATTGTAATGTTATAATATATCAATTTGTGTTTGAGTCAAAGTTCAATCAGGGGGCTTGTCATTGCATGAAATCTAAATGATGTATTTTTTCTCAAAACGCTTTCGATATTTTAAGCATATTGATGTTTTATAAATAATAATAAAAATCAACAAGTTATTTTAATTTTCACTAAATGATAATTTTTTAATACTTTGCTGTTAATTTTTAAACAGGCGTCTTTTATATAATGGGTTTTGCTTTTTAGAGCAGTTATAATGAAAAAATGGATTTGTTTAAGTTGTAGGAAATATAAGAGGTTTGAATCGAAAGATTTTAAGGAGGGTGATGTTGTTTTCTTTTATCAATTTGAAATTGATGCAGAAGAAGTCTATAAAATAATAAGAGAAGGTGTGGTACTAAAAAGGAAAAATAATATTTTGAAAATATTGAATAATGGAGAAATTTTTTATTTAAGAGATCAAGATGTATATCCTATAGATGCGCCTGCTAAATTTATTTACAATATGTTTGGTGTCTGTTGCTGTTCTTTTTATAAGCATTAAAAACTCTACAGAGGAGTGATTAATATTCTAATTTTATCCTAAGAAAGATATTGAAAAATATAAAAATTTAGTGGTCAATAAAATATTTTACCGTATGAAATGAGAGCATTGATTAGTACATGGGGAAGAGCGCATTAAGTATTTCATTCAAATATTTCTATAAATTGACCAACAAGCTGAACCATAGGTCAGTTGCAGGTTGGTCATATAGTTAAACTGGAAATATTGAGCAGTTTGGAAGAAATTCGAAAAACTAAACCTATTTGAGTACTAATTCAAATCAATATGGTGATCTGATGTATTGATGATTCATATTTTGGGTATTTATGCATAAATGTTGCATTATTGCTGTCGGTCACTATCTATCTGCAACTCGTATAGATCAGATTGTACTGCGTGATTACATTGCCGATTTCATCAACAGGTTCTGAATCTGGTTCAAATAAGCCAGTCATAGGAACAGCGACGAAGTAAATTACTTCTATAGAATTGTAAGGAAATGGTATTTTTAAATATAAGTATCAACTTACGCTAGACTATTTATGTCTGGATAGATCTGATTAGTACTGAAAAGTGTTGGATAAAATTTAAATCAATCTACTTAAGCTAACATGTTAAAGTGATGTATCAAAATTAAAATAGGGATGAGATAGAGAATGAGGCGAGCACTATGTTTGATGTCTATTGGGGTTGTATCGACGTTTATTGGAGCAACTGAAATCGCTACAGTGAAGGAAGTAGAAAAAACATCTGCTCCTCTGTTAATAGAGAAAACAAAAGAGTCACTCATTCGCCAATCAACTAAACAAGCAGACATCAATGATGAGGTTGATACGCAGGCTTTAAAACTAGGCGGAATTCATCGTCGGGAAGATGCAAGGCAATATCTTGAATTAAAAAATGAAGTCGAAAAAAGTAGTGATAAATCTTTAGAAAAGAACCAAGCACCCAAACCAGTATCTGTTGATATAACAACTAAATAGATGACCTTTGATTTATGATGCTAATTGATATGATCGTTGGTAATGTATTAGTTTTTGAAAGATACAAGAAGCAAGTGATGAATTATTTTGAAACGTTTTTGGTATCACTGTAACTGTTTAGTTAATTAAATATTAATGAAATTTGTCAATTTGGCGATAATTTCAAGTACTTAATTCCCTAATTAATAAAAATATAATACTTATAACTCTTGTTACAACCATTTAGTCGACAAGCTTAAAAAAAATTCCCATAGTGCTATGAACGATATTATTGGGAGAATTATTATGGATAAGATTACAGTAATTATTAAAGATCAAGAAGAGAATGAGTCAGTTGTAGTAGCACAGTTAAATGACTTGGAAGATAACAATATTCCTTTCTTTAAACGTGTCGAGCATATTGAGGTTGAAGGTAATATTATTTTTCCAAATATGGATCTACTGTTTGAAAGTGAACCTGATGGAAAAATTTATCGACTGGTTGCACCTGTTAACGACAAAAGGTTTATTTAAAATTAAAGCGATTACACTGTTATACAAAAGGCCCACAAAGGATGTTCAAATAGGTGGGTTTTCTTTGAGATATGCAAACGCTTTTGGAAAAACGATATAAGGGTAAGGCTAGAGTGACGAGAAAAGAGCTTGTATGTTAGATCTGTTTGTACAAGCTCTTTGAGTATCCGTCTTGCATAAGAGGGGTATGCCTTTTATCAGTGGATTGGGTTAAGCCCTTTCACAATGTCATTAAACTCTGAACCATTGAGCCAAAAAGATTTCTTTAAAAAAAGTGTGGTCATAATACTTTCTGCGGCTTCACTATTTTGATTTTCACAAAATAATCCATAGCTTTCACCTAGAACGGTATTGTTCTCTATAAGGCGAATAAAGAAAGCATGTTGTTCGTCAGCATAACCAAGAATAGCATCACGTCGATTGTTCATTTTTCATGTCTCCACATCAAAAATATTTGAATAAAACCTAACTGCCGAAAATCAAAAATATTAGTGAATTAGATCAATAACTTAATATTTTAATGTTTGTTTAAAAATTCATAAGTTATTAATTTAAAACATTAATTTTAGTTTGTTTTACATCCTTGTCTAAGTTAAACAAGCTAAAATCTGATCTATGGAATTTATTGTTATGCAAAATTTATTGTACGTCAACTTGAATTTGTAACTTTTTCAAGTTAAATTAATTGAAAGTATTTTAAGCTTGGGTAGGGGGAAATTATGTCCAAAAAAATTGAATTTGAGCATGGTGGTGCAAGAACCAATGCAGGACGGAAGGCACAATTTAGTGAGCCGACCAAAGTCATCCGTGTTCCCGAATCCCAAGTTGATTTCATCAAAAGTTGGTTACTGAATAATGTCAAAACTGGCACTCAAACTGATTTGACGACATCAATGAAAATACAGAATGTCCAAGCTAAGAATGATCGACTTTATCACATTCCACTGGCAACGGAACGTGTTGCTGCAGGTTTTCCGTCGCCTGCCCAAGACCATGTTGAACAAGCTTTAGATTTAAATGAATTTTTAATTCGTAACGAAAATTCTACTTTCATTGTGAAAGCTAATTCTTTGTCGATGTTAGATGCTGGCATTGATATTGATGATCCGTTGGTGGTGGATCGAAGTCTTTCAGCCAAGTCAGGAGATATTGTTATTGCTTTGATTGATAATGATTTTACCGTGAAGCGGTTGATGGTTGATCACCATTTTAGCCCACCTAAAGTATGGCTAAAAGCTGAGAATCCTGACTTCCAAAATATTTATATTACTGAGGGACAAGAGTTACTGATCTGGGGTGTTGTGACTTATAACCTAAAACCAATGAGATAAGCCCATGAGCCTGCCACAACGTATTTTTGCTTTGATTGACGTGAATAACTGTTATGTCAGTTGTGAGCGTGTGTTCAATCCAAAGCTAGAAAATCGTCCTGTGGTGGTCTTGTCAAATAATGATGGTTGTGTGGTTTCCCGTTCCTATGAGGCGAAACAGCTTGGTATTCGAATGGCGGTGCCTTTTTTTCAAATTGAGGAAATTATTCGGCAGCATCAAGTAGAGGTTTTCTCCAGTAATTATGCCCTGTATGCGGAAATGTCACGTCGCTTTATGAATATATTGGGGAGTTTTGTTGACCCATGTGAGCAGGAAGTGTATTCGATAGATGAGTGTTTTTTAGAGTTAACTGCCTACCATCAAAGTTATGATTTGACTGCGTATGCGCATCAGATTTTAGATACCGTCAAAAACTGGTTAGGCTTGCCATGCTGTATCGGCATTGGCTATTCCAAAACCCAAGCTAAACTTGCCAATCATTTAGCCAAGACTCATACCTGCTTTAATAGCGTGTGTAATATCATTGCTGAAGATCCCTGCGTGATTGAAGATTTGTTGCAGCATATGCCTGTGGGAGAAGTATGGGGCGTTGGTCGTAAGATTCGACAACGCTTGGAAAAAATGAATATCTACTCTGTGATGGATTTGTTGCAAGCGGATGCGAAAATGATGGGAAAGTATTTTTCAGTGCTGATGGAGAATACAGTCAAAGAGTTGCAAGGTATGGCTTGTTTAGAACTTGAGGATGTAGTAACGGACCGCCAACAGGTATTGAGTAGTCGTTCATTTGGGCAACCCATTCAAGATAAAAGTGATTTAAGCGGTGCATTGACTGAATTTTGCTTACGCGCGGTTGAACGTTTGAGACAGCAAAAATTACTGTGTAAAGCCATTGGAGTAAGCATCCGTACTAATCGCTTTAATAAAGATCAATATTATCGCCCTTATACAGTGGTGTATTTATCTGACTACAGTGACGATCGTTTAGAAATTATCAAAGCAGTACAGCAGGGGCTTGATCGCATTTTTCAAGCGGGACATCGTTATAAAAAAGCGGAAGTGATTTTGTTGGATATTATTCCACAGCATCGTCATGCTGTGGATTTATTCCATGATACAGATGAGCTGATTGCCCGACGTAATCTGTCTATGGCTTTTGATGGTATTAATGAAAAGTTTGGGCGTGATACCATGACGCTAGGGCGTTTGATTAGTCCGCATGGACGTGCATGGCAGATGACGCAAAATCATAAATCACCGAGTTACCTCACCAAATGGGATGAGGTGTTAAAAGTTATTTAAGATGATAGATCTATTTAAATTGATTACTAAACCTTTATTTACTGATGAAGGATCGCGTGATAAATCTTGAAGATAGAATAAGCATTTATGCAAGACCATATCGACTTTTTTAAGGCATTGAAAGATTGATGGTGGTATGTGAATTTAATTTTTTATTGGAATAAAGAAATCATTTATGGCAAGTCCTGTTGAAAGAACATTAAATATTGATCAACTCACGCATATCGTTTCACGATTTGCTGAAGTGCAGGGAGATCATTGTTCAGTACTGCCACAACTTTCGTTTCACAGTCGAATGAGCCCGACAGATAGTACCCACTGTATCTATAATTTGGGTGTTGGCATGATTTTACAGGGGCAAAAACAAGTCGTTATTGGGGATCAAGTCTACCATTGTCATGCTGGACAGAGCATGTTGACCACAATTGATCTACCTGTAACATCTCATATTGTCCATGCTTCCACGCAGAAACCCTTTTTAGCTGTTTTGCTGTTGCTTGATTTGCAGATGGTAAATCAGGTAGTTGCCGATATGCCTGTTGTAGACTCACCTACAGCAGATTTACCACAGCATTCATTTAGTGTGGAATCGGTTGATACGCCTTTGATTGATGCTTTTTTGAGGCTGGTCAAAGTATTGGATGAACCAATGATGCTTACTCATTTGGCCCCTTTAATTCAAAAAGAAATTATCGTAAGGGTTCTCAATGGCCCTCATGGTGCATATTTACGTCAGTTGGTGAAATCGGGGTCGACCAATCAAAAGATCCATCAAGTGGTGAACTGGTTAAAACATAATTATGTACAACCGATTCGTATGGATGATTTAGCAGAAAAAGCCTTTATGAGCCCATCGACATTTAGACAGCATTTCCGCGCTGTGACGGGGATGAGCCCTCTACAATATCAAAAGCAGTTGCGTTTACAGGAGGCCCGTCATTTGATGTTCAATCAGAATGTTGATGCTGGGCGAGCAGCGGGTTTAGTTGGATATGAAAGTGCATCACAGTTTAGTCGAGAATATAGCCGTTTGTTTGGTGAATCCCCACAACGTGATGTTCAGCGCATGCGACAAAGTTTATAAATTCTGAGTAAGAGAAACAGCAAAATAGGCAAATAAGTGCTTAGTTTAGGCAACTGAGAAAAAGTGCATCCCATATACTTTTTATGAGAAGAGAAGTTTATTTTGTGGGATGTTTCCATGTCTAAGACAAATGTTGCGTTATTTCAATCATTCCAATTGGCTCAAGGCATTCACTTACGAAATCGAGTGATTATGGCTCCCATGACCACTTGGTCGAGTAATGACGACTACACTGTTTCAACACAAGAGTTGGACTATATACGCCATCGTGCACAAGCTGTTGGGCTGGTCATTACGGGATGTACGCATGTACAAGAAAACGGTATTGGTTTTAGCCATGAATTTGCAGCCTATGATGACCGTTTTACCGATAGTTTGGCAAAACTTGCGAAGGCTGCAAAAAGTGGTGGTGCCCCTGCAATTCTACAAATCTTTCATGCAGGTAATAAAGCTGTTCCCAGTTTGATTCCACACGCAGATCTGGTCAGTGCAAGTGAGTTAAAGGCACCTGCGGGGCCATTTAATGATGGACAATTACAAAGTCGTGCACTCTCCCATGAGGAAATCTTGGAAACGATTCGTGCCTTTGGAGAAACCACACGTCGTGCAATTGAGGCTGGGTTTGATGGCATTGAGTTACATGGTGCGCATGGCTTCTTAATTCAGAACTTCTTCTCGCCTTTATTTAATCAGCGCAATGATCAATGGGGCGGTTCACTCGAAAAACGCATGCAATTTCCATTAGCTGTCGTGAAAGAAGTTAAACGCGTAATCCAAGCACATGCAAAAGGTCCATTTTTATTGGGTTACCGTATTTCGGTGGAAGAATATGATGCAGCTGGTCTGCGTATTATAGACAGTTTGCAATTGATTGATCATTTGATTGATGAGCAGATTGACTATCTGCATGTGTCATTAAGCAATGTCTTGAATGCCACTCCAGTAAATGATCCAGAGCTTGGGGTTATTGCAAAAGTTGTGGCTGAGTATGTCGCACAACGTGTGCCTGTGATTGCGGCAGGACAGATCAAGACACCCGAACAAGCTCAGCAGGCTTTAGATTTAGGTTTGTCATCTGTTGCCATTGGCCAAGCATTGATTATGAATCCGAATTGGGTTGAGTTAGCCCAGAGTGGTCGTGGTGATGAAATCAATTTACAGCTAGATCTCGAACAGGCTTCCGAGCTCAGTATTCCTCACAAGCTGCAAGATGTTATTCAGGCAACAGCAGGTTGGTTCCCTGTTAAACAAGCTGAAAGTGTTTAATTCATTTGCTGTAATGATTAAAGAGGGATTGCAATGATTGAATATGAAGATACCCAACAAGTGATTGCATCATTGGCACAGACAGTTGATCATCTGATTCGAACAGATGGTGATCATGATACTGCAATCCCATCTTTATCTCTGCATCGCCGCTCAACCGCCAGTGCCACTCATTGTATTTATAATTTGGGTTTAGGTGTGGTGTTACAGGGTGAAAAACAAGTGATGGTGGGTGATCAAATGCTGACCTACACAGCAGGTCAAACCATGTTAACGACCATTGATCTACCTGTGATCAGTCATACGCGTACTGCTCCTAAGCATCAGCCTTTCCTTGGTTTGATGCTATTGTTGGATATCCCGATGGTCACTCAAATGGTTAGTGAGATGGGGCAGCTAAACTTGAAAGAAAAAACTCAACCTTCATTCGGGGTGCAGCCTGTTGACTATGTGTTGATCGAGGCGATTAGCCGCTTGGTGAATTTACTGGATGAGCCCGTGTTATTGCCGCAGCTTGCGCCAATCTTGCAACAAGAGATCATGATTCGTTTATTGACTGGCCCCAATGGGGTGTATCTGCGTCAATTGATTAAAACCGGTTCAGTCAGTCAAAAAATTGCTAAAGCTGTCGCTTGGTTAAAGCACAATTTCGTTCAGGCGATCCGTATGGATGATTTGGCTGAGCAGGTTTATATGAGTCCCTCAACCTTTAGGCAACATTTTCGGGAAATTACAGGTATGAGTCCGTTGCAGTACCAAAAGCAGCTGCGTTTACAGGAAGCTCGACATTTAATGCTGAATCAACACTTTGATGTAGGCCATGCCGCTGGGCTGGTTGGTTATGAGAGTGCATCACAATTTAGTCGTGAATATTCGCGCTTATTTGGGAATGCACCACAACGTGATATTCAGGATTTACAGCTGGTTTAATCAAGATCTTTACAAATAAAAAACAAACCCAGATTCTCTTCAGGATGATGGGTTTTTTTTGTTTCATATTGTTGAAAAACATATATAAATTAGAAGTAAAACAAGACTAACAAAATAGGCAAAAATCCTGTTGAAATAGGCAATTCAATCACGTTTTATCATCCTATACTGAATACATAGAAAGAAAGAGATTCAATCTAAAACGGATTGTCGTTACGCATAATTCACGAGTGAGGTACTCAATATGCAAACTGTTAAATATAAAAACCTAGCATGGGAATCAGCAGCCAATATCTTATTCCCAAATGATTTTGATAAAAGTAAAAAGTATCCAGCCATCGTCAGCGTTCATCCAATTGGTAGCTGTAAAGAACAGACTTCTGGCAATATTTATGGTCAAGCATTAGCTGACGCAGGCTTTGTGGTGCTGGTCATTGATGCATCATTCCAAGGTGAAAGTGGTGGTGAACCACGTTTTATAGAAAATCCATATCACCGTGTTGAAGATATTCGTTATGCCGTCGATTATTTGGTCACCCAAGATTTTGTTGATGAGAATCGTATTGGTGCTTTAGGCGTCTGTGGTGGTGGTGCTTATGTACTCAACACAGCAATGACGGAGAAACGGATTAAAGCCGTGACTTCAATTACGGGTGTGAACTTTGGTCGTATGACCCGTGAAGGTTACGGTGGAACAGGTGCAGCTTTGATCGAAGGGCTTGAAGCAATTGCACAGCAACGTACTGCTGAAGCACGTGGTGCTGAATTGTTGGTGAATAATTTACTACCACCATCCGTAGAGGAAGGTAAAAAAGCGGGAATTACCGATATCGATCCTCTCGAAGCAACTGACTACTATAAAACTGCGCGCGGTCAGCAACCGAATGGTGCAACCAGTGCCTTATTTTCTCGTATGAGTGTGGCTTTGGGTTGGGATGCATTTCACTTGGCTGAAGTTTTATTAACACAACCGATCTTAGTCGTGATCGGCGACAAGCCAGGAGCATTTGGTGCATATCGTGATGGCCATGAAATTGTACGTCGTGCAGCATCGAAACAAAAAGAGCTGCTTGTTTTAGAAAATACGTCACATTACGAGTTGTACGATCAACCTGAGCCTGTTGCTAAAGCATTGGCGAAAGCAATCCCATTTTTTAAAGAACATCTTTAATCATTGCATTTAAGAAAATTGAATTAAAAGGAAATCAAAATGTCAAAAGAAATCAGTATCCAAAATCATAATGGTCAGGGGATTACCCTTGCAGCAGTAATTAACTTCCCTGAAGGTTTTGATGAGAGCAAAACCTATCCTGCGGTGGTGGTGAGTCATCCAGGTGGTGGCGTCAAAGAGCAAACGGCTGGTTTATATGCGCGTAAGCTCGCTGAGCATGGCTTTGTAACAATTGCCTACGATGCTTCATATCAAGGTGCAAGTACAGGTTTACCACGTCAGTTAGAAAACCCGTATATCCGTACTGAAGATGTCAGTGCTGTGATTGATTATTTAACTACCTTGCCTTATGTCGACAATAACCGTATTGGTGCGATGGGGATTTGTGCAGGTGCAGGTTATACCGCAAATGCAGCCATCAATGATCGCCGTATTAAAGCGGTGGGTATGGTCAGTGCAGTTAACATTGGTCAAATGTTCCGTAATGGCTGGGAGAACAATGTCAAAGATGCAGATGCGATCCCTTATATCCAAGCAGGTACAGATGCTCGAACTTCAGATGCCAGTGGTGCCGAGATTGCAACAATTCCACTTGCACCATTAAGAGAAGAAGATGCACCAAATGAAGAATTGCGTGAAGCATGGGAGTATTACCATACCCCACGTGCGGAACATCCAAATGCACCGGGTTTTGCTACTGCACGCAGTTTAACTCAAATCATTACTTACGATGCCTATAACAAAGCTGAAGCATTTTTTACTCAGCCCTTATTGGCGATTGCAGGCAGTGTAGCAGGCAGTAAGTGGATGAGTGAGGACTTGATTAATCGTGCAGCAAGTACCGATAAACAACTTTATGTTGTAGTCGGAGCCAACCATATGTCTCTCTACGACAAACTAAATTTTGTTGATGAAGCGGTAGGCCAATTGGTTCCATTCTTTAGCACAAAACTTTAATCACACTGTACTTAAAGTAACTCAACAGGTCACTTTAAAGTGGCCTGTTTTTTTTCGAGATGTTGGAGTAGCACAATGAAACGTATTTGGTTTGTGACAGGTACAACACGCGGAATGGGTGTTGAAATTGTTAAAGCAGCGATTCAGCAAGGGGACTCAGTTATTGCGACAGGGAGAAGTTTAAGCAAACTCAAGGTGCTTTATTCAAATTTACCGAGTGATCAGATTGAGTTGGTTGAACTTGATATTCGTGATGAACAGCAGGTTAAAACCGCTGTAGAGATTGGATTAAAGCGTTTTGGTCGTATAGATGTCTTAGTCAATAACGCTGGTTATCCGTTATTGGGACGTTTTGAAGAAGTAACCGCAGCACAAATTGAACAGCAATTTGCCACCAATGTTTTTGGCACATCCAACGTACTCCGTACAGTCTTGCCGATCATGCGCCAGCAACGTTCAGGTCATATCATCAATACGTCTTCAATTGCTGGAGTAAAAGCAGTTGCCAATGCGGTGTTTTATTCAGCTTCAAAGTTCGCAGTCGAAGCGATTAGTTTGGCTTTATTAGATGAGGTTGCACCATTTGGAATTAAGGTTACTGCGATTGAGCCAGGCTTTTTCCGTACTGAATTTTTAAGTGAAAGTTCAACACAATATGGGACGCATTTACATGACGATTATGAAGCATTGGGTAATACCAAGGCATTGATGTCGGCTGCGGATGGGCAGCAACAAGGCAGTCCTGCCAAATTGGCACAAGTGGTGATGCAAGTGGCTGCAATGGATAATCCACCGAAACAGCTATTGATTGGCAATGATGCAATTGACTATGTGATGCCAACCTTGACGTCTCATTTAGATGAAATTAAGCAGCACGAAGCTTTAACTCGAAGTACTGATTATTAATTCAATAGGTAAGACTTAAAATGAAAACAGCTTTAATTACAGGTGCAAGTGCGGGTATTGGTAAAGCACTTGCTTATCAATTCGCTCAACAAGGCTTTAATCTAATTTTGGTTGCTCGTAGACAAGAGGCACTGGAACAGATCAAGCAGGATTTAGAAAGTCGTTATTCAATCCAAGTAGAAAATCAGATCTTTGATTTAGCCGTATCAGGGCAAACGGCTGAGTTATATGACACGGTTAAGCATCATAAAATTGATGTACTGATTAATAATGCAGGCTTTGGTGACTATGACTTAGCTTGGGATGCAGATCTAAGTAAAGTGATGAATATGGTGGATTTGAATGTTCGTGCGCTGACGGATTTGTCTTTGCGTTATATCAAAGACTATGTGGATGAAGATGCGGTATTAATCAATGTGTCATCTGTAGGGGGATATGCTGAAGTTGATGTAGCGATTCCATATTGTGCCACTAAATTCTATGTCTCTTCATTCACAGAGGGTGTCGATTTTAGCCTGCGTACCCAAGGGAAAAAATTACGAGCTAAAGTACTTGCTCCCGCTGGAACGCAAAGTGAGTTTCATAACGTTGCCGCAGATGGTAGTGGGATCGATATCAATGAATTGTATAACGGTGCAGTTTTAATGACAGCAGAACAACTTGCTGAAAGTGCTTATCAACTTTATTTAAGTGATAAAACCGTAGGGATAGTCAATCCTAACAATGAGTTTGAACTCAAAGATGCAATTTTTCCACAGGTTGCATTGTTGTAAGTAGAAATAGATCTCGGTATTGATATGAAGCAAAGGCTAAATTTATTTAGCCTTTATTTTTTCTTAAACCACATTTTGATTGTTTGATAGAGCGGGTGGTAAGTGCTGAATGAGTTGATCAATCGCCAAACGGGTTTTTAATGGCATATAAGGCAAACTCGGCCAGACTACATGAATAGGAAAGTCGACACTGGAAAATTCGGCTAAGACTTGAACCAAGCAAGCATCTTGTAACTCTTTATGAATAAGCCAGTCAGGGAGCCACGCAATGCCATGATGTGACAACACTGTATTTTTAATCGCCAGCATATCATTCAACATCAATTTTGCTTTGGGCTTGATTGCATAAAGCTGCTTGTTCTCATCTTGTAGCTGCCATTTTGGCAAATGCCCTGAATAGGGAAAGGCAATCGTGGTGTGTTGTTGCAGTTCATCTAAATGATTTACTGGACCTGATTTCTGGATATATTCAGGTGTAGCACAGAGTAACATCCGATGATCGCCTAGCTTTCTCGCAATTAAATGATGGCTATCAGGCAAAGTGCCGATACGAATCGCTAAATCAAAACCATCTTCGACCAAATCGACAGTTCGATCATTTAATGAAAGTTCTACCTGCAAAGCAGCATGCTGTTGTGCGAGTTCAACGATTAGTGGGGCGATATAGAGTTGACCAAACAGAACTGGTGCCGAAATTCTTAATAAGCCAGTTGCACTGATTTTACCTTGCTCTAGTAAGCTCTCAGCACTATGGATTTCAGCAATCGCACGCTGACTGTGTTCATAGAATAGCGTACCTTCCGCTGTTAAGTTCAGAGTTCGGGTGGTGCGTTTAAATAAAGCGACACCTAAGCGTTGCTCTAAACGCGCAATACTTTTACTGACAGCTGAGCGGGTTAGATGCAGCTGCTCTGCGGCATTACTAAAGTTACCTGCCTCGACCACTGTCACAAAGATTGAAATCGTACTCAGTTCAGTTTGCATGATTGTAGATTTTTAGGAATCAATAGATAGAAATATTATCACTACTGGTGATTTGGTTGTAGTAGTAACATGGCTCCATCAAGATATGGAGAACAAACATGGCGAAAGTGTTGGTGTTGAAATCAAGCATTATGGGTGATCAATCACAGACCAGCCGTTTGATCGATGTATTTTTAAAACAACGTGCTGAAAAAGGCTTACAGGATGAGGTAATCATCCGTGATTTAACAACACTTAACTTGCCTGTATTGGATGCGGAAATTTTCCATGCATTGCGTGGCGCAGCACATGTTTCAGCACCGATTCAAAAAATTATTCAGTTATCAGATGAATTGATTGCAGAGCTTAAAGCAACAGATTTATTGCTGATTGGTGCACCAATGTACAACCTGAATGTGCCAACACAGTTGAAGAACTGGTTTGATTTGGTGGCGCGTGCCCGTCATACCTTTCGATATACCGAAACCTATCCACAAGGCTTAGTTGAAGGCGTAAAGGCAATCGTAATGAGCAGTCGTGGCGGTATTCATCTTGGGCAGGTAACGGATGCAGTTACGCCTTATCTTCAGTCTGTTTTAGGTTTGATGGGAATTCATGACGTTAAATTTGTATATGCAGAAGGTTTAGACATATCTGCTTTAAAAGTTGATGCGTTAAAACAGGCGCACCTAAAAGCACAACAGATTGCTATTTAACAATCTGCGACCCCTTACTGCCGACATTGGCAGAGTCGGACAATCAGGTGCCTGATTGTCCGATCTTTTCATCATTACATAAAATAAGGTTGATCGGCATCTGAGTTCGGTTTATTAAGCCCTAAATTTTTTCGAGAGGAAAATTCTGGGGTTTGGATAATTTTAACGACGAAGGCTGCGACACTTTTACGTGAAATAACCGTGCCTTTAAAATCTTGATCACGTTCTGTTGTCTCATAATCAATTTCATCTTCGTCCATGAGCCAAGCCGCACGCAAAATACTGTAATCCAGATCTGACGCTTCTAATAAATCGGCTGCTTTACGATATGGACCAAGATACGCACCAATTTCTTTTCGGTTCCATTCGCCAAATTTACCTTTGACTTCATCATAGATGCCGAGTGAATTAATCATAATAATCCGCTGAACACCTGCGCTGCGCATGGCTGAAATAATATTTTGTGTTTGTTGCTCTAATTCACCAGCAAGGTTGGCGTAGACAATATCTTGTCCTTGTACGGCCTGCTTTAATTGCTCCAGATTCAAAACATCAGCTTCGATGACTTTTGCATTGGCTGGCAAATCGGCACCTAATTTTTTTGTATCACGTACCAATAACGTTTGAGTCAAGTTAGGTTCATTTGCCAGCATCTCAATGACCCATTGAGCAATTTGACCTGATGCACCAAGCACTAATACATTTTTCATTTTTAACGACCTTTGTTTAAGATTCATCATTTAAGAAAAGACCTGTAGATGTCATTTTCTTGATCTTCGATGTTTCTATTTAAGCCTAAAAATACGACATTGATTGACCTGAAATGCTCAGTTGTTTGCCTAATTTGATCAGCTTTATTTTTCATTCTTTCAATGTGCTCAATAAAAAAAGCCTCATATGTGAATGAGGCTCTTAATTGAAAGGGATTGTTTGATTAACGAATATTCTTCCACCACTGTTTAAAGGATTGGCGATCATTATCCAGTTCAACCAACTCACCGATCATTGGTGTAGCAAGACGATATTTCCTGCTTTGCGAGTATTCAACAATGCGGGTAATTGGCTCATACCAAGCATGTTTAGCCAAACTGAATTTTGAATGATGTACGGGAATCATATTACGTGCATTCAGTTCTTCCGTAGCTTGAGCTACTTCATCAGGATGGCAATGCACTGAACGCCAAGCAGCATCGTATTGACCATTTTCCATCAAGGCCCAATCAAAGGGACCGTATTTCTGTCCAATCTCGACAAAGTGTTTTCCATAGCCGCCATCACCTGTATAGAAAATCTTTTTATGTGGGGACTGAATGACAAAGGAGACCCAAAGATTTTTACCACCATCTAAAGCGCGGCGAGAGTCATGATGAGTAGTTTCAGTGATAATGGTAATCCCATCATCAAACTCAATTCTGTCACCCCAATCTCTTTCAATCAGTTTCTCTTTGGGATAACCCCAATATTCAAAATGTTCACCAACACCTAGACCTGTAATTACATATTTGACTTTGTCTTTAAGTTTAAGCGTGGTTTCGTAATCCAGATGATCATAGTGATCATGTGAAATCAGCAAATAATCAATGTCTGGTAAATCTTCAACCTTATAAATATCTGTCCCTTTATAAGCACGAGTGCCCCAAGGGAAAGGGGAAGCTTTGCCACTCATGACAGGGTCGATCAAGAAAGTTTTACCATGCAGTTGCATAAATATAGAAGAATGACCAAACCAAATAATGACATCCTGTTTGGGATCAAGAGCGAGTAGATTGGTTTTAATGGAAGGAATTGGGTCGATGGGGTTACGATTTGGAATGGTTTTGATAAAGGTTTTGTAGAGTTCTACCGCAATATTTGAGCCTTCGCTCATGCCTGATTTTTCAATTAAGTTTCGAAATTGACCTTGGCGATAGTTGGGAGAACTTTCAATGGTTTGTAGTCGTTCACCAGAAGGGATTTTACCAAATAGGGGTTGTTGGGCATACATGGCACTGCCAGCAATGAGCAGAACGACAGCGATAGCAAAAAGAATAAGCATAGAGAGCGTCAACCTTTTCATTTGAGCATTCGATACAACAGTAATAAAAAGTAAAAGCGACAAAATGATGAAATATTGTCTAAAAGTCGACGAATGAAAACTTGCCTATTGTTATTGAATATTTGCCTAAACTAACGAGAAATGCATTTCTGATCATGCAATTGGATTTATATAGAAGTGATTGAGCAAAAGGAAGTCATTTAGGGGGACTTGGTTTATGCTAGACTATGTGATGTTACAGTATTGCAAATGACTGTGAGTAATGGGAATGAG
Source organism: Acinetobacter sp. Tr-809 (assembly GCF_011753255.1). NCBI lineage: Bacteria > Pseudomonadati > Pseudomonadota > Gammaproteobacteria > Moraxellales > Moraxellaceae > Acinetobacter > Acinetobacter sp. Tr-809. The sequence goes on from NZ_VWVZ01000004.1 coordinate 168,563, forward strand.
TAGGTAAGATGATCGGGCAGCAGAGAAACATATTGGCAACTTTGGGAATCGATGTTTGGATTCCTAGAGAAGTGGTATGTCAAAAAAATACTGCACCGAGCTTATGGCGAGATCAAATAGTTGATGAGGTTTCGCAATCGACAGCGCTTGCATTTGATTCAGCACCGATTGTTCAAGATATTCCTGTTACGCCTGTACAAACATTACCAGTCGTTGAAAAACAAATTCCTCAGCCTACAGAAATTATTGCAAAACCTGCTGTGAAAGAAGCTGTTGTTGAAAAAGAACAGCTTGTTATTACGGCTCAGATTCAAGCATTTGAATTGCAAATGTATGTTTTAGACAACTGCGCCATTTTATTGGAAAGTAGTCAGCTTAGTGATACACAACGCCAACTCTGGCAAAATATTCAAAAGGCAAGATTGGGTCAATACGCAGAGCTGAAATGGCCATTTCCTTTGGCTGCTTTTCAGGAAAGCAGAGGGCTGTCTTCGTATATTCAAGGTTTTATCGATGCCAGCGCGACCAATAAAAAGATATTATGCTTAGGTCAACTGGACTTTATCCAGCATTCTAATATATTACATTTAGCGAGTTTAGAAGAAATGATTGCCCAACCTGTATTGAAAAAACGGTTGTGGCAACTTATGCAATAAATATCGGAATTTAATAATGAAGAAAGTCGTTGTATTCAGCCAAATAGATCAGGATGTTTTAGCGCAGTTACAGCAAGATTATCAGGTGGTGGTGTTGAACCCGAAACTTGGTGATATCAATGAGCAGATTCGAACCGAAGTAGTTGATGCCGATGCCATGATTGGCGCAGGGCGTTTACTGAATGAAAGCAATTTAGCTCCCGCACAAAAACTCAAAGTCATTTCTACTGTTTCGGTTGGTTATGATAACTACGATGTTGGTTATCTCAATCAAAAGAAAATCTGGCTTGCCAATACCCCACATGTACTGACAGAAACGACCGCTGATCTCGCATTTACATTGTTGCTCAGTGCGGCACGTAAAATTCCATCTTTAGATGTATGGACCAAGCAGGGCCAATGGAAACGAACCGTTTCAACTGAACAATTCGGTGTCGATGTTTTTGGGAAAACTTTAGGCATTATTGGCTTGGGTAATATTGGAGCTGCCATTGCTCGTCGTGGTTTCTATGGTTTCAATATGAATATTTTGTACCATAATCGCCGTGAAAAAATTGAAGTAGCACAAGCTTTTAATGCGCAATATCGTGATCTAGATCAGTTGTTACAACAGTCAGATTTCATTGTGGTTGCGGTTGATTTAAATACTGAGTCTAAAGCACTGATTGGTGTAGAACAGTTTGATTTAATGCAGAAACATGCAGTGTTTGTGAATATTGCTCGCGGTTCGGTGGTGGATGAAGATGCACTGATTGGAGCCTTACAGCAAAACAAAATCTTTGCAGCTGGGCTAGATGTTTATACCAAAGAACCTTTACAAAGCTCTCCTTTATTTGAATTACCAAATGCAGTGACTGTACCGCATCTGGGTTCTGCAACAGCAGAAACACGTCAGAAAATGGTAGATCTGGCTTATCAGAATTTAATTGATGCATTGCAAGATCGTACACCTCGCTATTTGGTGAATCCGAAATTCGAATAATTGCTTACAATGCTGATCATTTAATTGCTGCATTATTGTGCGGCTCCATCTTTTTAAGTTGATTAATATTGGTACACTTGCGCCCTTTGTGACTTCGTCTTGGGGCGTCTGGTGTTTGAGAAATTAGCTGAACAAAGTTTGGGCTTAATGGGTTGGGAAATTGACAATCATTGGGATTTAAACATTGACCAATGTGTCATGATTGCTGCCCCGCATACCAGCAACTGGGATGCTTTATATGCACGTTTGGCGTTAAAAGCGTTGGGTGTTAATGTGCGCCTGACCATCAAAGATAGCTATATGAAATTTCCATTTGGGCCATTTGTTCGTGCAATGGGCGGCATCGGAATTGATCGTACTGTCAAACAAGAAGGGCAAGCGCGACCAAGTATGGTCCAGCTGATGAGTGACTTGTTTAAAACGCATCCTAAGTTAGTCATGCTTGTGACTCCTGAAGGGACGCGTGCTAAACAAGAGCAATGGAAAACAGGTTTTTATCATGTTGCAATAACAGCGGGTGTCCCGATTGCACTTGCGTATATGGATTATGCCAAGAAAAAAACGGGTGTAGGGAAAATTGTTTACCCTACAGGTGATTATGAAAAAGATATGACTGAAATTATGTCTTTTTATGCAAACATCAATGCCAAATTCCCAGAAAAATTTAGTGTAGATCAACGTTACGTTGCGGCAGAGTAATCCGGCTGATTTCAAAAATCATAAGATAAGGCAGGATTTCTCTGCCTTTTATAACACTTTGTTGCAAATTTCTCCTATTTTCAATGTTATAGTAAATTTCTTTATTAAAATCATAGAGAAACCACTTGAGATCGTTGCTGCTCGCCTGTGGCTTATTGGCCACAACTCAATTGAGTCACACTGAGGTCTTTTTACCTTCCCATACGGCTGGGCAAACAGAAGTGCCTGAAATTGGCAGTGGTATAGGTTTACTCGATCAACAAAAAGAAAAATTTATCGGTGAAAAAGTTTATCGTGAAGTGCATCGTCAAATGCCAACAGTGCAAGATGCATGGTTGGAAGACCAATTTTTACAGGTTTTTTCAGGCATTCTCAGCCAGACTCAACTGGGTCAACCGATTGGCTTGGTGATTATCAAAGATCCTCAAATTAATGCTTTTGCTGTTCCTGGTGGTCTATTTGCATTGAATACAGGTTTGATTACTTCAGCTAAGAATCTGGATGAGATTGCTGGTGTCATGGCGCATGAGATTGCACACGTATCACAGCGTCACTATAGCCGTTCTCAAGAAGCATTTAAGGGACAAGGCTTGCTTGCATTGGCAGGTATTCTTGTCGGAGCCGCGATTGCATCTCAAGCTGACGGCAATGCGGGTGCAGCGGTCATGATGGGTACTCAAGCGGCATTGATGGATAAGCAGTTGAGTTATAGTCGTAATCAGGAACGTGAAGCAGATCGTATCGGCATGCAGTTTATGTACGCTGCAGGTTATAACCCGCAGAGCATGGCAGACTATTTTGAAACCATGCATCGTGCCACCAGTCGAGTCAGCTTTTTACCAGACTTTTGGTTTACCCATCCTTTAACAACAGAACGGATGAGTGAGGCACGTTTGCGTGCCAATCAACTTCCTAAAGTAAAGTCTAAAATTTACGATCTCGATTTTGAGATTTTAAAACTGTATACCTTAGTAGTGTCTAATCAGGCGACTGAAATTCAATTACAGTCACTGGCAAATCAGAAAAATACCGCAGCGCAATTGGCACTAAGTAAGTTCTATCTGGAGCAGGGAGATTACGCTCAAGCACAAGCCAACTTAGACTTGGTGAAGCCTAAACTTAGAAATCATGTGCTTGTGCCGCTGATCCAAACCGATATTTATTTGGGGCAAAATAAGTTCGAACAGGCTTACAATAGTATCAATCCAATTCAGAAAACCATGCCTGAGAATCGAGCCTTATCTTATAAGTTAGCAGAAGTGCTGATTCGACAAGGTCAAGTTGCACAGGCACAAGCATTGGTACAACGTTTTATTCATAAAAACCAACGTGATATTGAAGGTTGGCAATTGCTGCAGCAAGCCACCAATTTAGATAAGAGTTCGCCATTACAAGCAGTTAATGTATTAGGTTATCGTGCAGAGGCAGAATATTGGTCGGGCTATGAAGAAAATGCTATTAAGTCTATGTTACATGCGCAACGCCTTGCGAAAGGAAATCTAGCCATGACCGCAAAAATTGACGCACGTTTAAAACAGATGCAAGATGAACGCCGTATGAGGCTGTAATCAGACTTTTTAGTTGGTATTTATTTGGAACCTATTAAGTTTAGAAAGAGCAATAACGATATGGAAATTAAGCTAGAAAAATTTCATATGCATGACTTTAATTTGTATTACCAACTGGTTGGAAATGAAAAAGTTATGGCGATGATTACAGAAAGAGCGATTCCTGAAGAAGAGGCGAAGAAAGATTTCCAGTTGCTTATAATAAATAATCAATTACACCCTAACTTTGGTCATTTTAAAATATTAGATGTGAATACTAATGAATATATAGGCTTAGCGAAATTAGAAATCAAAAACTTGAATGACAGTGAGGTTGAGTTGGGTTATATGCTTTTACCAAGTTATTGGGGTAAGGGTATAGCGCGAAAAGTTAGTCAACAGCTACTGAGTGATGCAAAAAAACAAAATTCAATTCATAGAATCTTTGCGATTATTGATCCTCAGAATATCGCATCACGTAAAATTTTAACAAGTCAGGGATTCGTTCATACAGAGTTCAAAGATTATGATGGGCTTGCTGGTGAAATACTTGAGCTAAAGCAAAGCCTTATTTAACTTCAATCAAACTATAAAACTTAAAGACGACTTATATTTATAAAACTGAGGGGGAGGCTGTTATGATTCAAGGACAATGTTTGTGTGGTGCTGTGCAGTATCAATATCATGGGGAAATTGAAAATAGTATTCTATGTTATTGCACTGATTGCCAGCAGGCACAAGGTTCTATCGCGGGTTGGAATAGTCCAATTGAGCGAAACAAATTCGAGCTGATTTCTGGGCGTGAGCAACTGAAAGAATATTTTCATACACCAAATAAGGCACGGGTATTTTGTCAAAACTGTGCCAGTCCACTTTATTCCTATCGTATGGATTTACCCAATATTATTCGTTTACGTCTCGGTACGGTAACAGCAGGAGAGATACCAGTGCCAAAGGAAGAATTTTTTCTAGAGCATAAACCAAAATTTATTGAATTAAGATAAGATGACGTGCGTAAGGAATCGCTAAGAAGTTAGAACATTATGAACAAAATTTTAGTTTTTATTTTTGCGATCAGCAGTGTGGGGATCAGCTCAGCAGCATCGATTGAGCAGTATGCAAACTCGGTCGATAAAATTCGTAGTGTGTATGCACAGGATATACGTGGTTTTTTACGGAGCCTGAATCCACAAACATCACAATTTAGCCCTGAGCAGCAAGCAAAGTACTGTCAGATTAATCAGCGTTATATTCAGGATATGTCTGATGCGATTGAACAAAATCGCTCATCATTACCAGCGCAATACGCGAGTATGACCAAGCAAGATTTAATCAAGCAAGTGGTTGAATCAAAAGAGATGCAAATGCTGGCAAAATATAATGTTCAGTGTGAATTTAGATAATAAAAAGACCTTGGGTTCATTGTTAAAATGAATCCAATTTAAAAAATAGGGGAGTGTAAAAGGAGTTAAGCAGATTAGCTTAATTTTGCTTTAATTTTAGCAGATACATGTGCAGGATCGGCACGCCCGGCTATGATCGGACGTAGAGAATTCATCACCTTACCCATATCTTTCATGCTAGTAGCTTCTTGAGCAGCAATCGTTTGCTCAATGATGGAATCAAGTTCTTCCTCAGTCATAGCTGCTGGTAGAAATTGAGAAATAACCTCAACTTCGGCTTGTTCCTTACTAGCTAAATCATTTCGACCAGCGCCAGAAAAGGCCTTGATCGATTCTTTACGTTGTTTAATTTGCTTTTCAATGACCGCAAGAACCTGAGCATCGTCAAGCTCAATGCGCTCATCGACTTCGATTTGCTTAATTGCTGCCTGTACACCACGAATAACCGTTACTGTTGCCATATCTTTGGCACGCATTGAGTTTTTTAACACGTCAGTAATTTGGTTTTTTAAAGTATTCATAGTATTTTCAGCAGTCAATCACAAATTAATTAGTAAAGGCGAGTAGTACGTACAGATTCGCGAGTCAATTTCTTTTGATAACGCTTAACTGCAGCAGCTTTTTTGCGCTTACGTTCTTGAGTTGGTTTCTCATAGAATTCGCGCTTACGAACGTCAGCTAAAACACCCGCTTTTTCGCATGAACGTTTGAAACGACGGATAGCTACGTCTACTGGTTCGCCTTCTTTCAACTTAACTTGTGGCATGTAAAATCCTCTAAGATGATGGATAAGATCTAACGCACTATTGCACTAGATCGCAAGTGAAGGTCAGTATTTTACTCATTTACAACTCAGATCACAAGTCTATAATAGCTCTGTTATTATTTTTGATCGTTGTAAAGGCAGTTTAATGATTGTTTTGGGCTTAGAAACTTCGTGTGATGAAACTGGGTTAGCACTCTATGATAGCGAGCTCGGCTTACGTGGACAGGTTCTATATAGCCAAATCAAATTGCATGCAGAATATGGTGGTGTCGTTCCCGAATTAGCTTCTCGTGACCATGTTCGCAAGATGATTCCTTTGATTAATCAGCTGCTTGAGCAAAGTGGTGTCAAAAAACAAGAGATTGATGCGGTTGCTTATACTCGTGGCCCAGGGCTGATGGGGGCATTGATGACAGGTGCCTTATTCGGTCGTACCTTGGCTTTTGCTTTTAATAAGCCTGCAATTGGTGTGCATCATATGGAAGGTCATATGCTTGCCCCATTACTTTCAGAAACTCCACCGGAATTTCCGTTTGTAGCTTTATTGGTTTCAGGTGGTCATACTCAATTAATGGCAGCCTATGGAATTGGTCAATATGAATTGCTCGGTGAATCGATTGACGATGCAGCGGGTGAAGCCTTTGATAAAGTCGCAAAAATGATGAAACTGCCTTATCCGGGTGGTCCCAATATTGCGAAATTGGCGTTACAGGGCGATGCCAAAGCTTTTGAATTCCCACGACCAATATTGCATCAAGGTTTGGATTTTTCTTTTAGCGGTCTTAAAACTGCGGTTTCAGTACAACTGAAAAAGTTAGGCGATGAAAATCGTGATGCGGATGTGGCTGCATCTTTCCAAGAGGCTGTTGTCGATACGCTCGCTAAAAAATCAGTAAAAGCTTTAAAACAAACAGGTTTAAAACGTTTGGTGATTGCGGGTGGTGTCAGTGCCAATTTAAGATTGCGAGAGCAATTAGAAACGTCATTGGCAAAGATTAAGGCACAAGTGTATTACGCTGAACCTGCTTTATGTACAGATAATGGCGCCATGATTGCCTTTGCTGGATATCAGCGTTTAAAAGCTGGGCAACATGATGGATTGGCGGTGACCACCACACCAAGATGGCCAATGACTGAGTTACAGCCGACCTAAAATGGAGCTGATCATTTTTGTAGGTGGGCAAGCTTCAGGTAAATCAACATTTTTTAAGCAATATTTCTCTGATACGCATATTCGTCTCAATCTTGATATGTTGAAAACCAGACATCGTGAGAAAATATTGTTTCAGGCCTGTTTGGACGCAAAACAGAAGGTTGTTGTTGATAATACCAATCCGAGTAAACTAGATCGAAAGATATATGTTCAAGATGCAAAAAATGCTCACTTTAAGGTGATCGCTTACTATTTTGATAGTGGTCTGGATGATGCTCTTTTGCGGAATGAACAACGAGAAGGTAAGGCGAAAATTCCTAGAGTTGGTGTGATTTCTACGTTTAAAAAGTTAGAAATCCCTGAGCTTAATGAAGGCTTTGATGAAGTTTACCGCGTTTCAATTGATCAAGAAAATGACTTTAATGTGAGCTTGCTGTATCAAAGAGAACAATAATGAGATTTGAAGATTTAGATACAAGATTAAGAAAATATGAGACGGCTTACGATTTCTGTATTCCGCCTGAAAATTATATTGTCGTAAGGTTGGATGGTCGTGGGTTTACACGGTTAACCAAAGAAATCTGGCAATTCGAAGTGCCATTTGATGTACATTTTAGAGATTTAATGGTAGAAACCACAACCCATTTATTACAGTGTGGCTTTAATATCGTCTATGGTTATACCCAAAGCGATGAAATTTCTCTTTTATTCCATTACCGCGATGAAAGTTTCAACCGTAAGGAACGTAAAATTCTTTCTATTTTAGCAGGTGAAGCCAGTGCAAAATTCTCTGTTATGCATGGTCAAATTGCTACTTTTGATGCTCGAGTTTGTGTTTTACCCAATTCGCAATTAGTAGATGACTACTTCCGTTGGAGACAAGAGGATGCGCATCGAAATGCATTAAATGCACACTGCTATTGGATGTTAAGAAAATTGGGGCATGCAGTAGGTGAAGCAACGGAGCAAGTGAAAGGATTAAATCGTCAAGAAAAGCATGATTTACTCTTTTCACAGCAGATTAATTTTAATGAACTTCCTGCATGGCAAAAACGTGGTACAGGTGTTTATTGGAAAGACGTTGAAAAAACAGGTCTGAATCCGAAAACTGGTGAAATTACACAAACGACAAGAAGGCAGTTAGTTGCTGATTTTGATTTGCCTTTAAATGAATTCTATAGTGAATTTATAGGTCAAAATTTTTTTTGAAAATATTTTTATGAACTAACGTTCATAATGGAGTTGTAAGTTGAAAATTTCTTTTATTTTTACATGTGGCCGATTAGAGTCTTTATTTAAGATTCTCTGCCTCACTCAACAAGGTGAGAAAAAGGTCGAGTCAAAAGAAAAGGTCGTTGAACAATATAGAAAAGACATCGCTTTAGGACGTCCTTTTGAAGAAACTGAACTTTATCAAATAATTGAGAAAAGTGAAGAAAAAATTGTCATTAACCGCTTAAGTAATATTCTTCGAGAAAAACCTACTCAGCAGAAGAGCAGCTTTGATGCAGACGAATATAAAACAGGTGCATGGTCTGAGTTTAATGATTATAAGCTAGCCGTTCGATTCTCAAATGCGAAAACCGAATTAAGTGAAAAGCACTTTGCGAAAACTGGTGAATACATGACTAGTCGTGGTATTGCAAAGTTGACTGGTTTTAATCCAAGTAACATTAAAAACATGTTGCATCATAAAAGAAGCGTAGTGAGAAAAATGCTCACGACCTTAGAGAAGTTAGCAAAAGAGTATTGATATTTAAGCTCTAGAAGCGATGCAGAGAAAATCTATTTCTCTGCATCTATAAAAAGTCTGTATCCAGTGCCTAGGTTGTATTTTGCAGAAAATAGGACGGCATCTTTGTTGTATTAAATAAAATGGTTGACGCATAACTTAATCTTTTTAAGCGATAAGTTTGTGCATCCATGACGAATACATTTTTCTGCTGAAAATCCTGCATGGCTAAGAACTGCTAGGAATTGTTTTACTGCTTTAACCTCTTGTTCTGATAAGAGATGATTAGCAGCATTTAATTTTATGCCTAGAATTGGGCAAGCATCCTCAGTAGGCGAGCACTCAAAATACCACCATTGTTGACATTCTGAACATTGATAGCAAGTTCTAGAGTAGTCAAAAGAAGGAGTAGTCTCATATGTAGGACTTTCCTCTCTGAAGTAGTGTGGAAAGTTGTTGCTTGCTTCAAAATCAAAACTAAAAAGATTGGTAAATTCATCGGGACATGCAAAAAAAGATTTTACATTTTGACATTCACACATTTTAGCCCACTTAGTTTCACAAAATTAATTTGCTTTATCGGTTTTAGAGAGTACAGCTAGACAAACAAAAATCAGCACCATACCAACCCAACCAATGGGTGCTAATTGCTCGCCAACCAGCAAAACGGCAAACAAAGCTGCAACCAAAGGTTCAAATAACGTTAGCGTGGTCGCGGTACTAGCTGAAATGGTCTTTAAGGCATAGCCAAATAACAGATAACCGAGAAACATTGGGATTAGCATCATATAACCGACAACATACAAATTCACAGGCTCATCAAAAAGATTTGAGCCAGTAAAAAATAATGTTGGTAATAAGATTAAAGCACCGAAGCCAAAAATTAATCCCATTGAGGCTTTTGAGTCAATGCCACGGTCTATCATCTTTTTTGCAGCCCAAGAATATAAAGAATAAGTGAGTGCTGCGATAAGTCCAAGAATAATGCCAATGCTTTTTTGGTCTGTTTCAATTGTGTGTGCAGATGCTTGAGAATGTGATTCGCCAATCGATAATAGTAAGACCCCAGCTACGCCGAAGACAAAACTGATAAACCATTTTCCAGAGAGTGCTTTTTTATCAAAGAACTTTTCCAGTAGTGCCGTAAATAAAGGGGCTGAGCCAATTGAGACGACCGTACCAATGGTGATCCCCGCCATACGCATCGACGAATAGAAAGCCAATGGATAAATCGCAACAGAGACCATGCCAATCAACAGTAATGGGTAGTAAGAGCGAATTTGAGGTAAATGACTGAGGATATTTTTATGGGCTAATAGGGCTTGTAATAAACCACCACCACCCATTGCGAATGCGCCAATCGCTAAAGGGCTTAGATTTGGGGCATAAGAAGCGGCTGTGCCTGTGGTTCCCCATAAAATAGAGGCAATGAGGACAGCGATAAAGCCAGAATGTGTACTCAGGTTAGAAGAAGTGGTACTCAATTTGAAACCTCTTGTTCTAATAGATTTTTAACCATTTGTTTTGCGGCAAATACTTTATCGCTTGAACTTTCTAAACCTGCACGGGCAATCGAGCCTTCCAAGATAAATGAAAGCATCAGCGCCAGTTCTTTGACTCGGTGTGGGTTGGTGCTGAGTTGCTGTAAATGACCCGCTAAAATCGCTTCAATTTCATCTTTATGCTGTTTAACCGCCAAACGTTCAGGGCTATGTGCAGGGAATTCTGCGGCTGCATTGAGTAGGCCACAACCACGAAAACCTTTTTCATAAGCAAATTCGGCATGATCTTGATAAGCATCAAAAACCGCCAAAATACCATCGATTGGGGTTTGGATTTGAACTTTTCTCTTTTCGTATAAATCCAGCCATTCTTGATGGCGTGCTTCGATATAGCAGGTGATTAGATCTGATTTGGTGGCAAAGTTATTGTACAGCGACATTTTTGCCACATTGGCTTTCTCTGTAATGCTATTGATGCCTGTATTGCTAATGCCATCGTTATAAAACAATGTCGAAGCTGCATCCAAGATTTTTTGTTTTGCTGATTTCGAGCTCATAAGAAAATATATTTATATATACCGACCTACCTAATTTTATTGAAAAGTAAATTATTTGCAAGGAGAAATTGGAATTTCATTGAAACTTGATTAAGAGGGGGCATCGATTAAAACGCTGAAATTGCGCTTTAATCGATAGATGGATTATTCGATATTTTTCTTACTGTGGATAAAAGCCAATCCATACACAGGCCATTTCTTTTCTGATTTAAGGTTATTGACCAGCCATGCGACCAGCACCAAAGCAATTGAACCTAATAGCACGGGGAAAAATAAGAAACTCCAGTGGTATTGAATAGTATTGGCTGTTAGCAAAATTACTAATGGATTTGCTCCAGCAGGGGGGTGAACACAACGTAAAAGTTGCATGGCTGCAATTGCACAACCGACAGAGAGTGCGATGCTCAAAGCTGATGTGCCAAAAACTTTAAGGAACAGTAGGCCGATAAATGCTGAGATAAAATGACCCAATATTACATTACGAGGTTGAGCTAAGGGGGATTGAGAAACTGCATACAAGATGACACAGGTTGCGCCAAAAGGAGCCATAATAAATAGATTGTGGGTGAATTTACTGAGCAGGATTAAGATCAAAATGCTTAATGTGCCGCCAATTAAACTTCTTATAATATCAATGAATTGAGGTAAGGGGGCAAGATGTTCTCTACCGTTGAATAAAGATAACATGGTGATCTCACGACTAGGTTGCTTTATGGCGATAATAGAACTAAAATTATAAATAGTACAGATCTGTACTATTTTGAATGAGTAAATTTTTATGTCGAAGTCTGCTGATAAAATTTTGCATACCGCAGAAAAATTATTTTATGAAAATAGTTTTGTTGGGGTCGGGGTTGACCTTATTCGAGATGAATCTGGCTGTTCAAAAACTACGATGTACACCTATTTCAAAAATAAAAATCAATTGGTGAAGTCGGTCTTGGAAGCACGGGATGAAAAGTTTAGGCAGCGTTTATTGGATTATGTGGCGGAGGCAACAGGGCGAGAGGCATTGAACAGGTTGATCGATTGGCACTTATTATGGTTTCAAGAAGATAACTTTAAAGGATGTTTATTCGTCAGAGCTGTGGCTGAGTCGCATTTGGGTGATCAAGACATCATCTCCGTATCTAAAGAACATAAAGTTTGGATTAGAAACTTGATCACAGAATATTTGCAATCTTATTCAAAGGCAGAGATGTTGGTTGAAGTGACTTATACGCTAATTGAAGGACTCATTAGCCGTTTTTTGGTCGAAGGTTATGATGCAAAAGTGGCAGCGGAGATTAAATATTCAGTCAATCAAATGATTGATGTATTTGATCCAGCAGCACTTTAAAGGTTAGTCGGGAAACTGTTCTATCGTATGTGAGTAAGCCTTTGATCAATTACAAAGGCTTACTGTTCTTATTTACTGTTTAAATGCGCTTTGATCTTCTACATCCACATATTCGATATAACCTCGACCTTGAACAGGGGCATTTAAATATTCACCTGTGAAGGTATAAGCACTGGCATAGCCAATGCCATGACCATAACGGAACGGACTATCAATTTCTGCAGTGATATCTAAAATTTTCTGATCAGCATCATCTTTGACAGACCAAGAGAACAATTGCGGTAAGCGCATTTTCTTACCACTTGGTGAAACATAATCATCAACTTGATGTGCAATCACCTTGAATTCGACATTGGTATAGACTTCAGCAGGCTTGTCGGTATGTCGAACATGCAAGGTATAGGCTGCTGGTTGACCCAAAATATCCGCTTTGGTGAGTAATAATTGGGTGGTATCGCTTAAGTTGATAATTTGATAGGTAAAGAAATCGAGTGGTAATTTATACGGTTCCGGTAACAGCTTTTTCACCACGCCATGTGCACCTGTAGCGCGGGCATATTCATAGGTACACAAGCCTTCGGCAGGCGTGATTTTCCCTTGATACTCAAGCTGACCCTTGAAGTTTGCCAATAAACTAAAATGATCATAAATCGGGGTTTTAATAAACCATGAGATTTTATCGGTGACATCTAAATTAAATTCAAAGCTGAGCCCATGGTAGGCACCTTTGAGATGAATATTTGGTAGAGTTCCTTGGATAGAAACTTCTTCACCGAGCTCAATGGTTGTTCCATTGTCTTGAATATTGGTCTGTTCTGGAATGATATAGGCTTTTAATAGATGTTTATCTAGCGCCGCAGTGCTGGAGAAAAACGTTGCAGTCTTTCTTGGGTCACCTAAAGTAATATCATCATGGTCAAATGCAAGTGCTCCTGGTGTTCCCAGTAAGATCATAATATTTAAATAACGATGTGGCTCAGGCAGCAGAGGAAAGAAAATTCCATAATGTGTCCAGGTATAAAAATTCCCATCAGTGCGTGGGCGAATGATGTCTGGTTCTGAAAATGGTGTTGTTGAATATTTTACGGCTTTATCAAGCGTACCTTGTGCCAATAGCAGGCTTTTACCCAAAATTTTGCTGGTCAGGGATGTCGGTGGCAATTGTTTCTTCATCTTGTTTCCTAAACTCAATCCATGCTGTGACAGCTAGATTATGAGAAACAATTGCCAATGCTAAGCGGAAATAAGGACAAAGCTACGGCTTTTCAGGACATTTATGCAGAGGCTTTGTTCGACAATTTTTCTAGATTTTGCGAGCCAATCCAGTGCTTTGAGAACTGATAGGCTGCGCGCCCAGAACGCTGACCACGTGCTTGACACCACTTCAGACTTTCACCACGAACCAGATCGTTATATTCCAGGCCTGCTTTCACAATGTAGTGCTCTACAATTTGTAAATACAACTGCTGATCCATGGGATAGAAGGAGAGCCACATCCCAAATCGATCCGAGAGCGAAATTTTTTCTTCGATTGCTTCTTGCGGATGTAACTCTGTGTATTGCGGTACATCCACCTTACGTACTGGTGTGTTTTCGTGCATAAACTCAGGCAGTAAATGACGACGGTTACTGGTTGCATAGATAATAAAATTGCTTGAGCCAGATTGTAATGAACCATCCAAAACGCTTTTTAGACTACGATAATTTTCATCTTCGGCATTGAAGGCCAGATCATCACAATAAACGATGAATTTTTCAGGACGATGTTCAATCAGCTTTTGAATTTTGGGTAAATCAGATAAATCATCACGCTCAATTTCAATCAAACGTAAGCCTTGAGTGGAATACTCGGTGAGGAGCGCACGTACAATCGATGATTTTCCAGTACCACGAGAACCTGTCAGTAAAACATCATTGGCAGGCAGGCCGTTCAGGAACTGTAAGGTGTTTTGGATGATCTTGTCTTTTTGGCGCTCAATGCCTTTTAAATCTTCCAAATGCATTTTTTTAGGTTGTTGTATGGCGACCAGTTGCTGATTTTCCCAACGGAATGCGATTGCTGAAAAGTCAGTGGGTTGCTTTGGTGCAGGGAGAACTTGCTGAAGCTGTGTTAAAACACTCGATAGCGATTGAAGAATAGATTCGGGTAAATCAAGGATAGCCATACATATAAACCAAACTCAATGATGAATAGGGATACTATCACTGCTATTACCGAAATAAAGAAAATATCATCAGAAATATCGAAATAAATCGATTTTACCCTTGATTGTTGTGGCTGCTTTTTGCATTGTATAGGTGCAAGAAGATAAAAAATAAGCTGAAAATCAGGATCGCGAATGTTCAATAGAGTTCAAGAGAAAAAGAATACATATCAGACACATAGAGTTGATGTGTTGCAAGAACGCTTAAGACATGCCAGTTCTTATACCGAATGGAAAGAAATTGCACTTAAACTGGATGAAGAATCAGGTCATGAAGCATGGAAATATGACAATGAATCGCCTTATTATGATGCGGAAATTTTATCTAAACGCTATAACTTATTAAAAAAATATCGTATGCAACATCGGACCCTCGATTTGATTTATGTATTACGAGAAGGGCTGTCTTATGACTTTGCCAATATTGGGCATCCGATGTTATTTGCACAGACCTATATAGGCACTAAAAAAATCATTGAAAACTATGTTGAGGAAATGAGTGATTGCTTACGTTACTTGGCTTCGAGTGAATGTATTACCTTTCAACTAAAAGAAAAAATCCAGTTTTTTGAAGAATGTCAAAAGGCCTATGGTCAACCTGCGGTGATGTTTTCTGGAGGCGCAACGCTAGGTTTATTTCATACAGGGGTGTGTAAAGCATTAATCGAACAAGATCTCATGCCGCAGGTTTTATCAGGCTCGAGTGCAGGGGCAATCATGACGGGAATGTTAGGTGTTTCTACACCAGATAAAGTTCCTGAATTGTTGCAAGGAGAACATTTTTTTAGTGATGCATTTAAATTTAGGAAAGTTACTGAGCTATTGAAGGTGAATGGTGGTATTGCCGATGTGATGTATTTGAAAAAATTCCTGATGCAAAACTTGGGTGATGTCACTTTTTCAGAAGCTTACCAGCAATCCAAACGTCATATTAATATCGTGATTGCACCCTATAACACAGCCCAAAATCCACGTATTATGAATGCACTGACTGCACCGAATGTATTGGTGTGGAGTGCAGTCTTGGCTTCTTGTGCGGTGCCAGTGTTATTTCCACCTGTGCATCTGACCAGTAAGCGTTATGATGGGCAACATACGCCATATCTCGCCAATACCAAATGGGTGGATGGTAGTATGCGCAGTGATTTTCCGCAGGAAAAGATGGCTCGGCTCTATAATATTAATTACACCATTGCCAGTCAGGTCAATCCGCATATCGTGCCGTTTATGCAAAGTGATACCGAACGTTTCCGCAGAGATGTACTCAGTTGGCCTGAACGGATTGTTCGGCGTCAAGGTAAAGCCATTGCAATGGAAGTCATGGATTTAACACGTAGCCATATGGGCAGTTTCTTCCCGATTCGTCGGGTATTGGATCATGGTTATGGCATTTTGGGGCAACGTTATTATGGCGACGTCAATATTATTGCCAAATATGGACTCAGACATTATAGCTATATGCTGAAAAACCCACGGCCAAAATTGTTTAAAATCTTGCAGCAAGAAGGTGAGCGTGCCACATGGCCGAAAATTGCTTCTATTGAAATACATGCACGAATTGGGAAAACCATTGAGCATTGTCTAATATCGTTGCGGAAGCAGGAAGAAAAGCAGCAGAATGAGTTTTACTACGTGGACCTCTAATCCAAAGATTCAACTTAACGATCTAAACTTAGTGACCAAAGCGCAAAGTTATGCCTTTGGGCGACGTGTCTATACCTTCCAAGTTGATCAACAATTGTATTGGCTGAAATTTCATGCAACCAATGATCAGCCTGTTTTGGCACAGGCTTTCCAACGAGAGTTAGCTTTTTATCAGCACTGTCAGCAATCAGAACAACAGTTTTTATTACCATTCCAAATGATTCCATTGCGTCATTTTGTAAATGAATTAGATCAGGATGGAATAGGGCTGATCACAGTTGATGCGCATGATTTTTTTGCTGATGCTCCTGTTTTTGAGAATATTGAAGAAATCAAACAAAAGATATTTTTGGCCTTAGATGCGCTGGATGCATTGCATCAAGTCGGGTGGGTACATGGCGATTTGAAAGCAGAACATTTTCGTTTCTATGAAAACTCATGTCGGCTGATTGATTTTGAGCAATCTTTTCGGATCGGGCATCCGATTCACACTCTAGATGCAACACCACATTATATGGCGCCAGAGCTTTTTCAGGGGGCTGGGAAAAGTATTCAAAGTGATTTGTATGCCTTGGGGATTATTGTCTATGAATGGCTCACCCAATCTCGATTAAAGGCGAGCACTTATCACGATTGGGCAGTATTGCATTGCCAACAACTACACATTCGACTTCTATCTACATTGCAATGCTTTTTTCCTTTACTTATTGGCCTCACGCAAAAGCATATTAAACAACGCTTTAATTCAGTTTTAGAGGCAAAAGATTGCCTAAAACGACTAGAAATGTTGTAAAAGTAAACATAAATGCGTGATTTGAATATTATCTGTTCATTTGAATGGTTTTTTTAATAGAAAGACTTGTCAGAAAGTATGTTTCTCACTAATATGCATACCCATCGGGGGCGTGGCGAAATTGGTAGACGCACTGGATTTAGGTTCCAGCGCCGCAAGGTGTAAGAGTTCGAGTCTCTTCGCCCCCACCATATTTAAAAAGCAAGAGTATCTTGCTTTTTTTATGATTAAACGAAACAGAGTTTAATCATGTGGTTATAGAGGATTGGTGTAATGGTAGCATGACGGTCTCCAAAACCGTTCGTCAAGGTTCGAGTCCTTGATCCTCTGCCAAATTCAAAGGAACTTTATTTAAAGTTCCTTTTTTTGTGCCTGCTGTTTCTATCTGTATATTAAAAAAGCATTAGCTTTCATAAACATAGTTTTTTTATAAAAAGGGCTTGTCAGTAGAAAGGTTTATCTCTAATATACACACCCATCGGGGGCGTGGCGAAATTGGTAGACGCACTGGATTTAGGTTCCAGCGCCGCAAGGTGTAAGAGTTCGAGTCTCTTCGCCCCCACCATATTTAAGAAGGTAAGTATTTCTTATTTTCTTATGATTAAGTCAAATATGATTTAATCATGCAGTTTAGAGGATTGGTGTAATGGTAGCATGACGGTCTCCAAAACCGTTCGTCAAGGTTCGAGTCCTTGATCCTCTGCCAAATAAATAAAAAAGCCCTTGTGAAAACAAGGGCTTTTTTATGCTCTGCAATTTATCTTAGATAAGATCTATTTTTCGAACGATTCCTTATATTTTTTTATTGCTTAGCGTGCGAGTAAACTTTGGTTTGAACTTGGTGTCTTGTTTTTTGATTTCAAACCTTTGAGATACGATTTAAATTTTAATTCATTCCAAAAGTGGAAAATAATTTTCATATTGTCACTGTCAATAAATAAAATGCTAAAAAACAGCTCATTTTTTGCTTAATTTAAAATTTTTTGTGCCAATTAGTTTTTGAATAATAGAGTAATCAGCAGAGCTGTTTATCGATTTAGATTATTCAAGTTAGATTTCAGCTTAATGAAAGAAGTCATAAAAAAGACTTACATAAATAAAGCCAGCTCGGTCATTAATGAGCTGAGACTAGGGAAAAATTTAAGAATTAAGGAATAACAAATGTCTGTATTGTGCATGGTTCAGCATAGAAAAAATGAATTGGATGTCTTACTCAAGAGTACAATCAGCGGAGCCTGTGTCTCGTTTATTCTGATTGAGAATGAGGGGGAATAGACATGATGATGATTCGTTATATCAAACAAAAAGATATTCATGATCTTTACCACTTGGCGCAAAAAGCAGGCTTTGGTTTAACCTCTTTACAACCAGATATGGAAATATTGGCTGCACGGATTGATCGAGCGATTAAAACGGTTGAAGGCAAACTGGATAAGTCAGAGCAGGGCTATTTATTTGTATTGGAAGATACCTTGCTGCATAAAGTGGTTGGTGTCTGTGGAATCGAGGTTGCCTTAGGCCTAAAAGAACCTTGGTATAATTTTCATATCGGCACACAAGTTCATTCTTCCGAACCCTTGAATGTTTATAAATCATTGCCGACCTTATATCTGAGTAATAACCACACCAACTGTAGTGAGCTATGTACCTTATTTTTAGATCCCGATTACCGTTTAAATAAAAATGGTAAGTTTTTGTCTAAGGTTCGATTTTTGTTTTTATCAGCGTTTAGACAGTATTTTGAAGAAACCATTGTGGCTGAAATGCGCGGGTTTTCAGATGAAAATGGCCGTTCACCATTTTGGGATGCGGTCGGTCATAAATTCTTTGATATGGAATTTACCAAAGCAGATTATCTAAGCGGTACGGGCAAAAAAGCCTTTATAGCGGAACTCATGCCACGGCATCCACTCTATGTCGATATGCTGCCTGATGAAGCGAAGGCAGTGATAGGAGCCGTTCATCCCAACACCGAACCTGCGTATAACCTTTTGATTGAAGAAGGGCTACGTTATAAGGGCTATGTCGATATCTTTGATGCGGGTGCAACCTTACAGGCTGATATCGAAAATCTAAGAGCCATCAAAGACAGCCATGTGTTAACTGTCCATATAGAGCAATCTGATCTGATTATGCCCGGTGATGAGCCTTATATTGTTGCTAATGATGATTATGAAAATTATCGCGCTATTCTGATCTATAGTCAGCCAGACTCAAATCAAGTGACGTTGAGTGTAGAACAAGCCCATCAGTTACATGTGAAAGAGGGTGCATCGGTACGTTTGCTTAATATCAATATTGCAAATCAGAACAAGCGTTGATGGGCTGTGTATAAGTAGAAAATTCACAGATTTAGATCTTAATTCACAGCACTTATACTGTATTTTTTAGCCATATTCTTTATTTATATCGATGCATAATTTTTTACTATCCTCGATATTTATATCTTTCTTAGATGGAATGAGATTGTGATAATAGAGTATATTTCATGTTAATTGGGTGGTAATTAAGCATAAATGGAAAGCATCATCTTTAACTCGTTTGGGGGTGAGATATGATGCTTGCGGCTAAAATACTTTTGATCAATAACAACAGATTTTAGTGCCTAGAAAAGCGATCTAATACGAACCATTTACAAGTGAGGTGTATTAATTAAGTTATTAATTTCAAAATAATTTTAGAAAAAATGGAACTTTTAAATTAAAGCATTTTAAAAATATTTTATTTTTATGAAGCATTTATAACGGTTGCTGCAAACTGGAGTAAGGATGACATGAGTCAGAATAAAGGAACGCAACTTCTGGATGAAGATTTGCAGGAAAGTTCGCAAGATGAAGAAAAATTACAACGCTCGCTGACCAATCGTCATATTCAAATGATTGCAATTGGCGGTGCAATTGGTACAGGTCTATTTATGGGTTCAGGTAAAACCCTAAGTATTTCAGGTACCTCAATTGTTTTAACTTATTTAATTATTGGTTTTTTCTTTTTCTTTGTTATGCGGGCAATGGGTGAACTGCTGCTGGCAAATACCAACTTCAAAACATTTGCTGATTTTGCGACGGCTTATATCGGTCCTTGGGCAGGTTTTTTCCTCGGTTGGTCTTATTGGTGTAACTGGATTATTACTGCGATAGCCGATGTCATCGTGATTGGGGGGTATATGCAGTTCTGGTATCCTGATATTCCAGTCTGGATACCTGCATTTACCTCGTTGGCTATTCTGACCATACTGAACTTTGTTGCTGTTCGAATGTTTGGTGAGCTGGAGTTTTGGTTTTCGTTAATTAAGATCTCCGCCATTATTCTGTTTATCCTTGCGGGTATTTATTTAATCAGTACTGGCTTTACCTCACCCAATGGCGTTAAGGCATCTATGAGCCATGTATTTGAAACTCAATCGATGTTTCCTTATGGCGTCACAGGCTTTTTAGCGGGTTTCCAAATTGCGATTTTTGCCTTTGTGGGAATTGAATTGGTCGGAACCACAGCTGCTGAAACTAAAGATCCGCATAAATCTCTGCCTAAAGCCATCAATTCGATCCCATTACGTATTTTACTATTCTATGTTGGCGCGTTGATATGCATTATCGCGGTCACGTCTTGGGCAAAAATTTCACCTGAAAAAAGTCCATTTGTTGAAATGTTCACACTGATTGGTTTGCCGATTGCTGCTGGACTGGTTAATTTTGTCGTTGCAACCTCTGCCTTATCTTCTGCAAATAGCGGCATCTTTGCGACCAGTCGTATGCTCTATGGTTTGGCGTTGGATAATGATGCACCAAAGAGTTTTAGTAAATTATCGAAGAAAAAGGTACCTATTCGAGGTCTTATCTTTTCTATGACCTGTGTCACCATCGGGACTTCTATTTTATTTATTGTGCCGAATGTCATGACAGCGTTTACGATTATCTCAGCACTGACTTCAATTCTATGTGTATTTACCTTTATGCTGATTATCCTGTCGTATATTGGCTATCGTAAAAAATTTCCAGAGTTACATTTACAGTCTAAGTTTAAAATGCCTGGCGGTTTGGTCATGGCATGGCTGACGATGCTATTTTTGGTATTTACAATTGTGATCCTTGCTTTAGACCACGATACCCTTATTGCATTGGGGCTTTCACCAGTGTGGTTTATTGGTTTGTTGATCGCTTATCGTTATAAAAAGAAAAAGATGTTAGAACTGGATATCTTAAAGGCAACTAGAGCTGATTATGTTTAAGTGGAATTAATTTACTACTACATTCTGACTCATATTAAATAAAGCAGAGCTTCGGCTTTGCTTTTTTACATTATTTTTAGAGTTAGAGTATTTGAAGAATGTTTTATATCTATGAATATCAAAAGTATTATTTTAAACCAAGAAATAATGGTGACGAAAAACGTCATAAACAGACAATACTGTATAGACAGAGGTGTATTGCTATCGCTAAAATGCCATAAATTTAAGCAAAAAAATCTATAAAAATGTTGAACAACATCTTTCAAGCTTTAGAAAGTCTCGGCCTTAGCGCACAAAAACGTGCGATTCATATTCAATTTTCTAATCAAAATTTAAATTCGCAGGTTTTTCTGCAACGTATTGATGGTCAGCATCAACTGAATGATGGATTTAAGGCAGAATTGATCTGCCTATCGACCAATGCCACCATTCCGCTGAAACAATTTATTGGTAGCCAAGCAGCGATAGATAGCGTGACCGATCAAGGTCAATTGACCCGTGTCACAGGCATTATCACTCAAGCCTTACAAGGACAATCCGACGGTAGCTTAACCTTATATAAGCTGACTTTAGAAGACCCAACAGCACTGTGGAAACAACGCCGTAACAGCCGCGTGTTTATGAACAAGAGCGTGCGTGATGTGGTGGAAATCATCTTCAAAGAGTGGCAACAAAAGAGTCCACTCTTTGCATCAAGCTTAAGTTTAGATTTAAGTGGACTCAGTCAGGACTATGATGTCCGTCCCTTTATTATGCAGTCTAATGAAAGCGATTATGACTTTCTCACCCGTTTGATGAGAAGTGAAGGGATGAATTGGCTTATTGACGAAGCTGAGCGAATCGTTGCACTCAGTAGTGCTGCGATTCAGCCGCAAAAACTACGTTTGATTGATGACAATAGCCAGTATCAAGCACTCGATCGCAGACATATTCGCTACCACCGCAGCAGTGCCACTGAACAATACGACAGCATGACCAGTCTGGTTGGACAACGTTCATTACAACCCAGCAGCGTCCATGTACAACGCTGGCAAGCAGATGCACTTGAACAGGAAGATGGTGCAGGCAGTGTGCAGAGCACACATACGCACAGTGATCAGTATGACAATGCCAGTCTAGGATTAGAACAGGCATGGCACTTTTCACCAGCGTGGATGCAAGACCTCAATGGTGAAGACGGTGCTACCCAATCGGGCAATGCACAGATCGAAAAACTGAATCAAAATCTCGGTCAATACTACGACCTACAATCAAAGCAATTTACAGCCAATACCACAGTCCGCGATACTCATGTCGGTTACTGGTTTGAATTAGCTGAACACCCTGAAATTGATCAACATGATGGTGCAGACAAAGAATTCCTGATCACAGGCAAAAACTTTTATAACCAAAATAATTTACCTAAAGATCTATATCAACAGATCAATCAACTCTTAGCACAAAGTAATTGGCAACCAACCCAACAAAGCAACACAGAAGAACGCCAAGCCAACCAGCTGACGCTGCAACGCCGCAATATCAAAACCGTACCCGAATTTAATCCGTTACAACACCGTCCAGCTGCTTCACCACAACGCGCCAAAGTGGTTGGACCAAGCGGTGAAGAAATCCATGTGGATGAATGGGGGCGCATCAAAGTCCGTTTCTTATTTACCCGCAATGACGATCATAGCCATGATGGTGGTGCAGGTGCTAATGACAATGACACTGATTCTGCTTGGGTCGATGTACTGACACCTTGGGCTGGTGAAGGCTATGGTGCACGCTTCTTGCCACGTATCGATGAAATCGTAGTGATCGACTTCTTTGATGGCAATATTGACCGTCCGTTTGTAGTGGGACGCATTCACGAAGCACAACGCAGCCCAACCAAGTTCGACAATGCAGGTAAACTGCCAGACACCAAAAAACTGGCAGGGATCAAGTCAAAAGAATATCTAGGTGAAGGTTTTAACCAACTCCGCTTTGATGACACCACAGGGCAGATCAGTGCACAACTACAAAGCAGCCATGCAGCCAGTCAACTCAATCTCGGTAAACTGAGTCACCCTAAAGCAACAGCAGAAAGTGAAGATCGGGGTGAAGGTTTTGAACTACGTACCGATCAATGGGGTACCGTGCGGGCAGGTGAAGGTTTATTACTTTCAACGCACAAACAGGATCAAGCGCAAGGTGAACACCTCGATGCTCAACCTGCCAAGCAACAGCTTGAAGGCAACCAGAGTAATGCCAAGGCATTGAGTGAGGTTGCCAAAAACCAGCAGACCGATGAGATTGAATCCGTTGAACAATTGAAAGCGTTTGCAGAACAGATTGAAGGAAAAATTGCTAAATTTAATAAAGCCTTATTGCTATTAAGCTCACCTGTAGGGATCGGTCTAAGTACCAGTGAAGATATTCATGTTTCTACAGATGGACAGATTAACCAGTTTGCGAGCGACAGTATCAATCTAAGCACACAGAAAAATCTGATTACGCATGCGCAAAACAGAATCAGTGTGTTTGCAGCGCAGAATGGGATTAAACAGGTGGCTGCTAAAGGTAAATTTGAAGCGCATGCTCAGTCGGATGGTATGGATTTACTTGCCAAGCAAGGGATTCAGATTATTTCAACTGAAGATCGTATTGAGATTGCCAGTCCGAAAGAAATTGTGATTACTGCGGGTGGTTCTCAGATCAAGCTGAATGGTTCAGGTATTTTCCCAACCACAGGTGGCAAGTTTGAGGCGAAGGCGGGGCAGCATTTGTTTATGGGTGGGGCGAAAGTTCCTATGGATATCCCTCTAATGCCAAATGAAATCAGAAAACAACTATTACTACAATATCATGATCAAGAGCCTGTTCAAGGTGCTAACTTCACAATAAGGTATAACAATGGACAGCAATATTCTGGAATTGTTAATAATAAAGGAATCGCAGATATTACAGATGCTCCCGAAGGCGAAGGAAGAATTATTTTTGGTGAAGATCAAAGACCATATCAAGTTGTTGCAACAGCAGATGAAAACCCAGAATATAAATCGGCCTGGGTAATTGATGATTTTGAAGCATCATATCAGCAAGCACTAGAGGAAAAGAATAAATGAATAGTGCAGAAAAAAAAATTGCCGTTATTGAAATTGGTAATGATATCTGGAATAGAGCGAAAAAAGCGGGAAATCAAATAGCCGATGGTGCTAAACAAGTTAAAGATGGTGTGGTTAGTGGTGGAAAATGGATTGGTGGAGCTCTACAAGGTGAGTTTAATGATAAAGCAACGGTAGGTCAGATTTTTACTGACGCTGCAATAAGTATGTTTCCAGTTGCTGGTGAGGTAACGGCGGCACGAGATTTAGTTGCAGTCTTATTGAAGATGGCTGATGACAAGAAACAAGCTTCGGAAGTTATTAATTGGGTCAAAATCATCTTATGTTTATTACCTATTATTCCGATTTTTGGCGGTATTTTAAAAGGCGTAGGTCGTCTCTTAATTACTGTAATGAAAGATGCAACTAAAGTTGCTGAAGTTGCCGCTGCGATTCTCGCTTTTTTAAGAAAAATGGGCTATGGAAACTCAGTAGCGTTTATTCAAAAACTAAATTTTGCTCAGTATCAAGCTAAAATTTTAGCTGAATTTAAGAATGGCCTCTCACGTATGAAAGGAGGCTTTGCCTTTATTAATCAAAAAATGGGTAAAGCATTACCTGAAAGCGTTAGAATTTATGTAAATTCAAT
The DNA here is from genome assembly GCF_011753255.1 of Acinetobacter sp. Tr-809. Taxonomy (NCBI): domain Bacteria; kingdom Pseudomonadati; phylum Pseudomonadota; class Gammaproteobacteria; order Moraxellales; family Moraxellaceae; genus Acinetobacter; species Acinetobacter sp. Tr-809. The sequence goes on from NZ_VWVZ01000004.1 coordinate 193,479, forward strand.
GGGGCCAAAATTGGATGAGCTGGGACGTCTTGCGGACAAGATGATTCCTTCTGCTGTCAAAGAGTTAGATCAAGCCTTAAATAAAGTGCGTTCTGAAATCATTCGTCAGATGAATGAAGCGGGAGCAAAGATTGGTGGTACTCAAACCAAAGTCATGACAACAGAAGCCCGTTTAAGTTCAACTGCTTCTAAAGTGATTGCAAGTAAGGGCCATACACCTGCACCTTTGAGTCATTTTGAACCAGTAGATGGCTATACAGATTTAAGGAAAAATCTTAGTTGGGTTATTAGTACATTTAGTGAAAAGGCAGCAATAGAAGCGAAGACGTTTAAGCCAGGAAAAAAAATAAATATTAACAGAGTATTAGATTCCTCTGATCCCAAACCTTTTGGATTATTTTGGGGGGATAAACTACCTAAAAATGGCACAGAGTGGAGGTTAGATTGTGCTGTTAAATCAGAATGGTCAAAAAATGGAATTTATATTGAATTGGAGAGGATTCCTACCGTAAATGAGTTAAAGGCTATGGGGATAGATGTACCGAAAAATTGGGATGGATTAAAAGTTTGGGAAGGAAAAATTGCAGAGCAAGTAGATTTAGAAAATAAACTTGGGACAGGATTGCTACTACCAGGTGGTGCAACACAACTAGTGATTGATTTTTATCACCCAAGTAACATTCCTATAAAGCAATATATTGAGAAGCTTTCGCAAGGTTATAAGAAAACGCATTGGCCTGATGCTGTTTTACCAACAGATAACTCAATAACTGTAGAGTATTTAAAGAAATTGGAGCAATCTAAAAAAGTAGTACAGCAAGGGCAAACAGCGAGAAGTACTTCAACTACTGGGCGAGCAAATAGTCGAAATGAGGAGTTAAAATAAACGTGAAAACTAATATATTTAGAAGTCAGGCTGTGAACTTAAATAAAATGTATTCAAGCTATTCCTTTTTTAAAAAAATATATGAAATGCATGCTGAATTTGTTAGTAATTTTGAGCACTTTTTAAGAAACCCTACAGATGAGATTAAAGCAAAGTATAGTGAAAACTATGAAAAACAATACATCATGTATTTAAATGTATTGAATGATCAAGAGAAAGCATTAGAGCTTTTTTTTAAAACACCCTATAAAAATGAAATATATCCTTTATTTTTTGAAGATGGAATAAAAAGTGTAATATTTGGTCGTTACGGAGATGAAAAAGATTTAGCTAATGATCCGCTTTATATTGAATTGGGTATGAGAGGAAGAGACGGTAGTCTTTTTGAAGAACCCTATCATATTGGTGCTATTAAAAAACTTCTTATAGCATCTGAAATGTTGGATATAGCTAAGATTACAGTTTCAGCAGATTATAAGTATGCACAATATTTTTTACCTAAAAGGTTGGATAAGTTATTTCAAAAATGGAATTTTGATTCGATGTTTGAGTTAACTTATTGGCCTTTATATAAGAAAAATATTATAAATCAAGTGAGTGAATCACTAGTAGATGAGAATTTTGATTCAATTGTGATAGAGACAGAACAGGAAATAACGATAACTGGTATTTATGAAGCAAAACTAGATAATGAGGAGAGAGGCTGTCCTAATTATTTTTATCAAGGAACGCTTGCACCTAAATATAGTGAAGGGGATATACATCAATCCAAATTTACCGAATGGTATTTAATTTGGGAAGATAAGCGTTATCTAGATGGAACAATTCCGGAAGAAGAAAAATTTTATATCTTTGATATTGAAAATGTTGGTAACGTAAATGCTCATGCAGATGTAAACTTTACAGAGAAACTGAGTATACGTTCAGGTCAGATTTGTCTGAAAACAGGTTATTGGTTTACAGTTGCACAAGAAAATTCTCGTCAATACTTTAAGGAAGGTGAAATTTTACCTGAGATAAAATCTGACTGGGGTGAAGTATATTGGCAGTTTGATGGTGAAGAATAACTAAAGTGCCCTTCGGGGAATTTAAAACTTTGAGATTTATATAATTTAAATGATTGATCAGCAGAAATTAGAACTATTTCCAAAAGAAATTTATTTATTGGAACAATTTCTTTCGTATGAGTATTACTACGAAACGGTAAAGTTATGGGAGGAGTTGATTCAATATGCTGAAGAGCTGTTAGATAAATATAGTGCCAACTTAGCACGAGTTCACCGTGCTCAGCACCCATCTTATCAAGCCGATTATGTCTGGGGAATAATCGTATTACCAAATTTTAAGAGTACACTACATCATTTAATAGGTGGTCTTGAAGACTTACAACATGGTTTTTTACCAATATTAAGGAGAATGAGTAGTATAAAAAATGATTTGATTGCTCAAGGGAGAGATTATCCCTATGATTGGATGGAACAAGTAGAGAAAGGTGCAGTTGCTGAGTATAAGGCTAAGCAAGATATTGTTTTTATAAGAGCAAATAATACTTTTATTGCAAGTGACTATTATGACTCGCAATGGGACTATAAAGATCTATTAAAAAATGATGTATATAAAAGAGATGTGGGTATGGAGTATCCTCCAATATTACCTAAATATTATTTAAATCCTAATATAAGTGTAAAAACAGATGAGCCAATTATGGTGACAGGTTTTTATCGTTCTACTGAACCATATTCAGCGTGCAAGTTTCTGATGCATGAAACAAAAATGTCTGCCAAGCATCCTGAAGACTGGAAATTAGCTCCAGCGGTTCAGTGTTTTAAAACTAATCCAGACCTTTTTACGACACCAGATACAATTGAGAATTCAGAAGAAGTAGAAACTACATGGATATTGGTGGAAAAAGTAGTTGAGGACGGTGGCAGCAATTTGGCATTTAATACAGAGAAGATTTCTCAATAAACTTCATCACTGGTGTAAAATGATAGATTACTCTAAAAAGATTCTATGCAGTTTTTTACCTATTATCTTATGTATCAGTTGTAGTAATGGTCAGTCAGCTGCTCAGGCTAATGCAGATACTGAAGGTGAAGGGTTTGTTAAGAAATTAAATCCACAACATCAGTTTAAGGTTCATGGCTGTGCAATTAATTATAATGGTACAGATCTCTATATGAACTCGACTGTTGAACCTTGGATTAAAGCCTTGGGTAAAAACTATAGAAAAGTGGACAGTACGGATGGAGCTAACTTAACCAATTTATATATTTATGATGATATAGGGGTGCGATTGGTTGAGAGAAAAAATGATAAGCAAATAGATAGTTTTCGTTTCCGTTTAGAACGACCAGAGCACGATATAAAGAAAGAAACAGATGCAGAAATAGAAGAAGAGCTAAAGAAACCTGATACGGAACAAGTGAGAAGTATATTTAAAGACGCGATTGATGTAGATGGCGTACTTGTCGGTGCTTATCCAATGCATGATGAAATTAGAAGTAAATTCCATTTAAAAACACGGGTGAGCTACAACCTTACGGCAGATTGTAATGAAAATCAAAAAGGTGAATCATTTGGAATCGAGTTAAGTACCAGTTTTAATGATCCCGAAGTGATTGATCACATGTATTTTTATAATTATTTAGATTCGATGACCGAAGAGCAAAAAAAGGCATTAGGACGTAGAACTGATGAAAATGGTAGAGAAATTTGTGGTGATTATATGGATGTAAAAACTATGAAAATTGTTCCAAGTTACTGTACGCCAGAGGAGTTAGAGGAGGAAAAGAAAAATGCTCATAAATAGCCCTTTCTCAATAAATTATTTGTGTAAAGGAGCGTGAGCAATACAGCAAATGTATTTGGCAATAAAAAGTTATGAGTTACTCTAAAAAGATTCTATGCAGTTTTTTACCTATTATCTTATGTATCAGTTGCAGTAATGGTCAGTCAGCTGCACAGGCTAATGAAGATACTGAGGGATTTATCAAGAAATTAAATCCACAACATCAGTTTAAGGTTCATGGCTGTGCAATTAATTATAATGGTACAGATCTCTATATGAACTCGACTGTTGAACCTTGGATTAAAGCCTTGGGTAAAAACTATAGAAAAGTGGATAGTACGGATGGAGCTAACTTAACCAATTTATATATCTATGATGATATAGGGGTGCGATTGGTTGAGAGAAAAAATGATAAGCAAATAGATAGTTTTCGTTTCCGTTTAGAACGACCAGAGCACGATATAAAGAAAGAAACAGATGCAGAAATAGAAGAAGAGTTGAAGAAACTTGATACGGAACAAGTGAGAAGTATATTTAAAGATGCGATTGATGTAGATGGTGTACTTGTCGGTGCTTATCCAATGCATGATGAAATTAGAAGTAAATTCCATTCAAAAACACGGGTGAGCTACAACCTTACGGCAGATTGTAATGAAAATCAAAAAGGTGAATCATTTGGAATTGAGTTAAGTACCAGTTTTAATGATCCCGAAGTGATTGATCACATGTATTTTTATAATTATTTAGATTCGATGACCGAAGAGCAAAAAAAACAATTATATAGAAGCAAAGATGAAACTGGTAAGGAGGTATGTGATGAATATTTTGATGTAAAAGCTATGAAGGTTGTCCCAAGATACTGTACGCCAGAGGAGTTGAAGGAGGAAAAGAGAATAATTCAACGGAAGTAATATTGGAATCAAAAAATTACAAATAAAAAGCAGAGCCGAAGCTCTGCTTTTTTAAGCCAATCAGTTTTAGATCTTGCTGATCAAATCATTGATTTGTTTTGCTTGTTCAGCTGCATTACCAGTATAAGTTGCAGGTGTTAACTCAGCTAGACGAGCACGTTCGTCTGCTGGCACTTGTGCAAGTTCATCACCATTGACGAAGTTCACCATCATTTCACGTGTCATTGCTTGACCACGAGTAAGTGCTTTTAATTTCTCGTATGGCTTTTCAACGTTATAACGACGCATAACAGTCTGGATTGGCTCTGCAAGAACTTCTTGTGCTTGGTTTAAATCTTCATTTAAACGAGCAGCATTGAGTTCAAGTTTACCAACACCTTTTAAGCAAGCATCAAAAGCAATTAAGCTTTGAGCAAAACCAACACCCATATTACGTAATACAGTTGAGTCAGTTAAGTCACGCTGCCAACGAGAAACTGGAAGTTTTTCACCTAAGTGACCTAAAACAGCATTGGCAATACCCAAGTTACCTTCTGAGTTTTCGAAGTCAATCGGGTTTACTTTGTGTGGCATAGTCGAAGAACCAACTTCGCCATCTTTTAACTTTTGTTTGAAGTAACCAAGCGAAATATAACCCCATACGTCACGGTTAAAGTCGATCAAGATGGTGTTGTAGCGACGTAAAGCATCAAACAATTCAGCCATATAATCATGTGGCTCGATTTGTGTGGTGTATGGGTTGAAGCTTAGACCTAAAGATTCAACAAATGCTTGTGCATGTGCAGCCCAATCAATTTCTGGGTATGCAGAAAGGTGAGCGTTATAGTTACCTACAGCACCATTGATTTTGCCGAGTAACTCAACATTTTCAAATTGCTTGATTTGACGTGCTAAACGATAAGCAACGTTTGCCATCTCTTTACCCAACGTAGTTGGGCTTGCTGTTTGACCGTGCGTACGAGACAACATCGGTTGTTCAGCATGCGTTGTTGCCAAAGCTGAAATTGCATTGAGAAGTTGCTTCATGCTTGAAACTAAAACTTCACGGCCATTTTTCAGCATAAGCGCATGAGACAAGTTATTGATGTCTTCAGAAGTACAAGCAAAGTGAATGAATTCACCTGCATTTTGTAATTCATCAATGTTGGCAATTTTTTCTTTAAGGAAATATTCAACCGCTTTTACATCGTGGTTTGTAGTGCGTTCGATTTCTTTAATGCGGTTTGCATCTTCTTCAGAGAAGTTTGAAACGATTGCATCTAAAGCGGCATTGGTTTCATTTGAAAACGGCGCAACTTCGATGATTTCTGCACGATTTGCAAGTGCTTGTAACCAACGCACTTCAACCGTGACACGAGCGTGGATTAAACCAAACTCAGACAAAAAAGGACGTAGGGCATCGCATTTGCTAGCGTAACGACCATCAAGTGGTGAGAGTGCGGTTAAAGCATTCATACAGATTCCTTAAATTAAAGTCTCTCCTTATAGGAGAGATTTAGAGAGGTTGTAAAACGGTATAAAAAATAAATTCGTTTGTCGCATCGGTCTATACCACCTGATACTGCAAACGAGCGAGAGCTTGAATATCTTGCAATAATTTGCGTTTACTAAAGATCATACTCCAAGAGCTACCACCGAGCTGCTTCCATAAATGTGCAAGCTGTAAGCCCGTAAATAAGCATGCACGAATACGGTTGGTATGATTGATGTCTTTAAATGCTTCGGCATTACCACGAACCAGAATACGCGGATTGATTTGTCCTGCAGTTTCTACATAGGTTTGTGCGAGGTTGGCAATGATGCTTGGGTGTAAATAGTTATTATCGAAAAAGGAAAGCTGTTTTAAGATTTTTTGTTGTGAGCTTTCTATGATTTTGACGTATTCGGGGTTGCTGTAGACTTTCTTTTCCAACTGCAATAAGGCCATCGCATAGGACATTGGCAGTTTGGCAGTGGACATCTTCGGAACACGGGATTTCGGTGCAGTATTAAAAGGCTGGGTAATACAGCCTTCTAATGTTTTTAAACCGAGTGAAATGTCTGCAAGTTGATTAAAAAAATCTAAGGTTTGAGTGGCATTGTTGGCGCTAGGACGTATATTCAGGCTGGCTTTAATCAATAACTCAAAATAGAAATTACCACTATCGCCAATGCTTTGCTGTCCCGCCATTGCGGTCATATGTGTCAGCTGTGTTGCCTGAAAGACTGCAGCCAATGCTAGAGCACGGTTTTGTCTAACATTCAACGCTTGAGTGTGCTGAAAGGGTAACTCGACCATGCTTCGCTTCCCAATTTCCTTAAATAAAATCTGGTTCAGGTGCATTGGTATGATGAATGACACCACCACCTAAGCAGACCTCACTGGAGTAGAACACTACACTTTGTCCTGGAGTCACAGCTCTCTGTGGCTCGTCAAACTCAACACGAATTCCATTTTCAGTCTGTTCATCGCGATAGATTGTACACGCTTGATCGGGCTGACGATAACGAGTTTTCGCTGTGCAGCGGAATCCAGCCGATGGAATGTCCTGTTCACCTGCAACCCAATCAATTGACTCGCTCCAAAGTTGTGTACTTTGCATCAATGGATGTTCATGTCCTTGACCAATCACCAGTCGGTTATTGGCAATATCTTTATGTAATACGAACCATGCACCTTCTTGTACACCTTTCATACCACCAATACCAATACCACCGCGTTGACCCAGCGTATAGTACATCAAGCCATGATGTTCACCAACTTCTTTACCAGATTCCAAAACAATTTTTCCAGCTTGTGCAGGTAAGTATTGTTTAAGGAAGTCGGTAAAGCGACGTTCACCAATAAAACAAATACCAGTTGAGTCTTTTTTCTTCGCTGTTGCTAAATCAAGTTGTTCTGCAATACGACGAACTTCTGGCTTTTCAATTTCCCCCACAGGGAACAGGGTTTTGTTAATTTCACGACCATGTACCGCATGTAGAAAATAGGTTTGGTCTTTATTATTATCGACACCACGGAGCAATGGGGCATAAGTCTCGCCACGCGAGTTTTGTGTGCTTGCACCACGACGTGCATAGTGACCTGTGGCAATAAAGTCTGCACCTAAGGTCATCGCGTGATCGAGGAAGGCGCGGAATTTAATTTCTTTATTACACAGAATATCTGGGTTTGGGGTACGACCTGCAGCATATTCAGCTAAGAAGTGCTCAAATACACGATCCCAATATTCCATTGCAAAGTTGGCAGTGTGTAGCTTGATGCCAATTTTATCTGCAACGGCTTGAGCATCTGCCAAGTCTTCCAGTGCTGTGCAGTATTCCGTACCATCATCTTCTTCCCAGTTTTTCATGAAAAGACCTTCAACTTGATATCCTTGTTGAAGTAATAATGCGGCAGAAACAGAGGAGTCTACACCACCAGACATACCGACGATGACACGTTGTTGCATCTAATTAAGCGTCCAAATGAGAAGTTAATGAGGGAGAAAAAGGGTGCTCATAAATAAGCGATAAGGGATATTTTTTGCCAGCAAGGGCATCTTCAACAGCTTTTAAAACCAGTGGGCTACGCGCACGTGCTGTTTCTTGTAGCTCATCCAAGTTCATCCATACTGCACCAACAATACCTGTATCCAGCTGCGCATTTTCTTCAACTGCCGTCACATGTGCCAAGAAGCAAAAACGGTAATAAGTGCGGTCAGGAAACATCGGTGGGGTATAGGTATAGATACCGAGCAAATGATCAATTTCAATGTGATGACCTGTTTCTTCTAAGGTCTCACGGATGGCTGCTTGAATGATGGTCTCATCGCATTCTACATGTCCCGCAGGTTGATTAAACACGGTATGTACAAAGCCTTCGCTGTGTTCTTCAACAAACAGAAAACGTCCGTCTTTTTCGACAACAGTGGCGACAGTGACATGAGGTGTCCAAGCGGTCATAGAAAGCACCATGGTTTTAAAAAACGTATTCTACAAAATTTGAGAGTTTTTGGCTATGGTGGCTGAATGATAGATTTAACCGCCAATGGCTTTTATTCAGGTTTAATTTTACTATTAATAAATTTTCGTAGTTCTTTTGCTGATTGGCATGCTGGATCAGCATTTCCATATTTACAACTATAATTGAGAACATTTAAAGCTTTTTTATAGTTAGGTTCAGTATTTTCCTCAGAAATTAATTGGTTTGCGAACATGGTGCATCCCCAAGGATCACGCCAGTCACAAGTTTTTTCAAATGTTGAAAAAATACACTTTTTTTGTTCAGCAGTTAATTGTTCTGTGAAACTCAACATTCCAGCAGCCCTGTTGGTACAACCAGAGGCGACCCCTAGCTCACAACTTCTTTGAAATAATTGTTCGGCTGGAAGTTTATAATTCGCTTCTTGTAATGATAAGGCTGAAAAGTAACAAGCAATGGCGTCATTTTTTAAACATAATTCATAACATTTTGATGGATTATCTTCGCAAATATTTGTTGTGCTGTTAGAAGCACTCGCAAGCAATATTTGTATTATGGGAGAGGAGCTCGCTGGGCATTTCTGTAAATTATTTCTAAAAATTTCTCGGTTTTCTATATCATTTACTATGGAATTAAAAACTGGGTTAAGTGATGGGGTGCTAGAAGAGTCATCTAAAGTATCTTTATCCAATGTTGTTTTATTACAAGCTGATAAAAAAAGACAACTCCATATAGAAAAACATAAATAGGTTATTTTTTTGCTCATATAAACTCCTGAACTATTTAATATAATTAATTAAAAAAATAAGGTTAATATTATTCTAAATTATGTAGATTAATTTGAGCTGTTTTATCCCCTTGAGCAATCGCTTTTAGATACCATTGTCTTGCAATATTAGTATCTTTAGGAACACCAAAGCCATTTGCATATGAATAGCCCAAATTATTTTGAGCTTCGGCATCTCCTTGGTCGGCTGCTTTTAACCACCATTCATTAGCGATGGTATAATTTTGAGGAACACCTTTGCCTGTAGCATATAACAAACCTAATTTTGTTTGAGCTAATGCGAATCCTTGCTTTGCTGCTCGGGTGTACCACCCTTTTGCTATCGCATAATTCGGCTGAACTCCTTTCCCAAAATGATACATTTGGCCTAGAGCAAATTGAGCTAAATCTAGGCGAGTAGCAGCTTTTCTATATAACTTTTCTGCGCGCTTATAATCTTGAGGAACGCCTAAACCTTCAGCATATAGAGCTCCTAATGAAAATTGAGCCTCCTTATATCCTTGATGAGCTGACTTTTGATACCATTCTGCAGCAAGCGGGTAATTTTGAGCTACGCCCAGACCTTTTGCATAAATAACACCTAAATTATGTTGTGCTTCAGCAAGGCCTAGATCGGCTGATTTTTGAAATAGCCCAATAGCCCGCATATAATCTTGAGGTACATTTTGACCTAGTAGATAAGTTACTCCTAAATCAAAGTCTTGTAATGCTAACGCTCTTATTTCTTTAGAATTACCTGCGAATAGGTTAGTTGTAACGAGCAAGGTTGTACTTAAAAACAAAGTTAAAATAAGCTTCTTTTTGTTTTCCATATTAGGTACCACTTTTTAATTTTGATATTTAGAGAGCAATTGTTATATTCATATTTTGCTCTCTAATTTTTACTTCATAGATCAGTCATCATTATGATGTTTATGATTAACAATCTATTTGATCTAAATAATTATCCTTCACTTTCACATAGTGACGTGCCGAGTAAGGTAGAAACTCCATTTCTTTTTCAGTCAGTGCACGAACTTGCTGTACTGGGCTGCCGACATAGAGATAACCGCTTTTTAAAACCTTACGTGGTGGAACAAGACTACCTGCGCCAATCATCACATCATCTTCAATGATCACGTCATCTAAAACAACGGTATTGATCCCGATCAAGACGCGATTTCCAATGGTACAACCATGCAAAGTCACATGATGCCCAACGGTCACATCTTCACCAATGAGCAGTGGAGAGCCATTCGGTTTAGATTGATTCTTATGACTGACATGCAACATACAGTGATCTTGTACATTACTATTTTTGCCAATCTGAATTGAATTTACATCACCGCGAATGACGGCAAAAGGCCAAACTGAAACATTCTCTGCTAATTTGACATCACCAACTACAACTGACATTTCATCCACGTAGCAGCTTGAATCAACATCAGGTTTCTGATCTAAATAGGGGCGAATGTTCTTTGGCATAGTGGTTTTCGATTGGAAAATTTAGAGTAATTATAAAATAAAAAAGCATTCATACCCAAGAGCATGAATGCTTAATCAACTGATGTCTAAAAATTAGAATAAGTTGCTAAAGAACATTTTGATATGATCAATCATACGAGCAAAGAAACCAGCTTCTTCAACAGGTTTTAAAGCAACTAGTGGTTTTTCAGCGATCACTTTACCGTCAAGACTTGCCACTAATTTACCAACCACTTGACCTTTTGCTAAAGGTGCATTGAGTTTCGGTTGAACCACAAGCTGAGTTTTGATTTTGTCTGCTTGGCCTTTAGGCATGGTGACATTGAAGTTTTCAGCTAAACCGATTTGAACTTCATCTTGTTTACCAAACCATACTTTTGCTTTAGCAAGAACTTGATTAGCAGGTTGAACGTTTGCAGTTTCAAAGTTTGCAAAGCCCCAAGCCAATAATGTACGTGTTTGATTGGCACGTTCATTCATACTTGGTGTGCCGAAGATCACCGAGATCAAACGCATTGGTCCACGTTTACTTGATGTAGTCAGACAGAAACCAGCTTCGTCAGTATGGCCCGTTTTTAAGCCATCTACGCTTGGATCAGTATAAAGTAGGGCATTACGGTTACCTTGCTTAATGCCGTTAAAAGAAAATTCTTTTTCTGAATAAATTGGATAGTATTTAGAACTATCTTTAATAATATGCTGTGCCAGTACGGCCATATCTTTTGCAGTTGAGTAATGACCTTCAGCTGGCATCCCTGTTGAGTTAATGAAATGTGTATTCACCATACCAACACGTTTTGCTTCTTGGTTCATCATGTGGGCGAAGGTACCTTCATTGCCCGCGATATGCTCAGCCATTGCTTTAGAAGCATCATTACCTGATTGGATAATAATACCACGTAACATTTCTAAAACTGTTGCTGTGCCATTTAATGGAACATACATACATGATTCAGAACTGCTACCACGACACCACGCAGATTCGTTCATGCGTACTTGTTCGTTTTCAGTCAATTCACCCTTTAATAGTTTCTGCTCAATGATGTAGCTTGTCATCATTTTTGTCATTGAGGCAGGTGCAAGTTTTTCATTTTCGTTTTTAGCAGCGAGAATCTGTCCAGTCTCGTAATCCATCAATACATAGGATTTATTATTTAATTCTGGTGGAGCTGATAGGACAGTTGCTGCATATGAAAAGCTTGGCAAAAGGAGTAATGCAGCAAGAGCGCTTTTTTGAGTCATTCTAGGTGGTTCCAATATCTTGTATGAAGCAGACGAGCCTAGCATTTTAGGATAAAGCAAAGCCGACTTCTACGGGGGAAATCGGCTTTTTCATACAGTATTGTAACCTGAAGCTTAATTGATCGGATTATTTTGAATAATAATTACGAACATCATCGCAAATCTGACGGTTATCATCATCAGAAGCTGCTTTTGCATCAGCGCGTGCTTCTTTTAATGCTTCTTGAAAGTCTTTGCCTTTGACGCGTTTATTGAGGCTTTCAACGGCATTAGATTCATTATTTAAATATGCTTTAACGAGGTTGTCATAGGCTTTATTAAATTTTAAATCCTTGCCAATTAAACTTGGGCAAATTTCAGAAAGAACATAGATTGCAGCAAGTTCTTGTTTAGTTACGCTATCTGAAGTTGGGGTCACCTCAATCTTTTCTGCTTCCGTAGATTTTTTATCTGCCGCAAATGCTGTAGGAGCTAAAGCGCTAGAAGCAATGAGAAATGATAAACCTAGTGTTTTAAAAACATTTTTCTGCATAATAAATCAAACTCAGAACAAGACTTAAAGAATTTGAATAACTTATAGCATAAAAGCATGTTAAAAAATGTATGTTTGCTGTAGGAACAGTGGAGAAAGTGTGGCTTTAAATTTTCAGAATATGAAACACCACAGTGCTTTAATGAAATTATGCCTCACTTGAATGTGGTCTTGTAGCTAAAAGATTTAAAATAGATCAATCTAATTTTAGTATTACGATAAGAATAGATGAAGCTGCAAGAGCAGTATTCTGAATGAGCAGCATAAATAACAATGCGAGAAAACATAAAATATCTATAAGCGCAGAAGCAATAACACCTAATTTCTCAGAAGCTGCTGAATATTTGAACGTAGCAGGTGTGGTTCGTTGTGATGCAATTGAGCCTTTATCAGAAGGATTTTGGGGGATTCTTAGTCCAGCCAATATCATCCATATGGTGCGTGAGCCCGATGCTTGGTAGCTATGTTTTGAAAGGCGTCAACTTTATTTTTATGGGTAGGTTTAAGTAGGATGTGGTTTTAAACGACTTGATATTTAAAACCACATTGGATTTTACCAGTGATTAACCTTCAAAGTTAAGGACTTCATCACATACTGATTTTTGTTCAGCTTTATCCACTTCTGATGCTGCTTCACGTGCATCTTTTAGCAAAGATTTAAATTCAGTATCTTTCTGTAAGCTGTCTAAAGAAGCAGATTTGTCAGAATAATTACTTAAATATGAACCGATCATTTTTTTGATGTTTTGGTCAAATTTAGCATTTTTACCAATCAAGTTAGGACACATTTCGACAAGCACTTGTGCATTAGCGATATCATCTTTAATCAATGCATCTGCTTCTTTTACAGAAACCGCTTCATCAGCAAAAACATTGGGTGCTGCTAAAAGTGTGAAACTCACCCCAAAAATTCGAATGAAATTAGATAAATGTCTCATGGTTGTATAAATTTCTAATACGATGAAGTCATAAATATATATAATTTAAGGAATAATTCAAATGGAAAAACTGTTGAGTAATCTCGCTTTATTGACATGGTTATTGATGCTTAGAGTATAAATTATGTGCGACTCGCCCCTGATTTTTTGATCTATATAAAATGAATTCTGTGTTTTGTACTCACTCGGTTAAGGTTAAACTTGACAGGTGTGTCTCCACTGCCTAAGTTTCATGCCTTAATTTGAAGTATTTTAGCCTTTATTTAATAGATGCTATGGCCGAAAATACCTACAGTCCTAATAGAGAATAGATTCTAGTGAATATTTTGATCGCAAATGATGATGGTGTATTTGCACCTGGACTACAAGCTTTAGCGCAAGCGTTAAGACCTTTAGGTCGAGTGGTTGTAGTGGCGCCAGAAAGTGAGCGAAGTGGTTATTCGAGTGCTTTGACACTTGATCGCCCTTTGCGTCCTATACAAATTTCTGAAGATGTCTGGGCAGTCAATGGAACGCCTGCGGACTGCGTCTATTTATCTATGAATGGGCTATTTGATTTCGAATTTGATTTAGTGGTCAGCGGTATCAATAGTGGTGCAAATCTTGGTGATGACGTTTTATATTCAGGTACAGTGGGCGCAGCTTTTGAAGGGCGCTTGATGAAGCATCCTGCGATTGCAGTTTCTTTAGCTGGATCAAACGTACGTGCTTATGAACACCCACAGCATTATGCAGTGGCAGCGCAATGGGTGCATGATTTTATCGCGAAAGGACTTCCTGTTTTGCCGCCTCGTCATATCTTTAATATCAACATTCCAGATGTCGAACAGATTAAAGGGGCGCAGGTGACCTACCAAGGACGCCGTGCACAATCGAAGCCAATTAGTAGCCATGTTGATCCGCGAGGTCGTCAAGTCTACTGGATAGGGTTGGCGGGTGAGGCAATTACAGAACCGCAGGCAATGTCGAGTGAGATTCAATCTGACTTCTTTGCTGTTTCGAATGGTTATGTCAGCATTACACCAATCCAGATGGATGCAACCAATTATGCCGTGCTTGAAAATTTACATGCTCATGTAAATGGTTAGCCGTATGAATGTTATAACTTTGTGAATATAGAAAGTGAGAACTCGTTTTTTCTCACTTTTTTGGTACTCTTAGGCGCAAATGTAATAATGAATTAAGGTTTTTTTCGATGAGGGCGAAGATGCACTTAAACCATGTCTCAGTTTTTCTATCACAGAAAATGATTAAAACAATCGTTTTGTCTATGGCGGTTGCAACAGTGGCAGTTATGACGGGTTGTGCATCTAAACCGCAAGTCAATGGTGGGACGCGTTATGTGCAAGCACCAAACTATTATACGGTTCGCTCTGGTGATACTTTAAGTGCGATTTCGAATCGTTACGGGTTAAATTACTTGGATGTTGCAGCGCTGAATGGTATTGCGGCACCTTATCGAATTTACGTCAATCAGTCTTTACGTCTAAAAGGTTCTGTAGCTCAGCGTACAACCTCTACTCAAGCAATGACACAAACTACACCAATTCAACGTCAAAGTATTAACCTGCCGACTCAGCAGCCTGTTGCCCCAAAAACACAACCTGTCGTGCCGAGACCTGTTGTTCCAGTTGTACCTGTGAATCCATCTACGACCTTGGCATCGAGTTTACGTTGGGTGAAACCATCGAATGGACCAATTATTCAAAGCTACAATATGGCGAGTAATGTAAAAGGAACACGTTATGGCGGTAATGAAGGGGATCCAATCTTCGCAGCAGCAAATGGGCAAGTAGTCTATGCGGCAGATGGTCTAAAAGAGTACGGTAACCTTGTTTTAGTCAAACATATCGATGGTTATATCACGGCTTATGCACATAACAGCAAAATGTTAGTGAAGAGTGGTGATACTGTGACTGCGGGACAAAAAATTGCAGAAATGGGGTCATCGGGTGCTTCACGTGTCATGATGGAGTTCCAAGTCCGCTTAGATGGAAAACCTGTGAATCCAGTCACAGTTTTACCAAATTAACCTTAAGATTATTAACAATATTTCAATTATTTATTAATAATCCCCTAGTGCGTAAATAGACTTCCTTGTATACTGAAATTAGATTGCTTTCATTAGAACAATAAGCATATTAATAAATTAAGGTAAGAGGGAAGTCTATGCTAGATCAATTGCGTGCAATGGGGGTCTTCGCCTGTGTTGTGGAAAAAAGCTCTTTTAGTGGAGCAGCAAGAGACTTAGGAATTACAACCAGTGCAGTCAGTCAACAAATCCGTTCTTTAGAACAAGAAATGGATGTCACATTACTCCATCGTTCAACTCGAAAACTCAGTCTCACTGAAGCAGGACAGGCATTCTTTTTAAGTTGCCAAGAAATGTTGGCTGCAGCTGAACGCGGCAAAATCCGCATCAATGAATTACGGGATGACCTTGTCGGGGATTTACGTATTGCTACTACACCAGAGTTGGGGGCATTACATGTTATTCCTGCACTTTCGCATTGGATGTCAGCGCACAAAGGCTTGGCAATCCATTTTGAGGCCGATCACCGTTATATTGATTTAATCGAAGAGCGTATTGATATTGCAATTCGTATGAGTCTGAAAGTTGATGATCATCAATTAGCAGCTGTACCTTTAGCTCGTGTCGATCAGGTGTTGGTGGCTTCGCCAAGCTATCTCAACCAAGCTCAGCCAATTACACGTCCAGAAGATTTACGTCACCATGAATTACTTCCAATCACGTTAATGCAAGGTTATCAGCATTTTGCATTTCGTCATGGCACCAGTGGTGAGGTCGTCAATGTGGATATGAAATCACGTTTAGGTACCAATAATGTCTTTGTCGCAAAATCACTATGTCAACAAGGGCATGGCGTAGCACGTATTTTATATATGGATATTCAAAAAGAATTGATTAATGGTTCTTTAGTTGAAGTGTTACCAGATTGGCAATTACCTGCGTATACCTTGCATGCTTTGACGTCTAAGCGTGAACAGTATCCAATGAAAGTGCATCGCTGTATTGATGCGCTGAAACAATATTTTGCTCAACTTCCTGGTGGGCGCTCCTTACAGGGCGTAGCCTAATTAAAAAGCCATGTTCCGAAGAACATGGCTTTTTTCGTTGCTCTATTTTCGCTTCTTTTTGCCAAGCGGCTTTAAGCTCTTCGCTTCAACCGCTGTTTCTTCAGAGGTTTTCGATGTAACTTCATCCTTTTTGGTCTTTTTACGTTTTTTCTTTTTCTTTGGCTCATCATCTTCAACTGCTTCACCGTCTTCGATTGCTTGCCAATATTCAAGTTGCTCCATCACCGCAGCATAGATTGAGTTTTTGCTATAGCGACCTTTTTTGTCGAGTGTTCCGACTGGACGCGCCATTAAAATTTCTAAGGCTTGATCAATGGTATCAATCGCATGAACATGGAATTGTCCTGCTTGTACAGCATCGCTTACATCCTGACGTAACATCAAGTGCTGCATATTTTGACGTGGGATGATGACACCTTGTTTGCCTGTTAAGCCCTGTAGTTTACATGCGTCATAGAAGCCTTCAATTTTTGCATTGACGCCACCAATCGGCTGTACTTGACCTAACTGGTTCATCGATCCTGTAATTGCCCAAGATTGGTCAATTGGGATTTGACAAATCGCTGAGATAAGCGCTGAAAGTTCTGCTACCGTGGCACTATCACCATCGACTTGACCATAACTTTGTTCAAACGCTAAAGCAGCAGAGAAGTGTAGAATTTGCTCACGACCAAAATGTGCTTTCAAGAAACTCGACATGAGCAATACGCCTTTAGCGTGCAGAGAACCACCAAGCTCTACGCTACGCTCAATATCAAGGATATCTCCACCACCTTGATAGACTGAAGCAGTAAGGCGAGATGGTAATCCAAACTCGACATCTGCATAGTGAATCACGGATAGGGCATTGATTTGACCAAGACGGTGTCCTGATGTCTCAATAAGCTGTGTTCCACGAGACAGATCTTGCCAATATAGTTCACGTAAATAGCCTAAGCGATATTGACGATGATGTAAGGCTTGATTGACATGTTGGTCTGTGACGATCTTATCATCCGCTTTAAATGCATGATGATGCGCCTCACGAATTAAATCACCCAATGTCGAGGCATGTAATGATAGCGAACTTTGATCTTCCGCTTGGCGACTTGAATCAGTAAGTAAAGCCGCGAGCGCAGAGCGATCAAATGGAAGAAGTTTATCTGCTTGCACATAATCTGCAATCAACTGCATATACGCTTGTTCATTACTGTCATTACGTTGTAATGTGTCGGTAAAGTCTGCACGGATTTTAAAGACACTGCCTAGCTCTGGCTCAAGCTCTAAAATTTCATAATAAATTTCAGGTTCAGCCAATAAAATGACTTTAATATCAAGCGGAACAGAAGCAGGCTCAATAGAAATACTTCCTGTTAAGGTTAGCATGTGTTCTAGAGATGAGAGCTTAAGTTGTCCTGATTTTAAGGCACGTTTTAAACCTTGCCATGCATATGGCTGCTCAAGTAACTGTTCAGCCTCAAGCATGAGAAAGCCACCATTGGCTTGATGTAATGACCCTGGGCGAATCAAGGTGAAATCGGTGGTAATCGTACCATTATGCGTTAACTGCTCAACGTGACCCAATAAGTTATAGTGAGTTGGAAAGTCCTCAAAAATAACTGGCGCACCGCTATTTGGTTTATTGGCAACAATTACATTGGCCTGATAGCGTGATGGGACACGATTAAATAAGGCAGGGGTAAAGTCATCTTCTTCTTGCTCTAAAATCAACTCAACATTATCAATAATGTCTTCGGCATAATGTTTTAGGAACAAATCTAAGCCTTTTACCTCTTTATTCTTATTTAGGATTGACTCAATGCGTGGCATAACGACTTGAGTGGCAATATCTCGATTGAGGCTCGAAACTTGGTCGCGTGCATCATCTTCTAAATCACCTAAGTGTAAACCTAGGCGCTCTAGCTTTTTCTCCATATAGCGAATATTGGAATTAATTTCTGTACGCTCTTTGGTTGGGAGTGCATTGAGTTCATTTTGTGTTAATTCATGATATTCATCATTGCGCAATTGCATTGCGATAAAGACATGTTTGTCATTGCGAGAAACTAATTTTAAATCGAGTTCTTCACCTTCTTTGGTAAGTTCAACCAAAGCTTGCTGCTGTACATCTCCTGTATCTTGGCGAATACGTTCGATACGGTTGTGATAGCTTTCTGCACTAAAACGGCGTTCTAACTGTTTTAAAATGATTTGCCATGCTTGTTGCAATGCGTTTTGGAATTTGGTGCCTTGGCCCGCAGGAAAGTGCAGCGCGATTGGCTGTCTTGGATTTTTGAAATTATTAACATAGACCCAATCGTGAGGCGTCGGCATGGTTTTGGCGTGTTGCTGTAGCAAACGCTTGATCATAGTACGTTTACCCAGCCCAGCCGTACCAACAGCAAAAATATTATAGCCTGAGTAAGGGAGTGAAATACCTGCTTCAACAGAGGCACGTGCACGGTCTTGCCCTAAAAAATTATTGAGCGGTTTGATGCGTTTGGTCGAACTTGGTATTTCAGCTAAGTCTGGAATATGAGTGAGTTGGTCTGCACGTAGTGCGGTTTTAATCAGTGTTGCTTGTATGTCCGTCTGCTCAAATGCGCTTGGTAAAGAGTTTATATTTGCGGTGATAGTGTTTGTTGGTGTTAATGATAAAGTTGTTGCAGTCATTTGATCGAGTTTTTGGGTCACTGTTGCTATCCAACAAATAAACTAAAGTTGAGTAATTAAAGGTATACAGTTTTAGCCCTAAAGATCAAGCGAACTTGTGTTTTTTATCGACAAAACAAAAGAATGATTGCATAAAGCAACTTGCAAGCAAGGGCAAGAAACGATTGAATAAGCACATTCACGCATGTTCATGGAAAATAATAACCAATGACAACTCAAGCCTCTGGTTGGGCTTCGGCATTTAAAGCATTTTTAGATCGCCGTGCTCTGATTATGTTATTTCTTGGTTTCTCAGCGGGGATTCCAATTTTATTGATTTTTTCTAGCTTATCGTTATGGCTAGGCGAGGCTGGTATTGATAAAAGTGCGGTCACTTTTTTTAGTTGGGCCGCGTTAGGTTATTCCTTTAAATTCGTTTGGGCACCGTTAATTGATGAATTACCTGTGCCCTTTTTAACCAAAAGCTTAGGTCGTCGCCGTGCTTGGTTGCTGATTGCACAATGTTTAATTATCTGTGCAATTTGTATCATGGCTTTTTCAGATCCAGCGCTTGGACAAAGCTATTTAATCCAAATGGCCTTTGGTGCAGTTTTACTGGGCTTCTCAGCTGCAACACAAGATATTGTGATCGATGCCTATCGTATTGAGTTGGCTGAAACTGAAATGCAAACAGTATTGGCTTCAACATACAATGCGGGCTACCGCATCGGGATGATTGTTGCAGGTGCGGGTGCATTATTTTTGGCGGCCTATTTAGGCACAGCTAAAGGCAACTACATTTATGAAGCTTGGAAATATACTTATTTAACCATGGCCGCAGTGATGGTGGTGGGTATTATTACCACTTTATGTGTTCGTGAACCGCAAGTGAATCGCGTTTATAAGCACTATAAAACCACGGATTACTACCGTTTGGTATTTGTATTCTTTATCGCCGTTGCAACTTTTGTGGTGAGCTATATCTATTCGGGTAATGTGACAGAAGCCATTGCCAAGGCAGTAGCAATTAAAGACACCGCTGCATTGTTTGGTTTAGAAGCGCTGCGCTTTTTAACTGCAACTGCATCTGCCTTATTGATCGGTTTTGCGCTGGTTAAAATAGGTGTGGTGAATCAGCAAATGGCGAAAGAAACATGGGTCGCACCGATTCTAGATTTCTTTAAACGCTATGGGGTGAAACTGGCTCTCGTTTTATTGCTGTTAATTGGCTTCTTCCGTATCTCTGACATTATTGCAGGGGTAATTTCAAATGTGTTTTATCAAGATCTAAATTTTAGTAAAGAGCAGATTGCCGAAGCAGTCAAAATTTATGGTGTTTTATTCAGTTTGATTGGTGGCTTCTTAGGTGGTCTATTGGCACAACGCATGAACATTATGAAACTTATGTTCGTGGGTGCAGTATTAGCAAGCTCAACCAATTTGATCTTTATTGGGTTGGTGAAGTCTGGCAAACCATTGGATCAAGTTGAAGTCCAAGTGGGTGCTCAGCATTATCAGGTTCAAACTGATGAGGTGGGATATTGGAAGTTACAAGTCCCAAATGAAGCCTTAGCCAAAGCACACACAATTCAGGTGAGTACTCAGTATCAAAACCAAGCTGACACTAAGGTTCAATTAGAAGTTCCTTATTTGGTAGGCACTCAGCAAGCTCAGATTCAATTGCTACCAATGAGTGGTAATGATCAACTCACACCGAAAGAGCTAAAACAAAGTCTGGTAATCAAAGGTCAATTAGCGGGGGTAAAAGCTGAAGAGTTGAATGCAGAACGCCCAGTTGTTTTAACCTTAGACGGACAGGAGTTTGTGGCGAAAGTTGATCAAAATGGCTTATTCACGGGTGTGATTGATGGCAAAATTTTGCAGGCATCACCGACCAAGACCATTACGGCTTTGGCCAATTTAAACAGCAATACGGGCAGTGAATTGTTGGCAACCCGACAATATCGTGTCGATACTGCATCTCATGCTGAGACAGATTTAAATGTGGATATTCAACCGATTGCTGTGGTTGACCCAGCTCAACAAGGTACAGTTGAATTGTCTGGTAAAGTGATTAAAAGTTATAGTTCGTTGTGGTTATATTTGGCCATTATTGTAGACAATTTGGCTTCTGGTTTAGCTGGTGCGGCATTTATTGCCTTCTTATCGAGTTTAACCAGCGTATCATTTACCGCTGTTCAATATGCGATTTTCAGTTCATTGATGACTTTAACGCCAAAATTATTGGGTGGTTATTCAGGAACAATTGTCAGCAATATCGGTTATCCAAATTTCTTTTTAATGACGACTTTAATTGGTATCCCAATTTTAGTTTTAGTGGTATGGGTCGCGAAACTGTTACGCGATCATGAAAACCAAACAACTCAACAGACAGGTGAATAACTATGCGCATGTTACATACGATGCTACGAGTAGGTAATTTAGAACAATCTTTGAAGTTCTACACTGAGGTACTTGGTATGAAATTGCTACGCCAACGTGATTATGAAGAAGGGCGTTTTACTTTGGCTTTTGTTGGCTACGGTGATGAAGAAAACAACACCGTGCTTGAGCTTACCCATAACTGGGATACAGCTAGCTATGATTTAGGTAATGCCTATGGTCATATCGCAATTGGTGTTGACGATGCCTATAAAGCATGTGAAGAAATCAAAGCACGTGGTGGAAAAGTAGTACGTGAGGCTGGTCCAATGAAGGGCGGTGTAACAGTAATTGCTTTTGTTGAAGATCCAGATGGTTATAAAGTTGAGTTGATTCAACAAGATCAACACGCACGTAATAACTAATTTTTGGTCTAGTTAGTCCAAGATTTCTAAGCTAAAGCCCTAGCTTTATTTATAGAGCCCAGTATGATGATGCGATCAAATGATCAACAACATCATATTGGGCTTTATAATTTAAGTGAGTAGATAGGGATAAGTTATGTTGAAGCAACTGGCAGTGGACCGCTTTACAATATTATTAATTGCAATGGTGTTACTGGCGACTTTTTTACCAGTCTCAGGTCAGATTGCACATTATTTTAATATTCTAACCACGGTCGCAATTGCAGTACTGTTCTTTTTGCATGGTGCCAAGTTATCACGTGAAGCTGTCGTTGAAGGCATGCTGCATTGGAAAATGCATGCTCTGGTATTTGCTTTTACTTTTGTGATTTTCCCTGCGATTGGATTGCTGGCTAAACCTGTATTGGAACCATTACTCGGACAGCAGTTGTATTGGGGTTTTCTGTTTATGTGCTTCTTGCCATCGACAGTGCAATCTTCAATTGCATTTACTTCGATGGCAAAGGGCAATGTTGCTGCTGCTGTGTGTAGCGCATCTTTCTCCAATATTATCGGGATGTTTATTACTCCGATTTTGGTGAGCTATTTTATTTTAGGACAAAGTCAACATGGTTTTGATCCGACCACATCGATTATTCAAATCACCTTGTTACTACTGGTACCTTTTATTTTAGGACAATTATTGCGTCCTTATGTTTTCCCTTATATGGTCAAAATGCCAAGTATCGTTAAAGCTTTCGATCAGGGATCGATCTTAATGGTGGTCTATGGTGCATTTAGTGGTGCTGTGGTGGCAGGTTTATGGCATCAGGTCAGTGGATTAACTTTGCTGTATTTAGTGCTTGCATGCTCAGTTTTATTGACCATTGTGATGTTGCTTGCTTTGTATATCCCTAAGTGGTTGGGTTTTAATCATGCTGATCAAGTGACGATTTTCTTTTGTAGCTCAAAGAAAACTCTGGCGAGTGGGGTACCGATGGCACAAATTCTCTTTATTGGACAGCCTTTGGGCATGATCGTACTGCCGATTATGATTTTTCATCAAATTCAGTTAATGGTCTGCGGCATGATTGCGAATCGTTGGTCAAAATCAAATCAGGAATAGTTCGCAAAATTTAATTTTTTGGCGTATAATCTTCCGCACTTGTTGGCTTTGCTCTGACCGTTGGAGTCTCGGTGAGTCAAAAGAAATGGTCTGTTGTGGTGTTGATCTGCAAGTGTGAAAACACTTTGCTTTCCTCAAATTGAGAGTGATCAATTGCGATAACAGCTTAAGCCTTTCTTACTAAATAGGAGCATCGACCATGCGCGCCGATATTCACCCTAAATACGAAAACTTAGTTGCTACTTGTTCATGTGGTAACGTAATCGAAACTCGTTCTGCTCTTGGTAAAGAAACTATTTACCTAGACGTATGTTCAGCTTGCCACCCATTCTATACTGGTAAACAAAAGAATGTGGATACAGGCGGCCGTATCGACAAATTTAAACAACGTTTCTCTGGTATGTCACGTTCTGTTAAACGTTAATATCAAGAAAGAAAAAAACGGGCTATATGCCCGTTTTTTTGTGCCTACACTTTTATCTAAGAGGTATGTAGGCTGCGATGTACAAGACCTTATTGGTCTTGTACATCGGTTAAACGATCGAGTTTTTTCTGGAAATAGTTACCTTGTAAGAAGCGGGCTTCAACATTCCATGCATTTGCAAACAAGTTCATGTCATTGAGTTCCATCAAGAAGATTTCTACAGGCTTTTGACCGATAAAATGCAGGATTTTTTCTTGTAAGTTTGCCATATCTTTTTCAGAGGCAAGCATTCTGGTTAATTTGCCGTGAAGACTCAAATATTGAGCATCAATCTGTTGCAACATAGAGTCACTATAGAGTGAATCACCGAAATCACGAATTGAAACTTCTGCACCATGTTGGCGGAGTAAGGCAATCTGTGGTTGTGCTTGCGACAGATTTTGTTGTAGTGCTTGTTCAGAGAATTGCAATATTAATGGGTGTGCTTGTTTGCTACCAATAATGGTGAGTAATTTAGCAACCAGTTCTGGTAGTTTTTTATCGTTCAATAAGACGTGATGGTTCAAATTAACAATCAGTTTGGCTTTTGGATATTGCGTGATGAAGTTATGTAATTGCTTGCAGGCTTCTACCAAAATCCAGCGATCAAGTTGAACAGAGAGCTCGACATCATCTTTAAGATCAGCAAAATCACTTAAATCTTGCCATTGATTGTTGTGGATGAATCCACCAGAAACCTCATAAGTATGTGTATGTTGATCCTGTTTATCATAGAGTTGCTGATATTTAAGATGAATATCACCAGTATCCAGTTTTTGTTTAAGCTCTTGCAGTAGGCTTAACTGAACTTTTGTTGGAATATGTTCAGTTGTTAAACCAATATCGGTATCAATTTTTGGGCTGTTGAATACTGGTAAAGCTGCAGTGAATGCTTTACTCAAAATTTGCTCAAAAACCGCTTCGTCTGGAATTGCTTTTGCAAGTTCGCAATAACCCAATTTAAGATGCAAAGGGAAGGTGTGCTGAGCTGTTGTTAAAAGTTGTGGTTTCTGTAAGCTGTTTAAACCGATCAATAGTGAATTTAAAACACTGTTTGATTCAGCTTGGAATAAAGCGACATATAGGGTGTTGTCAATTGAATAGACAGGCACATTCACTTGTTCTTTGATGAAGTTCTGAATGTTGGCAAAATACGCTTTTGTAGTCTGCCAATCAGTTTGGAAAACTTCATTTGGGCAACTACTTAAACTAAACAGCACAACCGCATTGGCATTGGCTGGATGATTGGTGAGTTGTCGATTAATCTGTTGTACGGTGCTGTTTAGGCTTGAAGCTTTTTCGGTTGTAGTAATCGCTGTTGCTGTTGTTATGGTTGCCGGTGTTGATGTTCCACATTCAATATTCAGTTGGATTTCATCTTCATTACCTGAAGGTAAAAACTCAATATGTAATGGGTTATTCTTCACGGTTGGATTTTGCGTACGAAGCTCAAACCGTCCTTGTTCGAATTGACCTTGAGAAATCTTTTTAAAACGCAGTTTAAACTGACTTAAGTCTTCAGGTTGCAAAACATCAAGAATGGGTAAACCAACTAACTCATCTTCACTACTAAAACCAAAGAGATTGGCATATTCAGTATTCACACTCAAATGAATACCTTCTTGTAAAATAGCAACAGCTTTATGGGTTTCTGCAACGAGTGACTGTGCTTGAGACTGCGCTGCTTCTAATTCATTCAAAAGGCGATGTTCAGCTTGTACCAAACGACTATAAGATAGTGCTCGGATCATGCTGATATAGAATGTTTCAGGAACTTTAAGATTCAATACATCATAAATGCCTTTATGAATATAGGTCTGATATTGATCTTTGTTATAGTCATCAGGTTCTAAGAATAATACAGGCAAGCTTGGTTGTGATGAAGCCTGAATTAAAGAAAGTGTTTGTTCTATTTTTAGATCATAAGCGCGACCAAAAACGACGATATCCCATGGCAGATTCAGCTGCTTTTCAAATGTTTTAAGATCATCTAATAAAGTGGCGTGAATTTGATGATCTTGTGCCTTAAAGATCGCGGCAATTTGATTATAACGAAGTTGATTGTCGTCAATAATTAGTAAACGGGTTTCTGTCCGTTTGAGTTTCTTAGACAGTAAAGAATTTCTCACTTCAATGCTTCCCATAAATCTTGATCAATTGTGTCCATATTTTTTTGTGCCATATATTTTTGAAGAACAGGATGTTCCTCATCATTTAGCAGTTCAAATTCAAATTGAACAAAACTCTGGGTAATTAATTGTGCGTTTAATAAATACACTTTGACTTCCTCTTTCCCCAATCTTAAATGAACAGCTTGGTGTTCTCTAAAAATTTGTGAACCTGGTAAAATTAACGTTGTTTTTGTTTCATCCAAATTTTGGTTTTTTAATAAAAGTGTTGGATGATAGTTACTTACATGTCGGTCAGCCTGTATGCGAACAGCACAAGGGAAAATCTCTTGTGCTAATACTTCTAAACCGAGCTCCAGACTTTTCTCGCTCGATTGTTTGAGCCAACGAATTACACCTCCACGCCAATGCCCATGTGATGTTTCTTTGACTAAAATATATTCGCCAGTTCTCAAGTTTTTGGGTGCTTCTCCTGACCACTTAATACGATAGCCGTTCACACTGATATCTAAAATATCAGCTTGGTAAACTGCTTTGCTTTCACGGCTTAACCGTTGAATTGCCGACTCTTGATTGTCGGAAGCACTCTTTTTGTCCCAGGCAGACATAAACTTTGATTCGTTTTGTAGACCATAACTATGGTCGAGCAATAAAGTCTCTGCGAAATTCTTAGCTTTTGATAGATAAAAATGGGCAGTCAGTAAACCAAAGCAAATATGCAACTGAGCTGAGTATTCATAACGCTCATGACGACGTTCAGCAGTTGTCCCTAAAATGGTCTGCACATGAAATTTCAGTGCTGGCGTTAAATATATTTTTTCGTTCTTAGAAATGTATTCAGCATTTTTATGCAACGTTGCCGTAACATGATCAAGTAGGCTATGTGTGCTGATAAAAATATTTGGGTTAAAGCCAGAGCTTTGTTTCTTATTATAAATCGGTGGATGATCTTTAGTGGTATCGACTACGTACTTAGTTAAATCAGTTTCTTTCGATAGAATTTGAACCATTTTGGCCCAGTCAAAACTACACTGGAATAAAGCTTGAATTTCAGATTGACGGATTTGATTGGTATTAAAAATATCCATCAAAATCAATTGTGCATAAGCCTGGGTAATATTGCTGATAGAACTTGGTTTGCCTTGAGTCTGATCCAAGTTGTTATGCTGATATTTATGCATGACTGCTGCATCATAGAGTTGATGAGCAATTAACCATTGTCCAGCAACAGGTTCGCTATACAGCATGTGTTGTTGATACAGTAATTGAGTCAGTTGTTGTAATGACTGGAATGTCGCTAAGGTTCTGGCAGTTTGCAGATTCTTTTTTTGATTAAGTGCGAAAATTGAAAACTTCTGTTGATCAAGTTGGTCATTACTACGGCGTACGATATTGATATAGATTGCCGCAAAGTAACAACGTAATAACATTGCGAGTTCAATAATATGTTCATTCCGATCGGAGCTAATCACACCTTGATTGAAAAAGTTTTTCTCTAAACTACCTAAAACGTTTTCAATCGTCGGATGTAATACTTGAACTAAATCAAATCTTAAAGTTTCAGAGCACTCTAATTCACTCAATTCTAATAGGGCAGCAAACAATGCTTTAGAAGTATCACCCAACTGCATAATTGATAGGTTTGAGATCCATTCATTCAAACTTTTTGAATTGGTATCACAAAAACTCAGTTTGTCTCTTGTTAAGACCGTTGGAATTTGGAAAATATCCGAAAAAGCATTATTCATCATTGTGTTATCAATCTCAGAACGTTTGAATCCCAAAAAGCGGTGTTTTATTTTTTTCGCCCGCAATTTCCCTAACGAGTTTTGGGACGAGGTATCCTGGCAAACTCGCTAATACATCACTGTATATTTGATCTATCTCTGAAGATCTTATATCAAAATGCTGAGCACCTTTGACTTTATCTAAAACATGAAGGTAATAGGGCATTACTCTTGCTTCAAATAAACGGCTACTCAATTCATTTAAAGTTTCTGCAGAATCGTTCACACCTTTGAGTAAAACTGCCTGATTGAGGACGGTTATATGGTGGAGCGATAACTGTAGCAACTTCGAGCAGGTGAAATCATCGAGTTCAGCTGCGTGGTTTGAGTGTACCACTACTACAATGCGTAGCCTACTGTTTTTTAATATAGAAATCAGCTCATCGTCAATCCGGTTGGGGATTACAATCGGAACACGTGAATGAATTCTCAATATCTTAATCTGAGGGAGAGATGCTAGACGTTCTAGCCATAAAGAAATTTTTCGATTATTTAAAGTGAGTGGATCACCACCACTTAAAATCACTTCATTGATTTGTGGGTTTTGCTCAATATACTGTTTTATATTGATCCAGTCGTCATTCTTCGGGAGATTCTCTTGATACGGAAAATGACGCCGGAAACAATAGCGACAGTGAATCGCGCATGCACCTGTTAAGGTCAATAAAAACCGTGATTGATATTTATGTAATACACCCGCCATTTGATTAGCGGCTTCTTCACCTAAGGGGTCAGTGACAAATTCAGGATGTTCTTCCAATTCTAGGTGATGTGGTAGGACTTGGAGCAATAGCGGATCTAACGGATCACCAATGTTCATTTTTCCGACGAATGCACGTGGAACGCGCAATTTAAACTGTTCAGAAGCGAGGATTGCCCCTGATAATAGCTGATCGGTAGATAACTCAAGCAGATTTAACAGCTCTAAGGGATCAGTAATTAGGTCACTGAGTTGCGATTGCCAGTTTTGCTCTTGATGTAAATAGTTTATCATGCCATACGTTAAAAATAGTGTTAGTGTCACACCTGTGCGTGTAGTCTAGCATTAATAGATTTGAGTTTTAAGTTTGGAGTGCGCCTTTCATGGCCTATTATTCTACAAATGATTTTAAAGCAGGCCTTAAGGTTATGCTTGATGGCAACCCATGTTCAATCATGGAAAATGAATATGTAAAACCAGGTAAAGGTCAAGCGTTTAACCGTGTGAAACTACGTAACCTTCGCTCTGGTAAAGTATTAGAAAAAACATTTAAATCAGGTGACTCTTTAGAAGCAGCTGATATTGTAGAAGTTGAAATGGATTACCTCTACAACGATGGCGAAATGTGGAACTTCATGGATCCTGTATCTTTCGAGCAAATCGCTGCTGACAAAACAGCAATGGGCGATGCTGCGAAATGGTTAAAAGACGATTCTAATGAAAAATGTACGATCATGTTATTCAATGGCGTACCTTTGAACGTAAACCCACCAAACTTTGTTGTGTTGAAAATTATTGAAACTGATCCAGGCGTACGTGGTGATACTTCTGGTGGTGGCGGTAAACCAGCGAAGCTTGAAACAGGTGCTGTGGTACGTGTTCCATTATTCGTACAGCAAGAAGAAAGTGTTCGTGTAGACACGCGTACAGGTGACTACCTAGAACGTGCATAATTGTAAATGAGTGGCTAAGCTACTCAAGATATACAATTATCGAAGGGATGATTAAACAATCATCCCTTTTTTTATGCCAAAGTATTAGATAAATAATTGAAGCTAGAAGGTAAACTTACAAAGATATTTCTTCTACAGAAAATATGGAAAGGGAAATCTAATAGGGTTTGCTGACATTTTTTGTTGCCACTGCATTATCTTGCGTAGCTGTAATCGCTACTCATTATTTAGAATAGCTAAATTGCATAAGACTGCTTTGTGTCCTCTAAAAATGTTCTCTGTCGCAATGAGAGCTATAGCTCGTAAAGTGAGATGTCAACAGACCCTAACCACGCTTTATGTATTTGAGAGGTTTTGAATGGAGACAACACAAGCAAAGTCAACACTTCCCTCGAAACTCCTATGGAGTTTGGTTGCCATTGTTGGGGCAATTTCATTTGGGATATTGGCGGTTAGTCGTGGTGAGCATGTTAATGCGGTCTGGTTAGTTCTTGCCGCGGTCTGTGTATATAGCATTGCATATCGGTTCTATAGTTTATTTATTGCAAACAAAGTTTTTGAATTAAATCCTAAACGGTTAACCCCAGCTCATCGTCTCGCAGATGGTCTGGATTATGTTCCTACCAATAAATTTGTTCTATTCGGTCATCACTTTGCCGCGATTGCTGGTGCAGGGCCGTTAGTTGGTCCAATTCTCGCAGCGCAAATGGGCTACTTACCTGGAACTATCTGGCTTTTAGTCGGTGTGGTGATTGCAGGTGCTGTACAAGATTTTCTGGTTTTATTTATCTCCACACGTCGTGATGGTCGCTCTCTAGGCGAAATGGCCAAACAAGAACTCGGTACTTTTGCCGGTGTGATTGTCATGCTCGGTACGTTGGGTGTGATGATCATTATCCTTGCAGTACTCGCATTGGTCGTCGTCAAAGCATTAGCGCATAGTCCATGGGGTGTGTTCAGTATTGCTGCAACAATTCCAATCGCCTTATTCATGGGCGTGTATATGCGTTATCTACGTCCAGGGAAAATTGCTGAAGTATCGATTATTGGCTTTGTGCTGATGATGGCGGCAATTGTATATGGTGGGGACGTTGCAAAAGATCCATATTGGGGGCAGCTATTTACCCTCAGTGGTACTCAATTGACATGGGCCTTAATTATTTATGGTTTTATCGCCTCAGTTTTACCTGTTTGGTTGTTATTAGCACCGCGTGACTACTTATCAACTTTCCTTAAAATTGGTGTGATTGCAGGTTTGGCCATCGGTATTATCTTTGCGATGCCTGATTTGAAAATGCCTGCAATAACCCATTTTGTTGATGGTACGGGCCCAGTATTTGCGGGTAGTTTATTTCCTTTCTTATTTATCACCATTGCCTGTGGTGCGATTTCAGGCTTCCATGCCTTGGTTGCATCAGGTACGACACCGAAATTGGTCGATAACGAAGTCAATATTCGTATGATCGGTTATGGCGGTATGTTGATGGAATCATTCGTCGGTATCATGGCAATGATCTGTGCAACAGTACTCGATCCAGGCATTTACTTCGCAATTAATGCGCCAGCAGCAGTTTTAGGGACCTCGGTAGAGACTGCTGCGGAAGCCGTGCGTAATCTCGGTTTCGTGGTGAGTCCAGAAATGTTGACCTTATTGGCTCAGGAAGTCGGTGAGAGTTCAATCCTGTCTCGTACAGGTGGTGCGCCTACATTTGCAATTGGTATGGCACATATCATTTCAGAGATTTTTAACAACCGCTCAATGATGGCATTTTGGTATCACTTTGCGATTCTGTTTGAAGCATTATTTATTTTAACTGCAGTAGATGCGGGTACACGCGCTTGCCGTTTCATGGTGCAAGATACAGTGGGTATCGTGGTTCCAGCGATTAAACAATCAAGTTCATTCTTTGGGAACTTGGTTGGGACCTTTGTCGCGGTGGCAGGTTGGGGCTTCTTCGTCTATCAAGGTGTGGTTGACCCATTAGGTGGGATTAACTCCTTGTGGCCGTTATTTGGTATTGGTAACCAAATCTTGGCATCTATGGCTTTGATCTTGGGTACAGTCATTCTATTCAAGATGAAAAAAGAGAAGTATGTTTGGGTTACGATTGTCCCGACGATTTTCTTGTTCATTACTTCAATGACAGCAGGCTGGCAAAAGATTTTTCATGAAAATCCAAAAATTGGCTTCCTTGCACAAGCGAATCGTTTCTCGGATGCAATTGCGCGTGGTGAGGTGCTTGCACCAGCCAAGACCATTGCTGAAATGCAAACCATTGTGATGTCGAATCAGATCAATGCTGCACTGTGTGGCTTCTTTATGATTGTTGCGATTGTGATGATCATTGCTTCGATTGGTATTGTACGCAGAGCATTGGCGAGTCCAACACCAACAGTGAACGAGGCACCAGCAGTTTATTCAGAAACCCCGATGACTGCGAATAGCATCAAAGGAGAGTAGCGATGGATTTTAAAATTGCTCGACAAGGCAGTGCGGTGATTGTGAAGATTATTAAATTCACTATCATGTCGCAAAAACATTTGCTTTTATCACCGAAAAATTGGTCACGTATTGCTGTGTTATGGCAGCGTTTGCAGCAGAGTTTTCGGTTGATGGTCGGTGTGCCAGATTATGAAACTTATGTGCAGCATATGAAAGCGCATCATCCTGATCTAACCCCGATGGATGCAAAGACTTTTTATCGACATTGTATCGATGCACGTTATCCTTCTGCGGGTGGTAATATGAAAAAATGCCCTTGCTAGAAATCAATTGATTTCGTTGAAAAAAAACCAAAACAGTGTATGTTGAAACATGCACTGTTTTATTTTGGGGATAAAATTATGTGGGGCGTGGATCAGGCTTCAATTCAAGACAAAAAACGACAAAACCAAGCATTAGAACAAGATATTAAAAGCTTCGGTCAAAAGGTTGAGCACTTTTTAATTGAAGTTAATCAGCTTATTTTGGATAAGCCACAACAAACCAAACTGGCTCTGACCTGTTTACTGGCAGGCGGTCATGTATTATTTGAAGATTTACCAGGACTCGGCAAAACAACTTTAGCCAGTGCCTTGGCACGCTTGGCTGGGTTGCATTTTCAGCGGATTCAATTCACCAATGATATGTTAGCCAGTGATGTGATTGGCATCAATATTTTTAACCAGAAAGAACATGTATTTGAGTTTAAGCAAGGTCCTGTTTTTACTCAAATCCTCCTCGCAGATGAAATTAACCGCTGTAGCCCCAAAACTCAAAGTGCTTTGTTGGAAGCGATGGAAGAAGGGGCTGTCACTGTAGACGGCGTGCATTACGAATTGCCACAACCTTTTTGGGTACTCGCTACGCAAAACCCACTCTTTCAAAGTGGAACATATGCATTGCCAGAGTCTCAACTAGACCGCTTTTTGATGCGATTGTCATTGGGTTATCCCTCTCGTCAAGCAGAAAAATTACTGTTACAACAAAGCTCACGCCAAGTCCTGATTCATCAATTAGATGCCGTATTTAACCAAGCCGATATTTTGCATTTACGTGAATTGGCCAAACAGATCTTCCTGAGTGACGCCGTACTTAATTATATTTTAGACTTAGCTGCGGAAACACGTAAACAACGCCATGGTCTGTCTACACGTGGAGTATTGGCACTGAAAGCTGCAGCACAAGCTTATGCGTTGGTTGAAGGGCGTAGCTTCGTGACCACGGATGATGTACAGACGGTATTTGTGGCTGTGGTTGCACATCGTTTAAGTTTGGGGGAGATAGAGGTAAAACAACTGTTGCAGTCTGTTGATGCATTGTAGGTGAGTATAGACTATGCAAACAGGACTTAAACAACAGGTCAATCAATGGATCGCAAAACGTTTCCAAGTAGATCGCAGTAAAACCCTACGACAAAAGGATGTTTTGGTTTTTATCTATAAACAAGGTTTTCTATATCTGGTCCTGATTCTAATTACCTTTATTGCCGGCATTAACTATGCCAATAACCTAATTTTAGGATTTTGTTTTTTAATCAGCGCCATTCTGTGTATTAGTTTTTATCTGACTTTTAAGCAATTACATGATTTACAAATTGATGTTGTGATGCCTGAGGTTGGGCAGGTTGATCAGACACTTTTCTTAAAATTAGTGTTGAAACAACCCGTAGGGGCAGCACGTTATCTAAGAGTTCAGTGGCAAACGCAAGAGCAATTGATTTATATCGATCAGACACAACACAGTGTTGAGCTTGTAGTTATGCCAGATAAACGCGGACTCTATGAATTTGGTGCCGTTAAAATTTATTCTACTTATCCATTAGGATTAGTCCGCGCATGGAGTTATTTATATCCAAAACATAAAGTCTGGGTTGCCCCAAAGGGCTATGACTGGCAGAAAGAGCATAAAAATAAGCCGACTTCAGCCCAAGATAGCTTAGATGAATTTAAAGAGTTACGTGGCTTTCAACACGGTGATTCTTATCAAAATGTGGCATGGAAACAGGTCGCACGTGGACAGGGATTTCTGATCAAAATGTTTGAAGCTCAGGCCAATCACCAGCATCTGGAAATTGACTATCAGCAGATCCCAGCTCAAAGCCATGAAGATAAATTAAGTTTTATGATGGGTTTGGTCGAGCAATGTGAACAGTTAGGTGATGATTACGCACTTATTTTGCCGCATACACGCTTGGAAAGCGGGCAGGGACAATCTCAGTTAATTAGAGCAAAACTTTTATTAGCGCAGGCATAATGATGACTAAACAAATCTATTTCTGTGTTTTAGCTGTCTTGGCTTTCGTATTACTTGGGCAAATCGCTTTTGCACCTGCTGCTTTAACGGGATTATGGGCGGTGGTTTGGTTGTTATTGGTTCGGAGATATCGTAAACAGAGCTGGCTGCCTTTTCCAAAATGGTTTTTGGTGATTTTTATTCTATTGTCCTTGGGTATTGTTTATATCAATTATCAAACCATCCTAGGGGTAGAAGCGGGCGTTGCCTTTTTAAGTACCTGTTTATTTGCCAAATGTTTAGAAGCCAAAAACACCCGTGATTTATTGATTGTCTTTAATTTTGCTCTATTTGTTAGTGCCAGCCTATTGTTACATAGCCAAGCTTTTTGGATGGCACTAATTGTATTTACAGCCTTTGTGATGTGTTTAGTCGGTCTTTATCGCATACAGACAGGATTATTTAGTCAGACGAAATTATCATCCAATCAATTTAAACAAGATGTGAAGCAAATTTTTAAATTTGTAGGCATTGCAATTCCTTTCTTTCTGATCTTATTTATTTTCTTTCCGCGCTTACCGCCATTGTGGGCAGTTCCAATTCAGAGTAATCAGGCCACTACTGGGATTGGTGATCGTATGTCACCTGGGGATATTGCACAATTATCGCAGTCCTCAGCCTTAGCTTTTCGTGTGGTGGCGGATATGTCGCAGTTTCCAAGCAGGCCAGAACTGTATTGGAGAGCTTTAGTTTTAGATCAATATGATGGAACCACATGGACCAGCAGTTTTTTTAATCAGAAAATCAAAAGTGTCCAGTCCACACCACGGAGCGTTCCTTATCAATATTTGGCAGCCGATGAGCAAGCCAATTGGATCATGGGCTTGGAATATTCGATTCCTCAAGAACGCTATTTGCAGTTGTATCAAGACAATAGTATTCGTCCTACTAAATTAGTTAAGCGTAATGTACCGATACAAATGCGTTGGCTCGGAAGGATGTCGGCTGAAAGGGTTTCCTTGTCGCAGCGACAGCTTGAGTTAAATCTTAATTTTGATGAGGGGCGGGATCTTAAAGCGCAGCAATTGGCGCATGGGCTGTTTGAAAAAAGTCAGAAACAACCTGAACTATATCTACAATCTGTGCTGTCATGGTACCGAAAAAATGGTTTTGTTTATACCTTAGCACCAGGGACTTTAGGTGGCGATCGTATAGATCAATTCTTGTTTTCTAGTCGGAAAGGTTTTTGTGAGCATTACGCATCAAGCTTTGTGATGATGATGCGTTATGTTGGAATTCCAGCACGAGTTGTAACAGGTTATCAAGGTGGACAATTGGCACCTGATGGGCAGAGTTGGGAGGTTCGACAACTTGATGCGCACGCGTGGAGTGAGGTCTATCTTGATGGAAAGTGGAAAAGAATTGATCCAACAGCAATGATTGCACCGCAACGAATTGATACGGGCATGCAGGATTATCTGGCACAAGATCAGAGTGTGTGGGGAGATGAGAGTAAGGCTTGGCGTTTACAGCAGTTTAAATTTCTAAAAAATATGCGGATTTGGAGTGATTACTTAAGCTATCAATGGCAAAGTAAAGTCGTTGGTTACGATGCAGAAAAGCAGAAAAACTGGCTGTCTCGTTTAGGGCTGGATTCAAGTTATGCATACGCGATTGTTTTGATTATTGGTGTACTCGCTATTTTGCTGGTCTATGCAGGTATTTATTGGTGGAAGCAAACAAGGCAGCAGACCAATACTCAAAGAGCAATTAATAAGTTGCAAATGCAGTTGCCAAAGGCTTTACATAAGCAAGCAGCAGAAACTTTTCAAGTGTGGATGCGGCGTTTGGCAGCTCAAGTTGAAGACAAACAGGTATTTGAGCAAGCGATTGTGTTATATCAACAAATTGTTTTTTTAGAGCAGCAGGATAGCGCAAATACTCAAGATTTTAAGCGCTTGCTTAAAGACTGCGCAATTGCACTGAAACAATCTCAAAAAAACTTGTGAAGCTGATAAAAAATGAATATGATGCTTCTCATTCTAGGTGTATAGCTCAGTTGGTTAGAGCGCTACGTTGACATCGTAGAGGTCTCCAGTTCGAGTCTGGATATACCTACCAAGATATTAAAGTCATATAACTTTTTATGAAGTTACATGAACTCCAAAGCCCTGAATCATAACGATTTAGGGTTTTTTTTATTCCATCTTATTTTTAAGAAATTAGGATTGCTTGACCTAATTCACTATTGGTGCTAATTTAATCAATAAGGAAGTCATATACTATTTGGGATTTAAGAGAAATCTTGCCTAAATGAACAAAGATATGACAACCTGAACACACAGCTAACAACGAACGAAACGGTTTAGATCGTTTTTAAAAATGTTCAAGGTTGTAGAAAAGCCCGTTAATCGGGCTTTTTTAATGTCGATTATTTTTAAAGCAAATCTAGGCTATAGTGTGAAATAAAGATTAGTGGAGCAATAGGGGGATTGTGATGCTGATGTTTATTATTTTGGTCATTGTGATTGGCCTATTTTTATTCATCTTTTTTGCAAAGAAAACAGATTCTACACAGGATACTTCAGACTTTAGTCATCCATATTCTTCAACGACATCAAGTTGTGATTCTTTTCAAGATAACGATGATAAAGGTATAGATAATTGTAGTTCTAATGCCGAGTCAAACTCTGATTCAAGTAGTTGCGATAGTAATAGCAATAATGATTAAAAAAAACTTGTACCCCTTGAGGGTAAGAGGTACAAGTTAAACCGAGTTTAAGGTAAGTCAAACCAGATCATTTGACTATCTTGCAATGCCGTAACGGTTGCAGTCTCATCAAAAAGTAAAGCATCACCTGCTTTAACCAAATGATCCGCAATCATCACTTCACCTGAAATAACATGCACATAGTTTACTTTTTTCCGTGCTGTAATCTCTAAATGTTGATCTTTCTCAATGACTGCTGTTTTCACTTCGGCATTTTGACGGATCGACATTGGCGCAGATTCATCACCAGCAATCAAATGCCATTGGTTTGGATGATCTTTCGGATTGAGTTGAATTTGCTGATAAGTTGGTTCAGCATCTTGTACATTCGGTTGAATCCAGATCTGTAATAGATGCACCGCTTTATCATGCTTATTCATTTCACTGTGGGTGACCCCAGTTCCAGCACTCATCAACTGCCATTCGCCCGCATTGATCTGGCCTTCATTGCCCATACTGTCTTTATGGGAAATGGTGCCATCAAGTACACAGGTTAGAATTTCCATGTTGTCATGGGGATGGGTACCGAAACCATTATGAGCAGCAACTGTATCATCGTTAATCACGCGGAGTGCACTGACACCCATGTACTTCGGGTTGTACCAGCTACCAAATGAAAAGCTATGATAAGTGTCTAACCAGCCTGCTTTGACATGACCACGGTTTTCACTACGATGTAGATAAGCATTCATCTTTCATCTCCCAATTATTATGTTTTGCTTGATGCTTATATTATCGATTCATAATGGAGATAAATAGTCTTTAATTGCGACATATTGTTCTATAAATGCAATGATTAAATAGTGTGTATTTTCTTGGCTAAAATAAAAAAGGCTGAATAAAAATATTCAGCCTTTTCAAATGGGTAAATAAATTTACCAATCTTTTATTTAGATTTGTTTTCCAATTGAGGAATTGCAGAGCCTTGGCCAACTGCAAGCAAACCTGTTTCAGTATAGATACCCAGTTTTGCACGGGTATCGGTAATGTCGAGGTTACGCATAGTTAACTGACCGATACGATCCATTGGCGTAAACATTGAATCACCTTTTTCCATGGTCAAACGCTCAGCTTCATAAGTGAGGTTTGGAGATTCAGTGTTCATAATGGTGTAGTCATTACCACGGCGTAATTCTAAAGTTACTGTACCCGTAATCGCTTTAGCAACCCAACGTTGTGATGTTTCACGAAGCATTAATGCTTGTGAGTCGAACCAGCGACCTTGGTAAAGTAGGCGACCTAAACGTAAACCGTTAATGCGATATTGTTCAATCGTATCTTCGTTATGAATACCAGTTACTAAACGCTCATAAGCGATATGTAATAAAGCCATACCCGGTGCTTCATAGATGCCACGAGATTTCGCTTCGATGATACGGTTTTCAATTTGGTCAGACATACCTAGACCATGACGACCACCGATACGGTTCGCTTCTAAAATGAATTCAACTGGATCTTCGATACGTTGACCATTCAATGCAACTGGCATACCTTCTTCAAAAGTAATGCTTACTTCTTCAGGTTGGATTTCAACGTCATCTTTCCAGAACGCAACACCCATGATTGGGTCTACGATTTTAATACCAGCATTCAAGTATTCTAAATCTTTGGCTTCGTGCGTTGCACCTAACATGTTTGAGTCAGTTGAATACGCCTTTTCTTTTGACATTTTATAGTCAAAACCGTTGTCGATTAAGAATTGCGACATTTCGGCACGGCCGCCTAACTCATCAATGAAGGTTTGGTCTAACCAAGGCTTATAGATTTTAAGTGCAGGGTTGGTCAATAAACCATAACGATAGAAACGTTCAATATCGTTGCCTTTATAAGTTGAACCGTCACCCCAAATGTTGACGTCATCTTCTTTCATCGCTGTGACAAGCATCGTACCTGTCACTGCACGACCTAAAGGCGTGGTGTTGAAGTAAGGAACACCGCCAGTGCTGATGTGGAATGCACCACATTGAATCGCAGCAATACCTTCAAGTGCAAGTTGTAAACGACAATCGATTAATCGAGCTTTGACTGCACCGTACTGTTCAGCTTTCTTTGGAATAGCATCATAGTCATCTTCATCAGGTTGACCCAGATTTGCAGTATATGCATAAGGCTCTGCGCCTTTCTGTTTCATCCATAATAAAGCTGCTGAAGTGTCTAAACCACCAGAGAAGGCAATCCCAACTTTTTTACCTACTGGTACATGCTGCAAGATCGTTGCATTATCAGTCATTGCTAGTCCTAACTATTTCGAAATAGGCACCCTAATACATCGGTGACCAAAGAGAATTTATACGCTCAGTACTATATCACTTTTCAAATCGATTTTTTTTGTGTTAGGAAAGGAATTCTTTTTTTTTCATTTGAAAAATAGATTAACATCGGAAAAATATAAAGTTTTGCGATAAGCATAGCGATTTAATTAAAATCATATAAATGGGGAGCAGAAAACGATGTTTACAGAGAAAAATCAAATTCTATCGACCTTGCATCGCATTGTTGCTTTTATCTTAATTTCAGATCTCGTCTATGCGATTTATAACCTATATATGCACATGCCCAAATACTTTGTTGGCGGTCTTCTGGGGCGTGTTGCATTAATTGCTGTTCATTTCCTATGCGCGAAAAGCGTTAAGACTGGAAGTACAAGCAGTCGTATTGGTTCTATTGTAATGACGGCTTTTATGCTTAATATGTTCCCTGTAGGAACTGTTATTGCAGCGGTGATGTTGTTTTTCTCTATATTTAAATGGGAAAAAACCTCAACGTTTCAATTGCCAACTGTAATCCCGAAGAATTAATTCTTAAATATGCTCAAAGCGAATCATTTAGCCCAATAAATTGTTTCTCAATCGGGGTAAAGACATGATCATTGCGCGCAATGAGATAAAGACCGATATCCCGATATTGTTCAGGCGTTTCTCGATAATATTGGATCTTGTATTTGTCGATTAATGACTTGGCAATCATCGAAATACCCATACCTAACTGGGTAAAGTGTATTAAGGCCTCATGATCATAAATATGGGTAAGCTCACCTTTTTTAAGATTGTAGTCCGCGTAGATGCTGTCTAAAGTGGTGGCATAGCAACATTGTTCAGAAGCCAACAAAATATTTTGATGATTTAGGCACTCTTCTAGGCTGTCATGATTGATCATGTTTTTACCAATAATTACCAGCTGGTCATCAGCCTTTTGAATATATTGCAGATTTTTATGTTTAGGATGTCCTAGGGCATAAGCAATATCTAAATTACCTGCTAAAATCTCATCCTCGAGATAACCTGTTGGACCTGTTTTCATCGTGATGGAAAGGTCAGGGTAGGCTTCATAGAGCTGACTAAAAGAGGGATAGAAACGCATCCCTCCCAAACTGGTATTGGTTCCAAAGCGCAAAACGCTTTCTTGTTGATAGATTTTATTTTCAGTTTCTTCCCAAGTGAAAATCATCTTTTTGTATTGGGCATACAAATTCATACCTGACTCAGTCAGTTCGACACCTTTGGGTTTACGAATAAATAGTTGGCGTTTATAGTGATTTTCAATCTTTTTAATTTTCGCGGTCATATTGGACTGTAAATAATTGAGCTTATTTGCCGCTGCCGTAATGCTCTTCAGCTCGGCCACAGTGACAAATGATCGGATATCACTAATATCAATATTCACGACTAGTCCTCAATATTTCAAATTATTCAATGCAAAAGATGCTATCAAAACAGATAAGTTGAATTAGACATCAAAAAAAATGATGTATCTATTAAAACATAGCATTATTCATGATGTCATTTATTTTATACACTAAGCTTACTTTTTATCGGTTGAGTACAACACGTGAATATTCGAGTCATGAGTGCAATCGCGTTGCTATGCTTGGTGTGGGGATCTTTATGGGGCTTGGTCAAACATAGCCTGCAAGTGTTTCCACCATTTTTATTTATCTCTACACGGTTGATTTTAGCTGCATTGACATTAATGCTAGTACAACGGATTTTAAAGAAATCTATTCTTCCGCAACATCATGAGTGGAAGCCTTTGATCATTTTAAGTTTATTGATCTGTTTTGGTTTTTATGCAACACAAACCTTTGCAATGCAATTTGTTGGTTCAGGTTTATCAGCTGTGCTGGTGTTTACCATGCCGATTTTTATTGCTGTGTTAGCGCATTATTTTTTAAATGAAAGGCTGAATACGCAGAAAATCTTGGGTCTTATTTTAGGGACCTTAGGGCTCGTCGCAATTTTATGGCCTCAACTACATCATGTGCATATGAATATGTCATTGCTTGGACAAGTCTTATTGATTGGTTCAGGTTTCTTCTGGGCATTATCTACAGTCTATATTAAAAAGAATTTTGCCACCTATGACAAAATTAAACTGACCATTTGGCAGCTTCTGCTAGGTGGAAGCCTAATGTTTGTCATGGCCTTATTGTTTGAGCCAGTTGATGCTCAGGTTTGGCTCAATCCGCTGAATGAATCTGCTTTATTCTATATTGCGGTGGTAGGCACTGGTTTTGCCTTTGTGCTTTGGAATTGGATTGTGAGTCAGGTGGATACCTTTGTGGCTTCAATTTCGATTATGTGTATCCCAATACTTAGTCTGTTTTTTGGTTCGTTGATTTGGCATGAAGCTTTGACGCTCAATATTTTAATTGGTGCAGCACTGATCTGCTTAGGCATTGTAATGAGTTCTTTGAAAATGAAAGTACAGAAAAATCACTTAGCTTATTCAGGCAATCAACAGCGTTAAATGATGGATATACACAGTTCGCTACAAAGCCTTAGAGATAAATTGTAATCAATAACATTAGCTTAATATTTTACTCAAACAAAATCAGCCATGTTCTATATGGCTGATTTTTTATTTTTTAGATCAATTTGGGGGATAGGTTGTCAGCTGAGTTATTTGTATTGTGGTTTATTTAGATCATAAAGATTCACAGGATAAGGTTGGATTGACTCTTTCAACACCGAAAATTTTATAAATAGTCATCCCAAATAAATAAAAAAGTATTAAAGTACTATGCAACAAGTTGCAAAGCCAAAATTATAGAAGGAATACCATGACTAGCTATGCAAATATCTTAAAACCATTACATTTGGGTTTTACCACCATTAAAAACCGTGTCGTAATGGGTTCAATGCATTCCGGTTTAGAAGATCGTTTCTTTAACTATCCTAAGCTAGCAGCTTATTTTGGCGAGCGAGCAAAAGGTGGCGTAGGTCTCATCATTACTGGAGGAATTTCTCCAAACCGTCAGGGCTGGTTGCTCCCTGCTGGCGGAACGATGAATAGCTTGGCGGATATTCCTCATCATCGTTTAGTTACCCATGCTGTACATAAACATGGCGCAAAAATTTTGATGCAAATCTTGCATTCTGGTCGTTATGGCTATCATCCATTTTCAGTTTCATCATCACCGATTCAAGCACCGATTAATCCATTTAAGCCACGTCAAATGTCGGATGCTCAGATTCTTGCAACCATTGAGGATTATGCACGTTGCGCGAGCTTAGCGAAAAAAGCGGGTTATGATGGTGTAGAAATCATGGGTTCAGAAGGTTATTTAATTAACCAGTTCCTTAGTAGCCATGTGAATAAGCGTACTGACCGTTGGGGCGGTGATATCGATAATCGTATGCGTTTCCCTGTAGAGATCGTCAAAGCAATCCGTGCAAAAGTGGGTGAAAAATTCATTATTGCATTCCGTTTGTCTTTGCTTGATTTAGTACATGATGGCAATACCATGCAAGAAGTGATCGTGGTTGCTAAAGCATTAGAGAAAGCTGGTATTACGTTATTAAACACAGGGATTGGCTGGCATGAAGCGCGTGTACCAACGATTGTAACCTCTGTGCCGCGTGCAGCATTTGTGGATTATACCGCTGCGGTAAAACAGCATGTTTCAGTTCCAGTGATTGCATCAAATCGTATTAATATGCCAGATACTGCCGAAGAAATTATTGCTTCGGGTAAAGCCGATATGGTGCAAATGGCACGTCCATTTTTGGCTGATCCATATTGGGTAAATAAAACAGCAACCAATCGTGTTGATGAAATTAATACTTGTATCGCATGTAACCAAGCTTGCTTAGACCATGCCTTTAAAAATGAGCGTGTAAGCTGTCTAGTCAATCCACAAGCGTGCCATGAGACAGAACTGGTTTATATCAAAACCAAAAAACCTAAGCGTATTGCGGTTGTCGGTGGTGGTGTTGCTGGTATGTCTGCTGCAACAGTTGCTGCCAGCCGTGGTCATGCTGTGACATTATTTGAAGCCAATAATGATGTTGGCGGTCAGTTTAATTTGGCAAAAGTGGTGCCTGGAAAAGAAGAGTTCCATGAGACCATTCGTTATTTTAAAGTACAACTGAAACAAACGGGTGTAGATGTCCGTTTAAATACTCGTGTAAACCGTGAACAGTTAGAACGTGAAGGTTTTGATGAAGTGGTTGTGGCTACAGGTGTTGTACCACGTGCATTGAAGATTCAGGGCAGCACCGCACCTCAAGTATTGTCATATGCCGAAGTATTACGTGGCGCAGAAGTGGGTCATAAGGTTGCAGTGATTGGAGCAGGTGGTATTGGTTTTGATGTATCAGAATTTTTATTAAAACCGCCACATCAGCCGCAGCCACAACCCTTGGCAGATTGGCAACGTGAGTGGGGTGTTGATCCAAATCCTGATTACATCTCTGAAGGTGGCATGCAGCGTCCAGAAGTTGAAATTCCTGTGCGTCAGATCTATTTATTGCAACGTAAAACTACACCATTGGGTATAGGTCTAGGGAAAACCTCTGGTTGGGTACATCGTGCGCAACTGAAAAAACATGCAGTGCGCATGTTACGTGGTGTGCAATATAAAGCTGTAACTGATGAGGGTTTATGGGTCGAGCATAATGGTCATGATCAATTATTGCGTGTTGATACGATTGTGGTGTGTGCAGGGCAAGAATCAGTGAAAGATTTAATGCCAAAAGAGGGCGAAAGTACTTCGGCAAACTACCACATTATTGGTGGTGCGAAGTTGGCTGCCGAGCTTGATGCCAAACGTGCGATCCGTGATGGTGCTGAATTAGCCGCAAAACTCTAAAATTGATGAAACAATATGCATTTGAATACATTGCAGTTAAATTTCTCTTGTATAACGAGGGCAAGCTTTGTATTCTTACGCACATGGAAGCGTGGCAGAGCGGTTTAATGCACCGGTCTTGAAAACCGACGAGGGTGTGAGTCCTCCGTGAGTTCGAATCTCACCGCTTCCGCCAAATATCTAAATAAGCCCTTGTTTTTGCAAGGGCTTATTTTTTATCTGTGTTTTTACCCCTCAGCCTACCCCACATCAAGTTTTGGATTAAATTCAACAAATTTGGATTGGTAAGGGCAGAATAGGAAAGTGAATTAAGCAGTTGGAAATTCCATCTAAAAATAATAGAACAAAAATTAAGATGAAAGACCCTGAAAATTTTATTTTTGCCTGTATGAAAAAAAATAGATTTTTCTTGGTGCTCTTCATAAAAAAATCCCCAGTCTCTAAGAAAGACTGAGGATCGATTCAACTTAGTGTCACTGTTTTTTTTAATAAAGTTTACGTTCTATACTGACTGTTGGATTATGGTTGTCAATTCGAGCCCAAAAATCAGAACCTATGAGTTGAGCTTTTAATACTCTCAATCGTTCTCCGACATAGAGTTGATTGAGATCGTAATAATTTTGCTCCTGAGACTGGTACAAGGGTAATACTCCTGCATTCATTGATGCGATAGTTCCTAAGGCAACACGGTCAACAGCATTGTCAATGAAATAGGGCTGTAGATCTGTATAAAGACTAGATTCTTTGAAATCTTGCCAATCTGATGATTCTTTTTCTACAAAGAAAATGAGACGTAAGGTTTCAGTACCGAATATATCAATTTCACGTTTCGACAATATACCAAGCACATCATTATTCTTTCGATTCTGCCATACCTTGTTGATGATGGGCTTTGCTTTATCAATTAAGATATCTTTGACTAATTGATCAATGAAATATTCATTACCAAATTGAGGAGACATACCATTCACCTTTTTGCGTTGAATGACAAGGGAATGCACTTCAAAGAGATCAGTTTCTGATGCAATCAAATCCAAGAAGCGATCATGG
This sequence comes from Acinetobacter sp. Tr-809, assembly GCF_011753255.1. Classification (NCBI taxonomy): domain Bacteria; kingdom Pseudomonadati; phylum Pseudomonadota; class Gammaproteobacteria; order Moraxellales; family Moraxellaceae; genus Acinetobacter; species Acinetobacter sp. Tr-809. The sequence goes on from NZ_VWVZ01000004.1 coordinate 238,271, forward strand.
TGCATATTTAAACTCGTATATTTAGTATTCCAAGATTTGAGTTGTGTCTGGAAGTCACGGGTTGTAATAGTGACTTTAAAATCACTCAAACAGGAATCGATAATTGATTCATATTGAATATGATCATTGACGGGTATATGAGGAAGCTGATGTTTCCAAATCGTTTGTGCAAAAATGGCAATGATCGGGTGAATTTTAATATTGGGAATATTCCCCAAAATAAATGGATTTAGTGCGCAGTCTACGATAACTGGAAAAATTTCTTGTCCTGCCTTGGTGAGATAGAGGTTTGGCCGAAACTGGACATTAGTTGGTTGGGAGGTAAATAGCCTTAAATTTTTTGATGCCTGAACTTTCATTGCTGCTTTAAGGTGGTAATCAAGACTTCTACCATGATTTCCAGTTGGTATCTGTAGATATCTAGGTTGATGCGTAAACAGATTAGTAAGGGTAGTCGTAGTGATGAAGTCTAGTGATGATTGTGTTTCTAGATTATCTAATGGTTTAGTGAATTTCTTACTCATTTAGATTGCTCCATATTATTGTCAGTTGAGTCGGTGTTATCTGTAGATGATTTGGTCTTTTTACGTGGGCGACCCAGCTTGGACTTTTCTCCAAGAATTTCACTAGACTGAAAACGACGGGCACCTTTGATATTCGTGAATATGAAAAACTGATCAGCTTTACAGATGTAATCAAAAGTTTGAAATAAGTATTCTTGTTTAACTTTGTCTGAATGATGAATCATGCCTATGGCACAACGACGGTATGAATCTTTTTGCATATTGCAGATATAAGTTGTACCTTGTCCTTTGGTAATTTCTTCATTCCAGATTTCGGCAATTCCCTGCGCAAGCGAAATGTCTTGACGATGTTTGTTCCCATCAAAATACAGGTAACAATGAACGTGGAAGCCCGTACGTACTGAATACTCGAAACGGAAGATATAGCCAATCACTTCTTTGAGAATGTGATTGTAGCGTTTCATTTCAAGTAGCTTCTGAATGCACTTTTTGAGATAGGCAAGGTCATCTTTCGAATGAATTTCATCTATCCGATAAAAATTCTTGAGCAAAGTTTCTGGATCACGTTTAAGAGCAAAATCTAAGCGAACCACAAGGACTTTGGAAAAATTATCAAAAATCGATTTAGTAAGCTCAATACACCGACTTTTATTTTCTTGACAATTTGCGGCACGATCCCGAAGCTTGCGCTTGATTATGGGGCCTCTCATATAACGACGAATTGAGAGAGCAAATTGGTTTACGAGTTTTACGTAGCACTCTAAGCCACTTTGATCTTCAGGATGTAGGGATTTTCCACCCAGATGAATGACTTCAATTTCTTCAGATGTGAGTTGGCTACGGGCTGACTCAAAGGCAGACCATTCAACACCACCAATCAAAAAAGTAGGCAAAACGTAATAGATAAGCTCACCTAAATGCCTGAGAAGTATTTGGGTTTCTTGGTCACATTCCAAGCGGTGGACAACTTTGTGAGGAGAAAGATGATGCTCTCTGATACGAATCACATCATCCTCACGATCTTGCCATTTAAGGACTATTTCAATGGCTTTGATGATTTGCCCTGTCCAATAATCAGAATGGCATTGGATGAGTGCTTGTTGGGCATCATCGCTATAAGTGACGAGTTGCTGATCCTCTTTGATTTGATTGAATAAGGCCAGATGAGCTAAAGGCTCATGAGCGGGTTGAATTTGATTCAGTTTGACTTTTAGGTTACGATTAATACTCATCGTATGTTCCTCTATATGAGAGGCGCATGATCAGCACAGAAATTAGGCATAGCTTTTCCTAAGCACACTGTTTTAGGCAGTGTCCACAAAGGATATGTGTTGATGATGTGTGATGGATTAGAGAGCAGGGGTACAGTGAGATCAAGTACACATTGCATCTATCAATCAGTGAGTGGCTGAATTGGTATTAATCGATAACCAACACATAAGTTGGTTATTGTTTGGTGTATTTAATCAATATATTAAATATTATTTAAATATAAATGATATAAGACCTATATCCAGTATCACGGCATCATCGTAAGCTAAAGCCCAAAAGGTGCGGACTAGCGCAAGATTTTGGAAGTGTTAAAACACAGAGTTAGCTCACCAATTTCTGTTGATTTCGTAATGCCGCTTTGGATTCAATCCACTCAAGAACTTCACTCAATCTCCAGCGAGTAGAGTGTCCAAGTTTGATTTGTTTGGGAAAAGATGAATCATAACGATCAGACTTCGGATTAAGGCGATCATAGATTGATGATCGTGAAAGACCAGTGAGCTGTTCAAGCTCTAGACGTCTGATCATTTGATGCTGTGTTAATAAAGTATTCATAGAACCTACCTACGTTTAATGTGGTTAATAAACCGCTTTGGTTGCGGTAGGAACAAAAATAATAAAAAAGTGGTAGTGAAAATTTCGCCCACGGCGGAAAAATTTAAGTTATTGATTTTTTTGTAATAAAAAGCTCTTTTAATTGTTTAACTAAATCAGGTCTATCTTCTAACCATTGGCGACTTCTCACTACTCGGATTTGACTTCTAATTATTTCCCCTGCACCATTAACAATATCAATTCCATTGTCGAATTTTTTATATTGATTCTCTAAATTTATCCTTGTATCTATCAAATTTTCTAATTGATAATTTTGCGATCTAAGAATATTTTTTAACTCATCAATATGATGAAAAGAAGTAGGTTCAAAAATATTCAATATTGGGTGAGACTGTAAGGAAGATGTTCTATCTGGTTGATTAAGTGAAATTAACTCAATTGTATTTTTTATATTTATACCAATATTTTTTTCTATTTGTTCTAACCGTTCTATTTCACTTTTAATAGATCTTTTTATAGTGGGGTGGAAACATTGATCAAGGTGTTTGTATAAGTCTCCAACTCTATAAAACTTATCGTTGTTTGTTCTTATGAAATTTTCTACGAAATCAAAGAAAGGCTGTTTAAAAATTCGATTGAAGCTGTAATCAGTAATAGATCTCGCATGTTTTCTCTGAATTTTAGAATACACATCTAATAGGTTTTTCATGTACTGCATTTCTTCATAACTCAATAAGTTTTTCTTATCAATGAGAACGAGCAATTTTTTTAACTCTTTCGTGCCTAACAAGTTTAGCCATCGTATTGAACTTGATGAGGCCATTGTGTTAGAGACGTTTCTCTCTTTTGTTATTTCAATTAATTTTTCTAAACCGATTTTTTTTTCTAGCAAATCCTTTAAGTAAAATAAAAAAACCTTTGGATTATTGCAATCAGAATGCTTAGCATAAATTGAAAGAGTTTCATTGAAAAAAATGTTGATTTTCTCTTCATCTTTTAATTCAACTGCATTCCAAAAGTTACGAATGGATGTAAGTACTTCATGATAATGATTGGGTTTATAATGAGACAAGTCTTTCTCATATTGATCATTAAATCCACTCATTGACTCTTCGGCAGAACGAATCACAATAGGTTTATTATCTAGCCTTTTAATTCTTTGTTCTTCGGTTTCTCTGAAATCACCTGCATCGTGTAATCGATAGATAGCTGCTTTAAGGGTTATTTCATCCGTTATTTTATAGATTTTTGGATTGAAACGATTAGGAGAGGTAAAGGAATTAATGATATTGAATATCACATAACTTTCTATTATTTTAATAAGCTCAGCTTGTGAGGGTACAAAATTATTTTCAGAAGTCATACCTATTACTCCCTATTGGAACGCACTATATAAAAATTATAAGAAACCCTATAGAAAACAATGCCAGACTTAACACTTTTTAGAGCACATACTTAACAGTTTTACATTGAATTTAAAGAAAATTTTAAATTTTAGTCGGATAATCTTGTGATTAGTTGTTTTTACTCCTAAATAGTAAAAAACCTCATTAAAGTGATAGCATTTAAGCTAGGTCCTTGAGAATAAGATTTGTTTAATAACAAAATTTATTCGATAAATATATCATCTAGATGGTAATAAGATACAGGATTTATTTTTCTTAAAGTCCAGTTGATAGAATTTTCATGACTGTTTTAGAAAAGGGCCAATGAATTTTAAAATCCATATTTAAGTTTGACCTTAACTAAAGCAAAAATTTTTATTTGAAGGTCTTCTTTAATCTTAATTTATATGTTTAATTTTTAATAAATATAGAATTTTATTTAATGTAGTTGGCTTGACGACAGACAGAGTGGGGGCTATCCTTTCGATGCTGGCCTACATTGCCAGTCGGTTTTGACAGACCGTTTACACAAGACACCAAAAAGTTAGCTTTTTGGTGGCGAACTCGTTCGTTCCTCAATCGTTGCGGTAGGGGCGATTGAGGGACGCCTTGTGCGTGCTGGGTCCTTGTGTACCAGTCTGTCAACCCTTGATTGCTCCTACCACCATCAATGACAGTGATGTGGTAATGCTTCTTTAATTACACAAGGAGTCGCCCATGCGTCTACAATTCTTAATTTCCCATTCCTCTACATACCTCAGTGCTGTGTGTCATTGTCATCGCTAGACTAATAACAGCATACGCAAAACAATAATTTTATCTGGGGTAAACAAATAAAGGATGAGCATCCTCTGTTTGTCTGTGTGCTTGGATCATTTTACTGATCAGCCGTGGAAAGTTCATTTCCCTATGAATATTCACGCCTGAATAAAACACAGCACTCCAATAAAGAATCAAACAAGGATTGGCGCTATAGCCTTAAAGATGGCGAGCGTTCATTCAAAATAAAAGAGAATGATTTACCATGACAATGAAACTAAAGTATCTACCTCTATATATTTTATTGGTTGGCTTGGCGGCATGTTCAAGTAAAGATAAGCACGAGAACAATCAAGCAGTAGAAAGCCAAACTCAAGAAGATACAGTGAGTCTTGATGCGATCAATGAAAAATCAGCCGTTATTGTTGCCAAAGACAAATTGAGCCCAGACCAAAGTTGGCAGCAAGCAGAATCCAAAGTACTTTTTCCTGATCCTAAAATCTTTTATCCCAAGCAGAGGGAGTCACTGGATTTCTCAGAAACTCCGAATGTAGTAAACGATTTTTCATTTCTGAAAGACTACGAACGAGTCAAAAGCCTACTTAATCTAAATCGAGATCAAATTTTTGTGATCGGGGATAAGGATCGAGATACAGAGGAAAATAATGTATTACTCGATTTAAGCACCGATGAATACTTTAAATATGCCAATAATCTAGCGATCAACTATGTACGTTATTTAAAGTCACCCAACATTCAGCCTAAGCAGGAATTTGAAAAAACTCAGGACTATGACAACCGAGTCAAACTGGCTCAGCAAGACGCTGAAAATAATGCAATTGATTATGATGTGGAGCTTTTACAGAAAGCACTCAACCGAAGTGTAGAAGATATTAGCCTTGCGCTATCTAATCGTGCTTATCACTATGATCCTGATACAGAGCAATTGTCGCTAGACTTAGAACAAGAAAATAAAAGTGGCAGTTCAGTGGTGGTCTCTAAAATCCTGTTTAAAGTTCAGCCTGAATTAGCCAAGTTGATAGTTGAAAATCTCACCTTACTTAAGATGGGCTATGTTTTTAACTTTCAAGACAATAAATTGAATTTTGAAGGCGTATTTTTCTACTTTAATCAAATCAGCAAGGCCAATAGAAGTGGTGACCCCGTAGAAATGAGGGCGAATATTACTCCCGTATTTAAACCCCTTGAGTTTAAGCAAAAAAGTGTCATGCATGCGCTGCCAGCCAGTCCTGAAATCACTGAGAAGTTAGAGACTACACCGTTCAAGGATGTGCTTCAGTCTCCACTTTGGAATTTCAAATTTGGATTAGAGAACTATCTCTCACCTGAAGACTTGATCAAGAAATATCAGAAACAGCGGGAACAAGAACAAGTTGTATCTGAACCTGAACAGGAAAGCAGTGCTTTATAAGGGCTATGGTCTGCTCAAGCACAGATTGGCATGAGCATTTTCTCAAAATAAAGAAATTTCAAATACATATTACCTCTATGAAGCATGAGCACGAAGCCACGACACCCAAATGTTTGGCGCTGCTCAACATCAAATCAAGGTAAGTCCAATAAAGGAAATATTGTTGTGAATATACTTAAAAAATTAATGCTGTCTGCTGTTATCACATTACCGTTAACCTTATCAGGCTGTGGTACGTCAGGCTTCAATCCCGATCGCATGGAAGTCAATCTCAATACGGAATATAGCGAAGGAGGTTTATATAACCGAACCTATGTGATTTTAACCCTCCGTTCACTGGACTCTGAACCGATTACCTTAAATAAGGTTGATGTAAATAATGGACGATGTAGTTATACAGGCCGATACAATGATCCGATCAAGCTACCTGCCTATTTCCAGATTGGGCAATCTTTACAACTTTACTTGAGATGTTCCTACGATGCTGTGGTGAAGGTCGATATTGAGACTGATCAAGGCTCAGCAAGCTATAGCTTTAAATAACATACCAAAAGCATATACATCAACCATGCCCAAGAGGCATGGTTTTTTTATGTCTCAATCAAAAGTTTTAAACATCCATATCTACTTACAGGACTTTCGTGATGAGCACCGTACATTGTCCTTATTGCCATTCTGAACAGGTGATTCTTAGAGAATCCCAGCCGAATGGTCCACAGTATTTTGAAAAGATTCTAGATGCATTTTCACCGCCTGCAATGGCTGCACTTGGTATCAAGCTGGCAAAAGAAGCAGGCATTCCTCCGTATATCGGTGGGCTGATTGGGGTCGTGGTTGGTGGAACACTGGTTATGGTCAGCCAGCATTATTTTTATCGACATTATAAATCCGCTCAGCATTACCACTGTCTGCAATGCGGACAAGATTTTGCTGTAGCTGCTTAAGCTTCATTCAATTTTATTTTTAAACAACCTCATTTTTATACAGGAATTATTCCTATGGCACATTTAGTTGAAAGCATGGCATTTGTAGGACAAACCCCTTGGCATGGTTTAGGAAATCAACTCACTCCAAACCAACCGATTGAGGTCTGGGCAAAGCAGGCAGGTATGGATTGGAGGATTGAATCCTCCGATGTCAGTTATATGGCTGAAAACCACAAACAGCAAAATCTGATCTTGCCGTATCAGGAACAACGGGTCTTATATCGCTCAGACACGCATGAGCCTTTATCTGTGGTGAGTCAACGCTTTCAAGAAGTCCAACCGATGGAAATTCTGGAGTTTTATCGAGACTTAACAGAACAATCGGGTTTTGAGTTAGAAACCGCAGGGGTACTCAAAGGCGGCAAGAAATTCTGGGCACTAGCTAAGACAGGACAGACCTCAGCACTTAAGGGTAAGGATGTCAGTAACGGCTACATTTTATTGGCAACTGCCTGCGATGGAACCTTAGCAACCACAGCTCAATTTACTTCTATTCGAGTTGTGTGTAACAACACTTTGGCGATTGCTCTACGTGGTCAACAAGGTAATTCAGGTGTGGTTAAAGTTCCGCACAGCACTAAGTTTGATGCTGAGAAAGTGAAGCAGCAGTTAGGTATTTCAGTACGTGCATGGGATGAGCACATGTATGAAATGAAACAATTGAGCCAACGTAAGGTTACTCAACAGGAAGCGGCTGCTTACTTTGATGCAGTGTTTAACAACACTAACTTGAGTGCGGTGGAACAGGAAGAAAGCATTATTCAGTTCTATCGTAATGCTGCTATGCCAAATCAAAGGAATGCCTTAGTAAGCAAAACTGAGAATAAAACTGAACCAAATGGCCGTGCTATGTCTAAAGTTATGACCATGTTTAACGGGCATGGGCGTGGAGCAGAACTTAGCTCAGCCAAAGATACGGCTTATGGTTTGCTCTGTGCAATTACCGAGTTCTGTGATCATGAACGTCGAGCTATGAGTACGGATCATCGTTTAGATTCTGCATGGTTTGGGGCAGGTGCAGCGATTAAACAACGGGGTCTTGAACAAGCTTTAAGAATGGTGGTTTAAACAGACCCATTGGGACTGTTCTAAATTTTGTGTAAGTACTTAATTTTCATTTATCCTTTAGGGGATAATTACAAAAGGTACTTCACATGGATGAAGCAACAATCAGAAGTATGGCTGCTGAATTGGCTAAAGGTCTAAAAACACCAGAAGACCTAAACCAAATGACAGCAGTCTTTAAAAAGTTCATGATTGAAACCGCACTCAACACAGAACTTTCAGATCATCTCGGCTATGACAAGCACCAACCCAAGAAAGGCTCAAATAGCCGTAATGGTTTTAGCTCTAAAAATGTTTCAACTCAAGATGGACAACTGGCTTTAGATATTCCCCGTGATCGAGAAGGTTCATTTGAGCCAAAAATTATCAAGAAGCATCAAACACGCATTACCAGTATGGATGACCAAATCCTCTCTCTGTATGCAAAAGGAATGACCAATAGGGAAATTGTCGCTTTCTTCAAAGAAATGTACGATGCGGATGTCTCAGCATCCCTCATAAGCAAAGTTACTGATGCGGTGATTGAACAAGTGACTGAGTGGCAAAATAGAGCTTTAGATAGCCTGTATCCTGTTGTTTATCTTGACTGTATTGTTGTAAAAGTTCGTCAGCACTCCAATGTGATTAACAAGTCTGTATACCTTGCTTTGGGCATCAATATGGATGGGCAAAAAGAATTACTCGGTATGTGGATTGCCCAGACAGAAGGTGCCAAATTCTGGCTATCCGTCATGACAGAACTCAAAAATCGAGGAGTACAGGATATTCTTGTTGCCTGTGTAGATGGATTAAAAGGCTTTCCTGATGCTATTGCCTCTGTTTATCCTCATACGGACATTCAGCTGTGTATAGTGCATGTTGTACGCAATAGCCTGAGATTTGTCAGCTGGAAAGACTACAAGGCTGTTACAGCTGGTCTTAAAGCAATCTATCAAGCAAGTACAGAGGAAAATGCTTTAAGATCTCTGGATATCTTCTGTGATCAATGGAATCACCAGTATCCTAAGATTGGCGAATCTTGGCGAGCAAACTGGGAAAATATCCGAACGATATTTAGTTATCCAGCGGAAATACGTCATGCAATTTATACAACGAATGCAATTGAATCATTGAATAGTGTGATCCGCCATTCAACCAAGAAGCGAAAGATCTTCTCTTCTGATGATTCAGTCAAGAAAGTCATTTACTTGGCAACAACTAATGCTGCCAAGAAATGGACAATGCCAATTCAAAATTGGCGTTTAGCAATGAATTGGTTTACGATTCAATTCGATGATCGATTAAAAGATCATTTATAAACAACGAACTTACACAAAATAATTTACAGGCTCGACCCATTATATCTTCAGCTTTATTTAAGCTCTCTATTTTAATTTAACGATTAGATCAAACTTCAAGTAACAGAACCCTTTTCGCCACGTCATCCCCGACGTGGCTTTTTTTATGCCCGAAATTCAGCTTTTACCATTTTACCGATACAGGAATACTTATTATGAATAGTCTTACTCATATTCAAAACACTTTAAACAACCCGCCATTACAACCTTACCCTATCAGGATTGAAACTGAACATAAGGTTGAGGTGGGCACACGAACCAAGAAAACGCCAAAGAAAACCAGTCAACTACCTTCAGCAAAACGCCTTGCCAACACCAAAAAGCTGAATTACAAACAATGGCTGGAGGTCAGAAAACAGGGCATTGGCAGCAGTGATGCAGCAACAGCCTGTGGACTCAATCCCTATATGTCTATGCTGGAGTTATGGATGATCAAGACAGGTCGGATGCAGCAAAATATTGAAGATGAAAGTGCAGGCTATGCCCCTTTATATTGGGGTAAGCAGTTGGAACCTTTGGTGGCACAATACTACAGCATGCATACCAATCACAAAGTCCGTCGTGTCAATGCAGTGCTACAGCACCCAGATGAAGACAAATACTTCATGTTGGCTAACTTGGACTATGCCGTGGTGGGTCATGAAGAAGTCCAGATCTTGGAGTGTAAAACAGTAGGTGAGTACGGTTCAAAACTATGGCGGGATGGTGTACCGCTTTATGTTTTATGCCAGGTACAACATCAACTGGCAGTCACAGGAAAACAGGCCGCTCATATCTGTGCTTTGATCTGTGGACATGAAACCCGAATCTTTAAGGTCACGCGCAATGAAACGGTGATCAAATACATTGTGGATGCAGAGCGTTACTTCTGGGAATGTGTGGAAAAGGATGTGCAGCCTGATGTCGATGCATCTGAATCAGCAGCTAAAGCATTACAACTTTTATATCCAGCCCATATACCACTGAGCACTACTGATCTATCCGAGGATGTCACAGCCAATCAGTACTTTGAGCAACTACTGCAACAACGTCATTTGCTGGAACAACATCAGAACAGTTTTGATCAGCTGAAGCATCAAATCCAAATCAAGATGCAGGATTCAGAACGAGCCATATTTAAAGCAGGTTCAGTCACTTGGAAGAAATCGAAAGATTCGGTCAGTTTAGACAGTAAAGCCTTACTGCAACAGTATCCCGAGTTTCTACAACAGTTTCCACAAAACAAACAGGGCACACGTCGTTTCCAGATTTATACAGATGCTGATTAATCCAACCGAATTAGCCTAAGCAAATCCTTCCGAATTTCCACATTACTTCCCCAAATCCCATTTCATCAAAAAAGCGCAAAACAGCCCCCGTCGCCAGCAAGTACCGTGAAGTACTTACTGACGACTAAATGGACTGTTCTGCACAAAATTTATGCATTTAATAGTGTTTGCTTCTTACACATATCAAAGGGGCAATCGTCAAAAATTACCGCAGAGGAAAACAACATGATTAAAGGTTTAGCAATCACGCCGCCCGTATTAGGTCGTATTAGTATTGGTAAGATCGTCGAGAAAAATGGCAAGCGTGTCCCTGAAAAGGACGATCAATTTACCATTACCAGCCAAATCCAGAACAAGGATGGTTGGGTGAAACATCCACTTGATGAGCAGTTACGTGCCAAAGCACAAAGTCAAAAGCTCAGAACCATACCTGTTCGGATGATTTTTAATGATCCAGAACTGAATTTACGGGCAGAGTACACCTTATTTGACCGACAAACAGGCCGACCAATCTGTACTGGTAATGGTGAAACCTGTCAGCGACTTGGACAAAACAGGGTAGAGCAACATCCATGTCCATCACCTGATTTATGTCCTTTGGCTCAAGGAGGACAGTGCAAACCTTATGGACGTCTTTACGTCAATCTGGATGAGTCTGATGAGTTGGGTACATTCATCTTTAGAACTACAGGTTTCAATAGCATTCGTACCTTAGCTGCACGGCTTCGTTATTACCATGCAGCTTCGGGTGACTTGCTATCATGTTTGCCTCTGCAACTGACCTTGCGGGGTAAGAGCACCACGCAAAGTTATCGTACGCCAATTTACTACGTAGATTTAACTTTACGAGATAGCACAAACTTGAAAGATGCAATTACTTCAGCCAAGCAGATTGATGAGCAAAGCAAAGCGGCAGGTTTTTATCAGGAGGCGCTAGACCATGTGGCACGACAAGGTTATGGTAACGCTAACTTTGAAATTGGCAGTGAAGAGGGGCTAGATATTGTTGAGGAGTTTTATGTGGGTGAAACAAACCAAGAGCAACATCAACAGACCCATGATTTGAGCCATGTTCAAGATATTCAAAAAGAGTTGCAGCAGTCTGTGCAGGCTTTGAATTAAGAATGCTAGATTAAAAAAAAGCCTTGTTCTGGAGAACAAGGCAAAACTTATGGGTTTTAAATAACCCATCTAGAGGTGATTTCATACTTAAATTATTGTTTTTTATTTTGAAAATCAATAGGTGTGTTTTATTTTTACCAAAGATTATATTTAAGCATTTGTAATAAATTTAGATTTAATATTTAAATTTATTTAATTTTTTACACTGTAGTTGCAAGGCTTTAAGAAAGATTTCACTAGTTTTAATCGGTATGATTTTTATTTGAAGTCGTGACGAGGTATCAAGTCAATATTGCTGATAAAGGAAAAATATTCCGAGTTTTATTTTCTAATCCTACAATCTATAATACCAGCTTGAGGCATTTCCTTTACCTTTTGATTTCTACTCAATTATGTCCGTATTTTCTAAGTGTTTGGATCAAAATCAGTTTTGCTTTTTGATTGAATATTTATGTTCTACTCAAAATACTTTAGCTGTTACACAAAGTATTGCTGGTTTTCCCACAATGATGACTTTGGCTGATCGAGTGCATAGTGATGAAGATACAACTCCATTAGATATAGCAGAAAAATATCCTTCAGTGATTGAAAAACTCTTACACTTTTCAGGTAAGGGACGCGACATTAAAGAATTTGAACAGTTTTTAGATCTGGCAGAACAGAGGGGATATAAAAATCTTCTTTTATTAACGGGCGATAAACTTAAAAAACATAATTTTGGACGAGAAATACCTACTCAAAGAACTCGTTATTTAGAATCTGTAAGTGCTGTGATGGTAGCAAAACAGCGTAATGCTTTTAAGATTGGTGTAGCCTTCAATCCCTTTAAATATGCTGAAGCCGAATACGATGCCCAATATTTGAAATTACATAAAAAGATATTTGCTGGCGCAGATTTTGCGATTACCCAACTTGGCTTTGATTTTGATCGTATAAAACAAACTAAATCCTTGATTGCACAAAGCTATAAAAACTTTCCATTAATTGCATGTGTAATGCCACTCACATTAAAACGTGCGCGATTTATGATAAAAAATCAGGTCGCTGGTATTGTTATCCCACAACATATTTTGCATGTGCTTGAAGAGGAATATCAGGTCGATCCAATTCAAGCTGAAAAAAATGTTTATGCTCGTTGTGCTCTGCAAATTTTAATCTGTCAGCACCTGGGTTATGCAGGTATTCATTTGTCCGCATGCTATAAGCAGAATGAACAACAGCAACTGGAACAGGCATTACTAGACTATCGGGCATTTTCTTTACAAGAGTGTGAGATGGCTTGGAATGCTTTATGGAAGGCTGAAACTGGGAGCTTATTTCAGCCAGAAGTTGAAACTTTTGCCAAAAAAGTCAGCACAGCACAATTACTGAAATATAAAACCATGCACTGGATGCACAGTATTTTTTTTGATTCGCGTCCTGCAATCGAAATGGGACGCTTTGTTTTTAAGGCATCATTCTGGGATAGGCCGAAAGCCAATCATCTCTTGCTCAAGGTTGAGCACCTGAGTAAGCATAGGATCGTGGGTTGTGAAAGCTGTGGACAGTGCCGTTTGGGTGAAACCTTGTATATCTGTCCAGAGACCTGCCCCAAAGGTCTGGCCAATGGACCATGTGGGGGAACGACTTTAGATCGTTGTGAGTTTGATGATCGTGAATGCATTCACTCAATCAAGGCCAGACTTGCCAAAGCGGTTAAACAAACAGAACTGTTAAAAACAGAGTTGATTCCAACAGTTGCAATTGAAACTCGACAAGATAGTTCATGGAAAAATTGGTATCTGGCGATAAAGACTTAATTTTCGTCATCCATCGCATTTGAATAGAACTTTACACCAATCTGAATACGGTCACGACCATTACTCATGCGCCAGCGATTGGTATCTCTAAGCGAATAGACGCAACCGCAATACTCCTGCTGATAGAACTCTTCTTTTTTACTTATTTCCAGCATACGAACAGCTCCACCATGCTTGCGCCAGTTATAGTCCCAATAGCTAATCCCCTCATAATGCGAGGCAGAGCGATGACCACAGTCGTTAATCTGTTGCATATTCTTCCAGCGGGAAATACCCAGTGAGCTACTGATCAGGCTAAAGCCATTTTCTGCGGCATAAAGTGCGGTGCGTTCAAAACGCATATCAAAGCACATGGTACAACGAATACCTTTTTCAGGTTCATTCTCCATGCCTTTGGCACGTTCAAACCAGTTGTCAGTGTCATAGTCGCAGTCAATAAATGGAATATTGTGCTTCTCTGCAAAGCGAATATTTTCTTCTTTGCGGATCAAATATTCTTTCACAGGGTGAATGTTAGGGTTATAGAAGAAAATCGAAAAGTCGATGCCAGATTCGATTAAAGTCTCCATCACTTCACCTGAGCAAGGAGCGCAGCAGGAATGAAGTAGCAACTTGTCATGCCCTTTGGGAAGCATAAGTTTTTGGCGTTGGAGTTTGTTTGACATAACGGTAAGGCTTTAATCTAATCTCTAAATTCTATTTTAGAGATTTAGATGAGTCAAACAGTGTGAATAACCTGATATTTTTTCAGTTTAAGATGAAAAATGCTCATGCTCTAAGGCTGTAATCTACAGAATACGTAAACATGAATTTAATTCAACTTCTTATGAAATTAACTCGTTTTCATTCATGTCATGCTTTAGGTATAAATCACATCATTCAAGTTTTATCGTAGAAATTAGGGTGTTGGATTACAATGAGCAAAGAGTTTGCATTTTCGATTAAGCGTATTCGTTTCGATGAAAATTATCGTCCATCAGACAATACACGAATCACGACCAACTTTGCCAATTTGGCAAGAGGTGAGCGTCGTCAGGAAAACTTACGCAACACGCTCAAGATGATTGACAATCGTTTCAATGCCTTGGCACATTGGGACAACCCTAAAGCAGACCGCTATTCGGTTGAGCTTGACATCATTTCAGTTGATATTGATGTGGAAGGCAAGGGTGAGACTTTCCCAACCATTGAAATCTTAAAAACCAATATTGTTGATCACAAAACCAATAAACGCATTGAAGGCATTGTAGGGAACAATTTTTCCTCTTATGTACGGGATTATGACTTTAGCGTATTACTGCCAGCACATAACAAGGATCAAGCCAAATTCAGCTTACCAGAGAACTATGGTGAGTTGCATGGAAAAATCTTTAAGTCTTTTTTAAACTCAGAAGTTTATAAATCTAATTTTGCCAAATCTCCTGTGATTTGTCTGAGTGTATCAACCACCAAGACCTATCAGCGCACGACCAATCAACATCCTATACTTGGTGTGGAATATCAGCAGGACGATTATTCCTTAACTGATGAATATTTTGCAAAAATGGGCTTAAAGGTTCGCTATTTCATGCCAGCAAACAGTGTTGCACCTTTAGCATTTTATCATCATGGTGATTTGTTGAGTGACTACACTGACCTTGAATTGATTGGCACGATTAGCACCATGGAAACTTTCCAGAAGATTTATCGCCCTGAAATTTACAATGCCAATTCGGTGGCAGCACAATGCTATCAACCAAGTTTGAACTATCAGGATTTTTCACTGACTCAAATTGTCTATGACCGTGAAGAACGTAGCCGACTGGCGATTGAACAAGGTAAATGGACTGAAGAACATTTTATCAAGCCATACCAAAATATCCTTGAGCAATGGGCTGCAAGTTACACCGATAAAACCGAAGCCGCTTAAATTCACCAATTTATAGAAAAGATGATTGATCATGACGAAAATATTATTACCGACTTCAACTGCGGGTAGCTTGCCGAAACCATCTTGGATTGCAGAACCTGAGAAACTTTGGTCACCTTGGAAATTAGAGGGTGATGACCTGATTCAAGGCAAACGTGATGCGTTGCTCTTATCCTTGCAAGAACAACTACATGCAGGCATTGATATTGTCAGTGATGGTGAGCAGACCCGCCAGCACTTTGTTACAACCTTTATTGAGCACCTGAATGGCGTTGATTTTGAAAAGCGTGAAACGGTGAGAATCCGTAATCGTTACGATGCCAGTGTCCCGACTGTATTTGATGAGGTTTCTCGTCAAAAGCCAGTTTTTGTGGAAGATGCGAAATTTTTACGCCAGCACACCACTCAACCGATTAAATGGGCATTGCCAGGTCCAATGACCATGATAGATACACTGTACGATGCGCATTATAAAAGCCGTGAAAAACTGGCTTGGGAATTTGCCAAAATCCTCAATGAAGAAGCCAAGGAGTTAGAAGCTGCTGGTGTGGATATTATCCAGTTTGATGAGCCTGCATTTAATGTGTTCTTTGATGAAGTGAATGACTGGGGTGTTGCGACCCTTGAGCGAGCGATTGAAGGTCTGAAATGCGAAACGGCTGTGCATATTTGCTATGGCTACGGCATCAAGGCCAATACAGACTGGAAAAAGACCCTCGGTTCAGAATGGCGTCAATATGAAGAAGCCTTTCCAAAGCTACAACAGTCTAAAATCGACATTGTCTCACTGGAATGTCAGAACTCTCGTGTGCCAATGGATTTGATTGAACTAATTCGTGGTAAAAAAGTGATGGTCGGGGCCATTGATGTAGCAACCAATACGGTTGAAACGCCTGAAGAAGTGGCAGATACCCTACGCAAGGCACTGCAATTTGTTGATGCAGATAAGCTTTATCCATCAACCAATTGTGGTATGACACCATTATCTCGTGAAGTTGCCCGAGGCAAGTTGCATGCGTTGAGTGCAGGTGCGGAAATCGTCCGAAAAGAAATTTTGGGCAAATAATTTAGAATTGAGAGTGTGATATAAAAGTGACCTGTTTAATGGTTGATTAGGATTAAACAGGTCATTTTTATTGGGAATAAAATGATGATTGAAGCAATAGACTTTAGAAATGCGATGTCCTTGTTAAGCAGTGCGGTCAATGTCGTGACCACAGTAGGGGCATCAGGTCGTTTTGGCTTTACTGCATCTGCGGTGTGTGGTGTTTCAGATAGTCCTGCGACTTTATTGGTCTGTATGAATAGAGCTGCAAGTTCACATATCCATTTTATTGAGAATAAAGTTCTAAGTGTCAATGTCTTAGCTGAACATCAACAGCATCTTTCTAACGCATTCTCTTCTAAAATCAGTCCAGAAGAACGTTTTAAACAGGCTGTTTGGACAGAGCTGGAAACAGGCTCACCCATTTTAACAGATGCCTTAGTCAGTTTTGATTGTGAGATTGAGCAAATTCAGGAAGTGGGTACACATAGCATTTTTATCTGTCGTATTGTTGCGATTCAACAAAGTCAGCAAGAACAAGGTTTGGTTCATTTTAATCGTGCTTATTATCATGTAGGGCATCATGTGTCAGGCAGAAATCGCTGATCCTAATCTTTATTTAACCTCCAATTTTTAAGCAAGTAACTCTATCGTGGAATTAATCATTTTTTTTGCAATCGGCGCATTGGCTGGATTTGCTGCTGGGCTGTTTGGTGTGGGTGGTGGAACAATCATTGTTCCGATTTTATATATCGTATTTACCCAAATGGGTTATGACCCTGAAGTGATTATGCACTTAGCCTTGGGTACATCATTGGCAACCATTATTGTGACTTCGATTAGTTCATTGATGGCACACAATAAAAATGGTGCAGTCATTTGGTCAGCATTTAAAAATCTAACGCCAGGTATGGCTATTGGTTCTTTTTTTGGGGCAGGTATTGCAGGATTACTGTCTGGCGCACATTTACAATTGATTATTGGTATTTTTGTGATCTGGGTTGCCTACACGATGTTTGTTGGTGCAAAAAAGGTCGTGGATCAGAATAAGTCACTTCCATCTACAGCTAAACAGTTAGGTGCAGGAACAGGCATCGGAGTTGCATCCGCTATTTTTGGGATTGGTGGGGGCAGCCTAACTGTACCTTACCTAACCCATTATGGCGTGGTCATGCAGAAAGCTGTTGGAACATCAGCTGCATGTGGATTACCAATTGCTATAGCAGGTGCTTTGGGATTTATATTTTTTGGTATGAAAGACCATATTAATGTTCCCAATAGTATTGGCTATGTCCATATTTATGCTTTTCTGGGCATTAGTGTCATGAGTTTTTTTACCGCAAAGCTGGGTGCAAAAGTGGCACATGCCTTATCACCAGTAGTGCTGAAAAAATGTTTTGCCGTCATGTTAGTTATCGTAGGATGCTTTTTTATTTTTAAGGGATTCCGTTGAGATAGTTTCAATTTGTCCCTTGTCATGAGACGTCCGCTAAATTTATGCTTTCCTGTTAGAATCGCTTGATCCAGATTAGTATCTATTAATGAAATCGCTTTGGAAAAATCCGTTTATACGAGATTTTATGCTCAGATGAGTAACTGAAAGTTACCGCACTTCTATTATTTTTTGCCTTATTCGGATATAAATTTTATATCAAATCAATTAATTCGGGCTTAATGACAAAAATAGGAACATTAAGCTCAGAAATGAGGTTCTGAGTAATACTTCCTAAAATCAACTTTTTCAAGCCACTCCGACCATGGGAACTGATCACGACTAAATCTATAGCAAATTGTTCGATAGCATCCGCTAGCGTATGTGAAATGCTTTCACCTTCGAGTAGTTTGATCTCGATTTCAACATCTGTTTCTGCAACAAATTTTTCATAAAGCATTTGCAGATTGCTTTGAATGAAATCTCGAGCACGTTCGATTAATGGATTACTTTCTCCAGAATTGAGATATTCATATGCAATATAAGGATCAAGTGTCAGGACTTGGACTATTGTAATTTTGCTATGAAAGGCTTTTGCAAGACGAATTGCATGTTGAATGGCAAGAATTGAATTATCTGAACCATCTACAGGGACAAGGATATGTTGATAAGTCATACGTTTTCTCCTTTAGCCTTGAATACAATAAAATTGATTTCTTAAAAATTAACAGAGATATATTTCAAAAAAATGATATAAAAATGGATTAAATATTAATTACTTATAAATGGTTTCTTTAGTTTGATAAGACTGTCAACGGATTGTCATTATTTAACTTTAAAAATACAGGTGTCTTTTTTAGTATCGTCTACCTTATGAATTCAGATTCCATTTCAGTGCCAAATACTACGGAGCATTTGTCAGAAAAATCGACGAATGTACATACAGCATCACCAAAATTATTCATGCCTATATTTTTGGCAATTCTTATTGCTACATTGATTTATATAGGTTTTCAATTATCAGCGGATTTATCTAATGTTCCTTCGCTAAGCCTTTATTCGATAATTTTATTAGCAGCAGCTTTACTAGTTGCTTTAGGCTTTGAGTTTGTAAATGGATTTCATGATACCGCGAATGCTGTCGCCACAGTAATTTATACGAATGCATTACCAGCCTCAGTTGCTGTAATGTGGGCGGGTTTCTGTAACTTTTTAGGGGTTATGGTTGCAAGTGGTGCTGTAGCCTATGGGATTATCGCATTGCTTCCTGTAGAGCTGATTATGAATGTCAGTTCAGGAGCTGGTTTTGCAATGGTTTTTGCAATGCTGATTGCTGCCATTTTGTGGAACTTAGGAACGTGGTTTCTGGGGATTCCTGCGTCAAGTTCACATACCATGATCGGATCAATCTTAGGTGTTGCCGTGATGAATTATCTATTGTCATCAGGAAACGGCTCAAATGTTGATATGGATCAAGTGCTCAAGGTTGGGAAAGCATTACTTTTCTCTCCCTTGATTGGATTTGCTTTTGCAGCCATTGTATTCATTTTAGTAAAAACAATTTTTAAGAAAAAAATAGAATTATTCCAACCTCCTGTAGGCAATAAACCACCACCGCCAGTGATTCGTGCAATTCTAATTTTTACTTGTAGTGGAGTAAGTTTTGCGCATGGTTCTAATGATGGCCAAAAAGGTATGGGCTTAATCATGCTAATTTTGATTGGCTTAGTTCCTTTGGCCTATTCTTTAAATAAGAATATTGATACCAATCAGTTGCAAACTTTTGGGCAATTATCAAATCAAACAGTTCAAGTACTCGACTCTCAAAACCAATTTCATTTATCAAATGATCAAGCTCGAGGGGTGATTACAAAATATATTCAGACGAAAGAAATTAATCCTGAAGTTTTACCTGCTTTAGCTGTTGTAACACATGAGTTAGGTGAACGTATTGGACACCATAAAGATTTAAAAAGTATTCCTGAAAATGAAGTTACTGTAATTCGCAATGACATGTATTTGAGTACAACAGCATTTAAGCGGTTAGAAAAAGCTAAGCAATTACCGATGATGACTGATGAGCAGGCAAAAACAGTAAAAGACTATCGTAAAAGTTTAGATGCATTTCTTCAGTATATTCCAACCTGGGTGAAGGTTGCAGTTGCACTTGCTTTGGGCTTAGGAACAATGGTGGGGTGGAAGCGAATTGTAGTAACCGTTGGAGAGCGTATAGGTAAAAATCATATGACTTATGGGCAAGGGATGTCAGCAGAATTGGTTGCAATGAGTACGATCGCCGCAGCGGATGGTTTTGGTATGCCAGTGTCGACAACTCATGTATTAAATAGTGCTGTTGCAGGAACAATGGTCGCTAATAAGTCGGGATTAAACTTTAATACAGTTAAAACCATTCTTTCAGCGTGGATCTTTACATTACCAGCAACGATCTTACTTTCAGGTGGATTATATTGGTTGTTTTTACAGTTTGTCGCTAAATAAACTATTTTGTCTATATGCCAGAGATAGAGTGAGGCTTCATCGGAAACTCTTCTCTGGATGAGCCTTTGTACTCAAGTAAATAAAAACAGTACAGTAAAAGATTATTTATTTACATGAGTTTATTCGGCTAAAGTCATTTATCTGCAATATATTTTTTAGAAAATTAGATAAAGTTGGGTGATCTAGTTTGGGTACCCTAAAAAAATAGTATACGAGTAAATCATGACATCATTGCATGCACTAACAAATGGTCAGGAACACTGTTTGGAAACTTATATAAATCGAGAGTTATCTTTATTAGAGTTTCATAAACGCGTGCTTGCACAGGCAAAAGATGATGGTCATCCACTGCTTGAACGCCTTAATTTTTTAATTATTTTTTCTCGCAATCTGGATGAGTTCTTCGAAATCCGCGTTGCTAGTTTACGACAGCAAATGAACATGTCGACTCAAACGCTGGGGCCTGAAGGGACGGCGCTCAATGATGTCTTAGAGCAAATCTCGAAAGTCGTTCATGAAGCGGTAGAAGAACAATATAAAATATTAAACCATTCTATTCTTCCTCAATTGCAAGGTCATGGTGTTCATTATATCCAGTATGCGGACATCCTCGAAAAGCATAAAGCTTGGATCAAAGATTATTTTTTTAATGAAGTGCAACCTGTTGTTACTCCTATTAGTTTAGATCCAGCACATCCATTTCCACGTTTGGTCAATAAAAGTCTGAATTTTATTGTGACCTTAGAAGGAAAAGATGCATTTGGACGAGAAATTGATTTAGCCATCGTACCAGCGCCGAGATCATTGCCTCGATTGGTTAAATTGCCAAATCAAATTTCAGGTAACTCAGAGCATTACATTTTACTGTCTGCGATTATTCAGGAACATATTGCAGATTTGTTCCCTGGTATGAAAGCCACGGGATGCTATCAATTTCGTGTCACACGGAATGCCGATTTAACCGTCTCAGAAGATGTTGAAGACTTAGCCATTGCGCTAAAAGGTGAATTATCCGCTAGACGATTTGGGCGCGCCGTTCGATTAGAGGTGAATAAAAACTGTCCTGAGCATATTGCAGACTATTTGTTGGAACAATTTGAGTTAGAAAAACAGCATTTATATCATGTGGATGGACCTGTCAATCTAGCCCGTTTTATTGCCAATTTTGATTTACCAGCATTACGCTTTCAGCCCTACCAACAAAAAATCCCAAAAGCACTCTATACCAAAAAACCAATTTTTGATGTGCTACAAGCAGGAGATGTATTGTTACATCATCCATTTGATAGTTTTGCTCCAGTGATCAAGCTCCTCAGAGATGCTGCTTATGATCCCAATGTACTCGCGATTAAACAAACACTCTATCGGAGTGGCGCAGACTCAGAGATTGTCAAAATTCTTGCAGAAGCCGCTAGAAACGGCAAAGAAGTAACAGCGGTTATTGAATTAAGAGCTCGTTTTGATGAGGAATCAAATATTGAAGTAGCCAATGTACTTCAAGAGGCGGGTGCAGTTGTTGTATATGGAATTGTTGGCTATAAAACCCATGCCAAAATGATTCTGGTGGTACGTAGAGAGCAAGATAGAATCAAACGATATGTGCATTTAGGTACAGGAAACTATCACGCGACCAATGCAAAAATTTATACAGATTATGGTTTATTAACCAGTGATGATGACATTTGTGAGGATGTACATAAAGTTTTTCAGGAGTTAACTGGTATGGGGAAGATGGCAAAATTAAAAAAACTTTTCCATGCACCTTTCACCTTACATTCGCAACTTATTGAATTGATACAACAAGAAATTGAAAATAGTAAAGCTGGTAAAAAAGCGCAGATTATGATCAAGGTAAATGCCTTGACTGAACCTCAACTGATTAATGCACTTTATAAAGCATCGCAGGCAGGTGTTCAGATCGATTTAATTATCCGTTCAATTTGTTGTTTACGACCACAAGTCAAAGGGCTTTCAGAAAATATTAGAGTCCGTTCAATCGTGGGACGCTATTTAGAACATACGCGTGTTTATTATTTTTATAACGATGGTGAGATTAAACTGTATTGCGCCAGTGCAGACTGGATGGGTCGAAATCTGTTCTCCCGTATTGAATGTTGTTTTCCGATCGAAGATAAGAAGCTAAAAAAACTCATTATTGAAGATGGCCTGAAGAATTATTTGAAAGATAATCGTAGAGCCTGGGAGCTTCAAGCAGATGGGACATGGCTACAATGTCAACCTGAACAGGATCAATCGGCCCATATTGCTCAGAGATATCTGATGGATCGAGAGGTTGGTTGACATGATTTGGTCACTATATTGTCATGAAGTGTTATTAAGCTCATTTGAGAAGAATAAAAAAGAGCTCGTATAGACATAAAAAAATCATAATTTTATGTTTTCCAACACACCAGACTAACTGATTTTTTTAACCCACTCAGGTGGGTTTTTTATTATATAAGAAGGAGCAATGTGTAATGGAATATCAAACGAAAGCAGGTCGTATAAAAAGAAATACGAAAAGTGGTTATAGGCTATTAGTAGACTATAAGAACTTTCTACAAGAAATGGGGAGGCAAAATGATTATAATAGTAGATTGATTTTTATAACGAATTACCTAGAAGCAATTAATTTTGAATTATATGGGGTAGAGGGGAAAGAGCAACTTATTGTTGAATTAGAAAAATACTATACAGAAGATAAGGTGAATCTATGAGTGCGATTAGCATTGTTAATGCACCCATTTGAGTCAGAAACGAGTTTCAGCGGTAACTTGTTACTCTAATTCTAGTTGGTTATCATCTTTTGTAAGTTTTATTTTAATTTTTCTATACTTACGTTTATTGGGTTCAATAGCTGAATCAGTTAACTCTCTGGCAAAAGATTGATCGTGCATTAAAACAGTATAAGCTTTATATCCGATGAGAACCCTATTGGGTTTATAGCCATTTTTAGTGATGTAATGGTCGATCAAAACGTTTAGATCTTGCAGTAGTGTTGCATCGTTCATTGATAAAGACTTTTTATGGAGCTGCTTATAGGATAGGGGAAAAGGGCAATCATTTCACCTGGAGAACAGAGATGTATGTCACATTCCCCATACTTTTTTTAATAACCTTTTCTACTACAGCAAATTTTGTACTGAACAAAGAGATGACACATTCAATGCAACTTTACTAACAGTATATGCACATGCTAAGGGCATAGATGGAGTTCTATAAAGAGGATAACAAAGCAGCAGCAAACGCATGAACTTAACTATGTACAGGATATCCAGAAAGGCTTGCAGCAGTCGGTGCAGGCTTTGAATTGTATCAGTTGGGATAGTCTCTACTCGTATTTCATCGGGAAATATTTTACAGCGTCAAGCTGTGTCGTTTAAATGTTGATCAAATTGATAGGCAAGATATGATTTAAGTTTCTTAATTTAAGGTATTCATATTATGTCAAAAAATTCAAAACAAACTTCTAGTAAAGTTGGTTCTTTAGCTTCAGAAGTATTACGTAATCCCTCATCTTCAGCAGTTCAGAAGGAGCTTGCGGGCTCTGCTTTAGCTCAGACACATTCAGGTAAACAGACAAGTAGTAATATGGAGTCAAAAGCTTCAAAAGTATTACAAAGTGAAAAATATAGTGATACTACAAAAACTTTAGCAGCTTCAGTACTTTCTCAATCAAATAAAGAAAGATAATGTATTTCACCTTGGACAGAGACATATTGAAAATGTATTCTCTGTCCAGTGTGAGGTGAATAATTTATTAGATAGATTTATCTATTGGATTTCATACTCATACCTAATTTAGTGCTCTTATCATTTAACTTAGAAGACCATTTTCTATATGGTTGGTTGTTCTTAAAACAAGTGAAGAATAAGCATCTGACTGAAATAGGTAGTCCCATATATCTAAACAAATGTTAAGAGTGTCGCTATCTTCATCATCTGTTGCCTCATCATAAAGACGTTGTACAACTTTTATAATTTCTGAGTCCTGGAACCTTTCATTTTTAAATTCACTATTGACGGTTGAGTTAGTTGTTATATTAATAACTAATTTTAAAAGTGATGAGCTATATTCAGTGTAACTATCACCTTTGTTTTCAAAGTAATGAAATAAGCCATATAGGTTAAAATGAGCAGCTTTAGAGTTGGCAAATATTTCAAATAGTTCTGCTGAATTTGGTTTGTTCCAAAATTCATCATGACCAACGATATTACTAATTGAACGCAATATACCTTCATCGTTATCATTAACTAATATCTCAAAAGATGATTGCAATTTTTCTAAATTTTCATCTCCATGTCCATCACATAGGAGTTGTTCTACAACGGATGTACAGCCTTCTTTTAGAATACCTGCATCATTAAAAATGATTTTGAGTTCATCCTGAAAGAGGTTATAAAAATACCAGCGAGCATATATTTGGCGTGCTGCCTCTTTACGAACGTCTTGATATTCTGAGCTTAACATTTTCAAAACAAGTGAAATTAAATCTTCTTGATGTTTACCTTTAAAACCATTATTGAAAAAATAGTGTGACTCATAACCACAAGCCATTCTTAGGTCTTTGTTGCATAAAGCAAGAAATTGGGTGAAGGCAAAATCTTCGTCATAATTTAACAAAGGAGCTAAGAGTTCCAGTGCAGCCATTTTTACTGCTGGATGAGGGTCATTTATAGCTAAATCTACAAAATGCTTATGAGACAAAGCATATTCTTTATCATTCCAAAAGAGTTCAGCAATAGCCAAATAAGCTTTACCTCTTACACAGTTAATTGTATTACCCCTAAGCTCTTCAGCTGAAATTACTTCTGGATCATTTCCCTTTTGAGGGTCGTAGATGTTGAGCTGACCCTGTATTGGATCTTTTGAATTTATCGCTAAATATTCAATTTTTTCAATATATTGTGGAGATAATGTTTTTATACGAGTATCTAATAAGTCAATTAAGGCGTGACCATCATCCATTAGTGAAAAGTGGGCTAATACTTGCTCAATTAATTCAATAGGAGGGGATTGCCAACTATCACGATATGGTTCAGTAACATTCGATAAACTGGAATCACGTAAGCCTCGAAAGAAGGCTTCAATATATTGACTATCAATATCTTTAGGTAAGGATAAGGCTAATCGACAGAAGCGAATAGGTTGATTCTTTGTAGCAGTAATTAATGCATTAGAAAATTGATGGATACTTGCTTCTGCTAGAGTATCGCCATTAATACGTTTTAATCTAAATGAGTTAAATTCTGTTGCAGGTGTAAGAATCAAATCAGTCCATGCTTTATCAGAAAGCTGATTAGCTTTGCGTATAGGAGAGGTGACCCAACCACTATTTATTTCGTATATTTTACAAAAATCTGATGGTTTAGATTGACCAAACTTACGGTTAAGTATCTGGATCATTTGTTCTGATTGGATAGACCGCCTGTTTTTATCAAGTTTTGGTAGCAAGAAGTACTGAGTTTCTCCCCAATAATGAGAGAAATAGCCTGTTCTTCTATACTTAAGCTGTCTTTTTATATCGTCATAATCAAAAGAAGAAAAAAATAAAATTCGATTTTCCAATTCATGAAATAAGGTTTCTGAACAGAATGGAGAAAACTTTTCAATTATTTTCCCTGATAATATCCAGGCTGGTTCTTTGTAGGTATTCCCACATTGAAAACGTATTTCTGGATTGGCTAAAATCCATTCGATGATAAAATCTGAATAATCTAGTGATAGATGTATGTTAATTC
This sequence comes from Acinetobacter sp. Tr-809, assembly GCF_011753255.1. Lineage (NCBI taxonomy): Bacteria > Pseudomonadati > Pseudomonadota > Gammaproteobacteria > Moraxellales > Moraxellaceae > Acinetobacter > Acinetobacter sp. Tr-809. The sequence goes on from NZ_VWVZ01000004.1 coordinate 264,402, forward strand.
TAGCTAATACATGATTGAATACAAAATTTTGGTTGTTGCTATAGCTATGAATTAACTCAAACAAAAGATTAGGTTGATCATGTAATTTTTCAGCTGATTTTTCGAGTAATTCAATTATTCCATGAATTAAATTAGCTACAGGATCGTTATTGTACTTAGTTTTTTTAGATAACCAGTGATACAGTTGTTCCTCATTAGTTGTGCTGCTTAAGAGATTAGATAAGCGAGCAAGTAATCTACGAATAGCTTCTTGGGGAATTGCATTAGCGAGTGTAATAATTTCATCCAGTTCGAAAATTGACCAATTATCTCTATTCGAAAATTTGGGTTTGCTAGAACGTTGTTCGGAATAATAATCAATTTCTATAATATCTTGATAATGATCCAGCATTAATTCAATCAGGTCTAAGGCTCGTAGGGGATTCTTTCTAGAAAGATCTTTCCAGTTGACAAAATTGACATAACAGCCTGATGCTATAAGCTGTGTGCGTACTTCAAACATTTCTACTGAGTCATTAGCGATATCCCAGCATAAGGTGTTATAGACATATCTATCCCATTGTTCAGACTTCCCTATAAATGGTTTCATTTCAGAGAGAACAAGATCTGGTGAATAGTCTGCAATCGATCTGAGTAATCTTAAAGTAATATCTAGCAATTCAGGATTATGGTCATTCAACCAACTATTCAAATATTTTTTTTCTGAAAGATAGGATAAAATTGCCACATTCTCATAACAACTATTATTTAGGAATTTAATAAATAAGCTGGGTTCAGCAATAATTTCATCAATCAAGAGCTTAGCGGGTTTTTTTAAATCTTTTATATTTTTTAGTGAATTGAGGGCTAAATATTTCAAGTGAAATCTTATATTCTCATTAAAAATTATTGCTCTAATACTATTGCAGAATGAGGTTTGTTCTGCTTCAAGTAAAAGATTTAGAGCATATTTTAAATGCTCACGCTTGGTTAAAGTTTGTTCGTTACGGTTTCCAAGCATTTGAATTAGATTGTCGGTAGATATCATAGCCTCATTAAAGAACTTAAGACCGATTTGATAATCATAAAGAGCTTGATGTCTGAAACTTATTCTAGTGCTTTGCTTGGATAATAGTCCTACAGAAATTAAAGCATGTAATGTATTTTGGCTACCAGGGGGTAGAACGTTTTCATTTACATTCAGGCGTGAGTTACGAGACATTTGTTCAACAATAATATCGATAAGATTTATAGCATCTTGTTTAGAAATGTGGTGACTAATTTCTAAGAGGTCTATGCGATTCTCTCTAAAGAGTCGTACTAACTCTAACTTATTTGTAAACTGGGGAGCAGATTGGATTCTTTCTGCGATCGTTAAATAAATATTAAGCCATAAAGGAATCTGTAAAGTTTTCTTTTTTTCTTCAGTCAGTGAATTATAAGCCTCATAATCTTTGATGAGATTACTAACTATTGATTGATCTAATGTGGAAATACTAATTTCACTAAGATGGCTGGTAAGACTACCAATCCAACTTGAAAGGGCTGCATCTTCCTGCGCATCAAAATCTCTAGAAGCAAGAATAATACTAATTTGAATCTTTTCTTGACGTAAACTAAGAATTTGTCTTACTAATTGACGACATATTTCTAAGGCGTTACTTGAATGTGATCCTGTCCAACGTATTGCATCTAGTTGATCTAAAAGAATCACGACTTTTTGATGTTTCGCAAAATTTTTTAAACAGCTAATAGGGGAAGAGGGGAAGCCTAAATCTTGCCCGAATTGATCTATGTTATTTTCAGGGTGCTTTCGATCAAGCCTTATGGGGATACTAATAACATTTTGTGCTTGTAAATGGCGATGTAAGTCCAATAAGGCAACACTTTTACCGATACCAGCTTCTGCTTTAATAAGAGTGATGGCTGTTTGATTTACTGATTGAACAATTTCATTAAGTTCAGGACGAGGGATAACATTTTGAGTAATTAGATGAGGTTCAATAGAATTAACGAATTCTTCTGACAGCTGTCGAATAACAGTCGTGATTCTTTCATCATTAGGAGTGATTTTTAGACTGAAACCGTGGGCCTCAAGATCGTTTACTAGTTGAGAAGCTGTAATTTTTTGCCTAAGCTTATTAAAGCCAACAGGATACGTTTTTAGAAAATTAATCACATTAATCGGTTGGTCAAAAAAGAGTATAGAAGCCTTATCTAGTAGCTCATTCCGTTGATAGGCATCTTCAGAGTAACTGGTCACTACAAATTTTTGTAGGAAATTAATTGCACGTTCCAAATGTCTATCTTGTTGGATATCCAAACCAAGATATGTACATAGCTGTGAAAAACCCTTTTGTCTTTCTGCACTAGAGTTAATTTGGTAAGTTAAAAAATCTTGAGGTACCTCATTGTAATTCAATGCAATTAAACGTAAGTCTGCCATTAGTTTACAAGTTAAAGGAGAAACAAGATTAAATTCTTCAGTGCCTTGCTCAATCTGGAACTTGGCATTTTTTAATATGTTTGTACTATTTAAGGCTGAAAGAGTCCAAAATTCATTGCTTCCATTTCCAGCTTTGCATTGATGGTGTTCTGTTTTGCCATCTAGTCGCCCAATAATAACGTCTACGCCTACTTCATCAGTACCTATGGGCTCTATAGTGACATAAGCAATTTTTTCTTGAAGAAGTCTAATGAATTGATTGGCAATCCAATTTGTCTCAAAATAGTTGCCCAATTTCTCAGCAAAACCGCCTGCTTCTAACGCCACGTATAGAACCTTATTTTTACTTTACTATTCAGTAATATATAACAATTATTATTGATGGCAATACTTTGCCCAATCTCTCATTAATTCTTTTCGTTTTTCTAAATATGCTCCACGTAAATAAGCAGCTTCAACTTCATCTGGTAGCTTATGTGCTAATACATGCTCACAAACTTCACGTGGGTATTCAGTCTTATCAGCTGACCAATCGCGGAATGTAGAGCGGAAACCATGCGTTGTAATGACACGGTTTTGTTTAGGGTCTATATAACCTAGGCCATTTTCTTTCAGCTTTTGCTCATGCATACGTTTGATCAGCGTAGTCAGGGACATATCAGAAAGCATTTCACCACTACGTGGAGCTGGGAAGATGAAATCTTGTGGTTGAGTATACTCTTGAATTGACTTAAGCAAATTTATAGCTTCCTTTGATAAAGGCACACGATGTTCTTTATCTGCTTTCATCCGTTCTTTAGGAATAATCCAAATCTTATTCTTAAAATCAATTTCCTGCCATTTCGCTCCAAAAATCTCACCAGAACGACATGCAGTTAAAATTGCAAATTCCAGAGCTTTAGGTGAAATCCCTTTTTTCTGGCGAAGATGCTGAATAAATTCAGCCAGCTGGTCGTAAGGTAGGGATGGATGAGGGCGTGATTCCTGTTTTAAGTTACCTAAGATAGGCTCAAGATTGCCTTTCCATGCAGCAGGGTTGTCACCTTCAAAATATCCCATAGCCTTGGCATAATCGAAAATGGTCTCTATACGACCACGAATACGTTTGGCTGTTTCATTTTTTTCAATCCAAATGGGTTCAAGCACCGCAACAACATCGGCTTTGGTAATATTACTGATACTAAGATCACCTAACGTTGGATAAATATAGGTTTCTAATGTTGATGACCATTGACCAATATGCTTTTCATTTTTGAGTTCACGGGTTTTATTGGCAATAACGACTTTTGCACACTCCATAAATGTTTTGTTCCGTAGTTGTTGGATGTGAAGCTTTTCAAGCTGTTCCTGTTTATGGGCAATAGGATCGATGCCATTTCGTATTTGTAGTCTTAAATCAGTGGCCTTAGCGCGCGCTTCAGCTAAAGAAACTTCAGGGTAGGGACCTATCCCTATATCACGGCGATGAGGTTTTAACTTTCCATTTTTATCCAGACGTTTACCTACCACAGCACGTAAAATCCAGACACGGGAATTGCCTTCCACATTCAAGCATAAGCCATCGACACCCCCTACAGAATGTCGCCCAGTCTCCTTAATTTTTGCTACACTGAGTGCAGAAAGTTCTTTAGATTTCTTTGGCATGTTCTTTTTTACCCCACAACTTACCCCTCATAAAATAATGGAAATGGTAGGATAAGACAAGACTGGTTAGGATAATAAAAATACTAAGTTATTGTAAAATATATGTTTATACTAATGGTTTGGATTGTTTAGGACTGCTGTTAGACGGACACCGCTTCCGCCAAATATCTAAAAAAGCCCTTGTGAAAACAAGGGCTTTTTTCTTATCTGTGTTAATCCCATTTAAATTGGGAATATGAGTAAAGACCATCTTTCTTACGCTACATGATATCGAACAAGTTCAACTATTAAAAAACAAGCGTCTAGAATATTGACTTGAGTACTATCTGGCCAAATACCCCAAACTTAAATTTATTTCTTAAAGCTAGAACTTTGATTGTAGTTTTAGGAGAGCTTGGACATGTTGCGCTTAGAAGGCATAGCCTAAAAATTTACGCAAATTTTACGCGGCCATTTTTTTAAGTTTATTAAAATACACTTTGCAATCATTCTTATGGATAGGTTAATGGGTTTCTTTAATACATCTGATCAAGACAATCATGTTCATAACCTGCTGCTTAATAAAAAAGACATACTGATGGGATATAGCGTAGATGTGCTGGTTGAGAAATATGTCGGTGCATCGAAAGAAATACAGCAGATTATTGTTCAGATTCTTAAAGAGAGAGGGTATTCTTCGCGAGAAATAGAGCATATGCTTAAAGAAAATAAATGACCAAAGTCTTGCCCTATAACAGTTAAAGAAAGCTCATTATGCAAAATACTACAAAAAAAGCAGCATTGCCTGCCACAGCGTTGGCAGCGCTTGGGGTGGTCTTTGGAGATATCGGAACAAGTCCTCTATATGCGTTAAAGGAATCCTTCCATGCCGCTCATGGTTTAGGAATTCAACCTGAAAATGTATTAGGCATTTTGTCTATTATTTTCTGGTGCTTAATGCTGATCATCAGTATTAAATACATCGCGATCGTTATGCGTGCAGACAATAATGGTGAAGGTGGGATCATGGCTTTATTGGCCTTGAACCTGCGTAAAGCGAAATTATCAGATACAAAAAAGATCTATCTCATTGCGATTGGTTTTATCGGGGCATCTTTATTCTTTGGAGATGGTATTATCACCCCAGCAATATCCGTTCTTTCCGCAGTTGAAGGCTTATCCATTGCCACCAATGTGCTTGATCCCTTCATTGTGCCAATTGCGATCGTGATTGTGACTACGCTGTTTTTGATGCAGAAACATGGCACAGCCTTTGTTGGTAAGTTTTTTGGACCAATAACTTTAGTCTGGTTTTTGTCACTCGGCATTTTAGGTATTGCCAGTGTGATACAGACACCTGTTGTACTAGGGATGGTGAGTCCACATTGGGCAATACAGTTTATTTTTACTCATCCAGTTCAGTCTTTCTTTATTATGGGTGCCGTGGTGTTAACGGTTACTGGGGGAGAAGCACTGTATGCAGACATGGGGCACTTTGGCCCACGTCCAATTCGGTTTGGATGGTTTAGTGTGGTGTTACCTTGCTTGGTTTTAAACTATGCAGGCCAAGGGGCTTTATTGCTGCGAAATCCAGCAGCGATTGAAAACCCATTTTATTTATTGGTGCCAAGTTGGGCGTTATACCCGATGATTATCTTGGCAACGATGGCAGCGGTGATTGCTTCACAAGCGGTTATTTCTGGGGTGTTTTCCTTGGCACGCCAAGCAATTCAATTGGGCTATTTACCACGATTAAGTATTAAACATACCTCTGACTCAGAAGAAGGTCAGATTTATGTACCTTTTTTAAACTGGTTGTTGCTGATTGCAATTTTAATTCTGATTTTAATTTTTCAAACCAGTTCAAACCTTGCCAGTGCTTATGGTCTAGCTGTGACATTAACCATGCTGTGCGATACGATTTTGGTTGCTGTCTTTATTTACTATGCTTGGAAATGGAGCTTACCAAAGGTATTTTTACTCATCATTCCATTCTTCATTCTCGAGTCTGTTTTAGTTGCTGCTGCATCTTTAAAAATATTCGCAGGTGGTTGGGTACCATTATTAATTGGTGCTGTTGCAATCGTTATCCTCATGACTTGGAAGCGGGGTCGTGAGCTCACATTCGCTAAGCTTGAACATGACACATTATCACTTGATTTATTCTTAAAAAGTATCGGTGATAGTGTATATCGTGTACCAGGAGATGCCATATTCCTGACAGGTACGCCAAATGTGGTTCCACATGCCATGTTGCACAATATTAAGCACAATAAAGTTTTACATGAGCGTAATATTTTGGTGACTGTGGTGATTGAAGATGTTCCTTTTGTCCCGCAAGAAGAACGCATTCATGTTGAAACTCTAGATCAGCAGTTTTATCGCATTAAAATTTTCTATGGTTTTAAAGATGAGCCGAATGTACCTCGTGCATTGGCTCAAGCCTATGAACAACTTGAGTTTGAATATGATTTGATGCAGATTAGCTTCTTTATCTCGCGTGAACGTATTATGCATAGTGTGGGGGATGGCATGGCCCCTTGGCGGGAGCATTTATTTATTTCAATGCAACGTAATACCAGCCCAGTCAGTGATTTTTATCAAATCCCGACTAATCGAGTGGTGGAACTGGGTAGCCAGATCGAAATCTAAAAAATTGTATTCTCAGCTTCTAGTTTAATTGTGATTAATTTAACCAAGCGGAAAAAGCCCTTGTGATGACAAGGGCTTTTTCTTGCTTGTGTTTTTCAATCATCATGGGGGCTAAAACTGGCCTAAAGGAATAGCATGATATTCAATATGAGAATGTTCAAGAATGATGCTTTCATTTCAGTTTCATTTAAGCAAACCGTTTTACTCTAGAAGGACAGTAAAGCCGTACAAGCATAGCTACACCTTTTACCACATCCTCAGATGTGGTTTTTTTATGCCAATTTTTGCTGTCTAGACTTTTTATACAGCTCTGCATACATTTATTCATCATGGTTAACTTGGTTGAGATATAAAAATTTTTATTCATTCTTAAAGTTAATTTTGAATTAAACTTATTATGACGCGTAAATTACATTTTTGTCATATTCTAAAAATAGATTGAATTTGAGATATAATTTTTTAAGTAGATTAATGTGTTTTTAGTTTTTAATTCTTATTCATTTTTTTAAAAGGGTGGGGTATCTTATTTTTGGGATTTTAAAATGCTTTGGCTTAAAAAAATATTTGGAAGAGATATTTCACTATTAAGGTTTAATTTTATACTGGCAATCTGGTTAGGTCTTTTTTTAAATTTTTCATTCTTTATAAAAATTCAAGACCTAACCCCTTATTCCGGTTTTGAACGCTTTTTATTTCTAATTGCTTCTATATTGGTGGTGATTTTTACATATAACTTCGTATTTCAAATTTTTAATTGGCGTTGGACAGCAAAACCCATTGCGATTTGTCTTATTTTAATTGGTGGATTTTCATCTTATACCGTGACTTCACTTGGTGTGTGGATTACCTCTGATCAAATCCAAAATTTGATGCAAACCAACTTTACAGAAGCACGAGACCTTTGGTCTTGGTATCTTTTGGTCTGGATATTTGGGCTGATTATTCTCCCTATTTTTGTTGTTGCGATGGTTAAGATTAGACTTGAAACTAAGCCATTTATATTTCAATTTACCAAAAAAATTCTAACTGCTGTTGTTTCTTTATCCATTGTCATCGTTATGCTGTTTATTTTCTATGTCGATTTTGCAGCAATTTTCCGTGAAAATCGTAGTTTAAAAGGAATGATTTCGCCTCAAAACATGATTGGCTCTTTTATTTCATATTACAAAAAGAAGGCACCCAAAAAGAACCAAGCTTTGATCAGTTATGGTGAAGATGCGAGGATTTTACAGCGTGAAAATGCATTACCCAAGCTGATGGTACTTGTTGTGGGTGAAACAGCCAGAGCGGAAAATTTCTCTTTAAATGGATACAACAAACTCACCAATCCTGAAATGGCTCAACAGGACATATTGAATTTTTCTAAAGTGAGTTCGTGCGGAACGGCAACGGCTGTTTCTGTTCCATGTATGTTTTCGGGAATGCCACGTAAATCCTATGATGAGCGCTTAGCCATCCGTAGAGAGGGCTTGCTTGATATTGCGCAACGTGCTGGTTATCAGGTCACTTGGATTGAAAATAATTCTGGTTGTAAGGGCGTTTGTGATCGGGTTGAGACGTATAAGATTGCAGAACCGATTCAGAAAAAGTGGTGTAAAGGCGGGGAATGTTTTGATGAGATCCTAATTGATAGTTTGAAATCCTATCTGCAATCTATTCCTCAAGGGGATACACAACCTCGTTTGCTTGTATTACATCAATTAGGGAGTCATGGCCCAGCCTATTACAAGCGAGTGCCAGCCCAATTTAAAGTCTTTAGACCCACATGTGATACCAATGCCATTCAAGGATGTAGCCGTGAAGCTTTGCAAAATACCTATGACAATACTTTGTTATATACCGATTATATCTTGAGCCAACTGGTTGAAACGCTAAAACAGAATACACAGTATGAAACTGGCTTATGGTATTTGTCTGATCATGGGGAGTCCACAGGTGAAAGCGGTATGTATTTACATGGCGCACCTTATCTGATCGCACCTCAACAGCAAACGCATATTCCGATGATCATGTGGTTTTCTGCACGTTGGAAACAGTCCAATCCTGAGCAGATAAAATGTTTGTCGAAACAAAATAATAATGAATTGAGTCAGGATAATTTATTTCCAACCATGTTGAGTTTGTTAGATATAAAAACAAAAGTTATTGATGTTGAAACGGATATGCTGGCGACTTGTTCGAATATTGTGAGTAAGGTTAATTAAACTGGTGAATATGTATATTTTTGTGATGTGGTATTTATTTTGATATTGATTTTATGATAAAAATATCAACTTCACGATATACATTCCTCCAGTGAAATATTTATATCGTCATCCCATTCACTTTGAAAAGTGTTTGGGATTTTTTAAATGAGTGATCATTAAATCTGAGTTAATTTATGATAAAAATATTTATTTTGATGCGTATATTAACTGGATTATAATTGACTGTAAGAGCTATAAATTTAATGAAAAATTTTATTTTAACCGGTGCGGCTGCAATTGTTGCTGTATGTTCAACACATAGTATGGCTGCAGATTTTGTTGCTGGTAAAGATTATACCGTGGTTCAAAATCCAGTAAAAACATCGGCACCTGCCAATACAATCGAAGTGAGAGAGTTTTTTTGGTATGGATGCTCTTATTGTTTTAAATTAGAACCCCATATGCAAACTTGGTTGAAAAGTATCCCTAAAGATGTTTATTTTCTGCGTACGCCAGCGGCAATGAACCCGATGTGGGAACAAGGTGCGCGTGCATATTATGTGAGTGAGGCTTTAGGTGTACGTAAACGTACCCATCTACCATTATTCCATATCAATTTCTCAGGCAAGGAAAAGGTTCTACAAAAAGAGGCCTTTGCCAAGTTTTTTACGCAATATGGCGTTTCTGAGGCAAAATTTAACAGCACATATGATTCTTTTCCGATCACAGCAAAAATTGCAGAATCAAACCAATTGGCGCAAAAATATCAACTTACGGGTGTTCCAGCAGTTGTAGTAAATGGCAAGTATATTGTTCAAGGTGGAGACAATAAAGTTGTTCAAGTTGTTGAATATTTAGTGAATAAAGAACGTAAAGCGCAGTGATTTTGGTATTTAAACCTATGGCAGACCTTTAAAGTCTGTTTCATAAATCAAGAACATATGAAGGTGCTGTCAGTATTGTTGCTACAGCACTTGTTCGTTCATGAGATTGTTCAAAAATTAAAATAAAGAGGCTGAGTCAGCGCAGCATCGTTTTTCGGTCTTGTCATGGTTTTATACGATTCATGATCAAACTGACTTCTTTATACTAAAAATTAACTCTCTTTAAAGGTTTCATTCAATGCTTGTTGCACGGCATCTACACGTGATTTACATGCTTTGTATGCATTCATTGATTCTTCAACAATCTTCATGAGATTATCAATATCAGGCTCGTCTTGTGCTTCTAACAGTTCCGCATTCTTTTTTAACAGTTGATAACCTTCCTGAAAGCTTAACTCTTTTTTACTCATGATGTGTAACCTCACTTACATTGGCATGGATATAACCATCTTGCATTTCGATTGAGACCGTCGCTGCCACTTGCTGGACTGAACGAATCGCTTTATTTTCACTACGCACAATGGCATAGCCTTTGGCTAAAACATGCTTTGGATTTTGCAGTAATGTTTCCCGCAGTAAGGCTTCGATTTGGGTCGAGGCTGTTTTAAGCTGCTGTTTTGCAAAATATTGTAGCGTTGATTTAACGGTATCAAGATGCAAGTGACTGGTCGTGATTTGATTTTGTGCCAGTGTTTTGATGATATTTATCAACTGATCATTTTGACTTTGATAGGCCGTAATCTGATGTTGGGATAATAGTTTGATGGTTTGAAGATGACTTATAACATCTTGTGAGCGTTCTGCAATTAGATTCCGAATTCCTGCAATGACTTTACTAGGTGTATCAAAGGAACGATGTGCAATCTCATCCAAAATAGTTCGGTCTTTTTCATGACCAATCCCCACCCAAATCGGGACTTTGCGTTTACACAGCAGGGCAGCCAGATCATAGTCATTTAAATAAGCTAAATCATTGACTGCACCACCGCCGCGAATAATCACGATTAGATCTGGTGGTCGCGTATAATCTTTTGCCCATTGGCGTAGACCTGAGCTTAAAGACTCCATAATACTATGTGCAGCGGTATTACCTTGGAAAGTCGCGGTGTGATAAACAAAATGGCAGACGCCTGCTTGATGTAAGGCATCGGCATCTTTTTTGAAATCACCTAAACCTGCTGCATTTTCTGGTGCAATCACCAACACATTTTCAATATCAAATGGTGTGGGGAGTTGTTTATTAAGCTGAACCAATCCTTCACTGCTTAATCGAGCAAGAATCTGTTGATAGCGCTTCGCAATATCGCCCAAGGTAAAGCTTGAATCGATATCTTCAATATTGACCGAAAAACCATATTGAGGGTCAAAGCGCGCCCTGATTTTAATTAGTACATTTAAATCTTTTGATAGTTCAATACCACTTTCGCGCTCAAATTTAAGCACCATTTTAGCCGCAGTGAATTTCCAAATCGTGGCTTTACAGCTTGCGATCACTTTATCGGTATCTTGTTCTTTTTCAGCAAGTTCTAGATAGTAATGCCCACCTTTGATATTGAGGTTTCGAATCTCAGCTTTCACCCATACAGGTTCATCAAACGTCAGGCGAATGATTTCCTGTACTGTTGCGAGGTAGTCGCTTAGAGAAAGTTGAGATTCAGACATTGGATCAGATGATGAAAGTGATCTTGCTATAGTAGCAAATGGATCAACCTGATAACAAATCAGGCCTATATTGTTTTTATTTATTTTGTGCTGAGTGATACGCATCCACAGTTTATTTTTACAGATTACTGTAGATGCGTGTAGTGGTTCAAATGTTAAAGTGATTTATTCCATTTCAAAACTTTAAATAGTCCGAACATAAACAAGATCCAGACAGGAATCAGAATCACAGATTCCTTAAAGCCTTGTGTCCACATGATATATAAAATCATCACGATAAATGCGAGAACCAAATAGTTACTGAAGGGTGAAAACATTGCTGGGAATTTGACTGTTTTGCCTTTTTGAAGAACAGCGCGTTTAAATTTTAAATGAGTAAAACTAATGATCGCCCAGTTTAAAACCAATGCTGCTACAGCCATATACATGAGGTGGCTTAATGCTTGTTCTGGAACAAAATAGTTCAGTAATACACAGCCAAAAATCAAAACTGAAGAAAAAATCACTGCGGGCATAGGTACGCCTTGTTTTGTGACTTTTGCAAAAATCTTAGGTGCATTACCTTGTACTGCAAGCCCAAACAGCATACGACTATTGGCATACATTCCGCTGTTATAAACAGAGAGTGCAGCGGTCAAAATAATAAAATTAAGTAAATGTGCAGCCCAATTTATACCCAATTGACTGAAAATCATGACGAAAGGGCTTTTGTCCAAACCACCCAGATCAAGTTGATTCCAAGGAATCAATGACATGATGATCGCCAGTGATGCCACATAAAAAACCAAAATTCGGAAAATCACCTGATTAATGGCTTGTGGAATACTTTTTTCTGGATTCTCTGCTTCAGCGGCAGTCATACCAATCAATTCAATGCCGCCAAAGGCAAACATTAAAAAGGCTAACATATAAAATAAGCCTGAGAAGCCATGCGGGAAAAATCCGCCGTGTAGCCATAAATTGGTAAAGCTTGCGGTTGAATCAGCGCCAGCAGTCAGTAATAGGTACAAACCGAAGGCAATCATGGAAATAACGGCAACAACTTTGATAATGGCTAACCAGAATTCGGATTCACCATAAAACTTCACATTACCCAGATTTAAGCAGGTGACGACAATGAAGAAGAACAAAGTCGAGATCCACGCGGGTATATGTGGCCACCAATAATGGATATATTTGGCAATCGCTGTCAGCTCAGTCATTGCCACTAAAATATAAACCACCCAGTAATTCCAACCCGATAAGAAGCCAGCAAAGTTTCCCCAATATTTTTGTGAGAAATAGCTGAATGAACCCGCGACAGGTTCTTCTACAATCATTTCACCCATTTGTCGCATGATAAGGAATGCGATCAAACCGACAATGGCATAGCCTAAAATAATCGAAGGGCCTGCGGACTGGATTGCCTGAGCTGAGCCTAAAAACAGACCTGTACCCACAGCACCACCCATCGCAATCAATTGGATATGGCGGTTTTTTAGTCCACGTTTTAATTGGGGAGAGGAATTACTCAAAATACGCTGCGCTGAACAAAAAAGAAGTGATTGTAATGGATCGTGAGGAGATCGACTAGTTTGGAAAGAGGATTAGAGTATGATTTATGAAGTACGGAATTTACTCTAATCATTAACTGCTTCCTTATCGCGATAAGCGTTGTTTTTAAGATAGCTTTTTTGTTATAGACAAACATAAATCTTATTCATTTTGCCATGACAATTTCACCTTTGCGATTCATGGTTACTTCACCAGCATATTTATTGGGGTTGATAACGTTTCCATAACCAGTGAATTGTAGAGGTTTAATTTCATTACCTTTTTCATCAACGATTGAATTCCATTGATCCATCAGAATTGGGACTTTAAAACCATTAAAGGTATTGTTGGTAATCCGTACACGAGGAGAGTGGTCTAGTACAATCGCATAGGCTTGGTCATTTTTATTGGTAAGGGTGAAGGTGTTTCCATCAATGACTGTATCAGGGGAGAATTTGAGATAAAGAGTGGAGGGAATAGCAGTATCATCATCGTTTGCATCGGGAAATATTTGTTGTGAACTATCAATCAATTTGGACTGATTAAATCTTATTAAAGGAAAATGACTATATTGGTTTAAAGCGGCAGATGATAATTTTTTATAAACTGAATTGCGATAAAACCCGTCATCCAAATTTCAGCAAAGCTTAGCAAATAATAATATTTCATGTGAAATTTCAATCAGCATAGACTCATCCAAAGATAAATAACAACAACGTATTTATCAAAAGAATCAATTTTTATTCGGATGTTTTCTTTGGATTGGCAGTATATACAGAGTGTGCTGCCGCAGTTCTATGCGGCAACCCTCATGACCTTAAAAATCTCCTCTATCGGTATCGTGTTATCTATTTTATTAGGGTTGCTCTGTAGTGTGATTAGCACTTATCAGGTTCGAGTACTCAATAAAATTGTCAAAGTCTATATCGAGGTTTCACGCAATACACCCTTGCTCATTCAGCTATTCTTTCTCTACTACGGCTTGCCCAAGATCGGGATCAAACTCGATGGATTTACTTGTGGCGTGATTGGTCTGACTTTTTTAGGTGGCAGCTATATGGCAGAAGCCTTTCGTGCAGGCTTGCAGTCAGTTGCTCAAGGGCAGATTGATTCCGCTCGAAGTGTGGGTTTAAACGCCGTGCAAGTCTTTCAATATGTGGTATTTCCACAGGCATTGTCGCTGTCTATCCCAGCCATTGGTGCGAACTGCTTATTTCTGATTAAAGAAAGCTCCATCTTGAGTGCTATTGCAGTGGTGGAACTCCTGTTTGTGACCAAAGACCTGATTGGGATGGATTACAAAACCACAGAGGCTTTATTTCTATTAATCATGGCCTATCTGATTATCTTGTTACCTGTATCAGCTTTAACGAGTTATTTGGAATACCGCAGTCGGAAGGTGAGCCATGGGACTTGAATATTTATTTCAACCGAGCCATATCGAACGTTTACTGTATGGCTTGTTGCAAACCATCGAAATTGCATTTTTGTCCGTATTTTTATCCGCCATTTTTGGGACAATTTTTGGGGTGATCATGACCTCAAAAAATATGCTGATTAAAATCCTGTGCCGTTTCTATTTGGAAAGTATACGCATTGTGCCAATCCTCGTCTTATTGTTTGTTTTCTATTTTGGTTTCGCAACGTGGTTTAACTGGCAGTTGTCATCATTTTGGGTTTGTATTTTTGTATTTACCTTATGGGGAACTGCGGAAATGGGTGATCTGGTACGTGCTTCGATCACTTCAATTGATCAGTACCAACGAGATTCAGCTTATGCAGTGGGCTTGAATCATCTACAAGCTTTAACTTTTGTGATTTTCCCACAAAGCTTAAAACGAGTGACCCCCGGTGCATTGAACCTGTTTACCCGCATGATTAAAACCAGTTCATTAGCCGTACTGATCGGGATGGTAGAAGTCCTGAAAGTGGGGCAGCAGATTATTGAAAACTCATTATTGACTGTACCTAGCGCATCGCTGTGGATTTACGGTTTCATCTTTATTCTTTATTTCCTGATTTGTTATCCATTATCGCTTTTAGCAGCGCATTTAGAAAAAGTGTGGGAGAACGCATGACTTTGTTATCGATACAGCATTTACATAAGTTTTATAAACAAAGTCATATTTTGCATGGCATTGATTTAGACGTACAACAAGGCGAAGTTGTGGTGATTTTAGGGCCATCAGGTTGTGGTAAAAGTACCTTGTTGCGCTGTATTAATGGGTTAGAACCCATCCAAGAGGGGGAGATTCATCTCAAAGATGTTGGTGTATTGGGGCAGGATTTGTCATGGGATAGCGTACGTCAACAGATCGGGATGGTGTTCCAGAACTATGAGTTATTCAAGCATATGAATGTGATTGATAATATCTTGCTAGGTCCTCTAAAAGCACAAAAACGCCAACGCGCAGAAGTGGAACAACTGGCAGATCAGTTGTTGCAGCGCGTGGGTTTACTTGATCGTAAATATGACTATCCCTCCAATTTATCAGGCGGTCAGAAGCAGCGGATTGCCATCGTCCGTGCTCTGGTGATGAAACCGAAAGTGATTTTACTGGATGAAATTACTGCGGCCCTTGACCCTGAAATGGTAAGAGAAGTCCTAGATGTGGTGCTGAAACTGGCGCAGGAAGGCATGACCATGCTGATTGTGACCCATGAAATGGGCTTCGCGCGCAAAGTGGCGGATCGCATTATCTTTATGGATAAAGGCAAGATCATTGAACAAAGCTCACCTGAAGCATTTTTTCAGCATCCACAGACTGAACGTGCGAGAACTTTTTTAAATATTTTGAATTATTAAAATGAAAATGAGGAGTTTATGAAATTGAATTTAGCAATTGGGCAATATGACCATTCTTCAAAAACAAAAATGTTTGGTCTGGGCATCACCTGTGTACTGATGGCAGGCGTGTTGACGGGCTGTAATCAACCAGCTTCCACTGAAGCCAAAGCTACGGCACAAGATACTTCACTGGAACAAATTCGGAAAAATGGTGTATTGCGGGTTGGCGTATTTGCAGACAATCCACCATTTGGTTATGTCGATAGCGCAGGCAAAAATCAGGGCTTTGATGTGGCCTTGGCAAAGCGTGTCACCCAAGATTTACTGGGTGATGAAAATAAAATTCAGTTTGTGGTGGCAGAAGCTGCCAATCGGGTTGAGTTTTTAAAGTCAGATAAAGTTGATGTAGTTTTTGCCAGCTTTTCGGTGACGCCAGAACGGCAACAGGTGGTCGATTTTTCAGAGCCTTATTTAAAAGCCTCCTTAGGGATTGTCTCACCGAAAGCCAAAGCCATTACCGATGTTAAAAGTCTCGAAGGCAAAACTTTAATTGTGAATAAGGGCTCAAGCTCGGAGATCTATTTCAGTAAAAACTATCCGAAAATTAATTTATTGAAATTTGGACAAAATACCGATGCTTTCAATGCATTGATCGATGGTCGGGGTGATGCCATTTCCCAAGACAGCACTTACGCACTGGCATGGGCAGCCAAGAATCCAAATTATGTGGCGGGTATTCCACAAATTGGTAATCAAGATTTTATTGCAGCGGGCGTGAAGAAGGGCAATATCCAATTACTGCACTGGCTCAATGATGAAATCAAACAGCTTAGGGCGACAGGTGAGGTTCAGAATATTTATGACCAAACCTTGAAGCCGATTTATGGTGAAAAAGTGAATCCCAATATCTTTTTGGATGTTGATAGCACCAAGCAATAACAGATTTTTAAAACACTAAAAAAGGTGAACGTATGCAAACAATAACATTGTCAAATATTCAAAAATTACTGCTGGCTTCTATATTCAGTTTAGGGCTGACAGCGTGTAATAAAAATCCACAGTCAGCAGAGAAATCGGCTGAGCCCTCAACGCAGGTTTCCAGTATTGAGCAGATCAAGAAAAACGGTGTGGTACGTATTGGTGTATTTAGTGACAAGCCACCGTTTGGTTATCTTGATGCACAAGGTAAAAATCAGGGCTTTGATGTTGAGATTGCCAAACATGTGGCCAAAGATTTATTGGGCGATGAAAACAAAGTTCAGTTCGTACTGACTGAAGCTGCCAATCGAGTTGAATATCTCAAAGCCAATAAAGTCGATATTATTTTTGCCAATTTCACGGTGACACCTGAACGTGAACAGGTGGTGGATTTTGCTAAACCGTATTTAAAAGTCGCCTTGGGTGTAGTGTCTCCTAAAGACAAGCCGATTACTGATATTGCCCAATTAAAGGATCAAATTCTATTGGTGAATAAGGGTACGACAGCCGACTCATTCTTTAGTAAGCAACATCCAGAAATTAAACTGCAAAAGTATGAGCAAAATACTGAAACGTTTGATGCCTTAAAAGATGGTCGTGGTGTAGCGTTGGCACATGACAATCTTCTAGTCTTAGCTTGGGCAAAAGAGAATCCAAACTATACGGTTGGCATTACTAATCTTGGCGAGCAGGATTTGATTGCACCAGCGGTACAGAAGGGCAATAAAGAGTTATTGGATTGGTTAAATCAAGATCTAGAGAAATTAGCCAAACAAGGCGTGATCCATCAGGCTTATGAAAAGACTTTAAAACCTGTTTATGGTGATGGTATTCCTGCTAAAGATTTAATTATTGAATAATCATTTTCTATGATCTAAGAGCCAAGCGATGTTGAATCTTGCTTGGCTTTTTTATAGCTGTAAACCGATGTGTATTACAAAGTATAGACAGTGGACAAAAAAACTGCCGATTAGAATGAAAAAAACACAGAGAAAAAGCAGATGCAAAGTACAGAAATAGATTTTATTGTGAAAGACACCATGACTGCATTGGCGTTTTATGAGCGGGTTTTTGAGGTCGTAAGAATTGAAGTCGGTGATTTTGTGCTTGGACAAAATAGTGTGATTATGAGTATTCATGGCGTTCATTTTCATATGCTGGATGAAAACCCAGATTTCCAATTGCTTGCACCTACCCAAGAAAGCTATATTCCGATTTGGTTTAATATTACGGTCACTGATATCGAGCAAACCTTAGAGCAAGCAGTTGATGCAGGTGCTGCGGTGATTCAAACGGTGCAAGATATGCCTAAAATGGGCATTAAAAATGCCATGTTTAAAGATCCGTTTGGATACATGTGGTTATTGCATCAAGTCGTTGAAGTCGTAGATTATGAAACACGGGCTCAATTATTGGAGCAACAAGGCTTTCAGCGTAAATCTAATTAGAACAAGTGAGCCAAAATAGAACCAAAATCTTAGACAGCAAGCCGCAATATTTATTGATGCTTACTGTCTATTTTTTCATCTAAAAATTTTTCATTCTAAAAAGACTTGGTCAGGCTTAATACTGCTGCTGTTTTAACGCCTTTTTTATTTGTCTCCGAATAACCTGTAGTATCAAGATCTGTTCCGATTGCAGCTAACTCAGCAACTAAGTTCATCGGTTTGTAATTATAATTCGCTCCGATTTTCCAGTCGATAAAATGATCTTTGGTATCTCCACCATATATTGCTTGGCTTGCTTTTGAGTAGCCTAGGCTTGCAACTGCCCCAAAGTGAGTTTGGGCAATCGGTGTGGTGTATAAAAGATTAAAATACCAATTATTGACATCTTGACCGATGTTCTGGCGTGTTGCTTTTCCGCCATATTGATCGGTATAGCTGATACTTGGGCTGAAGCTATCATTATCGTTTAAGGCATTGTTGATGATCATTTTGAGATAGTATTCGTTATAATTTAGGTCACTTTTGCCGACATAATTATAACGCAGCATACCGATATCAAGTGTAGGTCGAAAGTTCCCTAAGCTAATCGGAGTGGTATAGCCAATAAAAGGATCCAGTTCTAAGTGTGCTTCATCGCCAAAATCAACATTTGATGCAAAAGCCGCGACATAAAAGCCAGAGGAATGGTTTAAAAGAAAGTTTCCTTGGAACGCTGCATCGTTTTTGGTTTGGGTTTGCCCACGCCAGCGGTACTCACTGGCCAAAGCGACATTTCCACTAAGATTGAAATTTGGTGTAGTGGGTTGATCTGATGCCAATGCATAATTTGACGAGCACGCTGTAATCAAAACCAATAATCGATGCAAACCTTTCATAACATCCTCAGCATATGAGTTAAATTTGATGTGATGTATATTAGGTTTTAATTTATTGATAAATAATAAAAATATCGTAAATTATGCGTAAAAAAAGCATAAATTTTTAACACATATTTTATAGCCGCTATAGATTCACTTTTAATACTTCTGTTGTATCAGCGTCTAAGCTATCTCCTTCGCTTGAGGTGAGTCTCATTAATGGCACAGGTTTTTGAGTAGATTTTTCAATCAGAATTGAATGCGGCTCTTGTTTCCCAAATAGATGTTGTTCACCCCATTGGCGTAGTGCAACTATCACAGGGAACAACTGTTTACCTTGATCTGTCAAAATATATTCTTGATAGGCCGTGCCATCTGAAGCACCTTGCAATTCCAGAATTTCAGCATCAATTAATTTATGTAGTCTGTTGGACAAAATATTACGCGCAACACTCAGACTACGTTGCAGATCACCAAAGCGATGTTTCCCATCCATAATATCTCTCACAATCAGTAGTGACCAACGATCTCCGATTACATCAACACAACGTGCAACAGGGCAAGGCTCATAATGGGAAATTTTATCTTGTGGCATCGTATTCTCGGAACAGGTAGATCAGACTAGTTGCATTTTAAAACTAGATCGCTTATGGTTCAACTGGTTTTAATTTGAAACTAGTTTGGATTCGTATATGAATATTCCCTGTGCGTCCTCTTTATCCAAAAATGAAAAGCATCTTTTAATGCAATCAAAAAAATTACCGACCAGTTTGGTGTGGTTGTTTGCAATTGCGAGTGGGCTCAGTGTCGCCAATGTTTATTATGCACAACCATTGCTTGATGCAATTGCAACGGATTTGGCAATCAGTTATGCCGCTGTTGGCAGTGTCATTCTCGTAACTCAAATTGGCTGTGCGATCGCTTTATTGTTGTTAGTTCCATTGGGGGATCGAGTCGATCGCAGAGGTTTAATGCTATTACAACTATTTGGACTGGCGCTTGCATTAACTGCTGTGAGTATCACTCAAACTACTCTGGGATTATTTGCAAGTATGTTTGCTGTTGGTATGTTAGGGACTGCCATGACGCAGGGACTGATTGCTTATACTGCAAGTGTTGCTGAATCCCATGAACGAGGTTATGTGGTAGGTACTGCACAAAGCGGTGTGTTTATTGGATTGCTGTTAGCACGTGTTTTTGCGGGGGGCGTAAGCGATTTAGCGGGATGGAGGAGTGTATATTTTTGTGCTGCAGCACTGATGTTAATGATTGCATTACCACTTTGGAAATCCCTACCAGTACGATCCAATACACTAAATACGCTGGGTTATCCTCACTTAATTTTGTCGATGTTGACTTTGCTTTATCAAAATAAGCTATTACAAATACGCGGAATATTGGCATTGCTAATGTTTGCAGTATTTAATATTTTTTGGAGTGCATTGGCATTATTGTTGAGTTCACCTCCTTATCAATATTCCCATACAGCGATTGGTGCATTTGGTTTGGTTGGTGTACTGGGTGCATTAATGGCTACAAAAGCTGGTCAATGGGCAGATCAAGGCTTTGCGCAAAGAACCAGTGCTTTTGCGCTGGTTGTCATCTTGTTATCTTGGTTGGCATTCACTCAAATTGAATATTCAATTGTGGCATTAATCATCGGTATTTTATTACTTGATCTAGGTGGACAAGCATTACACGTCACCAATCAAAGTATGATCTTACAAACTGGACATGACAATCAAAGCCGCTTAATTGGACTGTATATGTTGTTCTATGCCGCAGGCAGTGGATTGGGGGCGATCAGTACCACTATGGTTTATGCCAAAGCAGGATGGTATGGCGTTTGCCTGCTGGGTGCCTGTGGAAGTCTCATCGCATTCTTGTTTTGGTGGCGAACGAGAAATCTTAAATAGAATAGAGTGTGACTCGGCACAATCTATTCTTACTGATGGTGTTTGGTGATTATTTAAAACGATTTTGTTGGATCAATGAAGATTTGTATTGTGGATGACTGGGCAAGATCAGTTGAGCTAAAGCTTTATTTTGTGTGCTGTCTGCTTTGGTCTGTTGTTTGGTTTTGGCATGATGATTTGCAAGGTTAGCAGTCCCTTTTTGATCGTGTTGATGGTCTGTGATGTTACGTAGTTCTAGCTCATTTAAACGATGCATTTTTTGGTAATTATTGGGTTCAACGGCCCAAAGTAGTGGACTAGCAAAGAACCAAAATACTAAATGATATTTCATATATTTTGTCCCTTACTCGATTCCAACGACTGTCGTAATGTAGGCAGTTGTCATTAAAATCATCAAGCCGAGTGTCATTTCAAACAGGATGGCATAACCCAACTGTTTCGAAAATTTAGGTTGTTGCAAGCGAGGGGTAAAGTACCATTTATTGAATGCAGCCAGTAGTAAAATACTGACAACCAATAAAAGTTTAAGGATAAAACCTTGTCCGTAGGGTGTCGCGATTAAATCGTTGATATCCTTAAACAGGAGTAAGGCAATGCTTAGACCACATGCAATTAAAATCGCCACAACAAAGGTCGCAATGCGTCCAAATAAATGCATAGACTCTTTTAACGGTAGTCCACTTATGCTGTGGCTAGTTCTCCATAATGGGTACAAAGATCCCATCCAAACAGACATTAACAGGACATGCACTGTCAATAAAATCTGAGCAAAAAAGGTCAGGTTCGTGACATGACCCAATTGAGAAAAACTATAAGTGATTAGGAATATAGAAATCGCCCCAAAGATCTTTTCAAAGATACTAACTCGAATGTTTTTTTGATTGAGCTTAAAGATGAGTAATAACAGAATCAGTGCAAAGCTGAAGATTCGAATGAAGTGAGTATGTCCTGTAGCAGTATTAATTATAATATTGATATAGGTCCAATTAAACATGCCCAGTAGACCTGTATTAGAAAAGCTACCAATTAAAAGTAAAAAGGCCAATACGCTTGAAAGCAATCCTAAAACTGCACCCAATGTCATATATTGGATTAAGCTGCTTTTGATTGCGCTATAACGGGCTAAGAGGAAGTGACAGAAAGCGCCGCCAATGACCATGGCAGTACCTAGATAGAGACTGATTTTGTTGAACCAAGCGGCAAACATCCAATATTCAGACATTATTTTTATTCCTTATCTAAATAACTTGCCAACGGATTATGTTGGCAATTTATTCATCTATTTTAATGAGTTGAGGTTTATTTCATGGTGAAGCTATATTCACCATTCATGTTATGTCCATCTTTACCCATGGTGCTCCATAACACGCTATATTTGCCTTGTTTCAATGTCGGTAGAGCAACATCAAATGTTTTCTTCAGGTCATGACTAACCTTGTAATTCAATGGAAGTTCTCGACGCTGTTCATCTAAAACTTGAATTTTCATTAACATGACCTCTTCACCAAAATTAAGACTTAGTTTTTTGGGTTGTGTTGAAACAGTCGTATTTGCTGCTGGTGTAGCACTAATTAAACTAACGTGTGCAAAGGCTGTGGTGGATGTCGCAATTACCATCGTCGTGCCGATTAGAATATTGCATAGAGCAGTTTTACTGTCTTGGAAAAAACGCATTTCTTGTCCTCTTTGAAGCATGATGTATTAGAGATGATGTGCAAGACAGCATCAGGTTTCATCGTTTATTATCAAAGATATATCGAGACATCTGAGCGACAAGCAAATTACGTTTTTGTCATTTAGATGCTGAAAGACTTGGCTTTATGCTACGAAGCACGATAGGTAGGGATAGGATGTAAATCATGACCACGCTTAACCAGATTGCACCTGGCCAGTCGGACTGGAATTGTAAATACAAGGTTGAGAACAATAACGGTGCAAACATTGAAGCCAAACTAATAGTCGATGTAATAATGCCTTGAAATTGACCTTGCTGTTCAGGCGAGACTTTTTGTGAAGCTAAGGCTTGTAAAGAGGGTGTACCAATACTGCCGAGGGCAAAAATTGGCATGATGGTAAAAATCATCCAGCCTTGTTGAGCAAAGGCCATAACCCCTAATGCGATACAACTACAGCTGATACCAATCAAGATTGTATTTCGATTACCGAAGTATTTTGAGGCATGCTGAGGAATAAAAGCCTGAACCAACATTTGGCATAAACCAAACATTCCCAAAGAAAGACCAATCCAAATGCCATTCCATTGAAAGGCGGCATGTCCCCATAAAGCCCAGCAAACTGAATATGCTTCACCTGTGGCACTGAAGATAAAAAAGGTGGCAATTAAGGGCAGAACATTTGGGATCGACCGAAGCGAAGCAAAGATTTTAAATGGATTGAGTGTTGCTACAGACTTTTTAGAGAGATCTGCTGTTTTCGATTCAACTAAGACCCAGTAAGCCACTAAAAAATTAAGTGCTGTCAGTATGGCTGCAACGAGGAAGGGAAGTCTGAGCCAATATTCACCAAGCAAACCACCTAGGACTGGCCCAATGATAAAACCAGTACCGAACATCGCACTGATTAAGCCAAAGTATTTTGCGCGTTGCTCAGGTTTTGAGATATCTACCAGATAAGCAGAAGCAACAGACATATTGGCACTGCTCATGCCAGCAATGATTCGCCCGATCAATAGCAGTATGATGCTATGTGAAAAGGTCAAGAACAGATAATTCACGGCTGAACCTGCCAGTGACAGCAGCAGAATTGGGCGCCGTCCAAACTTATCACTTAATGCACCGAGAATGGGGGAAAAGATAAATTGCATAGCGGCATAGAGACTACCGAGCAGACCGATGTACAGCGCAGTTTGGTGATTATGGGTAATATCTTGAAGTAAAGCGGGTAAAATTGGAAAAATAAGCCCGATTCCGATTGCGTCTAAAGCAATGGTCGAAAAAATAATAAATAGAGAGCGATTCATAAAGCGTCCTATCGAAAAAGCAGGCACAGAAATACTGTGAGAACCTGTTAACGATGCCTGATAACAACTCAAGCCCTGATGAACGCTGACCGAATCTTAAAGATAGGGATATGTGTTGATGCATTCTTTTATAAAATCAAAAAAGACATCAATTTTTCGCGGTTTTTTTATCGTAACAATGGAAATGAATGGATTTAACAATCCACTCATTTGTTGAAAATTTTAGCACTAAAAATATCAAGGGTACAAGATTGTATGAAGATTAAGCAGATACGCTGTGGTAGTTGTACATCGCATATCTGCTGAGGAAATAATTATTTTTTGGTATTCGGTAAAAATGCAGTCATAAAACCTAATAATGGTAGGAAAGAGCAGAGTTTATATACCCAGACAATCCCATGCGTATCGGCTAAATGACCAAGACCTGCTGCGCCAATTCCACCAATACCAAACATCAGACCAAACATCAGACCCGCAACCATTCCGACACGGCCAGGTACCGCTTCTTGTGCATAGACCACCAAGGCAGAAAATGCTGAAGACATCACTAAACCAATAATAATGACCAATATTGCTGTGCCAGTTAAGCCGACATAAGGCAACATCAGCGCAAATGGGGCAATACCCAAGAATGACACCCAAATAACTGCTTTACGTCCAATCCGGTCTCCAACTGGACCTCCAGCAAAAGTACCCAGTGCTACTGCACCTAAAAATATAAATAGATACAGCTGAGAGGTTTGAATGGAAACATTAAAGCGTTCGATTAGATAGAAAGTAAAATAATTGGTAATGGCAGCGATATAGATAAATTTGGCAAACATTAAAACACAGATCACGGCCATTGCCTGAATCACTTGTTTACGGGTCAAGCTCGATATCGCCTTTTGACTGGCAGCGCGTTGTACAGGTGCTTGTTTGACTAACCATTTGGTGACACGTAATAAAACAAATATGGCTAAGGCAGCAACCAAAACAAATAAGCCTATTGCCCCTTGTCCATTGGGAATAATGACAGCCGCAGCCATTAATGGACCGATCGCAGAACCCGTATTACCACCAACCTGAAACATGGATTGGGCTGTACCAAAACGCCCACCTGAGGCTGTACGTGCGATACGAGAGGCTTCAGGGTGGAAGGTCGATGAGCCAACCCCAATCAAGGCGGCAGCAAAGAGTAAACTTTGAAAACTGCCTGCAATTGCCATTAATCCAATACCGATGAGTGTCGCAACCATGCCTGCGGGCAGCAAATAGGGCTTTGGATGTTTATCGGTATAGAGACCAATCCATGGTTGTAACAAGGATGCCGTAATCTGATAAACCAAGGCAATCCAGCCAATTTCAGCAAAACTTAATGAAAACTCGGCTTTTAGCATTGGATAACTTGCAGTCACCACAGCTTGAATCGAATCATTTAATAGATGGGCAAACGCAACTGCGCCGACAACGCGTAATACGAACTTTTGGGGTTGATCATTTGGTGGGAATTGCGCTTGTGGAAATGCATTTTCAAGAGTGCCTGTATTGCTTGCCATGATTGCTCCAACACGTTGTATCAGCTTAAATGGTGATGCTGAAAGAGGTTTGTTTTTCAGTGCGTTTATCCTAAACTGAACAGAAATCGGCCCACAATCATATTTGGGACAGATAGTATCGAGTTCAGGCCATTTTCAGGGATGAAGGCAATGCGCAATATTCAGGTCAATGATTTTCAGGATGTACCGCGTAATGTGATGGCAACGGGCAATGACTATCCAGATGGTCATCTGTTGCCGAGTCATCGCCATAACAGAGGTCAATGTCTATATGCCATTACAGGCGTACTTACGGTGATCACCCATACGGGAAGCTGGGTGGTTCCACCGAAACGTGCGCTTTGGATTCCAGCTGGGATTGACCATGAAGTGCATATGGGTGGAATCACTAAAACACGCAGTGCCTATATTCTTCCAGAAGCGGCAATGCAGGCAGATTTACCGATGCACTGCGCAGTGATCAATGTCTCTCCCTTATTACATGAACTATTGTCGACAGCAGTTGATCTCCCCGCTGAATATGACTTTGGAGGAAGAGATGATTATTTAATGCGATTAATCATTGAAGAAATTGCACTCATGCCAGAGCTGCCATTAAATGCCCCCTTACCTCAAGAGCCTCGTTTAGCTGCGCTATGCCTGCAATTATTAAAAGCACCGAGCTTAGATTTTGATCTGGATAAAATTGCAGCACAGGTCGGGATGAGTCGTCGTAATTTCACCCGAATTTTTAGGCAACAAACGGGGATGAGTTTTAGCAATTGGCGACAACAGGCCTGCTTACTCAATGCGTTGACTCGAATGGAATTGGGGCAATCTATTACCAGTGTAGCCATGGAACTGGGTTATAGCAGCAGTAGTGCTTTTACTGCTGCTTTTAGACGTTCTTTGGGCGCTGCTCCACGTTTTTATTTACAAGGAAAATAATTAAGAAACCCACACTCCTGTGCTAATTTAGCTGTATTAACAATTTTTATTCTGCATCTATTTATCTCGATGGCTGCAAAAAATAGACATGATAAGATTATGATTTCATTATTAAAACGCTTAGCTTTATCGCAGCAAGGTTTAGAAAAAAATAATAGCTTTGGTGAGGGTATATCTGGAACCCAGAAGGCCATTGAGCATCTCGGTTATGTGCAAATTGATACCATTTCCGTTGTGGAGCGTGCCCATCATCATGTGCTGTGGAGTCGGGTACCGGATTATCAATTGTCTCATCTAAATCAACTGGTAAAAGAGAAACAGATTTTTGAACACTGGGCACATGCAGCCTCTTATTTACCAATGCAAGATTATCGCTATGCCATGCCATTAATGAATGCAATTCGTAATGGAGAAAGCCGTTATTTCAGGGGTGATCAGAAACTGATGGATGAGATTCTGGTGCAGGTGAAAGCAGAGGGCAGCATACGGCTCAGACATATGGAGAAAGGTAAGCGGGAAGGATCAGCAGGTTGGTGGAACGCTGGACCAAGTCGCAAGGCGCTTGAGCAGTTGTTTATGCAAGGCGATTTAATGATCTGTGAGCGTAATGGCATGGAAAAAGTCTATGATCTGACTGAACGTTGCATACCGCAAGGCATTGATTTAAGCACGCCAACATTACAGGAATATGCGCAGTATTTATTAAAGACCACCATACGCGCGCACGGTGTATTTACCTGGAAGCAACTGCTGCATTTGAAAACCAATAAGGATTTACGTGAAATCATGCGTAAATTACTCGATGAGCAGATTGATGCTGGTGTGTTCCAAGTTTTCAAACTTGAGAATGGACAAACTGTTTATGTTGCCAGTGCGGTGTTGGAGGATGAACCAACGATCGCTGCTGAGGTAAAAATATTGTCTCCATTCGATAATCTGGTCATTCATCGAGAGCGCTTAAGTAGCTTGTTTGGATTTGATTACCGCATTGAATGTTATGTACCAGCCGCGAAACGGCAATATGGTTATTTTTGCTTACCACTGCTTTATGCTGATCGTTTGGTGGGCCGCATCGATTGTAAAGTGCATCGCAGCGAAAAAAGATTAGAAGTGATCAGTTTGCATTTAGAAGATCCCAATATGCAGGATCGCGATGAATTTTTGCAGGCATTAGAGCTTGAATTGCATCGTTTTGTTCAATTTAATCAAAGTACAGTACTCGATTGGGATAGAAACAAATTGGGATGAGCTCTGACTGAGCGATCTTTTGTATTGGATCGGCTCAGCCAGCGGTTGAATGAATCATTAAGGTTTATTGATAAGCTTGCTTGAAAGTTCATCCCAGCGTTGGTTTGCACCTTGCATGGCTTGCATTTTGATATGCCCAAAGCCACGGACTTCAGCAGGTAGTTCAGCTATCTGTTCAGCAACAGCCAGATTATAGCTGTTTGGTGATGAGATCAGAGTTTCAACAAAGGCGATGTAGCGATCACGCCATGCATGCTCATGTTGACGTTCTTGTTGACGTGCAAATGGATCAAAGAAACTTTCGCGCAGCCATTGTAAACGAGCAAGTAACATCATTGGAAAACGCATCCAATAACCGAAGATACGTTTACGTACATTGGTCCCCAGTGTCGGTGGAGCGAGATGATAGGATAAACGTACACCAAGACCAAATTGCGATTCAATGGACTTCTTAAAGTTAGTGCCTGTCAGTAAACGTGCAACTTCATATTCATCTTTATACGCCATAACACGATACAGTTGAGTGGCTATGGTTTTTGCCAGTGCTTCAGGTAGTAATTTAGCAACCTGTTCCAACAACATACGATATTGATTGGCATAGGCTTCATTCCAATAGTCTTGCAAACGTATTGTGCGATCATGGATCAGTTCAGCCAGTGTTTGCGGTGCATTACTTTTTGGCAAGCTGTCGAGTAAACGGGTAATTAGGCTCGGATCACTGGCAAGGTGACATCCAATACGGAAGGCTTCAAGGTTTTTATCAATTGCCGTACCATTCAGTTGAATCGCTTTTTCAATACTTTCACGTAACAGTGGAATTTGTCCTGATTGCCATGCCATCCCTAAGAGCAGTTGATTGGCATAGATCGCATCACCTAGAACCTGTGTTGCGATTCGTGCAGCAGGTAAGGAGAGCAGATTTTCTTTGTGGACACGGCCACGCAGACGATCAATTAAATCATGAATCGGTGCATACCAGTCACGTTTGTTAATAAAGTCAGAGGTGGGTGAACCATCTTCATTGACAATGACCATCGCATCTTGTTTTAAGCGTGATAGCGCAGCTTTGCTACCCGCCACAATGGCATCGGCACCAATCAATAGATCACATTGATGTTCAGGGATTTTGGTCGATGAAATTTGTGCATCGTCTGCGGCAATTTGAATATAGGAATAAACCGTACCGCCTTTTTGCGCCAGTCCAGCCATGTCCATCACACGGGTTGCTTTACCTTCCAGATGTGCAGCCATCCCCAGTAAAGCCCCAACGGTGACCACACCTGTACCGCCAACGCCACCGACCATAATACGATTTGGTGTATCAATCAGTTGAGGAATCAAAGGACGTTCAGGCCAACCTGTCGCAAAACCTTCAAATTTTGCGGGACGTTTCATATCACGGGTATGCACGGTGACAAAGCTTGGGCAGAAACCTTCAACACAGGTGAAATCTTTATTACAGCTGCTTTGGTTAATCTGACGTTTGGTGCCCAAAGCGGTTTCTACAGGCTCAATCGACAGGCAATTTGATTTTTTAGAACAATCACCACAACTTTCACAGATATCACTATTGATATAGAGGCGTTCAGCAGGATCTGGGTAAGCATCACGTTTACGGCGACGACGTTTTTCGCTGGCGCAGGTTTGCACATAGATTAAAGCGGTCACACCAGAAATATCACGTAACTCACGTTGCACGGCATCGAGGTCATTGCGATGACGGATTTCGACATGCGGTGCAAGGTGTTCTTCAGCATGGATCAACTCAGGCTCATCGGTCACAATGACCTGTTTTTGAATGCCTTCTGCATCCAGCTGGCGGGTCAGTTGCGCGACACTTAAATGTCCATCGACATGCTGACCACCGGTCATGGCAACCGCATCGTTATAGAGGATTTTATAGGTGATATTGATATTGGCAGCAATGGCTTGTCGAATCGCCAAATAGCCTGAGTGGAAATAGGTACCATCACCAAGATTGGCAAAAATATGCTTTTCATTGGTAAAGTGCGAGGCACCCGCCCAACTCACTCCTTCACCACCCATTTGCGAGAAGGTTTCGGTGCCGCGATCCAGTGACACTGCAATATAGTGGCAACCGATGCCGCCTAGTGCACGACTGCCTTCTGGTACGACGGTTGAGGTATTGTGTGGACAACCGCTACAGAAATACGGTTTACGCTCGGCCAAATCCAGTACGCGGCGTGATTCTTGCTCAGCTTTATGCAGTAAATCAACACGACTCTGGATTTGCTGTCTTAAGCTTTCAGGCAAATCCAACTGTAAAAATCGTGCTGCCAGCATTTTGGCAATCGGTTCTGGTTGGAACTCGTAATGCCCAATCAGCGGTGCTTCTTCAAATGAGGTACTCCATTCACCTTTACCATGGATCGCTTTGCCGATCACATGTGGACGTTGCTCATCAGGCAGAGAATATAATTCATCTTTAATTTGTGCTTCCAGAATCGGACGTTTTTCTTCGACCACAATCAGTTCTTGTAAACCCTCAGCAAATTCACGTAGACCTTGTGGTTCCAAAGGCCAGATTAAACCGACTTGATAGACCCGCAGACCAAGTTGTTGCGCTGTTTCATTTTCAATGCTGAGAATGCGCAAGGCTTCAATCGTATCCAGATAACCTTTACCACTGGCAGCAATGCCGACACGGGCATGCTCACATGGCCATGTAATCTGATTCAGTTGATTGGCGCGGGCATAGGCCAATACTGCAGGTAAGCGATATTGATACAGCCGTTGTTCTTGTTGGATGCCATGATCTGGCCAGCGTATATGGATGCCGTCGGCAGGCAACTCGATTTCAGGTAAAACAGGTGTGACACGATCTAGATCGACAATGACTGAAGCCGAAGTCTCAACAATTTCACTGACCAGTTTCATTGAGGTCCAAACCCCAGCAAAACGTGACATGGCAATGGCATGCACACCCAAATCGAGAATATGTTGAACTGAAGTTGGATAGAAAATTGGAATGCCACAACCCATCATCACATGTTCGGATTGATGAGGAACGGTAGACGATTTACAGGAATGGTCATCACCAAACAGGGCAACTACGCCACTATGTTTGGCAGTTCCTGCAAGGTTGGCATGGCGGAGTACATCACCTGAGCGGTCTACACCTGGGCCTTTACCATACCACCATGCGCTCACACCATCATACTTGCCTTGACCTGCAAGATTGGCTTGTTGCGTGCCCCAAATGGCAGTCGCTGCAAGGTCTTCATTGATACCAGGTTGAAAGACGACATGATGATCTTTGAGTATGCCTCCAATTTGCCAAAGGAAATTATCATAATTCCCAACAGGGGAACCGCGATAACCTGAAATAAAACCGGCAGTGTGCAACCCGTTCAATTCATCACGGCGAGTCTGTGCTAGAGGTAACCGAACCAGTGCTTGTATGCCTGTCATGTAGGCTGAACCGTGATCACTGATATATTTATCGTCCAGTGATACATCTTTAGTAGCGATCATTTTTGGAGTAACTTTTGTCGCTATATTCATTTATGTCTCCTTAGAATTGTGTGTAGTTTTGACTACTTTCTTTTTTCAACATCCGGTTGAATATTTGGAGTAAGTACATATTTTAAAAAGATTGATCAGCGGCGTTCGCTAAAAAAAACTGCTCAATCAATGTACATATTTGTCATTGTGGTTGATCCAGACTGGTGCAACAATGCGTAATTTAGAAAAAGATATTTACGTTATGCGCAAAAATCTTGATGGTGGACTGTTACATGCAATGCATGCCTTCCTGAAAGTGATTGATAGCGGGAGTTTCACGGCTGCCGCTGAACAGATGGAACTGACAACTGCGCAAGTTTCGCGATTAATTAGCGAATTAGAAGGGCGTTTAGGTACAAAACTACTACAACGATCAACCCGCCAGCATGCCTTGACCGAGATTGGTGAAACCTATGCCGAGCAGTGTCGCCAAGTACTGGCGATGGTGGAGGAATCTGAAGCACAAGCCATGGGCATGGCCGCCAGACCACAAGGGCGATTGCGGGTGTTGAGTATGGCCAGTTTTGGCCATCATTATCTGGCACCAATGATGGCAGAATTCTGTCAAACCTATCCCGACCTGACGGTTGAATATCGGACTTCGCAAAATGTGCCTGATTTATTAGGTAAGGGCATTGATGTCAGTCTATATCTCACCGAGTCATTGGCAGATTCACGGTTTGTGGCACGTCGAATTGGTACCATCTTTTCGGTGCTATGTGCATCACCTGCATATTTAGAAAAATATGGGGAGCCTCAATCCTTGGATGATTTGCAAAAGCATGCCTGCTTACGCTTGGTCAATCCCTCAATTACCCCACAATGGCATCTAGTCAGTGAAAACAGCTGCTCTTATCAGATTGATATTAATGGACCGTTGATTGCTGACACCCCTGAATTGTTGCTGGATGTGGTACAGCAGGATATGGGCATTGCCTTATTACCGACTTTCTCATCGATTGATGCGATTCGGGCAGGGCGACTGCGTCGTATTTTACCTGCTTGGCGATCACCTGATATCGGGGTGTATACCTTATTGCCATCGCGTCATTTTGTGGATGCAAAAACACGGGCATGGCTGGAGTGGGTCGAGCAGCATATTTCGCCAAAAATACAGCAAGATACGGATTATTTTTTATAACTAATCTGAGAGAGCGTTAGAAAAAGAATAACAAGGATTAAAATAAAAAATGCTTCTTTAAAAGGAGGCATTTTGTACAGAGATAATTATTAGAGTTCTTGTATAAGTCATTTTTGAGCTGTATTGAATTCGCAATGAAAGTTCCCTCTCCTTTTTAAAGGAGAGGGCTAGGGAGAGGATTTATAAGAATCCCCCTCATCCTCTTGCGGACTTATAGTCCTCATCACCAACACCAATGGAGAAGGGACTTTCAACACCAATTATTGATTATTTTTGACTATTGAAAGAGCTCTATCATATTGAAATAAATCGCATAGACGAGTCTCGTCCCAATATCTACATGGAACGAGAAAAAGGTGAGACCTAATCAGCTGAGCAAGCTTCATTGATTAAGCTTGTTGCCAAATGATCAGTGAATCGGAATCTAGGTATCACTAAGCACACTTTGTTTGCCAATATGCATTGGCATAATTCGACAAACTTTTTCGGTTGAGTACATGGCTAATATTTTGGCTGGCCTGCATCAGTTTTTCTAAATTAATGCCTGTTTCAAAGCCCATATGCGATAGCAAATAGAACAGATCTTCGGTCGAGACATTGCCTGAAGCGCCTTTGGCATAAGGGCAGCCACCCAGTCCAGCAAGAGAAGAATCAAACACACGAATGCCTTGTTGTAAGGACTGATAAATATTGGCAATCGCCATGCCGTAGGTGTTGTGGAAATGACCTGCCAAAACCTTGCTATCAATTTCTGCCAGACAGGTTTGCCAAACTTTTTTAACTCGATCAGGTGTGGCGGTACCGATGGTCTCACCCAAAGAGACTTCATAGCAGCCCATGTCATAGAGTCGTTTAACCACCTTTAGCACTTGCTCTGGTGCAATCGCACCTTCATAAGGACAATCCACGATACAAGAGACATAACCACGCACACGGATATGCTGTGCTTTGGCTGCACTTAGCACATCAGCGAATTTTTCAAAGCTCTCGTCGATTGAGCAGTTGATATTTTTACGGGTAAAGCTTTCAGAAGCTGCGGTAAATACCGCAACCTCCTTGCATCCCACCGCCTGAGCAGCCTCAAAACCTTTGATATTGGGGGTGAGCAGGCTTAAATTCAGATCAGTACCTTGTGGCAGCTGCTTAAACAACTCATCGCTTTGTGCCATTTGCGGCACCCATTTGGCAGATACACAGGAACCGACTTCAATTGATTTTAGTCCTGCATTTATCAGATCATGAATGAAGTTTAACCGTTGCTCGACGGTCAACGCCTGTTTTTCGTTTTGCAGACCATCTCGGGGTCCAACTTCCACGATTTTGACAAACTCACTCATGCAACTTCCTCCTGTAAAGGCTGAAATTCCACCAGTTCATCGCCAGCTTTCACCTGATCACCGACTTGGAAATAGGCATCAACAATCACGCCATCTTGTGGTGCGCGGATGGTGTATTCCATTTTCATGGCTTCAAGTGTCATCAGGATATCGTCTTTTTTTACATTATGATTAGCACCGACCAGAACCTGTGTTACCACACCCGGCATGGGTGCTTTGAGGTGGCCTTGATCTGCTTGGCTATCGTCTTGATGATAATCTTGGCGAATATAGGCAAATTTATGACTTTGTCCCGTATGGAATAGGGTAATGCCTTGCGGACTCTGGTTGAAAGACAGTTTTTGCTGGGTACCATTGAGATGAATCACCGCTGTATGCGCATCCAGCAATTGTCCAGAAATCTGGTAACTTTCGCCGTTATATTCTGCATTAAAACCGTGTTCTGCCGAACTGATCTTGATTTGAATATTCTGATCTAGATAGTTCAGTTTGACGGTTTGCTTAAAGGCAATATTTAAACGCCATAGCGGTTGTGCTTGCCATAACTGTTTTTGGCTAGAGCGGTTACTATTAAGTTTACTTAAAAATTCGATAAAGGCTGTGGCGACCACCAACTCAGGCTTAATCTGTTCAGGAGAGAACAAAAAATCATGTTCACGCTGAATCAGGTTGGTATCCAGTTTGGCCTGTTTAAATGAATCACAGCGTACAATCTTTTCCAGAAAGGCAATGTTGTTCCCTAAGCCATCGACATGGAATTGACTTAAGGCATGCTGCATTTGGATTAAAGCCGCTTCACGGTTTTTGCCCCATACAATCAATTTGGCAATCATTGGGTCGTAATAGGTGGTGATTTCATCACCTTCAACAATGCCGCTGTCAACACGAACAGATTGGTTTTGCGTTGGGTAGTGTAGGTAGTCAATTTTGCCGATGGCAGGTAAAAAGCCCTTTTCAGGTTCTTCAGCGTAAATACGTGCTTCAAGGGCATGACCATGAATCTGCAATTGATGTTGCAGTTTTGGTAGCGGTTCACCATCGGCGACACGCAGTTGCCATTCCACTAGATCTTCACCAGTAATCATTTCGGTGACAGGATGTTCGACTTGTAGACGGGTATTCATTTCCATGAAATAGGCAGTACCATCCTGTTCCACAATAAACTCCACTGTACCCGCACCGACATAATCCACCGCACGGGCAGCATCAATTGCCGCTTGGCGCATGGCATCCAGTTTCTCAGCAGGCATTTGCGGTGCAGGGGCTTCTTCAAGTACTTTTTGATGACGACGTTGTACTGAACAGTCCCGTTCAAACAGATGCACATAATTGCCATGCGTGTCACCAAAGACTTGTACTTCAATATGACGCGGTTGAATCACATAACGTTCAATCAGGACATCATCATTGCCAAAGCTAGACTTGGCTTCACGTTTACATGAGGCTAAGGATTGCAAGAAATCCTCGCTACGCTCAACCAAGCTCATGCCTTTACCACCACCGCCAGCACTGGCTTTGATCAGTACTGGATAACCAATTGCATCGGCTTGCTGTTTTAAAAACTCAGCCTCTTGATTGGTTCCGTGATAACCTG
Source organism: Acinetobacter sp. Tr-809 (assembly GCF_011753255.1). Classification (NCBI taxonomy): domain Bacteria; kingdom Pseudomonadati; phylum Pseudomonadota; class Gammaproteobacteria; order Moraxellales; family Moraxellaceae; genus Acinetobacter; species Acinetobacter sp. Tr-809. Next base: position 299,644 of record NZ_VWVZ01000004.1, read on the forward strand.
GTGTTAATGGCACACCTGCTTTTTCCATCAAGGCTTTAGAGGTGGCTTTGAGACCCATAGCTAAAATGGCGTCTACTGGCGGGCCAATAAAGCAAATATTGTGTTGTTGGCAAGCGAGGGCAAATTGGTCATTTTCGGACAAGAAGCCGTAACCTGGGTGAATCGCTTGGCTGCCCGTATCAATCGCCGCCTGAATAATACGATCCACCTGTAAATAGCTTTGTGTGGCAGGTGATTGCCCAATATAAATCGCTTCATCAGCCATTTTGACATGCTGTGCATGGGCATCTGCATCTGAATACACCGCAACCGTTGCAATACCGAGTTTTTTTGCAGTACGAATCACACGGCAGGCAATCTCGCCACGGTTCGCAATTAAAATCTTTTCAAACATTGTGATCGTCCTGAATTGTTGTTATTGGGAGGTGGAAGTCCACGCAGGTTGTTGTTTATTTAAAAAGGCATTCAGTCCTTCTTTGGCTTCGCTGCCTTGACGAACTTGAGCAATATGTTGTGCTGTTTGCTTGAGCAAATCATCACTCATAGTTTGGTGGCTGACCATCTGAATCAACTGTTTCGATGCAGCCTGTGCCTGTGGTCCACCGAGTAACAGTGTATCGATAATCTCTTGAACTTTTTGGTCTAAGTCTTCTGCATCTGCGACTTCATGAGCCAAGCCAATCTGTTTGGCTTCCCGTGCTGAAATGCGTTCAGCTGTTAAGAAGTAACGAGAAGCTTGTCGAGCACCAATGGCACGAATCACATAGGGACTGATAGTGGATGGCGCAAGACCGAGTCGAACTTCCGAAGTGGCAAATTTGGCATCGGTACTGGCAATACAAATATCACAAGCCGAGGCCAAACCCATGCCACCACCAAAGGCAATACCATGCACACGAGCAAGTGTCGGTTGCTTTAAGGTCGCGAGTGCATTGAGCATCTGTGCAAGTTTGAGCGCATCGGCTTCGTTTTCTGCTGAAGAGGCTTGACCAGCTTGTTTCATCCAGTTCAGGTCGGCACCTGCTGAGAAACTTTTGCCACGTCCTGCCAAGACCACTACACGCACATCATCTCGTGTGTTGAGGCTGGTAAAGCAGGTATGTAATTCTTCAATCACCGTAGTATTAAAGGCATTGTGCAGTTCTGGTCGGTTTAGCCACACATAGGCCACTTGACCTTGTTGTTCCAGTTGTAAAAATTGATAGCTCATAAACACCTCTTACATGCGGAACACGCCGAACTTGGTCGGTTGAATTGGTGCATTCAGCGCAGCAGCAAGACTTAGACCCAGCACATGACGGGTTTGAGCAGGGTCAATCACACCGTCATCCCAGAGGCGGGCAGAGGCATAATATGGATGCCCTTGGTGCTCATATTGTTCACGAATCGGTTGTTTAAATTGATCTTCTTCCTGTGCTGACCATTGCGTGCCTTTTTGCTCAATCTGATCGCGTTTCAAGGTTGATAACACACTGGCAGCCTGTTCACCACCCATCACCGAAATACGTGAGTTTGGCCATGTCCATAAAAAGCGTGGTGAATAAGCACGTCCGCACATGCCATAGTTACCTGCACCAAAAGACCCTCCAATAATCAGGGTGAGTTTCGGTACATTGGCTGTAGCAACTGCCATTACCAATTTAGCACCATGCTTGGCAATGCCTTCATTTTCGTATTGGCGGCCAACCATAAAGCCAGTGATGTTTTGGATAAACAGCAATGGGATATTGCGCTGAGTGCACAGCTCGATAAAGTGAGCGCCTTTTTGTGCAGATTCGGAAAAGAGAATACCGTTATTGGCAATGATGCCAACAGGCATACCGTACAAAGAAGCAAAACCTGTGATCAGAGTTGAGCCAAAACGTGCTTTAAATTCATCAAAGCGCGAGCCGTCTACGATGCGGGCAATCACTTCACGGACATCGAAAGGTTTACGCGCATCACTTGGCACTACGCCATAGAGTTCGTTGGCATCAAATAGTGGTTCATCAATCTGTTTGTTTAATTCATTGGGCTTTTTATTCAGATTGGCGACGATGTTACGGGCAATCGCAAGCGCGTGTTCATCATTTTCAGCCAAATGATCGGCAACCCCTGACAGGCGGGTATGTACATCACCACCACCCAAATCTTCACTGCTGACCACTTCACCTGTCGCGGCTTTGACCAATGGCGGACCACCGAGGAAAATCGTACCTTGATTACGGACAATAATCGTTTCATCCGACATGGCAGGGACATAAGCACCACCAGCGGTACAGCTGCCCATCACTACCGCAATTTGGGCGATACCTTGGCTCGACATACGTGCCTGATTATAAAAGATACGCCCGAAATGATCTCGATCAGGAAATACCTCATCTTGCATCGGTAAGAATGCACCGCCTGAATCGACGAGATAAATACACGGCAAGTGATTTTGCTCAGCAATTTCCTGCGCACGTAAATGCTTTTTTACTGTCAATGGATAATAGGTGCCACCTTTGACGGTTGCATCATTGGCGACGATCATGCAGGTTACACCATTGACTTGACCAATACCTGCAATCACACCCGCAGCAGGAATGTCATCTTCATATACCTTGTAAGCAGCCAACTGACCAATTTCTAAAAAAGCAGTGCCGACATCAATCAGTTGATCAATACGATCGCGTGGTAAAAGTTTGCCTCTGGCCAAATGTTTTTGCCGGGCATTTTCACCACCACCAAGTGCGACTTTTTGTGCCACTTGTTTCAGATCGCTGACCAATGTTTGCATGGCGTGTTGATTGGTTTTGAAGTCTTCACTTCGAACATTAATTTTGCTGTGTAATTGGTTCATAAGCTGCATCCTGAATTATGGTTATTATTTGGTTTCATTAAACAGTTCGCGGCCAATCAGCATGCGGCGAATTTCCGAAGTTCCTGCACCAATTTCATAAAGTTTGGCATCACGCCATAAACGACCAGCCGAAAATTCATTGATATACCCATTACCACCGAGCGTTTGAATGGTTTCGCCTGCCATCCACGTGGCTTTTTCTGCTGCATATAAAATCGCGCTGGCAGCATCTTTACGTAAGCTACGGTCATGGTCGGCTTTGTCACAGGCTGCACCAACCGCATAAACCAAGGCTTTACAAGCCAGCCAAGTGGAATACATATCCGCCAGTTTGCCTTGCATCAATTGAAATTCACCCAAGGCCTGACCGAATTGTTCACGTTCATGTAGGTAGGGAATCACCACATCCAAACAGGCGTCCATAATGCCTAAAGGGCCAGCACTTAAAACTGCACGTTCATAGTCCAGACCACTCATTAGTACTTTGGCACCGTTGCCAACACCACCGAGTACGTTTTCAGCAGGTACTTCAACATTGTCAAAAAACAACGGATATGTATTAGAGCCACGCATACCCAACTTATCTAGGTGCTTACCATGACTAAAACCGGGCATGTCTTTTTCAATCAGGAAGGCAGTCATGCCTTTGGCACCCGCATGTGGATCAGTTTTGGCATAAACAACCAGTACATCAGCATCACCGCCATTGGTGATCCACATTTTTGAACCATTGAGAACAAAATGATCGCCTTTTTGTTCAGCACGGAGTTTCATACTGACCACATCCGAACCAGCATTGGGTTCAGACATCGCTAAGGCACCGACAAAGTCACCTGAAATCAGCTTGGGTAAATACTTGTGCTTTTGTTGCTCACTGCCGTTACGGTTGATCTGGTTAATACACAAGTTAGAATGCGCACCGTAAGAAAGACCAATAGATGCGGATGCGCGCGAAATTTCTTGCAACACGATGATATGTGCCAGATAGCCTAGATTGGTGCCACCATATTCCTCAGAAACGGTTAAGCCCATCAGCCCCATATCACCAAATTTTTTCCAAAGATGAGCAGGGAAGACATTGTCCTGATCGACTTGTTGAGCGATTGGTGCAATTTCCTTTGCACAAAATGCAGCAACCGAATCTTGTAGAGCAATTAACGTTTCATCCAGACCAAAGTTCAAGCTACGTAGGTTCATTATGTTGTCATCCCAGTGATTATATTTGTTGTTCCATTAAGCGTTGTTGTGTGTGCTTAGGAACTACCTTACAATGAATTTTTAAAAAAGTGAATAGTGATTCATAAAATGATTTACAATTCACTTTATTTGTTAGAGAATAAAATTTATGAGCTATAAACGATCAACTTTAATGCAGGAGCGGATGGAGCAAAATCGTAAATCGATTTTGAGTTCAGCCAGAAAATTAATTTCAGAGGGAGGGTTCAAAGACGCACAGATACAAACCATTGCTGAGCAAGCAGGGGTCTCAAGTGGTCTGGTTTATCGCTACTTTGACAATAAAAGTCAGGTGTTAATTGAAGTCTTGTCAGAAGCCATCAATACCGAGCTGTTGGTGATTGATGCCATCACAGAAAGTGATCTGACAGCACAACAAAAATTGCATAAGGCAGTCGCGACCTTTGTAAAACGGGCCTTGAATAGTCCGCAGCTGGCATATGCACTTATGTTTGAACCAGTGGATTCAACTGTTGAACATGAGCGTTTTCGGGTAAAGCAGTTGATTAAACAAAGTATTAAAAAAATCCTTGCGGATGGAAATGCAAGTGGTGAATTTGTTTTGGATGACTTAAACACAACAGCCATGTGTGTGGTTGGGGCGATGACCTATGTGGTGGTCGAACCGTTGGATCCAGCGCAAAATACCAAGTTTGATCATGCGCATAAAGACTATTTTTCCAAACAGATTGCTGACTTTTGTGTGGATGCAGTACAGAAAAAGTAGGGCAGACAAAACGGTTTAACATCACAATAACAGGCAGTTTGAAAAGTAGTTGCAGTTACAACAATTAGATCAGGTAAGAACAGAATTAAAAAAGAATCAAGGAGAATGATTCAATGCAACATGTACGGTTAAGCTATGCCTCTGGAACCAGTTCGCAGCCCCTGTTGGGGATGACGATTGGAGATAAATTTGATCAAGTCTGCCAGCAATATGCTGAGCAAGAGGCGATTGTCAGTTCACATCAGAACCGACGCTTAAGCTATAAAGCGCTACAGCATGAAGTGAATGCATTTGCCTGTAGTCTGCTCAAGCTGGGTTTGAAAAAAGGGGATCGATTGGCGATCTGGTCGCCCAACTGTGTGGAATGGACCGTGACCCAATTTGCCGCATTTAAAGCAGGCATCATTTTGGTGAACTTAAATACCGCCTATAAAAGTCATGAACTGGAATATGTACTCAATAAAGTCTCCTGCAAAGGCTTGGTTATCGCCTCACAATTCAAGACCACAGATTATCAAGAATTGCTGTGCAAGATTGCCCCAGAATTAGCATCCAGCCCTGATAAGGTATTGAATGCAGCTCGGTTACCACATTTAAAATATGTCATTAAAATTGATGAGCAGCAGCATACTGGTATTCATCGTTTTAGCGATTTACTCGAAACCCCAAATCAATCTCAGCTTGATGAGTTGCAACGCTTAGCCAAGCAGTTGCAGTTTGATGAAACCATTAATATCCAATTTACCTCAGGCACAACAGGCAATCCGAAAGGGACCATGTTGACGCATCATAATATTTTGAATAATGGTTATTTTGTCGGTGAAGGGATTGGATTAACCCCCCAAGATCGAGTCTGTATCTCAGTCCCTTTATTCCATTGTTTTGGCATGGTGATGGGCAATCTGGCTTGTATCACGCATGGTGCAACCATGGTTTATCCTGCTTCTGTATTTAATCCATTGGAAACCTTAAAAACCATTGAGCAGGAAAAATGTACGGCAGCTTATGGTGTGCCGACCATGTTTATTGCCATTTTGGAACATGAGCAATTTGCTGAATTTGATTTGAGCAGTTTACGTACGGGCATTATGGCAGGTAGTCCATGTCCGAGAGAAATCATGCAGCGTGTGATTGACCGTATGCATATGTCAGAAATCACCATCTGTTATGGCATGACCGAAACCTCTCCAGTCAGTGTGCAGAGTTATATTGATGATTCAATTGATAAACGCGTTAGCACAGTGGGACATGTTCATCCACATTTAGAAGTTAAAATTGTCGATTTAGAAGACGAAATTGTGCCACAAGGAACACTGGGTGAACTTTGTGTACGTGGTTATTCCGTAATGGCGGGGTATTGGGATGAGCCTGAAAAAACCAAAGAAGTCATCGACACTGCAGGCTGGATGCATACTGGGGATATCGCTGAAATGGACAGTGAAGGCTTTGTCAAAATCAAAGGTCGGATTAAAGATGTCGTCATTCGCGGCGGTGAAAACCTGTTTCCTAAAGAAATCGAAGACTTTTTATATACCCATCCCGATGTCTGTGATGTGCAAGTGATTGGTCTACCCGACATGCGTTATGGTGAGGAACTCTGCGCCTGCATTATTTTGCATGAACATCATCAAAGCAATGAAGACACTATCCGCAGCTTCTGCAAAGAGCATATTTCACATAATAAAGTGCCACGTTACGTTAAGTTTTTTGATGAGTTCCCAATGACCGCATCAGGCAAAGCACAGAAATTTAAATTGCAGGAAATCATGCGGGTAGAACTGAATTTGACTACTGAAATTTTTGATTAAAACTGTATTCCTCCTCAGTGTATTGAGACTGAGGAGGAGCTTTGATGTCGTGGTTGTCTAAATATAGAATGTCAGGATCAATAAATGAAGATTAGAAATGATTGGTCACGTGCAGAAATACAGGCTGTGTATGAGCAGCCTTTATTAGATTTGCTGTCTCAGGCACAACAGTTACACCGACAGTATTTTGCTGCGAATACGATTCAGGTCAGTACTTTGCTGTCTATTAAGACTGGGAAATGTCCAGAAGATTGCAAGTATTGTTCGCAATCAGCACGTTATGATTCAAAACTGGAAGCAGAAAAACGCATTGCCGTCGAGAAAGTCATTCAAGAGGCACAAAAGTCTAAAGCCTCAGGTGCATCTCGTTTTTGTATGGGAGCCGCATGGCGCAATCCACACGAGCGCGATATGCCTTATGTACTGGACATGGTGCGTGAGGTCAAAGCTTTGGGACTGGAAACCTGTATGACCTTGGGCATGCTGAATGCTTCTCAGGCGGAGCGTTTAAAAGATGCTGGTCTAGATTATTACAACCATAATCTGGATACCTCGCGGGAATATTATTCCCACATTATCAGCACCCGAACCTTTGATGATCGACTGGATACCTTAGACCATGTTCGTCAGGCAGGCTTGAAAGTCTGTAGTGGTGGGATTGTCGGTTTAGGTGAAAGCCGCGAGGATCGGATTGGTCTTTTACACGAGTTAGCGACTTTGCCACTACATCCAGAATCCGTGCCCATCAATATGTTGGTACCGATTGAAGGAACACCGTTGGCTCAAGTCGAAAAACTGGATGTTGTTGAGTGGATTCGGACCATTGCGGTGGCACGATTAATTATGCCCAAAAGTTATATTCGACTCTCCGCAGGCCGTGAAGCATTAACCGATTCAGATCAAGCTCTAGCATTTATGGCAGGTGCCAATTCTATTTTTTCGGGTGAAAAACTGTTGACCACTGCCAATGCGGGCGAAAATCGTGATCACGCTTTATTTCAAAAATTGGGTTTGAGTATTGAAGCGAGTAAACCTTCTATAAAGCAGTTATCTGTTGATGCAATGCTGACTGTTTAAGACTTAAAAGTAGAGGATCAAATGGCGAAAGATTTTAACAGTCAAAAAGTGGTGGAACGCTATGACGATCATATTCGTCGTCTGATTCCAGGTTATGAGCTGATGCATCAACAAGTGGATGCGATTTTACAGTCAGCTTTAAGTGCAGACGCAGAGATTTTAATTGTCGGTTGTGGCACAGGCTATGAGCTTGAATATCTACTGAACAGACATCCAACTTGGCGCTTTACGGCTGTTGATCCTTCTTTGAGTATGTTGCAGAAAGCACAAGCCTTGATTCAGGGACTGGGTCAGTCCGAGCGGGTGCAATTTGTTCATGGCGAAACAGCAGCATTACCTACACAGCCAAAATTTGATGCGGCCTTGTCAATTTTAGTTGCGCATTTTGTGCCGCATGCGCTTAAACCGAGTTTCTTTGCTGAAATATCACAGCGATTAAAAGCGGATGGGTTGCTCATGACCTATGACCTGATGGCCTGTGAAGCTCCTCAACAATTCAAAGCTTTGCCACTGCTGTGTCAGAACAATGGCCTGAGTGTCGAGCAGAGCCAAGCCATGATGGAACGTTTAGAGCAAGATTTTTTCACGCTCTCTTTTGACGCTTATCAGCAACTACTTCAGTGCACAGGTTTTGAACAGGCGCGTTGCTTTAGCCAAGTTTTAACTTATCAAGGACTGATTGCTCAGAAAAAACAAGAGGATATCTTGACCTCGGAACATTCTGGTAAGGCAGTTTTCACTCAACAAGGAATTCAACATTAGAACAGCAACTTAATTTTTAGCTTTTAACTGAAGTTTTTAACAGTGGCTGCAATTGCCGCTGCTAGGTTGTGTTGTCTTTAAAAAAAGTGGCTATTTATTTAAATAGGAGGTGAAAACTAGATAAATCAATGCTTTGAAGTTTTTAGAATAAAAAATGTGATGTGGTACATCGGTACGACAAAGGAACAACACAAACAAAGAATGATCTTAAAACGGGTTTTAAGATCAGCCGAAAAGGAAATTGATTTTAATGAAAAAGCTTATTTTAACGGTACAAAAAAGCATGCTGGCTGCGGCAGTTTTAACGGCTATGTCCTCTGCTTATTCGGGAACTGAGAGTGCTGAAATTGCACAGCTTAGACAAGAAGTACAAGAGTTGCGCGCCATGCTGCAACAATATGTAAAGCAACCTGTTTCTTCTCAATCGACGGCTCAAGTCGCGGTTGCTGCTTCGCCACAAGTAACTGAAACACAAGCCCCAAAATTGAACATCAGCAAAGGTGGGGCTGAAGTGAATTTATATGGTTATATCCGTGCTGATGCCTCGTATCAGGCCAAAGGTGCATCGACCATGTATAACAATATCAGTGGCGTACCACTAGAACATACTGCCGAGGAAGCTCAGCAAAAAGACCGCTTGCATTCAACCGTCAACGTCACCCGTTTAGGTTTGAATTTTAAAACACCGACGGCGGCAGGCGATGTTGGCGGCAAGCTGGAAACGGATTTCTTTGGTGGCAGCACACGCGATCAATTCCGTATTCGTCATGCCTATTTAACCTTTGATAAATGGTTGATTGGTCAGACTTGGTCCACTTTTATTGCGCCTGAATATTATCCAGAAACCATTGATGCGGGAACCTATGTCGGTGGCGCATTACAACGCTCTCCGTTGGTACGTTATAGCGATAATTTATCAGCCAATACCAGTTTTGCTGTCGCGATTGAAGATCCTAAATATACCGCAACTTCCGACCCTGATAATGAAATGCGTTTGCCTGCTTTAGTTGGGCGGTTGAACCATAAATTTGTCAATGGTTCACTGTTGTCAGGTCGTACTTTTATGGCCGAGAAAAAGACCAGTAATGATGAGGAATGGGCATGGGGTGTAGGCCTAGGGGGTAAATATCAGCTGACACCACAAACTTTCTTAAAAGCCGATTATTACCATGTTAAAGGTGATGGCCGCTTCCTACTTTGGAGCAATAACAGCTATGTAATTGATGATAAAAATCATATTCAGAGCAATGAATTCGACACCATTTCAGCAGGTCTAACCCATCAGTTTAATTCGAAGCTTCGCTCAACCTTGGGCTATGGCTATATGAAAGCCAAGGATGACAATACTTTTGCTGAAATTCAAAAAAATAATGCAACTCAAAACAAGCAGCTTTGGCAGGGTTGGATCAATGCCATGTACAGCCCGTATAAACCGATTACCTTGGGCGTGGAGTATGTCTATGGCGAGCGCGAAACCTTTGACGGCCGTAACGGGATTGATAACCGCTTCAATATGATGGCGAGTTACGATTTTTAATCAAGACCTTGAATAATCTGTTTTTTCTTTAGGGTGCAGTATGTCGTTTTAAAAATGAACAAGAATTTATCTCATAGAGGAGATGATGAAATGGCAACATCGACGTTGAATGTCAATGCAATTATTGACCAGGCAAAATTTACCCCTTTTCACTGGAGCATTTTGCTTTGGTGCTTACTGATTATTATTTTTGACGGTTATGATCTGGTTATTTATGGTGTGGTTTTACCTGTATTGATGCAGGAGTGGTCACTCACCGCGGTACAGGCAGGTATGCTGGCTAGTACTGCCTTATGTGGCATGATGTTTGGTGCCATGCTATTCGGGGCTTTGGCAGATAAAATTGGTCGCAAAAAAGTGATCTTGATCTGCGTGACTTTTTTTAGCGGTTTTACTTTCTGGGGCGCTTTTGCATCGACGCCTTTTGAGTTTGGTATTTTACGGTTTTTAGCGGGTTTAGGCATTGGTGGGGTGATGCCGAATCTGGTAGCTTTGACCTCTGAATATGCACCGAAACGGATACGCAGCACTTTAGTTGGCAGTATGTTTAGTGGCTATGCCATTGGTGGAATTATTTCGGCATTGTTGGGCAGTTATTTAGTCGAAAGCCAAGGTTGGCAAATCATGTTCTTGATTGCCGGTATTCCATTGTTGTTGTTACCGATTTTATGGAAGTTCTTACCTGAGTCATTGACCTTTTTGGTGAAAAGCGGCAAGACCGAGCAAGCCCATGCCATTATTCAGAAACTTGCACCAGAACAGGCATTCAGCAGTGAGACGCGTTTATGCTTGAATGAGGATCATCTGGATACAGGCAGTTCTGCCAAAGCCTTATTTCAACACGGTCGTGCATTAAGTACCTTGATGTTCTGGCTATTATTCTTTATGTGTTTGTTGATGGTCTATGCATTGAGTAGTTGGTTGCCAAAATTGATGCTGGCAGCAGGCTATTCATTGGGTAAAAGTATTTTATTCTTACTGGCACTGAATGTTGGGGCCATGATTGGGGCAATTTTTGGTGGCATACTTTCAGATAAATTCCACTTAAAGCCTGTGATTTTAACTATGTTTGTAGCAGGGGTATTTGCCTTGGTCGGGCTAGGCTATAACTCCCCAGCCTATATTTTATATGGTTTGGTGACGATTGCAGGGGCTGCAACCATTGGTACATCTATCTTACTTTATAGTTATGTGGCCCAATACTATCCATTGAGTGTGCGTTCGACAGGCATTGGTTGTGCGTCTGCGGTTGGAAGAATTGGTGCCATCGTTGGACCGATTTTAACAGGGATGCTACTGACCTTAGGCTTACCGCATAAGTTGAACTTTGTCATGATTGCCATCCCAGCGATTATTGCGATTTTTGCGGTGTTGGTGCTGAAACGGCATGAGTCGGATAGTGGCAGTAGAAGTACGGTCAATCCAGCAACAGACATTGCTGAAACAGGCGAAGCATAGCAATACATCATTAATTATAAAACAAAGTCGATGGGCCTAGTTCATCGACTTTGAAACCACTTTATCTTCGAGTGCAACCTTTATTGTGATGCTTTGTGGACTGATCGTCACCCGAAACAAGAAAAGTAATCGAGTAGTAGCGCTCCATCTAAACTTATCCAATATCATGATAAGAGCTATGCTTTGACGGTTAGTCCTTATTGTTTTTATAAGAGAAATAGGAGCAACCCGCACATGAGAGCATAATGATGGCAATACCCAGGATTTGATAAGAATTAAGATGCTCATTCAAGATCAGCCAACCTGCAAGGGCACTGACAGCAGGAGAGGCACTTAGTAAAATTCCAAACACTTTTGGTTCTAGTTTTTTCATTGCAAAAATATCTAACAAGAATGGAATGGTACTGGAAAGTAGCGACACTAAAACACAGAGCAGTAAAATCCAATAAGAATGAAATAGCTGATTCAGATCAGAAATGCCAAAGGGCAGCGCAAATAAAGTTGCGACCAACATGCCAATTGCCACTGTATTGCTGCCGCCTTTTGCGACTTTCGTACCGTAAATGATATACATGCCCCAACAGAATGCTGCGGCAAGCGCATAAAACATGCCGATATAACTAAAATTCTGATTGGCATTGCCTAGCGGTAACAGCATTAGCCCCACAAACGACAAAGCACCCCATAGTAAATCCTGCCTCTGCTTTGACATCAAAATGGCAACGGTGAGTGGACCCAAGACTTCAATTGAAATAGCAATACCAATCGATAAATGGGAAAAAGCCTTATAGATCAAAAGATTCATTAAACTCAGAATCAGTCCATAAATGATCAGATTTTTCCAATCCATCTGGCTGTTGACGTTGCGCCAAGGTTTGAAAATCATCCATAACAATAGGGCTGAGAAACTTAAACGAATCAATGCAACCCCTTCGGCACCAAAGATCGGAAATAGAGTTTTGGCAATCGCTGCCCCAATTTGTACCGAGGCAAGCGATAGGCATGCTGCGGCTAAGGCAAATTCTTGCTTATTGTGTGCAGAATGAATCATGTTGGTGACCAATGGATTGATCATGAGATTTTAGTTCTAGAATGATGATTAAATAGTGCTTATTGATTGAAGTGGATGAGTAATTCACTCTATTATCGAAGAAAAATGAGGAATTAATTCATGGCAGAAATTTCACTCGATCATTTTGACTATGCAATTTTAAGAATATTGCAGCAGGACAATAAGACCTCACATCGTCAGATTTCTGAACAAATCGGATTGTCTCAGGCATCGGTACAACGGCGTATTATTCGAATGGAACAGGAGTCGATCATTGAAAAAAATTGTGCGGTACTGAATCCAAAGCGTTTTGGGGAAAAAGTGACATCAATTATTGAGGTCCGTTTAAGTGAAGATCGCTCAATCGTAATGGATCGAGCAAAGCAATACTTTGCGGCAGTTGAAGAAATCCAGCAATGCTATTTCGTCAATGGTGGTGTGTCTTTTATCATGATTATGATCTCCAATAACTTATCTCACTTTGAAGCTTCAGTAAGAAAGCATTTTGCAGACAATCAGGATGTAAAAACCTATCGGACTTTAATTGTTTTAGATCGAGTCAAAGTCAGTTTAGATCTTTGTTTTTAATTTGGATTGAAATGCTGATTCAGTTTCACTTGGTTGAGGTGTGAATCCATACAAGGGGTGTTGCCTAGACCTTCTAAACCAAGTGCTGTTCTACTGCGATCAACGGCTCTGGGGAAAAGCTCAACATCATTTTCAATCGAGCATTGACCTAAAATACTAAAAGCAAAAGTCATGTCCTGTTCTTGAACACAGGCAAATCCTAGCAATATACCCGATTGAATGGGGGTATCGACACCTGAATAATATTGTGACAATGGGTGAACATTGATCCCTGCGAGAAAGTGCGAGTGCAGAGATTGCAACACTATTGGCATGATCAGCTAATTTAAGCACCAGATGCAGCCCAGTATCATGATTAAACTCATATAAAAACAGATCTCGGATATAACGGCAAAATGGAGTAAATAGTGCGGATGCTTTTTTAATTTAGTACTTACATTGTTTTTATTGAAATTCTTGAGGATATTATGGGTGGGATATTATTATAGTTTATGAGGTTTTTATTTAGGCCTGATTATGTCTACTAATTTTTTATAATTAAATTTTAATCTATATGATATTTTTATATTTGATGGATTGTCTTTGTGTGTTCACATCTTAATTTTGGTTTGGAGTTTGGAGCGTTTTTGATATGTGAATAAAGACTATATTGTTAATTTATTAGGTTTTTTGTGTTCACTCAGTTGGTTGTGTTTTTAATATAATAACTCTTTTGTTTTGAGAGTTGATAGTGAAGAAGTGGGTTTGCAAGAAATGTGGTTTGTATAAGCGAATTGTTCCAAGCAATATTAAATTAGGTCGAAAAGTTTTCTTTATACAAAAGGAAGCTGATAATATGGGTAAAGTAACTGAAATAATATATAAGGGTTCAGTTGTAAGCCGAAATGATGATGTCCTGATGATACTAAGTAATGGTCTTTTATTTACAGTTAAAGATACTGATGTTTATCCGGAAGATGCGCCAGTGTATTTTGTGTATAATATGTTTGGGGTTTGCGAGTGCTAATTATTTAATGTAATGGAGTTTTGGTTGGGTTGTAATTGTGAAAATTTATAAAATTAAAATAAAAAATATTGTTGGTGGTCTATATTTGTTTTGAGATTAATTCATTATTTTATAAAAATAAAAACTAACAATATTTATCTTAATAAGTAATGGTGTGCTTTAAAGTGGTTGTAATCATAGTTGGGAAATTATGATCTTTAATTTAATTAATACTTAAGTTTGTTCGTTTAAGCTATATTCAATAGAAAAATAAAATCTATTTGATAGAGGGTGTCGCATATAAAATTCTCAAAATCTTACTCACTGTTACTATTGAGGAAGGCTTCACTCAGAAAAATTGATACTCGTAGACATTTACCGTACACCTTTGACTGTAATGCTCAATAGCCAAGCTTACAGAAATAACATTCATACAGTTACATATGCTAGTAAAATGTGGGCTGATTATTACAGCAGTTATGAATCAAGTTCAGATTGAAGCCTGCCAAATAGGGGCCTTCAAGGTCATTTGGCTATTCAAAAAATCGTAAAAAAGGTACTAAGCCACGATGTTGTCTAATAATGGTTAGATGATCAAAACAGAATATTTTAGGAAGAAAACAATGGATTTAAAGGATAAAACCATCATTATTACAGGTGCTTCAAGTGGGATCGGAGAACAAGCTGCCATACAACTGGCGCAAGCAGGTGCTATAGTTTGCCTCATTGCACGTCGGCTAGATGAGCTGCAACGCATTCAGAGTAGCATTCAGGCACAAGGTGGGCGAGTTTCTATTTATCCAGCTGATTTGACCCAGCTAGAACAAGCGCAAAGCTGTATCACTCAGATTTTATCAGAGCATAAGCAAGTGGATGTTTTAGTCAATAATGCAGCCCGTTCCATTCGCCGTCCGATTCTTGAATCGCTTGATCGCCTGCACGACTATACGCGTACCATGCAGATTAATTATTTTGCAGCAGTGAATTTGACGCTGGGTTTATTGCCACATTTCTTAGCCAATGGTGCAGGGCATATTGTCAATATCTCGACCATGTCTACTCAAGTGCCAATTCCATTATTCTCGGCTTATCTGGCCAGTAAATCTGCACTCGAGTCCTTTTCCCGTTCATTATCCATGGAACTCAAAGGTAAAGGTATTGACGTCAGTATTGTGTATTTTCCAATGGTCAGAACACCAATGTCATCCAAGACCGCAATCTACAAACACATGAAAATGTTGGATACACCTGCTGCTGCAGGCTGGATTGTAAAAGCGATTCAAGAAAAATCCTATCGTGTCAGCAGTAAAACAGGTTTGGTTGCCAATGCGGTATTGAATACCGTACCCACATGGATGATGAATTTGTCACGTCCTTTGTTTGATGCGATGGATAAACGTTTAAAAAATAAATTAAAGACAGATCAAGCCTGATGATTGAAGTCTGAAAATCTAAAAAAGCAGCAAAAGCTGCTTTTTTGTTATCCCTTAATAGATAAATTGAGAAATCTTATCTGCACTTTGAATCACTGTATCTGCAATTTCATTTCTAAAATAATGTTCATCATAACTGCCTAAAGGACAACTCACAGATAACACAGCTGCCATTTTATGAGTAGATTGTTTAAAAATTGGTGCAGCACATGCCGCCATATCATGATTGTAATGCCCCCAACTGACCATAGAGCGTTGTGTTTTGACAAAACTGAGGCGTTGTAACAGCTCCTTGAGGTTTTTAGGTGTAAGTTCTGAGAATGTATCCCATTGATTAAAGTTTTTATAACGGTCACGAATTTCAGTTTCGCTGAGATCGGCCAACATCATTTGTCCAATCACGGTGGCGTGTGCAGGCCAGCGTGTGCCTAAACCAATATTGCTGGTAAATGTGCCATTCGATTGAATGTTGTTGATAAAGACAATATACGTGCCTTCCAAGATGGATAAATGCACCGCCAGTTGGGTTTGATCACGCAGTTCTTTCATCAATGGTGTGGCTAAATCTAATAAGGACTGTTTCGACAAACTATTAAAACCAAGTTCCATGACCTTTGAATCGAGTGCATAGGTCTTTTGTGAAGCTTTACGTAGAAAGCCACAAGACTCCAAAGTATAGATAAGTCGAAATGCACTAGACCGGTTGACATCGAGAACTTCGGCAATCTCGGTAATGGTCATTTCTTGGGTTTGTTGATTAAAGGCTTGCAAAATTGCCAAGCCACGCACTAAGCCAGGGACTAAATAGCGATCATCATTTTTTGTGAGTTCAGATTCTTGAGAGTCTGTTTCAATGCTTGAATTCATCAGTTTAATTTTCCTACAAAAAACGCAAATCATAAAAATTTAATTTTCTTAGGATTCTATTCTAACTGCAAAGCATAATGAAAAGATAGTTTTATATATAAAACAAAATTTCCAAAGTAAAACGTAAAAGAATGTGTAATAAATATCAAATATATGAATTTAAACAAAATATAGTGTTTGACATAAAAAACAGCATAGGAGTATTCTTTATTAAAGTTTGTTATATCAAATATTGTTTTATATATAAAACAAATGAGGATGCAAGGATGAGTTGGATCTCAGTTTGTCAGCAAGACGACGTTACCGAAGACGAGCCGAAAGCCATAGAAGTCGATGGTAAGAAAATTGGCGTATTTTTCATCGATGATAATTACTTTGCCATCGAGAATGTTTGCCCACATGCCTTTGCCTTATTAACAGAAGGCTTTATTGAAGATCAAACCGTGGAATGTCCGTTACATGAGGCCATTTTTGATATTCAAACAGGTGAGTTGAAAAGTGGACCAGGATGTCGTGACCTATGTACCTATCCAGTACGTGTTGAAGGGCAGGACGTTCAAATTCAACTATAAGTCTTATTTATAAGGATGGAATCTCATGGAAACATTTAATAAGAAGCTAGCGAACTGGATTCATGCCACGCCAGCGACTGAAGCAGGGATTAACAATATTCAGATACCAGGTCAAGCTGAGCTTCTGGTTTGGCAGACACGGTATAAAGCGCCAACGGTCTATGAGCAAGATTTTGTTCAGTACTTAATTAAAGCCTTTGCAGCAGGTGTAACAGAACTTGGTGATTTAGTGCAGTCTTTAAATCAACAAGGCTTCCGTTGTGAATCTGGTGAGCTTTGGACTTCTGAAACTTTTTCAGAAGAAATGCAACGTTTAGGTTATTAATTCAAGGAAGAATAGTGATGAACGCAGCAGTATCAGTGGCACCGAGTGTAGAAGAATATTTAGATTTAGGTTTACGTGATCAGTGGCATCCAGTGTTAGCAAGCTGGGAAGTCGCGGCGAATCCAGTCGGTATTACCCGTTTAGGTGAAAATATCGTGGTTTGGCGTGATGCGGAAGGTCAGGTGCATGCTTTAGAAGATCGCTGCCCGCATCGTGGCGCACGTCTTTCTTTAGGTTGGAATCTGGGCAATCGTGTGGCTTGCTGGTATCACGGTGTCGAAGTCCGTCATGATGGCGTGGTGGAAGATGTGCCTGCGGTACATGATTGTCCAATGAAAGGCAGCTCATGTGTAAAAAGTTATCCAGTGATTGAGCAACATGGTGCGATTTTTATGTGGTTTGGCATTGATGCCAATGAAACACCTAAACCTCTTGACTTTCCAGAACAATTGGCAAGTGAAGAGTGGAGCTCATTTTTATGTCAGGCGGACTGGAAAGTAAATCATCAGTACGCAATTGATAATGTGATGGACCCGATGCACGGTAGTTATTTGCATTGCACATCACACTCAATGGCAGAGGGTGATCGTACTGCGGAAATGAAACACCGTTCAACTTCAAATGGCTTTATTTTTGAAAAAGAAGGTCAAGTCGGTGTCAATTTTGACTGGGTTGAATATGCCAATACAGGTGCAAGCTGGCTACGTCTTTCGATTCCGTATCGTAAGGATTTTGGCCCAGGTGGCGAGTTCTGGATTGTTGGTTATGCAACGCCAATTGATGAGAAAAATACCCGTGTGTTCTTCTGGCGCTGTCGTAAAGTTAGTGGCTGGCAACGTAATGTTTGGCGTTTCCTTTACCGTAACCATTTAGAAAAATTGCACTGGGATGTGTTGGAGCAAGATCGGATTATTTTAGAACATCTTGCACCGAATGCACGTCAACACGAATTCCTCTATCAACATGATGTCGGTCTATCTCGTTTACGCCGCTTAATGAAAAAAGAAGCGGAAAAACAGTTAAAGAAAATTGCAGCACTCAATAGCTCAAACCGTATTGAAATGCAGGAAGAAGTTCATGGTTAATGTCGCATTGTTGCAGGGTAAAAAAGTCCTTGTCACAGGTGCGGCAAGAGGCTTGGGACGAGACTTTGCTCAGGCCATTGCAGAATCAGGTGCGCATGTGGTGATGGCTGATATTTTGTCTGATTTGGTGCAAAAAGAGGCCACTACCTTACAGGTACAAGGCTTAAAAGTTGATGCAGTAACCATTGACCTTGCAAATGCGAACTCAATTGAACAGGCGGTTCAACAGGCTGCTGAGCATTTAGGTGGCATCGATGGGTTAGTGAATTGTGCTGCACTTGCAACCAATGTGGGTGGTAAAAGCATGATGGATTATGACGAGGATCTGTGGGATCGCGTCATGAACATTAATGTGAAAGGCACGTGGTTGGTGACCAAGGCATGTGTACCTTATCTCAAGGAGTCGCATACAGGCAAGATCATCAACGTCGCTTCAGATACCGCCTTATGGGGTGCACCGAATCTTATCGCCTATGTGGCAAGCAAAGGCGCGTTGACTGCAATGACTCGTTCGATGGCAAGGGAACTTGGGCCATTCAATATCTGTATTAACACGTTGTCACCAGGATTAACTTTGGTTGAAGCAACTGCTTATGTGCCGCAAGAACGCCATGATTTATATGTGAATGGTCGTGCGATTCAACGTCAGCAATTACCACAGGATTTGAACGGAACAGCCCTTTATTTACTATCAGATTTGTCCTCGTTTGTGACAGGACAAAATATCCCAGTAAATGGTGGTTTTGTCTTTAATTAAGGAGTGATCTCATGATTACAGGGATTGAGATTTTAAAGTTTGGTGTTGAGGACAGAGCTGCTTCGAATAAGTTCTTGGCAGATTTTGGTCTCAAGCAAAGCCAGTCGGATATTGAAGGGACTGATCTTTACCAGACACAAAATGGCAGCAAGATCTATTTATTTGATTGCGATGATATCCGCTTACCTAAAGCAATCGAGTCAGGTTCAACGCTACGTGAAGTGACTTGGGGGCTAGATGATGCGGCACAAGATTTGGCAAATTTAGCACTCCGTCTGAATGATGTAGAGGGTTATCAAGCCAGTACGGATATGGTGCAATGCATAGATCCGAATGGTATGACCATCCGTTTTCAAAAGAGTTTTACGCAAGAGCTGCCGGCTTTGCAAACTGAAGGCATTAACCAATACGGCAATGTACAACGTGTCAATGCAGCAAGTCCTGTATATGAAAAAGGACAACCTGTTGCGATTGGTCATGTGGTGTTTTTTACCCCAGATTTAGCAAAGACTGAACAGTTCTATATCGAAAAACTGGGTTTCTTCCTATCTGATGCTTATCGCAATCGTGGTGCATTCTTACGCTGTCGCGGTAAAGGTTTCCACCATGATCTGTTCTTGCTTTCGGTGCCAAATAAACCTGCTGGACTCAATCACGTCGCCTTCGTGGTGCGTGATATCCATGAGGTGATTGGTGGTGGATTGCATATGAACCGTTCTGATTGGTCGACTTTCATTGGCCCGGGACGTCATCCGATTTCTTCAGCTTACTTCTGGTATGTCAATTCACCGCTTGGTGGTGCGTTTGAGTATTACACCAACGATGACTACCTGACCGAAGAATGGCAGCCACGCATCGAAGAACATCGTCTGGAACTCTTTACAGAATGGGCGATTGAAGGTGGTTTAGATGATCATACTCGTCGTCAAGTCAAACCTGCATAAGTACAGATCAGCAGGGAGAATAAGCTATGGACAGAATCGTAATTGTTGGTGCAGGACAAGCAGCGGGGTGGGCAGTCAGTACTTTGCGCCAAAATGGATATTCAGGTGAAATTCATGTGGTCTCAAATGAAGACCGTGTGTTTTACGAACGCCCACCCTTGTCAAAACAAGTGTTATCTAAAGAAGCGAGCTATGAAAGCCTACATCTGTTTTCTCCAGAACAGGTGCAGGACTTTAATATCCAATGGCATAAGCCAGCGGTGGCAACGCAAGTCGATCGCCAGCAGAAACAAGTGGTTCTAGAAAGCGGTCAGGTTTTACCGTATGACAAATTGTTGATCGCCACAGGTAGCCGTGCCCGTGTTCCTGTGAATACGTGGCAGTTTATTCCCAATGTGGTGACTTTACGTAATGTTCAGGATTGTGAGCGTTTAGCCGAAATCTTGCAGCATTCGCAAAAGTTAGCCGTGATTGGTGGTGGCTGGATCGGTTTGGAAATTGCAGCGACCGCACGTAAACAAGGTAAAGAAGTTCATATTTTTGAATATGGTGATCGTCTGTGTGCACGTAGCGTCAGTCCTGACGTATCTGCTTTTCTAAAAAACATGCATGAGCAGCAGGGTACCCAGATTCATTTAGATAGTAAAAATCTGCATTTGATTGAAGCGGGTCAGCAAAAAGTTGAAGTGGTCAATCATCCCAATGTGAGTGAGTTATTTGACTGTGTTGTGGTTGGGGCTGGTGCTGATATTGCCAAAGAGCTTGGCGTGAATGCAGGCTTGGATGTGAAAGATGGCATTGTGGTGAATGGTTTTGGTCAAACTTCTGATCAGGATATTTATGCCGCAGGTGATGTTGCAATTCATCCCGGGCTTGGCTATTGCATCCAGTCATGGGCAAATGCACAGAATCAGGCGATTGCCGCTGCAAAATCAATGCTGGGAATAGAGACTGAATATAGCGATATTCCATGGTTATGGTCAGATCAGTATCACTTTAATATTCAGATATTGGGCACCTATCAAGCTGAAAAAACCGAGCAGATCGTGGTTCGAAAAAGCGGTGATGATCAATGCAGTTATTTGTACTTAGATGATCAAAACCGTTTACTCAACATGATTGCTATTAATGATTCAAAACTGGTCAAGCTGGCAAAGCGTTGGATGCAATCCAATACCGAGTTAGACCCAAAACTATTAGCAGACCCTGAATTTAATGTAATGAAATTAAAACCATAAACCTTAGGGTCTGTTGTCTCAAGTATCTATGAAATGTCAACAGACCCTAGATCCGGTTCATGACTCAATCGAAGGAATGAAGTATGAGTAATGAAGAGAAAAGTGGATTAAAGCATTGGGTTCCTGCTTTCGTCCTGATGGTATGTGTCGTTCTGGCATTCTTCGACAAAATTAGTATCGCAGTGTTATTTGCTGACCCGCACTTCCAAGGTGCCATGGGAATTGCGGAAGACAAGGCAAAACTCGGATGGCTGATGACCAGCTTCTTGTTGGCTTATGGTTTCTCTTCGGTATTTTTGAGCTTCTTGGGCGATATTTTTAACCCGAAGAAAATGCTGTTTTGGAGCGTCGCATCATGGGGTTTGCTCATGTTTTGTATGGGTTTTACCACCAACTATACAGGCATGTTGATCTTGCGCGTTTTGCTTGGTCTGGCTGAGGGACCATTGTTTGCACTGGCCTATGCCATTGTGAAGCAAACCTATACCGACCACCAGCAAGCACGAGCTTCGACCATGTTCTTATTAGGAACCCCGATCGGTGCATTCCTTGGTTTTCCAATTACCGCAGCAGTCTTGGCAAAGCATGATTGGCATACCACATTCTTTGTTATGGCAGGTTTAACAGTCATTGCATTACTTGCGATTGCATTTGGTTTACGTCATTTACAACTTAAGAAAACCATTGAATTGGAATCGACCAGCAAACGCGTCAATTTCAAAGGGCACATTCATAACACCAAGGTACTACTACAGAACCGCGCATTTTGGTTGGTGTGTATTTTCAATATTGCCTTGATGACCTATCTATGGGGTTTAAATAGCTGGGTACCTTCTTATTTGATTCAGGACAAGGGCTTTAACCTGAAAGAGTTCGGTGTTTATTCCAGCTTGCCATTCATTGCCATGCTGATTGGTGAAGTGATTGGTGCTTTCCTTTCGGACAAGTTAGGTCGCCGTGCGATTCAGGTCTTCAGTGGCTTATTGGTGGCAGGCATCTTTATGTATGTCATGGTCATTATGACTGACCCGATTCTCGTGATCGCGGCAATGTCTTTAAGCGCAATGGCTTGGGGCTTTGGTGTCGCAGCAGTATTCGCTTTACTTGCCCGTGTAACAACTGCCGATGTTGGTGCAACTGCGGGTGGAATTTTCAACGGGATGGGGAATTTTGCCAGTGCAATTGCACCTGTTCTGATCGGTTATATCGTGATGCAAACACATAGTTTTAATTTAGGAATTACCTTCTTGGCAGCCGTCGCTGTGATTGGATCGTTCTTCTTGCTTCCTTTATTGAAACGTTATTAATCAAACTATTGAACAAAAGCCTAGGAGTTAAAACATGACTACTCAACAATTCGAATCATGGACACAACCTGAAGGTACAAATTTACAAGACTGGTTGAATACACGAATCGCACGCTTTGAAACACGTAAATATGATTTCGATGCTTTGAAGTTCCAAGCGGACTACGACCCGAAATATCGTCGTGCACAAATGCGTTATATGGGTACTGGTGCGACTGGTGTAGTCAATGATGGTAATACGGTTCCAGCAGAAAACTTTACCTTCTCAACCATGGTTTTACCTGCACAGTGTGAAGGACCTTTGCATATTCATCACGATGTAGAAGAAGTGTTTTTCATGTTACGTGGCGAGATTGACCTGTTCATTGAACATAACGGTGAAAAGTTCGAGACCAGACTGAAAGAGCGTGATCTGATTTCGATTCCACCGGGTATTTATCGTGGCTTATTTAATCCAGGTCAGGAAGATGCCTTGATGTGTGTGATGTTGGGTGCAGGAAAACCGACAATTCCGAACTATCCACCTGAGCATCCATTGTCTCAAATCAAACGTTAATTCGAATGATTTAAGCCAAATAAAAGGAATGAAATGATGACACTGATTGAGCGCTTAGCCATATACCCAGTCAAAACTATTGCAGTAAATGGTCAGATGCAAGCCTATCGTGAGGCAGGTCAAGGCCAACCGCTGATTTTATTGCATGGGATTAGCTCGGGTTCTGCTTCTTGGATCAATCAGCTAGAGACACTTGGTCAGCATTTCCATGTGATTGCTTGGGATGCACCTGGTTATGGCTTATCCGATGGTTTAAACACAGATCAACCCAATGCAGCCGATTATGCGGAGCGAGTATTGGGATTGATGGATGCATTGAACATTGCAAAAGCCGTTGTAATTGGTCATTCATTGGGTGCCTTACAGGCCAGTGCGGTTGCCCATCTTTATCCTGAACGGGTACAGACTTTAGTGCTTGCCAACGTAGCACAAGGCTACCAACGTTCCGATGAAGATACCAAAGCACAGGTCTATCAAAAACGCCCAGATATGTTGAAAAGCTTAGGCAATGCAGGCATGGCTGCCAGCCGTGGACCGCATTTGATTTATAAACAAGACCCTCTGGCACTGGCTTTGGTCAGTGAGGTGATGGGGCAACTAACATTAGATGGTTTTACCCGAGCATCTTATTTGTTGGCCTATGACGAAATTCGAAATTATTTAACAGAACTGACTGTTCCGTGTGTGGTGATTGCGGGTAACAAGGATGGAATTACACCTGCACAAGCGATCAAGGAGCTTGCTGTAGAAATGCAATTGAGCCGATGTCATCTCATTACAGATGCAGGTCATTTGAGTTATGTCGATCAACCTGAACAGTTTAACGACATTGTTCTATCGGTACATTAAGACTTAAACGAGAGATATGGATATGAGCTTCCAAGTTGAAGGAAAAGTAGCAGTTGTCACAGGTGGCTCGTCAGGCATTGGTTTGGCTGCAGTCGAAATTTTAGTTGCAGAAGGTGCCAAGGTGGCATGGTGCGGTCGAGATGAGCAACGTCTAGCTTCATCAAAACTATATATTTTAGAAAAATATCCGCATGCCAATATCTTCACCAGTATCTGCAATGTTTTGGATAAAGAAGATGTAAAACGCTTTGCACAACAGGTAAACCAAAATCTGGGCAATGTCGACATGCTGATCAATAACGCAGGTCAGGGGCGTGTGTCTAATTTTGAAAATACCCAAGATGAAGACTGGATGAAAGAAATTGAACTGAAGTATTTCAGTGTATTACATCCAGTACGGGCATTTTTAAACGATTTAAAACATTCGGCATGCGGGTCGATTACCAATGTCAATTCTTTGCTGGCACTGCAACCTGAACCACACATGATCGCAACTTCATCTGCACGTGCAGCATTGCTGAATCTAACCCATTCACTGGCACATGAATTTACCCAGTACGGTGTTCGTGTCAATTCAATTCTTTTGGGCATGGTGGAATCAGCACAATGGAAACGCCGTTTTGAAACCCGTTCTGATCCAAATGCAACATGGGAACAGTGGACAGGCAATATCGCCAAAAACCGTGGCATTCCAATGCAACGTCTAGGCAAGCCAGAAGAACCAGCACGTGCCTTGGTGTTCTTGGCATCACCTTTAGCTTCGTATACCACAGCTTCGACACTCGATGTCTCTGGTGGATTTAACAAACATTTATAAGGTGTTCACATGAAACAGTTGATGATGATTGGTTTCGGTGCGATGGCGGCAGAAGTGTATGCCCACATGCCTCAAGACCTGCAACTTAAATGGATTGTGGTACCTGCTCGCAGTATCGAAAAAGTACAGGCGCAGGTTGCTGCTGATGTACAGGTGATTTCTTCAATTGATGAATGTCAGGGGACACCTGACTACGTGATTGAAGTGGCAGGCCAGGCTGCGGTGAAAGAACACGCGCAAAAAGTTCTCGAAAAAGGCTGGACCATTGGCCTGATTTCAGTGGGCACTTTGGCGGATAACGAATTTTTAATTCAACTGAAATTAACCGCAGAACAACACGATGCGCATTTGCACCTTTTAGCGGGTGCAATTGCAGGGATTGATGGGATCTCTGCGGCCAAAGAAGGTGGTCTGGAAAAGGTTACTTATAAGGGCTGCAAAAGTCCAAAAAGCTGGCGTGGCAGTTATGCGGAACAATTGGTGGACCTTGATCAGGTTAGCGAAGCAACGGTTTTTTTCCGTGGTACAGCCAGAGAAGCAGCTTTGAAGTTTCCAGCCAATGCCAATGTAGCAGCCACGATTGCACTGGCTGGATTGGGTATGGATGACACCATGGTTGAGTTGACGGTTGATCCGAGCATCAACAAAAACAAGCACACCATTGTGGCAGAAGGTGTGTTCGGTGAAATGACCATTGAATTGGTGGGTGTGCCATTGGCGAGTAACCCGAAAACCTCAACCTTGGCTGCATTAAGTGTGATTCGCGCTTGCCGCAATAGTGTTGAAGCAATTCAGATTTAAAAGGATTTGATCATGGTAAAGGAAATTTATATCGCTGGTGAATGGCGATTAGGCAAAGGTGCTACGATTCAAAGTTTATTTCCAGCAGATCAATCGGTGAATGCTGAAATTTCAACGGCGAGTTTAGACGATGTCAATGAAGCCATTGAAAAGGCAGATGCGGCTTGGCGCAAAGCCGAGTGGCGCAACAGCATGCCACATGAACGTGCCCGTATTTTATATAAAGTGGCCGACATTATTGAAGCGCGTGTGGATGAGCTTTCAAAACTACAAACCCGTGATAATGGCAAGCCGTTGGCTGAAACCCGCGCCTTGACCATGAGTGCAGCAGCAACAGCGCGTTATGTAGCAGCAGCCTGCGAAACCTTGAATGATGAGCTAACCACGCAACGTGCCGCAGATTTTATGACCATGAGTGTGCATGAACCTGTGGGCGTGGTCGCTGCAATTACCCCGTGGAATTCACCGATTGCCAGTGAAGTACAGAAATTAGCACCTGCACTTGCGGGTGGTAATGCGGTGATTCTAAAACCAGCAGAAGTCACTTCTTTGATCGCATTGGAACTCGCCAAAATCTTTGAAGAAGCAGGCCTACCGAAAGGTTTATTGAGTGTCCTAGTTGGGCGTGGTTCGGTGATTGGTGATGCGATCGTGAAGCATCCTCTAGTGCGTAAGATTTCATTTACGGGTGGAACCACTACGGGTCGTCATCTGGCACATTTAGCAGCTGACAAACTGATCACCACATCTTTAGAGCTTGGTGGAAAGTCTCCAACGATTGTGTTGCCAGATGCAGATATCGAATTGGCAGCGAAAGGTGTGGCTTACGGCATCTTTAGTTCGGCTGGACAAGCCTGTATTGCAGGCTCACGTCTATTCGTGCACAGCAGCATCTATGATCAATTTCTAAGTCGTTTGGTTGAGATCACCAAAGGCTTGCATGTTGGACATCCTGAAACTGCGGGTGTACATCTCGGTTCTTTGATTAATCCGAAACATTTGGCTTCTGTCGATGACTATGTACAGCTGGCGAAACAAGAAGGTGGTCAAGTCCTTGTGGGTGGTCATGCCTTAACCGAAGGTGAGTTTGCCAAAGGGAGCTATTACTTGCCAACCATTATCACGGGTTTAAGCAATTCAGCACAAACCTGTCAGGAAGAGATTTTTGGCCCTGTGTTGGTGGTGATGAAATATGACGATGAAGCTGATTTGATTCAGCAAGCCAATGACAGCTGTTTTGGGCTTGCCGCAGGCATCTGGACTGAAAACTATCGAAAGGCATGGCAAATTGCCCGTGCTTTAGAAGTCGGTACGGTCTGGATCAATACCTACAAAAAATTCTCGATTTCAGCACCATTTGGTGGTTTTAAAGAAAGTGGGATCGGGCGTGAAAAAGGTCGATTAGGCATTTTGTCTTATATGCAACAAAAAAGCATCTATATGGGATTAAGCGAGCAGCCAAATCCTTGGGCGAATTAATACATTCATGGAATGAAAAGTTTTTGAGGAATATAGCAATGACAGAACGTGTAAATGTAGGCGAAGCTATCGCCCGTGTTTTAGAAGCACATCAAGTAGACAGCATTTATGGGGTGATTTCGATCCATAACTTACCGATCGCAGATGCAGTTGGTCGTCGTGAAAAAATTCGTTTTGTGGCGGCACGCGGTGAAGCGGGCGCAGTTACGATGGCTGATGGTCACTCCCGTTTTAAAGGACTCGGTGTGGCGCTTACCAGTACAGGCGCGGGTGCGGGGAATGCGGTCGGTTCACTGATTGAGGCAATGAATGCAGGCAGTCCAGTGTTGCATTTAACGGGACAGGTGGAGCGTGAATACTTGGATCGTGATGCCAGTTTTATTCATGAAACCAAAGATCAGCTCACCTTCTTACGTGCATCAAGCAAGGCAGCATTTCGTATTACCAGCCCTGACAATGCAGTGGGTGTGATTCGTGAAGCGATTCGTGTAGCCACTACAGTACCGATGGGACCAGTCAGTGTTGAGTTACCGATTGATGTGCAAGCAGCAGAAATCGATTTGCCGCTGAACTTAGGTCCAGTAAAAGCCCTTGAATTACCACAAGCTGAACAGGTCGAAGTCGACTTAATCGTTGAAGAACTGAAGAAAGCCAAACGTCCTGTATTCTGGATTGGTGGCGGTACCTTGAATAGCGTTGCGGAAGTCAAAGCCATTGCTGATCTTGGGATTCCTGTAGTGTCATCAACACATGCACGTGGCGTGTTGGCAGATGATCATCCTCGTAGTTTAGGTGCATTCCATAACTCGGCTGGCGTTGAGCAGTTACTTAAAGAGGCTGATCTATTGGTAGTGGTGGGTTCGCGTTTACGTAGTAATGAAACCAAGACCTATTCAGTGCAGTTCCCTGACAATATTATCCAGATTGATGCCAATCCAGTGGCGCAGCAGCGTAATTACAAAGTTCGCAACTTTATTTGTGGTGATGCCAAAGATGTGTTGCAACGCGTATTGACGGGCTTACAAGGTATCTCAAAAGTCGATGCAGATTATGATGCAGCTGTGGTGAAGGCAAAACAGGCAGCAATCGATGCGCTTCGTACCCAGTTAGATCAGTACGCTTTAATCTGCGATCACTTACGTGCCGCATTACCACAAGACGGTATTTTTGTACGCGACATTACTATGTCTGGCAGTACCTGGGGCAGCCGTTTATTCCCAGTACAGGCACCAAACCAGAATATTCATTCTCTAGCAGGTGCAATTGGTCTAGGTCTGGCAACGGCGATTGGTGCATCGATTGCCAATCCCGACAAGAAAGTCATTGGCTTGGTCGGTGATGGCGGTTTGATGTTAGGCATTGGTGAAATCGCAACCATGGCACAGGAAAATACCAATATGGTGCTGATGATCATGAATGACGGTGGCTATGGCGTGATGCGTGGCATTCAAAAGAATTACTTCGGCGGTCGCCAGTATTTCAATGAATTGCATACCCCCGACTATAAGGTTCTAGGTGAAGCAATGGGTGTGAAAAGTTGGAAAGTGGGCAGTGCAGATGAATTCAAGACCGTGATTCAAGAAGCCGTTGATTTTCAAGGGCCAAGTGTGATCGAGCTGGATATGCATTCAATTGGGCCATTAAACTTTGCTGGTCCACCACAGAAAAAATTGTACTAATCCCCCTGAGCATTGGCAGTCCGTGCTGATGTGAAGACCGTTTTATGAGCAAATTTTTTTGCTCATAAAACGATAAAAACTATGTTTTATAGGTAAAACAAAAAACTAGCCAACAGGATCGTTGGAACGAAAGCAAAGGAAGTAAATATGAAAAAGACATCAATGGTCGCGATGCTTGCTGTATTTTATTTGGGTACCACATCCCATGTTTTTGCACAAAGCTCAGCCCTAGAATGGAAAAGTGAAGACGGAACGGATTCGGTAAAACTCGGTGGCGTGGTGCGACTCAACCAACGTTATGAAAATTGGGAAGGGCCCAATGGCGGTTTTGGTAAACTTTATTTTGATATTTTCAGGGTAGATCTAAAAGGTAAATTTGACGACGCTTATTTTAATGCCAGTTATCTGTTTCAGGATCAAGAGAAACGCTCGATTGAGAAAGCTTATGTCGGCTATAAGCTTGATCAAAATAATAGTATCGAAGCTGGTCTGGTGTATAAACCTTTTACAATTTACCCTTATCCACAAAATGGCTGGACCTATCATATTCCATTTTTCTTGGGCTATGGCAACAACATTGCACCTGGTTTGAACTGGAATTTTAATAACAAGGATTGGGATATTAAACTGGGTTATTATCCGCAAATGCTAGATACCAGTCTGCGTTACTCACCTGAAAGTGCCACCTATGATGATTTGGCCGATAATGCGTTTCCCACCCAAAAAGCCTATCAAAATGAAAAGCGTCATCAATTTAACACACGTATTGTACGTAAATTAGAAACTGATTTTGGTAAGCAAGAATTTGGTGTGTCAGGAGCTATTGCACAATTGTATAATAAAACCACCGATAAAAATGGCCAATATTATGCAGTCGGTTTGCACAGCGATAATAATTACAAACGCTTTAATCTACAAAGCTCTGTGATTCATTATCAATATGATGCCAAAAATCCAGAAGGGGTTAGCAATGATGTGACCTTGATGGGCAATAATGGCTTTACACCTGCATATTTCATTGCGTCAGAAGCCACCGTTGCCAGTTTAAACCTCGCTTATACCTTGCCTGTGCAGGATATGGGCAAACTCAAAGCCATCCGTTTTTATAATGATTATAGTTATATGGACAAGAAACGTGATGACTGGTCGGCTTCACAAATGAATACCACAGGGATGATGTTTATTGCTTCGCCGTTTATGGTGTGGGCTGATTATACCTGGGGTAAAAACTCCAATATTATTGGCGGGGCTTCCAATGCCACAGGTTATACCTCAACGGTTTCACCCTATAGCGATCAATGGTTATACCGCATTAATTTAAATATTGGCTTTAGTTTCTAAATTTCCAATTGGTACTTTTTTAGAAGGAGTGAGTCATGCCCATGATTTACTCTTTTTGCTTTTGAGAGGTTTTTAGCTGAGATGGCTTTTTCGATATTCAGATGGTGTCAGGTGTTCCCATTGTTTAAAGGCACGGCTAAAAGCACTTTGTTCGGCATAACCGAGTAGCAGTGCAATTTCAGTGAGAGACAGCTCTGATTTGACCAAATAGCTTTTTGCCAGTTCTATACGAATGCTTTTAACCAGATCGCTGTATTGCAAATTATAGCTAGTCAGCTTGCGATAAAAGCTTCTTAGCGATAGATTCATCTGTTTGGCAATATTCTCAGCAGAGGGTTCACCAATCTTGAGCATACTAACGATGAGTAGCTGTAAATCTTTTAAGAAAGTATCAGGATTGGGAATGCTCTTGAGTAGTGCTTCTGCTTGCTGATCTAAGAGTTTTTTAAGATGTGGATCACGACTTGGAATGGGTAGATGTAGGATTTCAAGCGGTAACCATAATCTTAATACATCTGAATTGAAACTGACGGGGCAGCCATACACTGCTGCATAGAGTGTGATATCAACAGGTGCAGTGGCAGAAAATTCGATTTCTAAGGGGCAAATCTCAGGTCGCTGCAAGATCTTACGGATGGTACTCAAGACACCTGAAAGCAGCACTTCATTCGAAAGTTGAGAGTTTTTATGCACCACGGGTGTCCAGCACATACAAAAGCGATCTTCTTTTTGCACAATGGAAAATGAAGCTGAGTTTTGCAACAGTGGTTGGAAATTCTTAAAACAATTCAGAAAGCTGATCAGGTTCGGGCTGGATAATGCTAAGTAACCTAATATATGGATATGATGCGGTTCTGAGAGTTCACCAATATAATGTCCTAACACAGGCATTGGATGTTGCTGATAGATGTGTTCAAGCAGACTCCACCATTTATGTAATGGCATTCTCGATTGATTGGCATATTGTTGGGTGAGTTCATGGAGTTGATTATTCGAAATATTGTGTTGCTGTAGATACTTGTCGATGAGTTCTAACAGAACCGATGGAATACTTGGAATTTCAGTCATAATTGCTCTGCTCGTTTCGAAGTCAAATCCTTTAACCCAATTACAGATAAATCATCGCAGCGATCACGTTGTTGATTTACGTTTTTATCTTAGCTGATGCAATTTAAAATTTTTGTATCATCAAAGGACAGAATCATGCGCTTTGATCTCAAAAGCTCTTATTAAGAATCAATAAAATAAACCATAATTTAACCATAACTCTTTCATTTGACTTTGGTTATTTCAAGCTGGCATCCACGGTCAAGCCTTTATAGTCGAATCTCATTATTTTCCATAGATATGTCTTTTAATCCATTTGAAAAGGGTTGAAAGATTCTACTGACAAGGTTTTATCAGTTTGGAGTGGGAAATGTCAGATTTAGATCAAGATACTGTTGTGGACGATTATGCTCTGGATGTTGTGATTATTGGTGCAGGGTTTTCAGGCATTGCAGCAGGAGTAAAGCTTCAGAAAGAAAAAATGAATAATTTTATTATTATTGAGAAATCAAATGAGGTGGGTGGTGTTTGGCGAGAGAATACCTATCCAGGTTGTGAGTGTGATGTACCATCTTCTATTTATTCTTATTCATTTGCACCGAATCCCAATTGGAGTCATATTTTCGCAAAACAGAAAGAGATACAGCATTATATTAAAGATGTCGCAAGACGCTTTAACATGGATCAGCATATTTTATTCAATACCGAGCTACGTCAAGCTGCTTGGTCACAGCAGCAACAAGCTTGGCTGATTGAAACCAGCAATGGAAAATATAAGGCGAAATTTATCTTTTTTGCCACAGGTCCTCTAAGTGAACCCACCACACCTGATGTGATTGGTTTAGATCATTTTCAAGGACATATTTTCCATTCTGCACAGTGGGATCATTCAGTTGATCTGAGTAACAAGCGTGTTGCCGTGATTGGTACAGGTGCATCTGCAATACAGATTATTCCTGCGATTCAGCCCATTGTGAAGCAACTGTATGTGTTTCAACGAACGGCACCATGGGTGATTCCAAAACCCAATATGGTCATTAACAACAGCTCCAAAAATCTACAGCAAAAAGTACCATTTACGCTGAGCTCCATCCGTAAATTGACCAGTGTTTCCATGGATCTGTTTAGTTCAAGTGTCAATCAACCGCAAACCTTGGAGGTCTTAGGCAAGGGTTTGATTCACTGGATGCATTATCAGATTCAGGACCCCGTTTTACGCGAGAAAGTCAGACCAAAATTCACTTTGGGATGTAAACGGATTTTATTTTCAAATACTTATTATCCAGCACTGGCTGCAAACAATGTGGAGCTGATTGATCAAGGCGTAAAGGAAATTACACCGAATGGGATTTTGGTTGATGGTCAAGAAGTTCAAGTCGATATCATTGTTTGGGGAACAGGTTTCGAAGTGGCAAAACCACCGATTGCCAAACGGATCATTACTAAAAGCGGAGATTTATTGGATGATGTTTGGCAAAAAAATACAGTACAAGCTTTTAAGGGCTGTGTAGTTAAAGACTTGCCGAATGCATTTATGTTACTTGGGCCCAATAGTATTAGCTATAACTCATTAATTACAGCGGCAGAAAATCAAATTGACTATGCGATTAAAGCAATTCGTTTTGTTCAGGATAATCAATTGGGTAGTTTTGAAATCAGTGCATTTGCAGAGGGGAAATTTAATCAGAAACTGCAAAATAAACTGAATGGCACTGTATTTAATCAAGGTGGATGCGCGAGTTATTATCTCGATAGCAAGCAAGTGAACGTTGCCAATTATCCATGGACCATGCAATACATGGAAAATGATATGGCTGAATTTGATAGTGATTGTTATACCTTCGCAAGTAGATGATATTGAAAGGCCTTATATTGTATAAGGCCTTTTTACATTGCTTAGCCGAAAAAAACGCACTGAATAAGTGTCTAAAAAGAGGAAAGTTTCAGATTCAATACATTAACAGGCGCGGAGTTTAGTTAAGGCTTGTACCGCAGGAGAATGATTTAACACCTGTAATGCTTTGTTGGTATCTCCCTCATGATAAGGGTGATAGTTCGGTTTAACCCAGTGTCTTAAGCTAGAAATCATCGCGAAAAAACTCGGCACTTGTTTACTGCGCGTATTTTCAATCGCTGTATATCTTAACGCCCGAATCAGTCCGTAATTTTTATAAGGATCTGCGTGCTGGTCTTGTTGTGCCAGCTTCTTAAAGCAATGATAAATGGCAAAGGTGAATAGAGGAGCAACTGCCAGCATAATCGTTTGGCGTTGCAGGTAGGCAAAGGCTTTGTTATTTTCGCCACATAAATGCATATATAAATCGAAAGCCACACTTCGATGCTCAACTTCTTCTGCCAAATGCCATGTCATTAAGTCAGACATCATTTCATCAGCAGTTTTATTTTGCCATGGTTGATCATCGAGACACCATGTGCCTAACATCGTCGTGAAATGTTCAACCGCAGCGGCGATACCGACGCGAATGGTAAGCCAACGGTACTCTAAGGAACTGGAAAGGCTTAAGCCCAAAGGCGCAGTATTGATTTGTTTAAAGATATTGTCTAAAGAAATAAGAAACCCATCGATGTCATAGTCATAATGGCGTAAATATTCTTGGGCTACCTTGTGCGCAGAGGCATGATGCGCTTCCTGATGCACAAAACCTTTTACGTCGGCACGTAGCTTCTCATCTTTGACGTAGGGAAGTGCTTCATTAAAAGAACGGCACATCCACAGTTCACCTACGGGCAAAATGAGATGAACAGCATTAATTAAATGGGTAGCAAAAGGATTGTCATAGATCCAATGCTCTGGCGTATTACTAAAATCGAATTGCACGCGACGTTGTTGCAGATAATGATTTTCGAGTCGTTGTTGGGGATGCATAACACTTCTCCTTAGTTCACGGCATTCATAAAATAATGGCTGAGTTGCTCGGCATTTTGAGCAGGAATCCAATGTGTTGCATTCATATGGACTTCTTGATATTGGCCAGTAAAAAACTGTTTATTCAGTTCTGCACTTTTCTTACCGATGGCGATATCTTTATTTCCCCACACAAACAGGGTAGGTACTTTTACTTTTTTAAAGCTTGAACGAATCGGTGCCAACGGCATACTGCGATACCAATTAATGGCTGTGCCAATACGGTTTTCCTGAATAAAATGTTGGTTGAAGTCGATGATTTGCTCGGCACTCATGCCAGAATTTTTTAACAACAAATGACTGAGCGATTTCGCTCGTTTAAAGAGCAGTTCAGGAATAAAAGGCAGTTGGAAAAAGCCGATATAATATGAGGTGAAGATTTGGGTACTGCTGAGCATCGACTTTAAAAATGCACCTGTGTGCGGCACAGAAACTAAAGTCAGATGCTTTACCAATTCTGGATATTGCAGTGCTAACTCACAAGCAACGATCGAACCCCAGTCATGACCAATGACGTATACAGGCTTTCCTAACAAATCAATAAAAGCTTTGACATCGGCAACCAACTCATCAATCGAATATTGGAAACGACCTTTTGGAGCAGCGGTTAAGCTATAACCACGTTGTTCAATGGCAAAGGTGCGGAAGTTATGCTGATTGAGGATTTCACTGGTCGCTTGCCAACTTTGTGCAGTTTCTGGAAAACCATGTAAGAGAATAACGGGGTTTCCATCCATGGGACCAGAATCAATCACATTAAAAATCAGGTTATTACGACAATATTGGCGATATCGTTTCTCTGTCTGTTTTGCCATGCTGACCTACTTATCAAAGATGTCTATTTCAATCGATAGTAATCAGCGCTATTGGCACAGTCTTGACAGTAGAGGATAGGATTTAACTTCTTGTGCCATGACAGCAGCTTTTGGCACATCAAGCATATTGCTTGGCATTTAAAGACAGTTATTCGCTGTTTAATTTGCGTTTAATTGATGGTTTATCCGCTGTTGTTATTCAATTTTTGATTGGTCAAAACGCTGTTGAAGCACAGCGGTCATCTGTTGCAGTAATTTTGAGATGAGACCATCTTTGTCCCACGCATAGATTGAAACAGCCATGCTGGGTGTCTTGCCTAAAGGAAGGTGTTCACGAACCCGATGTCCTTTTGTTGTTGCTACAGGCAAGAGCGATAAACCTAAACCTGTTTCAACGCCAACCAGTACACTTGCCAAACTGTTACTGGTAAAAGCGATATACCAATGTTTGCGTTCGCGCTCAATACGTTCGAACATTTCCTCACGGTACAATCCACCTTGTGGGAAGGTCACCAATGGGATTGGGTCAGTCCATTGTTTGCTGTGATCGATGCTTTCAAACCATGCAATTTCTTCTGGAAATGTTGCATGGTAATCAGAGCTTGCAGCCATTTCTTTGACAACCACAATATCAAACTGTCCGCTGCGATAGCGTTCCATGAGATCACGGCTTAATCCTGCTGTCACATCCAGTCTGACAGTACGATTTTCCTTACTAAATGCGCTCAACGCCAAAGCCATGTCGGTATTCATTATATCTTCTGGCAAGCCGATTCGAATCGGAATGGTACCTGCTGGATCGCCTAGAATATTTTCAGCCTCTTGTTGTAAAGCTAGAATCCGCCGTGCATAACTGATTAAATATTCACCTGAGCTTGTGAGTTGTAGGGGGCGTGCATTTCGATCAATCAATTGTTTGCCCACAGACTCTTCTAATCTGGCGAGTTGCTGACTGACCGTGGATTGGGTCATATGCAAGCGTTCAGCAGCTAAGGTAAAGCTACCAGCTTCGAAAATAGTGACGAAGGCTCGGAGTAAGCGTGGATCGAACATAGAAAGCAACCCTTGAACACATGTGTGGTAAGCGATTTGAATCAGTTAACTATTCATTATCTTAATACATTTGATTAATTAATTTAATTTTTAAATATCAATAAATCTTATTATCCTAAGCGCAATTGTTCATTCAATCCATTTCATTTGTCAGGACGAATTCTTGGAGTTTGTATATGCACAAATCATTAATGTCAGCTGTATTTACACTAGCGGTGACGGCATGTAGTCATGCAACTTCGGGAGATCCTATGCAAGAAGATGCCTTACATACTGCTGCTGCGCGCAATGATGTGACACAGATTCAACAATTACTCGCTAAAAATATTCAGATTGATGCACGTGATGCTTCAGGCTCAACCGCTTTAATGATCGCAACACGTGCTAACAATGTTCACGCTGCACAATTTCTGATTGATGCAGGTGCGGATGTCAATGCCAAAGATCGCATTCAAGACAGTCCTTATCTTTATGCTGGCGCGCGTGGCTATTTAAAAATATTGAATATGACTTTGCAGCATGGCGCTGATCTAAAAAGTACCAACCGCTATGGTGGTACAGCGTTGATTCCAGCCGCCGAACGAGGGCATGTGGATACTGTACGTAGGCTGATCGCAGCGGGTATCGATGTTGATCACATCAATAACTTAGGCTGGACGGCTCTATTGGAAGCGATCATTTTAGGTAATGGTACTCAACCGTATCAGCAGATTGTCGATTTACTGATTGCAGCGGGAGCCAATGTCAATATTGCTGATGGTGATGGAATTACACCGCTTGAACATGCACATGCTCGTGGCTATACACATATTGAGAAAGCATTATTAGCTGCAGGTGCGAAACCAAGATTTATGGAACATTAAGATGGAACAAGCAACAGATTTTCTACGTCAGACCATAGAATTGGCCTATCAAAATTGTCAGCAAGGAGGTCGTCCTTTTGCTGCAGTAGTGGTGAAAGATGGAGCAGTTATTGCCACTGGTGTGAATGAGATTTTAAAAAGCAACGATCCTACAGCACATGCTGAGTTACTGGCAATCCGTGCTGCAAGCCAACGTTTGGGTACAGCCAATCTTGAAGGCTGTGTCATATTTGCCAGTGGGCAGCCTTGTCCGATGTGTATGGCAGCCATGCGTTTAGCTGGGATTCAGGCGGTGAGCTATGCACATTCGAATGAAGATGGTGAACCGTTTGGGTTATCAACAGCAGCGATTTATGCTGATCTTGCTAAACCCTTTGCAGAGCAGTCGATGAATATTCGCTATATTCCAGTCCGAATAGAAGAAAAACCAGATTTATATGCTTACTGGAAATCCATGACCTAAGCAGTGTGATAGAAAAGATGAATATGCAAAATAACCGAATATTTTTGGTGACAACGGTTGCCTTGGTTGGATTGAACCTTCGTCCATTTATGACCAGTGTTGGACCTGTTGCTAGTCAAATTCGGACAAGTACGGGTTTGAGTTTGCAAGGTATTGCATTATTAACTTTAGTGCCGATGCTGCTTATGGGGCTCGTTGCCTTTGTTGGTCCAGTTCTACAAAAGCTGCTTGGCGAACGTCGTGCCATTGTTGGGGCATTGATCCTGATTGGCTTGGGGTGTGGCTTACGTTTTGTTGCTGTAAATGGATGGGTTCTAATTTTAACCGCTGCCATCATTGGTTTTGGTGTCGCTGTTGTTCAAGCGGTTTTTCCAAGTTTGATTAAAAGAGAGTTTCGTGATCATCTCAGCCCAATGATGGGGCTGTACTCAGCCATGCTGATGGGTGGTGGGGCACTGGGAGCCGTGCTAGCCCCGATGGTGACCAGTATTAGTGGTGATTGGAAAGTTGGTCTTTCTATTTTTGTGTTACCTGCATTCCTTGCGCTGTTATTCGCAAGTTATTTCCTGACCAAATCTGTATCTCCGCATAAAAAAATGCCGTCGGTGATATTGTTATTAAAACAGCCAAGAACATGGTTGCTGATCTGCTGTTTTGGTTTGATTAATGGAGGCTATAGCTCGATTGTTGCGTGGCTTGCACCTGCATTTCAAGTACATGGTTGGACTGCCACTGCGAGTGGGAATTTGATGGCTGCGCTAACACTTAGTCAGGCCAGTGCTGCGCTCGTTTTACCGTATTTATCGCGTAAAAACAAAGATCGTCGAATTTGGATAGCTTTAACCCTGATCTTGCAATTGATTGGCTTTGCGGGTTTGGCTTTTGTGCCAGATACCTTTGCTTATGTTTGGGCCATAACCGTAGGTATGGGATTGGGTGGCTGTTTTGCTTTATTGATGATTGTGGTACTCGATCATTTGCCTGATCCCTCACATGCAGGACAACTTTCAGCTTTGATGCAAGGTGGAGGATTCCTACTGGCTGCGATTGCACCTTGGTGGCTTGCAGTATTGCATGACATAACGGGAACTTATAATGCAGGATGGATTTGGCATTTGAGTATGGTGGTGATTGTTGCAGTGTTAATGAATCGTCTTGACCCACAGCATTATGAAAAAGTAATTGGTTTTTAGGTGGCTAAGGTGACTTATTTGTATTGTGATCATGAAACTTGATAATAAAAAACACATCTTTTGATGTGTTTTTTATTTCGCAGAATTGCAGCTTAAAGGATTTCAATATCCACATATTGCTGGATTAAATTGTCATCCAGCATATGCACATAATCAAGAAATGCCACATTAAAGCTCCCCACCGTTTGCGCATGCTCATAGGCAAGCTTACCTGCTATGGCAAAATGGATATGTGAGGCAAGTGCAGCAATGCTCGGATTGCTGACAGCATGATAGGCAGCGGTTAATGCACCTAAAGCACAACCTGTTGCGGTAATTTTTGGTTGTAAATAACAGCCACCATTGACTTGAATCACAGCATCGAGTTGTTTGGAGATGATAAAGTCTGATTCACCAGAAATAGCAACGCATTCAGTATGCTGCAATAGGCTTTTTGCTTGCGTATAGACATCATGGCTATTCAAAGTACTATCCACGCCTTTAGACTGAATCTGACTGCCTGCTAAGGTACTGATCTCAGAGGCATTGCCACGAATAATGTTGGGTTGAAATTCTAATAATAGATTGACCGTTTCACTACGCCACTTTAACACTGCGCCATAACCAACAGGGTCTAGCACCCAAGGGACCTGATGTTGTTGGGCTGTTTGAGCCGAAATTAACATGGCTTGAGTCTGTTCTGTCGTCGGTGTTCCAATATTGATACTTAAGGCAGCACTGATTTTGGTGAAGTCTTCAGCCTCAAATGGATTATCAATCATGGCAGGCGAGGCGCCTGCTGCAAGTAAGATATTCGCCACATAATTGTTGGCAACGCTATTGGTCATGCATTGCACTAACGGTGTTTGTTGTTGTAAGGCACGCCAGGCGTCGATGACTTGATCAATCAGTTGTTGTTTGTGTGACATGGCACATCCTTAATATCGATATCTTAGCGAGTGAAATAATGATCTTGATGCTTGCATCTGCGACAAATCAATGACACATAATCTGTCGCATCATAATCCACGATCAAATCATTTGAGCCGCAGTACATACAACGTTTAACCGAGTAGAAACTTAAGCGAGGTTCGATTTTTCGCCAAGATTTCCAAACTGGCTGAATAAATATACTTTCGTCATAACCCAAAAATTTAAACAGCAGGACTTCACTCATTTTACTAAATGGAATGGTATAAGGTCTTGGTAAGGTGGTGGTTTCCCATCGCTCAGCTAAAGCACGCTCACGATATTGTTCCAAGGTCTTTTTTAATAAGTTGGTATTGATAAACTTATCATTTCTTGGCTGCAAAGCATTTTGTTTATGTAAATATTCTAAAGCGGTTTGAATCAAATAAAAAATTTGACCTACAGCCAAACCTTCCATTAAACGGTAGCAAAAGGCTTGAAATGGCCGATTGCCCGCAATTTGAATGCCCCAAGTCCGACAATAGAACTGCATAAACTGCACAATTTCTTGATAGAGCACAAGGTAAAGTGCATCTTTGACTTCATCGGTGCTTTTAAATGGAATACCTTGACTCAGGTTTTCATAGAACCAATGGCGTAATTGCTGAGTTATGCTAAACAAGCTAGGGTCTGAATAACCATCCAGACGGATATTCAAATAATAATGTTCCGTTTCCAAAGCCGTATCTTTTGGCTTAAATACTCCCAATTTAAGTAATTCTTGAACCAAATGGTTCTGAAATAAGTAGTTGGGGGTAAATTCTCGATATTTAATATTCTGCCAATGAATCAGCTCATCATGTTGTACATCCTCACGTGCATAGCTGTCTAGCAAGCTGAGTAAGAATAATTTATGTAAAAAACTAAGTTGATTCAGGCTATAAATCACTTCGTCTTTGATTTTATATTTACGTTGCTCTTGCAAAATTGTTTGTTGGGTCTGTTTTTTCCGCAAGGCTGTACATTGGGCGCAGTGACAATTCAGTTTGCTATCACTTTTAAAGACACGATGCTGGCAGTGGCTGCATTCGTGAAATTGAAACTCTTGGTTGTATTGTTCAGCCTCAACCCAAAACATAGAGGCTTGGCATAGGGGGCAATGGCTACTTTCATCTAACTGTTTTTGTAGAATCTGTAAATCCATTGATATTAAGCCTATAACCGTTAAATAGAGAATTATACATGCTCAATCCTAGGAGTGATGCAAAGATTATATATAGATAAAAATTAAGAACAAAATGAGACTTAATTGACTGAATTTTATATAAAAGATAATCCTATAACTTTGCTATTTTTTAAATTATGGTAAATTTCTGCGCCAATTAGAATCATAACTCAATATGAATTGAACAAAGTTAAAGCAAAGGGGAAAACATGAATAATCGGATTTGGATACAATCTGTTATTGGCATAATGATGTGTTTGAGCAGTATTTTCACATACGCAGATCCAATCGAAGGGTATTGGCGTAGTATTGATGATCGAACTGGAGAACAACTGACCATCATTGAAATAAGAAAAGCCCCTGACAATACCTATCGTGGCAAAATTGTTTATATTTATCCGAATGCACAAGGCGTTGTGGTCACACATTGTGTGAATTGCCCGCCACCCTATACTGGAAAGCCACGACTGGGCTTAGAAGTATTAACAGGGCTGGTTGAAGACCCGAAAAAGCCCGATAGCTTTATCAATGGTCGAATAGTCGAAAGCAAAACTGGCAAAGTGTATAAAGGTAAAGCACGTTTGACGGCCGATGGTAAACGTTTGCATATGCGTGGTTATGTGGGAATTTCTGCTTTAGGTCGGACTGTGGTGTGGATTCGCAAGGACAGTGCCAATCCTTAATCATTTATTTTTAATTGTGTGAATTGATTAAAATTTTATTTGATTTTAAACAATTAAATATCTTTTGCTTGTGTTGACTGTTTCTATACATTCGCATAAAAATGAAGGGATAGATGGATCGATTTTGCATTACGGAGCTTATTATGCAAAAAAACACACTCATGAAAGGAATCATGGGCATTTCTTTGACTGTATTCACGACGCTTAGTTTTGCCTCTACGCCTGAAGGATTTTGGAAAAGTATTGATGATCGTACTGGCGAGCAGCTTTCAATCGTAGAAATTAAGAAAAAACCAGATAACACCTATACAGGAACGATTGTTTATCGTTATCCCGTTTTAGGTGGTGGGACGGTACTCACCAACTGTGTGAAATGTCCTGAACCTTTTAAAAATAAACCGATTCAAGGGCTACAAATTGCGTGGGGATTGAAAGAAGACCCTAAGAATCCAAATCAATATATTGATGGTCGGGTATTAGAGCCTAAAACAGGTAATATCTATAAAGGAAAAGCGCAACTGAGTTCGGATGGAAAGCGTCTGCGTATGCGTGGTTATATGGGAATTTCAGCATTGGGACGCACCCAAGTCTGGATTCGTACCGACAGTGCGAATCCTTAAATAGTCGTTGTTTTTTTAAGAAAGCCTAAACGACTCGTTTGGGCTTTTTTATTTAAGCTAAAGAATGTACAAGATGCTGTGAAATCAAGCAGCTAGATTAGCTACTTCTTATACAAATGAACGCTAGCGTACAGTGTAACTTGGGTAAAAGTGTGATAATTTCCGTGCATTAAACCTATAAAGATGAATAGGTTACTTTTTTTAAGACGGGGTTGATATGCTAAATCGTATGCTCATGAACGGAATCATGGGGCTCACTATTGCTTGTGCAAGCGCAATGACTTTCGCAGCTTCTATTGAAGGGTACTGGAAAAGTATCGAAGAACGTACTGGTGAACAACTCTCAATCGTAGAAATCCGTAAAGGAAATGACGGCCGTTATCATGGGAAGATTGTTTATCGCTATCCAAACTCACATGGTATTGCGCTCACCAATTGCACCAAATGTGCTGCACCGAATACCAATAAGCCAATTCTTGGGCTAGAAATTTTATCAGGCTTTAAAGAAGATCCAAATAAACCTGACTCTTATATCGATGGGCGTGTATTAGAACCGACTTCAGGTCGTATCTACAAAGGTAAAGGTGTCGTCACTGGCGAAGGTAAACGTTTACGCATGCGCGGCTATATGGGCGTTTCAGCACTGGGTCGTACTGTCGTTTGGCTACGTACTGATAACGCAACACCATAATCGAATATTTATAAAAAAAACCTCGAATTCGCTTCGAGGTTTTTTTATGGTTAAAGTGAGTGTTAAACAGGGCATGGCAAGTTTTCGTCCTCCTGACCGATTTTTTTTGCATTAATAAGTGCTTGTACTTTCTTGCTTGGTAGTTTTTCTTTACCAAGCGCATCGTATGTATTGACAATATTGGTTACTTCTAAAGTTGTCAGTTCAATTCCCTCTGCTGTTAAAAAAACTGAAATTACATGATGATCCACACCAGCTTTAGCGAGGTCATGGATCGCTTTGATATTTTCTAAACGATATAGGTGTGCTTTTAATTCCATCGTCTTTACCCTCGTGCGTTTTATTGTATTTACCTACATTGGCATATTAGGTTAAGCAATAACCGTGCACAAAATGTAAAACTCGGGAAAAAAATGTAAGTTGAGCGATAAAACCCATTCGATTCTGTAGCATTTATTTAAGAATGGAAAACTATGTTGTAATTTTGTCTAAACGGCATGCCATTTGCTAAATAAATTTGAAAACGTGAAAAGTAAACCCAATAAAATTCTTAAAACTGGTACGTGGCTCTAAAGACAGGTTTTGTAAGTTGGCGTATGATCGACTAATCAAGAAGTCTTGCCAACAAGACCATCTAAACGACATGATGAAAGATAAGGAATACCGATGAATATTGCGGCTCAGCCCCCTGTACAAGCAGATCAAACGATTTATTTAAAAGACTACCAAAAGCCAGCATTCTTGGTTGAATCAATTAACTTAGATATTCAAGTCTATGATGATCATACGCTTGTAGACTCAACACTGGTGATGAAACGTCAGACAGCAGGTGCATTGGTTCTGTTAGGTCGTGATCTGGAACTAAAATCGATTCAACTGAATGGTCAAGTTCTGAGTGCTGGGCAATATGACCTAGATAGTGAACAATTGCTGATCACTGATGCACCAGATCAGGTCATTGTACAAACGCAAGTGATCATTCATCCGGAATCGAATACTCAACTTGAAGGTTTATATAAGGCTGGTGATTTATTTGTCACTCAAAATGAACCAGAAGGTTTTCGTAAAATTACCTTTTATCCAGACCGTCCTGATGTATTGGCTGAATTTACCACGCGTGTAGAAGCCGATAAAAAATATCCAGTTTTACTTGCTAATGGTAACTTATTGGAAACAGGTGAAG
Source organism: Acinetobacter sp. Tr-809 (assembly GCF_011753255.1). NCBI lineage: Bacteria > Pseudomonadati > Pseudomonadota > Gammaproteobacteria > Moraxellales > Moraxellaceae > Acinetobacter > Acinetobacter sp. Tr-809. The sequence goes on from NZ_VWVZ01000004.1 coordinate 343,394, forward strand.
CTGGTGAAGGTCGTCATTTTGCGATCTGGCAAGATCCGACCAAAAAACCAAGCTATTTATTTGCCTGTGTGATTGGTGATTTGGCGGTACTTAAAGATCGTTATACCACTTCGGAAGGTCGTGATGTTGCTTTAGAAATTTATGCAATCGAGAAAGATATTCCGAAATGTCACATCGCAATGGAGGCGTTAAAGCATTCAATGCGTTGGGACGAAGAACACTATGGTCGTCCTTACGATCTCGATAACTACATGATTGTCGCGGTCAGTCAGTTCAACATGGGTGCAATGGAAAATAAAGGTTTAAATATCTTTAATACGTCTTGTGTGCTTGCTGATGAAGAATACACCACTGATGCTGCGATCATGCGAGTACAGTCAGTTATTGCACATGAATATTTCCATAACTGGACAGGTAACCGTATTACCTGCCGTGACTGGTTCCAATTGTGTCTAAAAGAAGGTCTAACGGTTTTCCGTGATCAGTCTTTCTCTGAAGATTTACAATCAGCAGCGGTACAACGTATTGATGATGTTGCGGTATTAAAGTCGCATCAATTTCCAGAAGATGCAGGCCCATTGTCTCATCCGCCACGTCCAGACCATTTTGTCGAAATCAACAACTTCTATACCGCGACAGTGTATGAGAAGGGTGCTGAAATCAACCGTATGATGGCAACGTTATTGGGTAAAGAAAAATACCGTCAAGGCACAGATGAATATTTCCTACGCCATGATGGGCAAGCGGTCACAGTTGAAGATTGGGTTGCGGCATTGAGCGCAGGTTCAGGTGTTGATCTATCTAACTTCCTCACCTGGTATAACCAACCTGGTACACCAAAGTTAGAAGCTACGGGTGAATATGATGCTGCTGCACAGACTTATCGTTTAAGCTTTAAACAAAGCTTGAAAGCACATCCAAAATATCCAAACCTCAAAGCCGTACCAATTCCTGTGGCTCTCGCATTATTTAATGCCAATACCGGTGAACAATATACCTTGCACAGTACTGATCTGTTTGTGAATGAGGTCAAAGATGGTGTGTATTTATTTGATCAAGATGAAGCAACAATTGAATTTACAGGGGTGACAGAGCAACCTGTGGCTTCGTTATTGCGTAATTTTTCTGCCCCTGTGAATTTAGTTTTTGATTATTCCAATGATGATCTTGCCTTCTTGATTCAGCACGAAACCAATGGCTTTAACCAATGGCAAGCGACACAAACTTTATTGGAACGTATTCTTTTAGAAGACCATAAGGTGGACACCTATATTCAGGCAATTAAAAATACCTTGCCAGACTTAGTGAATAAAGATCCGTTATTGGCATCGCGTTTATTTGATGTACCAAGCGAAAACTATTTAGGTAGCCGTATTGATCAAGATTATGAGCCTGAACTGATTCGTGAAAAGCGTGAAGCGGTGCTGGATCGTTTAGCGCGTGACCTAGGTTCGTTCTGGAAAGAGACCTATTTAGCCTTAGATCCTGACCAGCAAAAAGAGTTTTCTTTGGCAATGGGCGTGCGTTCATTGAAAAATATCACCTTGAATATGTTGGCACGTCAAGGTGATGAGTCCGTATTTGATCTGGCTGATAGCCAATATCAACAAACAGGTAATATGTCTGAACGTTTAGGTGCATTACGTGTTTTGGTCTGGAATGATGCACCACAAGCCCAAGCAGCATTGGCTGATTTCTATAACCGCTTTAAAGATGAAGCCTTGTCTTTAGATCAATGGTTTAGCATCCAAGCTTCGAATCCATGTGCGACAGCGGAAACCATTCAGTATCTTACCAAACATGCGGATTATGATTTGGGTACACCAAACCGTATCCGTGCTGTGAGTGGTGGTCTGGCTGCAAATCCAGTCAATACGTGGAGCTTTGGTGTTGATCATTTTATTGAGCTTGCAGCTTATCTGGATGAGAAAAACCCAATTTTAGGTTCGCGTTTATTACAAGTGCTATCACGTTGGTACACCTTAGCTGAACCACAGCGTAGTCAGGTTCAACAAGCACTTAAGGCATTGCAACCTAAAGTAAAATCTAAAAATGTAGCTGAAACATTGAACAGTTTACTCAGTATTTAATCTACAAATTTAATGAATAAAAAAGGATGTCGTCAGACATTCTTTTTTATTTGACAATCAGTATTGTCAGAAATAGTATGGAAATCATTCGAATGTAACGGATGACTGCAATGGAAATAAAAACAATCACATTACCGACACGTCAAATAGAAGTTGAAGTGTATGCACCTAAACATAGCTCTGAAAAAGCACCAGCTATATTATTGCTACACGAGTTATTTGGTATCCTCGATGCCTATCGAGAAGATGCACAAGATTTGGCTGATCGTGGCTATTTGGTTTATGTGCCTAATCTATTTAGTGGTGGCGCAGTGAAGTACTGTATTCGGGCAATGGTGAGCAAAGCAGGACGTATCAATGCAGCGGACAGTGAAGTTAATCAAGAAATTCATGTCTTGTTAGATGCTTTAAAGACCGATCATAGATCAAATGGTCGTTTAGGTATGTTAGGGCAGTGCTTAACGGGGGGCTATGTGATTCAGATGGCCAAGCGCGAAGATATGCTAGCGCCTGTGGTTTATCATCATTCTCTGGGTATTCAAGGTGCTGGTGTTCCAAACAAAGAGTCTCTGGATGACGTTCGTATTCTACAAGGACATTGGTCTACCGTAGATCCATTTTGCCCAGCGACCAAGCGTAATAAACTGATTCAGCAATTGGGGGATCGGGTTGAAGCTTATACCTATAATATGCCGCATGGTTTCCGTAGTGTTAGTCGGGGTTTGCCTGAAGCCCAAGTCGTGTGGCAGCGGACTGTTGATTTTTTTGAGCGAGAATTAAAACAAAACACAATATAAATCATTGGAACAACAAGGTATTATTGACCAAGATTCATTTATAGAAATAAAAAAGCGAGGGGAAATATGTCTCAACAATATGAATATGCGGGCTTCTGGATACGTTTCGGTGCCGCGATTATTGATTCAATCATTGTGATGGTTGCCATGATTCCATTAACCATGATTTTTGGTGGTGGCAATACCACAGTTGCCTCTGATGGTTTTTCATCATTCCAATTTATGTCTACGGCAGATTGGATTTGGCAAATTCTAGCCGCAGTATTTTATATTTTCTGCTGGATTAAATTTGCAGGGACACCAGGTAAACGTCTACTTCGATTAAAAGTGTTGGATGAAAAAACGGGTGAAAATGTGACTCTCGGGCAAGCTATCATTCGCTACATTGGTTATATCCCAGCAACATTAGTATTTTTTATTGGTTTAATCTGGGTGGCTTTTGATTCTAAAAAGCAAGGCTGGCACGACAAAATGGCAAAAACTGTTGTGGTGAAAGAGCTTTAATTTAGAGCAAAACTTTATCATGTAATAAAAAATTCATACGATAGGGCTTGTGAATCAATTCGCATGTCCTATAATGCCCGTGAGTTTATTCACGGAGATCCTAAATGGGAAGTTGTTCGAGGTTCGGGTTTAATAAAGGATTAAGCCAAAGCGAATACTGAGCAAGCGTGCCATTTAGGTCGGCTATCTTGCAATGAGATAGCTTTGCTAAAATGATCTAAACCCTCCTATAAAATTTTGCTGTATCCACAAAATTTATTATATTGACTGCATCCTGTTTAGTTTCTCACCAAAAATGGGGAGAAGCATATGTTTTTTCACGCTTCCATTCAATGGCTTGCTGTTCTTAACGTATTTATTTTATGTGGATTATTGCTGACTCAAAAGAGTAAGGCGGGTCCACTCATCAACACCGATGATGTCTCTATTACAGCGGCACAACAGTGTCAGCTAGAAAGTACTTATAGCTATAACAAAGATGGAACTTGGTCTTATCAAGTTGTTCCAGCATGTAACCTCAATCAAAATTTAGAAGTATCGTTAGGTTATCATTCAAGTAAAGATCAAGATCAGATTCATGGCTTTTCAGCTCAAGCCAAAACCATTTTAAAGCCAATGGAAAATAATTGGGGTGTTGCCAGTAGTTTATTGCTATCACGAGATGATGTAAAACATCATGGTCGTGATCTGGACTGGTTTTTAAATGTGCCTGTAAGCTTTCATTTTTTAGAGCAGCGCTTACAACTGGATAGCAATATCGGTTATCAACATGCAGATGAACGTTTGCTGCGCTGGGGTATTGCATCTACCTATGCCATGACTGAACGCTTAGGGTTAACGCTTGAAACCTATAATCAAGATCGTCATACACCTTTCTTTCAAACCGCTGTACAGTACAGTGTTATCCCAAATGTTTTGACCTTAGAACCCTCATTTGGTGACCGTTTAAGTTCCTTGAAACAGCATTGGTTTGGAGTAGGGCTCAGTTTTACACCATCATCATAATTGCCTTAAATTCACTTTAGCCACCATTAAAATGATTGAAAATAAATAGGTGTAAGATGCAATTAAAGTTTTTACAAAATATTGATTTATCAAATATCGCTGATACATTGATCAGTCTTTCGGCAGCATTTATTTTAGGTGCATTGATTGGATTTGAACGTCAGTATCGGCAGCGAACAGCGGGATTAAGAACCAATGTTTTAGTTGCCGTTGGCGCTGCGATTTTTGTCGATATTGCCACCAATTTAACCGGTGCAGAAGGGGCAGTTCGCGTGATTGCTTATGTGGTTTCAGGCATTGGTTTCTTGGGTGCGGGTGTGATTATGCGCCAAGAAGGTAATATTCATGGTTTAAACACGGCTGCCACTTTATGGTGTTCAGCCGCCGTGGGAGCATCTGCTGGTTCAGACTTAATTATTGAAGCTGTGTTAGCGACAGCTTTTATTCTAGCTGCGAATACTTTGCTCAGACCGATTGTACATGCAATTGATCGTCGTCCGATTGATGATGATACTGAGGTTTTACATGTTATCTATATTATTTGCGATCGCAGCCAGAGTAAGGCGGTGATGGATGAACTTAATTTAACTCTAAAGCATCATAATTATCCTGCTAAAGATATTGATGTGACACCGTTTGGTGAAAAAGAGGTAGAAATTGAGGTGACCTTGATTGCCACGTCCATCGACGCAGAAGAAGCACAACACATTATCAATCATTTAAATGCCATGCCACAAATCCGGCAAGCATTTTGGGACAAAAATGCGATAAATTAAACCTTAGAAATATTTTCTATATCATGGAGTTGGGATACATTGTCCTATTAATGATATATAAAATGTCGATTGTTTCACATAAAATGAAGCCAGCTTGATAACAATGAGAACAGTATGAGTTCAGAAGCACATTCAATCAGTTTAATTGCGCCAGTGGTCTTGCTTGCTGCTGCTGTAATTGCCGTTCCAATTTTTAAACGTATTGGCTTGGGTTCAGTACTTGGCTATTTAATTGCGGGTCTCATTATTGGCCCTTTTGGTTTGGCCTTCTTTCATGACTCTGCTTCGATTCTGCATATTGCTGAATTAGGGATTGTGATGTACTTATTTGTGATTGGTTTGGAAATGCAACCTTCACATTTATGGAGTTTGAGGCGTGAAATCTTTGGACTCGGTACTTTGCAAATTATTGCGTGTGCTTTAGCACTGACTGGAGTTGGTCTACTCTTTGGATTTACATGGCAAGTTGCATTTATTGGTGCTGCAGGTTTTGTATTGACCTCAACAGCGATCGTCATGCAACTACTTGGTGATCGTGGTGATATTGCTCAACCACAGGGACAAAAGATTGTCTCAATTTTATTGTTTGAAGATCTGCTGATTGTTCCGTTATTGGCAATTGTTGCTTTCATGGCACCTAACCATGTGGTAGAGACAACTTCTACCCGTTTAGAAAGTATTGGCCTTGGTTTAATTGCGATTGCTGGATTAATTGCAGCAGGGTATTGGTTACTGAATCCGTTATTTAGATTGCTCGCTGCGGCAAAAGCCAGAGAAGTCATGACAGCTGCTGCACTTTTGGTCGTGTTAGGTGCGGCATTGTTGATGCAGGTCAGTGGATTATCCATGGCGATGGGTGCTTTCCTCGCAGGTGTATTGCTATCTGAGTCAACCTTTAGACATCAAATCGAAGCCGATATTGAACCATTCCGCGGATTACTATTGGGGCTATTCTTCCTTGGTGTCGGAATGTCATTGGATTTATCGGTTGTCGCACAAAACTGGCAACTGATTATCAGTGGGGTTTTGGCAATGATGTTTGCCAAGGCCTTGCTGATTTATATCGTGGCACGTGTCACCAAAAGTTCGCATACTGAAGCTCTGGATCGGGCATTACTGATGGCTCAAGGTGGCGAGTTCGCTTTTGTACTGTTTGCAGCCGCAGTCAGTGCGCAAGTCATTGATAATTCAGTGAAGTCGAATTTAACTGCGATTGTGGTTCTATCGATGGTACTCACCCCAATTCTGGGCATCATTTTTAAACGCTTTACTGAAAGCAAAGATCAAATCAGCTTGGAAAATGTCAATATTGCTGAAGGCTTGAGTGGTAGTGTGCTGATGATTGGTTTTGGTCGTTTTGGGCAGGTAACCAGTCAATTGTTACTGGCGCGAGGTGTTGATGTTACGATTATTGATAATGACATCGACATGATCCAAAATGCGGAAAAGTTTGGTTTTAAAATCTACTATGGTGATGGTGGCCGTTTAGACATTCTGCATGCTTCTGGCGCGTCTACTGCGCAAGCGATTGTGGTTTGTGTGGATAGCAAAGAGACCACGAATCGTATTGTCGAATTGGTTACGCATGAATTCCCATTGGCAAAACTTTTGGTACGTTCTTATGACCGTGAGCATTCGTTGTACCTCGTCAAACAAAAAGTGGATTATATGATTCGGGAAACTTTCGAATCTGCGATCAAGTTTGGTGAGGTGATTCTGCAAGAGTTGGGTGTTGATGAAGATGAAGTAAGGCTTATTAGCGATGAGATTCGAGAGCGTGATGAAGAGCGTTTTGAAACAGAGATCGCTGCGGATGATGTCTATGCAGGTGTGGGTTTGCAGTATACCCATGCTCATCCACGCCCAACTGCACCATTAATTCGACCTAAACAGGTTGGTCGAATTTTAAATGACGAGGATGCACAGAAAGACCTAGAGGAAAAGTGATTTCACAATGCTTTCCGTGCATGATTTGAATAAGCCTTAGTTTAACTAGGGCTTATTTTTTGCTTTAAATCTAAATAAGATCAGCACGAAGATACCCAATAGCAGGCCCCAAAATGCTGAACCAATTCCCCAAAATTGAACACCAGAAGCACTACATAAAAAGGTGAGTAGCGCAGCTTCACGTTCTTCAACATTGGAGAAAGCAACCGCAATGTTATGGCTAATTGTCGCAAATAAAGCGATTCCCGCAAGTGCCACAATAAAGATTTGTGGGAATGACATCAGCAAGCTGACAAGTGTTGCTGCGAAAAGTCCCATGAGAATATAGAACAGACCACAGCTAATACCTGCAATATAACGTTTGCTCGGATCAGGATGAACTTGATCATCTAAACTTACTGCGGCACTGATTGCCGCCAAGTTTATTGAGAAACAGCCGAAAGGCGCAAAAACAGCATGAGCAACACCTGTCCAGCCGACCAATTGATTGACATGTGGGTGATAGCCATAGCTTTTAATCATGGCAATACCGGGTAGGTTTTGCGAAGTCATATTGATGACAAACAGTGGCAAAGCTAGACCTAAAATAGCAGACCAAGAAAAAGAGGGTTGCATCCAGATCGGTTGAGTCAGTGACCATGTAATTGCCTGTAGTTTAAAGTCAATAAACAAAGGGCAGATCGCTGCACCTAAAATCACGGTCAGCACAATGCTGTATCGTGGAAATAAGCGTTTTGAAACCAAATAGATCACCAGCATACTCAAGATAAAACCAAGATGGCTTTCTAAGCTGCTAAAAATCTGAATACCAAATTTTAATAAAATGCCTGCCAGCATGGCACAGGTTAAACTTTGTGGAATATGTGCCAATAACTTCTGGAAAATACCTGAAAAGCCAACAATGGCAATAGCAATACCACAAATAAGGAAGGCACCAATCGCTTCATACAAATCATAATGGCCTGTCGAGGCAATGATCAGTGCAATCCCCGGAGTCGACCATGCGGTAGCAACGGGATATTTATATTTCCAAGATAGAATCAAGCCCGAGAGACCAATCGCAAGTCCCAATGCCCAAAACCAAGAACTGATTTGCGCGGTATTGGCACCTAAAGACTGTGCACCTTGGATGACAAGGATGGCGGAAACACTAATTCCGATTAAGAAAGTAATAAAGCCAGCAAAAACGGCAGGAATCGAGAAATCTTGGATGAGACGTTGCATCTATGCATCTATACTTGATTAAAATTTGTTGAAAAGTATATCGTTAATGCGCCTGAAATCGTAGTTCTAAAATGATTGAATAAATTGATCGTTCAATCAAAAACTGAATTAGCTTAACGTTGAAGTTGCTAGCCTTAAACCGAAACCAAAGAATAATATTCCAACAAGACAAATACCCGTCGCTGCCAATTTATAATTATGTTTAAAGAAGCCAGCAAGTTTCACTCCCGAAAAAATAAGGGCGGTTAAATAGCTAAAACTTACAATCTGGACAATCAGCGCTAACATTAAAAAGCTAATTGCTGGGTAGGCGTAGTCAGGTTCAACAAACTGTACAAAGAAAGACAGGAAAAATAAGATTGCTTTAGGGTTAAGTAAGCTGATACTGAGCGCAGTACGGTATGGATGGACTTGATCAAGTTTAGGTAGGTCAGCTAGTTCGGCATGGTGAGGTGGTTTATTCCATGTTTGGTAAGCGCCTTGTAATAACTTAAAGCCCAAATAAGCGAGATAACAAGCACCTGTTAATTTAAGAATAATAAACAGGATTGGGAAAGCTTTGAGTAAAGAAGCTGCACCTAGTACTGTACAGAGGATTAAAATCGAATCCCCAGTAAATACCCCACAAGCTGCGGCATAACCCGTACGGATACCATAACGTGATGCCACAGACATGACATATAACGAGTTCGGACCAGGTAATAACACAATTAAGATTGTACCAATAATATATGTGGTTAAATCTGTTATGCCGAACACAATGAACTCATTAAAAAAACCGATTTTCGCTAATATAGCAAAAATCGGTTTTTATAGGTGAAAAATCGACTAATTATGGTTTGATTTCAGCATCAATTCCAAAAGACTGGCGCAGCAATAAGCTGAGTTGATCACGTGCCTTGATAAATCCATCAATACCGCCCTGTAGCAATTGGAATGCCATCAAGTCTTGCTCAAGTTCAGCTTTAAAACTTTCTTTGGTTTGTGCAGAGCGTTCTATTTTTTCAGCTTGTTGGGCTGATTCAACACTGAGTTGAGCTTCAACAACTTGTTGATCTTGTTCCAACTGGGCCAATAGATTTGGGGCAATGGTGAGTAAGTCACAACCCGCCAGACCAAGCAGTTGTGCTGTACTACGGAAGCTTGCGCCCATCACTTGTGTTGCGATGCCATTTTGCTTGTAGTAGTTATAAATCTTTTTCACAGAGAGTACGCCTGGATCTTTTGCAATCGGATACTGCTCTACACCTTCAGCTTTTTTGTACCAATCTAAGATACGACCGACGAAAGGTGAGATAAGAGTGATTTTTGCATCAGCACAAGCCTGAGCTTGATGTAAACCAAATAATAAAGTGAGATTACATGGAATACCTTCAGCTTCAAGCACTTTTGCTGCTTGAATGCCTTCCCAAGTCGACGCGATCTTAATCAGGATACGGGATTGTTCAATGCCATAACCCTGATAAAGTTTAGACAACTCACGTGCTTTGGCAATGGTTGCTTCAGTATCATAGGACAAAGACGCATCAACTTCTGTCGAAATACGGCCATTGATCAATTTTAAAATTTCGACGCCAAACTTCACTGTTAGAATATCGATTGTGCGCTCAATTAGTTCATCACTTTGATACCCTTCCTGTTTAGCTTGGGTATAAGCATCTTCAATCAGCTCTCTGCTTTCTGGCTGTTCAGCCGCAGCAGTGATGAGTGAGGGGTTTGTGGTTGCATCTAATGGACGGAATTTTTCAATCGCTTCCAGATCACTACTATCTGCAACAACAGTTGTTAAATTTTTTAATTGGTGTAATGCGGTCTGAGTCATTTATATCGTGTTCTTACATAGACAATATTATTGGTAACTTCTGTTATAACACAATCTGTGTGAAAGCAAAGTACCGCTTTTTATTCACAGATGATTCGATCAAGTCAATTGTGCTCACTCATTTTGCTGACGTTGTTTCCTGATGTGTTCTATTAAGAACCTTGCCGCAGCGCCCAAGTCACTTTCTCTGCTCCAAACTAAATCAACATAATATTCAAATTTAGGCGTGAAATCATAAAGATCCAAAATCTTAAGTTTCTTTTTAAGTTCAGGGTTTTCATTAAACATTTGTAAGGGCAATACCCCCCAACCCAAATTGCGAACAATCATCATACTTGCAGAGTGATGATTATCTGTTCGCCAATAGTCTTTGGAATAAAGCAGTTCAGGTTTGATGGTATGATCACGACTGGCTACAACAATTTGCCGTGTCTGCACCATTTGCTCAAATGACACTTGATCAAGCGCTGCTAAGGGGTGATTTTTCGCAATAACAGGGACGAGAGCTTCCCGTTTGAGTTCAACAAATTGTTCACGGCTATCCAATTGCTCACGCTCAAACATCAAGGCAAGCTGTGCAGATTGATCCAGCAACATCTGTAGAGCATCTTCTTGTGGTGCAGAAAAAATATTTATAGCGAGACTCGGAAAACGTTGCTCTAGCAGGGTGATGTAGTCGGTCCAGTTGGTATGCAACAGTTCAGAAACCACCACAATATTTAAAGTTGATTCTAAACCTGTACTCAATGCATGCGCATGTTGCTTCCATTGATTCATTTCAATCAATAGCTGCTGTGTCTTTTCATAGAGCGCTCTGGCTTCATCAGTTGGAACGGGCTCACGGCCAATGCGCTCAAATAGATTGAGATTGAGGTCGATTTCTAAATTGGCAATCGACATACTTACAGCAGAGGGGACTTTTCCCAATTTTCGTGCTGCGGCAGAGAAGGAGCCTGTTTCAATCACGGTTTGAAACATGATGAGTTGTTCTTGGTTAATATTCATCTGTCAAAAAAACTGAAAGAATCTAATTGGATTGATCAGTATTATAAAAATAAAATGGTGCATATCCAAACAAGAGAGTGTTATAGAAATGTTGATTTCCAAAAGAAGACTCATTCATGCAATCGTATATGAAGTGATTTTATTGGTCATCATCGCAATTGCATTAAGTTTTATTTTTAGTATGCCGATGGAAGTGACTGGTACTCTAGGTGTATTTATGGCTGCAGTTTCTGTCGTCTGGAATATGATTTTTAATAATTATTTTGAAAAGATCGAACGTAAATTTAATTGGGAAAGAACGATTCCTGTACGTATTTTACATGCGATTGGATTCGAAGGTGGTTTGCTCATTGCGACTGTACCAATGATTGCATATATGATGAATATGACAATTATTGAAGCATTTATTTTAGATATTGGCTTAACGCTATGTATTTTGGTGTATACCTTTATCTTCCAGTGGTGTTATGACATGGTGGAAGAGCGTTACTTCCCAAATGCAAAACTTGCATCTTAAGCAAGGTTGTTCAAAAGCATTCTTCAGCGGATTCTGAAGAATGCTTTTTTATTGAGCTAATAAAATAAGCACAATTTAATTACAGTATCTATAAAGTCAGCACGATGAAGTTTATTTAATATCTGAAGTGCAAGTTTTGAAAAAATAAAAGTGAATATACAAATATTTCATCACGCTAGATCGTAGGAGAATAAAAACATGCCGAGTGTACTTATAGAGGTCAGGCAACAATACACAATAGATGAAGAACTAGAGATTATGGAGGCAGTGCATTCTGCACTCAGAGATGCTTTTAAAATCATGGCAAGTGATCGAAATGTACGCTTAATTGTGCATCAAGCACATCGTTTTCAATGTCCGCCAGAAAAAGCAAAACCTGAATGTTATACCTTGATCAGTATTGATGCGTTCCTTGGACGTTCCTTAGATGCAAAACGACAGTTATATAAAATGATCGTGAACAATCTTGAACCAATTGGCATACCCAAAGACCATGTTAAAATTATGCTGCGAGAGCTTCCTTCGGAAAACTTTGGTGTACGCGGTGGGCAAGCGGCTTGTGATGTTAATTTAGGTTTTAAAATTGATGTTTAGAACAAGGTTTTAAAAAGGAAAGCTCTATCAGGGCTTTCTTTTCTTTAAATAGGAAAATAGCCTAAGTAAACTAAATCATATTGGTCAAAGGGCGAATTTCTTCTTTATCTAAAAAACATCATGCTAAAATAGGGAACTTATCTTTTTAGATTGCATGACTTTCTCTATGTTTCAACAAGAAATTTCTCAATTAAACCTACAACAATTCAAAGCGGGTGAAAAACGCTGGATCGGTTCCTTATTGGGATCATCAGCGGCACTATTATTCAAAGAAATTGCCACTCAAAGTTCAAATCTATACGTCATTGTTGCAAGAAATAATCAGCATCTTGCTCAGTTGGAAAGCGAACTGGAATTCTACGGAATCAAACCTGTAATTTTCCCCGATTGGGAAATCTTGCCTTATGACCGTTTATCTCCGCATCAAGATATCGTCTCTGAGCGTTTGGCAATCTTATCTAATATGCCACAAAAGGGCATTTTACTGATTTCTGCCAGTACTTTGGCGCAGCGTGTTGCACCGTATTCGTGGGTTGTAGGTGAACATTTTGATATTAAGGTTGGTCAAAAACTCGATTTAGAAGTACAAAAAAAGCAATTGGTACAAGCGGGTTATCGCTTGGTAGATACAGTTTATGATCATGGCGAATTTGCTGTTCGCGGTAGCATCATGGATATTTATGCTTCAGGGCAAGATGAACCGATTCGAATTGATTTATTTGATGATGAAATTGAAAGCTTAAAATTCTTTGATCCTGAAACACAAAGGACTACAGAATCTTTAAAAAACTTTACGGTATTACCAGCAAAAGAATTTCCATTGAAAGAGGGGCGTTCAACCTTTAGAGATCGTTATGCAGAAAGCTTCCCAACTGCAAATCCTAAAAAAAATCCAATTTATCAAGATGTACTTGAAGGAATTGCAACGCCAGGTTTAGAGTTTTATTTACCATTATTCTTTGATAAGAAGGTAATGGAAGCGCAGAGTATGCTGACGACATACTTACCAAGCAATTGCGTTGTAATTACAAATAATGAAATTGAAGATGATTTAATTAACTTCTGGAAAGAAGTAATGCGTCGTTATGAAGACCGACGCCACAACATTGATCAACCAATTCTTGCACCTGAAGAACTTTTTTTAATGCCTAATCATGTATTACAGGCATTAAATCAATTCCCACGAATTTTGGCTTCAGCAGAAGTTTTCGAGAGCAAAGCTGGTGTACTCAATATCGCAGCTGAACAACCGCCTAAGCTGGCAGTTGATTCGAAAAAAGAACAGCCTTTCGAAGCGGTAAAGCATTATATCGACCAAGCCAAGCATCCGGTTTTGTTGGTTGCTGAAAGTGCAGGGCGTCGTGAAACGCTAAAAGATGCATTGCGTGGCGTTTTGGGTGAAATCCAAAATGTAGAGAGTTTTACCCAATTCCAAAAAGATCAGCTACAGGTTGCGATTACCAGTGCACCGCTAGATCGCGGTTTGTTGCTGACTAATCAACTTTCGGTTATTTCAGAAAACCAGCTCTATGAGCATCGGGTCGTACAGCGCCGTCGTAAGCGACAGCAAGAAGTATCTGAAGAGTTCTTGGTTCGTAGTTTAACCGAGTTAAGTATAGGTGCACCTGTAGTGCATATCGATCATGGTGTTGGACGTTATGCGGGTTTGATTACCTTAGAAATTGATGAGCAGGATCATGAATTCTTACAGCTCGATTATGCTGATGGCGCTAAAGTATATGTTCCTGTAACCAATTTACATCTGATCAGTCGTTATAGTGGCGGCGATCCAGATTTAGCACCATTGCATAAACTGGGTACAGATACTTGGAGCAAAGCCAAACGCAAAGCTTTGGAGCAAATCCATGATGTTGCTGCAGAGTTATTGCATATTCAGGCCCGTCGTCAATCCAAACCTGGTTTTGCTTTCGAACTGGATCATACTGGATATATGCAATTCTCCAGTGGCTTTGCCTATGAAGAGACTTTAGACCAAGCTAACGCGATTGAAGCTACTATCCATGATATGCAGCTTGCGAAACCGATGGACCGCTTGGTTTGTGGTGATGTTGGCTTTGGTAAAACTGAAGTGGCAATGCGTGCTGCATTTGTTGCTGTACAAAACAACAAACAAGTAGCGGTGCTGGTGCCAACGACATTGTTGGCACAGCAGCATTATGAATCATTTAAAGATCGCTTTGCCGATACCGCGGTACGCATTGAAGTATTATCTCGCTTTGGCAGTAATAAAACCCACTTAAAAACCATTGAAGATCTTGCTGAAGGCAAAGTCGATATTGTGGTTGGAACGCATAAAATTCTGCAAGAAAATATCCAGTTTAAGAATCTTGGATTAATGATTGTCGATGAGGAACATCGCTTTGGTGTTCGTGATAAAGAACGGATCAAGGCATTACGTGCCGATGTCGATATGTTGACTTTAACAGCGACCCCAATTCCGCGTACTTTAAATATGGCATTCTCAGGGATGCGCGATCTATCAATTATTGCAACACCACCAGCACGTCGTTTAGCCGTTAAAACCTTTGTACAAGAACATACCGATGATTCGGTCAAAGAAGCGATTCTGCGTGAGTTATTACGTGGTGGTCAGGTGTACTTGTTGCACAATGAGGTAGATACCATTGAACGTGCCGCTGAAACGATTCGTAATCTAGTCCCTGAAGCACGGGTGGCTGTGGCACACGGGCAAATGCGTGAACGTGAGCTTGAGCAGGTGATGCAGCAGTTCTATCATAAAGAATATAACGTGTTGGTGTGTTCAACCATTATCGAAACGGGTATTGATGTTCCTAATGCCAATACAATCATCATCGAACGTGCCGATAAATTAGGACTTGCACAACTGCATCAATTACGTGGTCGTGTCGGGCGTTCGCATCATCAAGCTTATGCCTATCTACTGGTTCCATCACTTAAACATCTCAAAGGTGATGCGGAAAAACGTCTCGATGCCATTCAACGTGCTTCAACCCTTGGTGCTGGTTTCATGCTTGCAACCGAAGATTTGGAGATTCGTGGGGCTGGTGAGTTACTCGGTGAGCAGCAAAGTGGTTCAATGCAGGCGATTGGTTATAGTCTGTATATGGAAATGCTTGAGAAAGCGACCAAAGCCATTCAAAAAGGTAAAACTCCTAATTTTGATGCACCATTATCATTAACTGCCGAAATTAACTTGCATATGCCAGCCCTGATCCCAGATGAGTACTTGGGTGATGTGCATCAACGTTTGTTATTTTATAAGCGCATTAGTAATACAGATAGCCAAGAAAAGCTCGACAATATTCGTATGGAGTTGATTGATCGTTTTGGTATTCCGCCACAGCCTGTGAAGCAATTATTTAGTGTGCATCAGTTACGCTTGCGTGCAGAGCAATTGGGAATTACCAAAATTGACATCAATAGTAATGGAGGTTATATCGAATTTGCCCCAGATACACCTGTTCAAGCCATCAGTATCATTCAATTGATGCAGAAGAATCCAACCTACTATCGAATGGAAGGTGGGCAACGTCTGAAAGTCATGGTGCAATTAGCTGAATACGATAAACGGATTCAGTTCATTGTCGACTTATTAAATAAGCTATTAAGCGAGTTGAACTGAGCCTTTGATAATCTCGGTTTGATTGTTAATTGAGCAAGTTCTGTTTTTAGCGAGATGCACTGATGTTTTTGATCAGATGTTCATGCAATAAATGAGGAAAATCATTGTTATTTGTAATCAAACAGGTTACTAATAATATTCACATCAAAACTGATGTGATAGTATTGATCATCATTATTCTGCATCATTTATAAAGATATGTTTAGTTTGCATCCACAACTTGCTCAAGATACATTTTTTGTAGGCGACTTCCCGCTTTCAACATGTCGTTTAATGAATGATATGCAATTTCCTTGGTTGATCCTTGTACCACGTGTACCAGGCGTAACAGAATTATATGAATTAAGCCAAGCAGACCAAGAACAGTTTTTACGTGAGTCTAGCTGGTTATCTAGCCAACTTTCGCGTGTGTTCCGTGCAGACAAGATGAATGTTGCTGCTTTAGGAAATGTTGTTCCTCAGCTTCATTTTCATCATGTGGTACGTTATCAAAATGATGTTGCATGGCCTAAGCCAGTGTGGGGAACACCAGCTGTACCATATAGCAATGAAGTACTTGCACATATGCGTCAAACGTTAATGCTGGCATTGCGTGGACAGGGTGATATGCCATTTGATTGGCGTATGGACTGATCCAGAAAATAGAATAAATACAGTATTCTATAATAAGAATAGGAGGATAGAGTGCCACTAGATAGGTTGATTGATAAAGAACCTAGACAGTTTGCTTATTTTCATCGTTTGATGGGATATTCGATTCTGTCACTAATTCTGGTAATTTATACATTTACCTCAACCAGTGCTAGCTATCAACTCTACCTTCTTCCTTTATTACTTATTTATTTTCTGCTTTGTCCCCGTTTAGAAAAATGGCTGCAATATAAATTTGATAAAAAAATAGAAAAAAATGTTCTTTTTGGCAATGAGGCAGTAATTATTGCGCTGGTTCTCGCTGCATTGCATCTCAGTTTAGTTCCCACCTTTACGATTCTATTCGGATTGCTTTATGTAGGATTGAACAACAAAATTTCTCTGCCAGTCTCTTGTTTAATTGGTTTGATTGGCGTCATTGTTTTCTATTTCAGTACTTTTGTGATTTTTGGCGCGGAAGAATATTTCGAACCAACCAATCCTGAATTAACAGTCGTTAGTTTGCTTGGGTTGATGATGTTTATTGTGATTGGTAACTATTACCAACACCGTCGCTTGAATATTCTTGGCCAGCAACGCCAGCACTACCATAATCAAATGACGCGTTATATCGCTTTTGCAAATCAGTTGAGCCGTTATGCGCCACTGCAGTTATGGCAGTCAATTATGCGTGGTGAGGCAGAGGCAAAAATTGAATATAAACGTAAAAAGCTAACCATTTTCTTCTCGGATATTCAAGGTTTTACTGAGCTTTCTGAAACCCTAATCCCAGACGATTTAGCCTTCTTGCTGAATGATTATTTGAGTCATATGACTGAAATTGCAAAACAGTATGAAGCGACGGTCGACAAGTTTATGGGTGATGCGATTCTTATTTTCTTTGGTGATCCAAATTCGCAAGGCGTTGAGCAAGATGCAAAATCTTGCGTAGAAATGGCGATTGCGATGCGTCAACAAATGAAATTATTACGTGAACGCTGGAAGAAAATGGGTTATCCCGCTTTGCATATCCGTATGGGCATCAGTACAGGTTATTGCCACGTTGGTAACTATGGTGCTTCTCATCGTATGGCCTATACCATTGTTGGTCGTGATGTAAATTTGGCGGCACGTTTGCAGTCTGCGGCTGAAGTTGATGAAATCCTGATTGCCGATGACACACATCAGCTGATTAAGAATGAGTTTTTATGTGTGCCTAAAGTGCCAATTTATTTAAAAGGTATTCAAGGTCCTGTTAAAACTTGGCAAGTGATGGAGAAATTCACAGGTAAGAAATCAGATACGCAGAAATGGTTCGATTTCGATTATAAAGGCTTCCATCTAGTCTTAAATCTGGAAGAAGTACAGAACTATGAATATCCTGAACTGGTAGAGATATTGGAAAATATGGTTCAGCGGATCAAGACCCAGCAAAAAATTACCAATGCACAAGGTATCCCAAAACTGACTTTGGATGATGAAGTCAGATAATCCTTGGCTTAGATTTTTTAATTCAGGCGGTTATTTCTATTAAAACAACCGTTGTATGGTTTCTTGAAAAGAATTGCATCAAAGTTTTATCGATATCTTAATTTTAATAAAGAGAATAAATAAAAATGCAGCAAGTGATAGAAAGCCTGAATACGGCGATGCTGGATGATTTGGATATTAAGGATTTAATCTTAAAATTACCAAAGCCATTAAGACCTTATTTACAGGTAGCACCATCTATGTGGATGTATGATGATCCACTTTATGGTCAAATCAAAGCAATGCCTACGTTATATACGACTGGCAAGATTGTCTGGGCATCATTAGTGCAAGCGAATAGGAATTTATTCGAACCTGAGTGGATATCGTGTGCTGGAGAGGTTGTATTTGATCCATCGGGGGAAATGCAACCAGTTCAACTTGTGGAAGCGGCAGAGCAGTTATTTTCCTTAAAAGGAACTACTCCAGATTTCTTAGATCAACAGAATTATGCTGCGCATTTGACCAATGAATTTACACGAGTATTTAATTATCCCTTTCCACAAAGTTTAGCGGCTTTACCGTTAAAGATGTCTTCAATGTGGTTTGAGTATCGGCATTTACCAGGTGGGCTTCTTGCAATGAAGGTTTTTCCAATCATTGTGTCAGAACAAAACCCAAATTATATTATGTTTTTACCATCCTATTTTTGGCCAAATAATTTCTTTAAAGATAAGTGGCTGGATTTGGCTACGCATAGTAATGGTGGAGGTTTGTATGATGTGGAAAAGGATGTGTTAAATAAGATTATAAATAATGAATATTTAGAAGAAATTTTACTTCGACCTCAATTGGCTCAGATTTTTGAGAAACAAACACCTCTAATTCAAGAACCCACTACTAAACAGGCATCAAAAATTAAATTTAGCTGGTTTTTTATGTTCTTTAGTGTAGCGATCTTAATGGGGCTATTTTTTCTTTTTATATAAAAAACTCCTCGTTAACGAGGAGTTTTTTAGAAAAATTAATGATTTTCCGAAGCATGGTTGATGGTGTATTTAGGAATCTCGATTTCTAAATCTTCATCAACAATCTCAACCTGACATGACAAACGTGAGTCAGGCTCTAAGCCCCAAGCACGGTCAAGCAAGTCTGCTTCTACATCATTCATTTCTTCAAGGCTATCAAAACCTTTACGCACAACCACATGGCAGGTCGTACATGCCGCTGACATGTCACAAGCATGTTCAATTTTAATGCCTTGTTTTAATAAACTTTGGCATAAATTGGCGTTTTGTTCGACTTCAAATTCTGCACCTTCAGGGCAAATTTGTGCATGAGGAAGAACTTTAATACGTGGCATATTGATCACCTATACCTTTAGTTTGAGTTTGACCAATCTTCAAGTTTCGTACCTTTTAAGGCATGGTCAATATGTCGGTTCATACGAAGCGCAGCAAAGGCATCACTATGAATTTTAAGCTGTTGAACAGCATGCTCAATCGCTGCCAGCTCGTCTGTTTTAAGACGGGCTTTTAACGCTTCAGCAGCAAGAATTAAGTCACGTGCTTGTTGCTGAGAGAGTAAATCAGTATCTGCTTTTAAAGCTTGTTCTAAAGCTTCTAACTCACGTTGTGCTTCAACTTTGGTTTCTTGCAAGTGACGGAGATGTTTATCTTCCTCAGCATATTGGAAACCTTCAACCAATAAGCGTTCAGTATCTGCTGATGATAGACCGTAAGATGGCTTAATATCGATTTGCGCTTGAACACCAGAAGTTGTTTCTTTAGCCGATACTGTGAGTAAGCCATCAGCATCAACTTGGAACGTTACTTCAATACGTGCTTGACCTGCAGTCATTGGGGGAATGCCATGTAAAACAAAGCGACCCAATGAACGGCAATGTTCAACCAAATCACGCTCACCCTGAACCACATGAATCAACATGGCGGTTTGGCCATCTTGGTAAGTAGTGAATTCTTGACGGCGTGCAACAGGAATTGCTGTATTGCGTGAAATCAAACGTTCAACCAAACCACCCATGGTTTCAAGACCAAGAGAGAGTGGGGTCACATCAAGTAATAATGAGCCATCTTGGCTATTACCAATCAACTGGTTTGCAGTAATTGATGCGCCAATCGCAACCACTTCATCTGGGTTGATGGTGCAAAGTGGTTCACGTTCGAATAAT
The DNA here is from genome assembly GCF_011753255.1 of Acinetobacter sp. Tr-809. Classification (NCBI taxonomy): domain Bacteria; kingdom Pseudomonadati; phylum Pseudomonadota; class Gammaproteobacteria; order Moraxellales; family Moraxellaceae; genus Acinetobacter; species Acinetobacter sp. Tr-809. Next base: position 363,591 of record NZ_VWVZ01000004.1, read on the forward strand.
TCACGAACTGCTTTTTGTACTGCATAAGAGCGCGTAGAACCGCCAACAAGAACGACATGTTCAATTTCATCAAGTTCAAGCTTAGCATCACGTAATACACGTTTGCAGACACTCATGGTTTTATCGAGTGCAACTTGAATAATTGATTCAAAAGTTGAACGATCTAAAGTTAGACGATCATCCAATAGTTTTAATTCAGCAGAATCATGGTCTGTTAAATGTTCTTTGGCTTGACGTGCAGCCATGATGAAAACAGCGTATTCTTCATCACTTAACGTATCGATGTTGAGCTGTTTTTTCGCCCATTTTACGATTAAGCGATCAAGGTCATCGCCACCAAGAGCCGTGTGTCCACCAGTCGCAAGTACTTCAAATACACCTTGTGAAAAACGTAAGATAGAGACGTCAAATGTACCGCCCCCTAAGTCGTAAATCACATAGTTACGGTCTGTGCTGAGATTGGTGTCTTGATCCAATCCATAAGCAACAGCTGCCGCTGTAGGTTCATTCAGTAAACGTAAAACATTTAAGCCCGCAAGCTGAGCAGCATCGCGTGTGGCTTGACGTTGTGCTTCATCAAAATAGGCAGGGACGGTAATCACTGCACCATTTACAGGGTTACTCAGACTTGCTTCAGCACGATCTTTTAACTGTTTTAAAATTTCCGCAGAAATTTCAACAGGGGTTTTACGACCAGCCGCAGTTTCAAATGCAGGCATTTCATTTTCTGCACCCACAAGTGTGTATGGATGTTGGAATTTGATATCTGCTTGCGAACGCCCCATAAAGCGTTTTACTGAAACAACTGTATTTTTAGGATCGGTCAGCATAAAAGGTTTAGCTTCATAGCCAAACGTTGTTGAATCCTTTGCATAATGAACAATAGACGGGAGTAGCACTCGGTCTTTGTCATCTTGTAGAACTTTCGGTTTTCCCGATAGCACTGTCGCCACTAGAGAGTGGGTTGTCCCCAAGTCAATGCCGATCGCAATACGATGTTGATGCGGGGCAGTAGCTTGACCTGGTTCAGCAATTTGCAAAAGCGCCATGCGTGCGGTATCCCTTGAAAATAATCGGTAACAGCGGATTAAAAATCATCATCGAGGTCGAAGGTTTCTTCTTCGTCCAACATGCGATCTTCAGCTTTATCAATATCATTCATAACACGTTGGAAAAAACGTAATTTACGAACAGTATCACGTGCTTCTGCCCAGTCTTCGTCAGCAAAATCAATTTTAAATTCGCGAACTAGACCATCGATCCATTGCTGAATTTCAACTTTTAAAGTATTTAATTGCTCTGTAGATGTTGCTTCATCTAGTTGTTCACGCATTTCGAGTGCAGATTGCAAAAATTCAAAATCACTAATGGATTGATCCAGATGATGATCTTGTTTTTTTAAGGCAAGCAGATACGCAGCACGACTATCAACTTGTGAAAGTACTTTATATGCTTGGTTGATTTCGCTTGACTTGATCAAGGCTTGATCTTTGTCAGTGGCTTTATCTGGGTGATATTGCTGTTGCAAACTTAAAAACTGTTTTTTTAAAGCTGCTAAATCTATATCGAGTGCTTCGGGTAATTGGAACAACTCAAAATGATTCATGGGAGATGAATTCCGCTATTGATAAATACGTTAAAACAGTGCGGAACACACTGTTTTGACGAAAAGAAAGAGGGTGTTGTCAGTTAAACGGTAAATGATTCACCGCAACCACATTCACCTTTTTGATTTGGGTTGTTAAATTCAAAGCCTTCGTTAAGACCATTTTTGACATAGTCCATCTCTAAACCATTGAGATAAACCAAGCTTTTAGGGTCAACAAAAACTTTAACACCAAGTTGTTCAAATACTTGGTCATGGGTGTCGACATCATCGACAAACTCAAGTACATAAGCCAACCCAGAACAACCCGAAGTTTTCACACCAATACGAATGCCTTCACCCTTACCTCGATTTTGCAGGTAATTGCTGATGTGACTCGCAGCATTTTCAGTTAAATGGATCATGAAAACTCCAATGTTATTTCGGTGATCAATTAAGCTTTCGCTTTTTTACCGCGATAATCTTCAATCGCAGCTTTAATTGCATCTTCAGCCAATACAGAGCAGTGTACTTTCACTGGTGGAAGTGCAAGCTCAGTTGCGATATCAATATTCTTGATTGATTGAGCTTCATCAAGCGTTTTACCTTTTAACCATTCGGTTACAAGAGAGCTTGATGCAATTGCAGAACCACAGCCGTAAGTTTTGAAGCGAGCTTCTTCAATTACGCCATTGTCATCGACTTGAATCTGTAAACGCATCACGTCGCCACAAGCTGGTGCACCGACCATACCTGTACCTACGTTTTCTGCATTTTTGTCTAAAACACCAACATTACGAGGGTTTTCGTAATGATCAATTACTTTTTCGCTATAAGCCATGTTGCTTCTCCAAACCTCGGGGTCAGCCTAATATTAATATGAGGGTAAAAACACGTTTTTCAATTGAGGGTTCAATGAATTAGTGTTCAGCCCATTCAACTGTTGAAAGGTCGATACCTTCTTTGTACATATCCCAAAGCGGAGAAAGTTCACGCAATTTCTCAACTGCAGCTTTGGTAATTGTTAACACGTGATCAATATCTGCTTCAGTTGTGTATTTACCAAAACTGAAACGGATTGAACTGTGCGCTAACTCATCAGATAAACCTAAAGCACGTAAAACGTATGAAGGCTCTAAAGTTGCAGATGTACATGCTGAACCGCTTGAAACAGCAACATCTTTCAGTGCCATCATCAGTGATTCACCTTCAACAAAGTTGAAGCTGACATTTAGATAGTTTGCAACGTTTTGCGTTGGGTGGCCATTCAAGAACACTTGTTCAAGGTCTTGTAAACCATTCCAAAGCTTGTCGCGTAATTTACGGATACGCTCTTGCTCTGCTTGCATAGTTTTGCCAGCAATTTCAAAAGCTTCACCCATACCAACAATTTGATGTGTCGCTAAAGTACCAGAACGCATACCACGCTCATGACCACCACCGTGCATTTGAGCTTTTAAGCGAACACGTGGGCTACGACGAACGAAAAGTGCGCCAATGCCTTTAGGACCATAAACTTTATGACCAGAGAAACTCATTAAGTCGACTTTCATGGTTGAAAGATCAATCTCAACTTTACCCGCAGCTTGTGCAGCATCTACATGGAAGAATGTCTTGTTGGCGCGTGTTAATTCACCAATTGCAGCAACATCTGTCACTGTACCAATTTCGTTGTTCACCATCATCAGTGACACAAGAATGGTATCTGGACGTAAAGCGGCTTTAACCATCTCAGGTGTAATTAAACCTGTACGTGGTTCTGGTTCTAAATATGTAATTTCGAAACCTTGTTCTTCAAGTTCACGGCAAGGGTCTAACACAGCTTTGTGTTCGATTTTACTTGTAATGATGTGCTTGCCTTTCGAGCCGTAGAACTGAGCAATCCCTTTTAATGCTAAGTTGTCAGATTCAGTCGCACCTGAAGTCCAAACGATTTCACGAGGATCTGCTTTGATGAGGTTTGCAACTTGCTCACGTGCATATTCGGCTTTTTCTTCTGCTTGCCAACCATAGGCATGTGAACGTGACGCAGGGTTACCAAATGTCCCTTCGAACGTTAAACATTCCATCATGCGTTCTGCAACTTCAGGCAGTACAGGAGTCGTTGCTGCGTAATCAAGATAAATTGGACGTTTCATGTCAAATACCTGTAACCGATAGAAGGGCTGAATCTAAGCTTGGTGAATTTTGGCGTAAAGCAACAGTTTGAACGTTGTCACGCGCAATTAAATCAGCAAGGGTGATTTTTGCGAGATAATCGGCAATATGGTGGGAGAGTTCTTGCCATAAGTCGTGTGTTAGACACATTGCACCATTTTGGCAGTTGCCTTTATGGTCACAACGGGTTGCATCGACAGTTTCATTTACAGCTTCGATAATTTCTAGCACAGTGATTTCACTTGCAGTGCGGGCAAGGTGATAGCCACCATTTGCACCACGAACGCTTGAAACTAACCCATGACGTTTAAGTTTTGCGAATAACTGTTCTAAATAAGCGACTGAAATGGATTGGCGTGCTGCTATTTCCGCAAGCGTGATCGTTTGTTCAGTTGGCTGCAAAGCTAAATCAAGTAGAGCAGTCACTGCGTAACGACCGCGAGTTGTAAGACGCATGATTCGGTACACATGGTTAGACTAGATGTGTAAATTTTATGAATTCCGACTAAAATAGTCAAGTTTTAAATTGTCATTATCAGTGTGAAAAGTAAAATATATTGGAATTATTGTATCCACGTATTATAAACAAAAAAGGCTATAAAAATAAAGCTTAATAGCGCGAAGCTAATATTGATCAAGCGCTGACGTTTTTGCAGGCGATGAATACGGTTTTGATATTGCTTTACTTCAACCAGCAAGGTATTGATTTCAGAACGCTGTTGGTCGATTTTGTCGAGTAGGGGAGCAATGCGTTGCTGTGATGCAACTGCTTCCGCTTCATCGTTAAAGATATTTAGCCACTGTTTCCAGTTCGCTAAAATGTTAGAGAGAGTGAGATGCGGGAGTAAATCTAAAAACTCTTCAGCAAGCGTCGCATCTCCTAAAATTCGCATATTGCTAATGCTTCGTTGATTGTTAAACACAAAAATCTTAATTAGATCGATCAGTGTGCTATTAATCTCTAAATCGATGTTGCGATCCAAGGCTTTCATATCGAACAAAAGACCTTTCTCGGTAAATTGGACGTAAAAGTCAAAGAATGGAATGTAGCTGTTGATTCGGATCGTAATTTTTTTATCAATTAGCTTTTTTGCTTGCAAGCGTAAGCCAGCATCGTGTGTAAGGATGAAGGAGAAAAAAGTTTCTAAAACAATGATGACAATGTTTAGCAACAAATGGGGATGTTTATGTCTTTGTTGCGTATCACTCATAGATCTCTTTTTCCTTACCAATAACGTTAAAACAATAAAATCTGTAAACTTTGAGTATCCTTACTCAATTGTTAAAAATAATTTACATGACTTTATTGCTTTGTAGAACAGTTTTTTAAAACGATCAAGTCTTAACTTTGATATTATAAAAACATTTTTATGGTTAAATACGACATACTGTTTGTAAAGAGCTTAGGAGTAATGGTCAATGGATAACTCAAACATAGAAAATCCTAACGAAGAAGCTGAAGTAAAAACTAAGCCAAAATCAAAGAGTTCTAAAAAATCTGCACTGGATTTCAAAAAATATACACAACAAATCTGGCTTGCTGGTTTGGGTGCTTTTTCACGTGCAGAAGAAGAAGGGAATAAATTGTTTGACTCACTGGTCAAGGTCGGTGAAGAGCTGGAGTCTAAAACGGTCGATTTCGCAGATAATACTGTAGGTAAGGTGACAGAGAAAGCCAAAGAGTCCGTAACGGATACTAAAGACAAGGTTGAAAAAATTTTAGATACGGGTGTGAATCATTCATTGAATCGTATTGGCTTAGTTACGCCGAAGGATCTTCAGCACATTGAACAGCTCCTTGTTCAGCTTCATATTAAAGTGGATGCTTTGATCGAAGAAAATAATCAATTGAAGGCCAAATTGAATAAAAAGTAAAAAAATTGCAGGTAACTCGTCTGTTTATGTCGTATTTCAGTATTTATTTTAATTAAAAGGTCTTTCTAGTATTGCGTTCTCCCCCAAAGCATTGCTATAAAGGCGTCATGGCCTTTTAAACTATAGCCTTGGATCTTAACAAACGATATTAAGAGGATATTTTTTATCATGAATAAATCAGAATTAATTGATGCGATTGCTGAAAAAGGGGGAGTGTCTAAATCGGATGCTGGTAAAGCACTCGATGCGACAATCGCGTCAATCACTGAAGCACTTAAAAAAGGTGATACGGTTACTCTAGTTGGTTTCGGTACTTTCAGCGTTAAAGAACGTGCTGCTCGTACAGGTCGTAACCCTAAAACTGGTGAAGAGCTTCAAATCAAAGCAAGCAAAGTACCTAGCTTCAAAGCTGGTAAGGGTTTAAAAGATTCGGTTGCGTAATCTTTTTAAATCAATAAACGCACCATTAAGGGTGCGTTTTTTATTTATTGAATGAAAAAGTTAATTTGATCTTTATTCTCCATTCATTCGTCTTTGTTTTTCAGTTAAAATTGCCCCGAAATAAAATATTGGAATTCTTATGGAATCGTTTCGTACTCTCATTAAGGGTTGGTTGGGTAAAGTCCTGCTCGTTTTGTTTTTGACCCCTTTAGCACTTGTAGGTATTGAAGGGTATTTTAGTGGTAGCAATAAAGCAGACGTTGCGAAATCGGTAAACGGTCAAGATATTTCTAATAAAGAATTAGAAAGTGCAACCAAAAATTATAAAGACCAATATTTATCTTTGGTCAAAGGTGATGAATCACTTTTAAATTTACCTGTTATTCAAGAAAAAGCATTAGATGCATTGATTGCACGTAGCTTATTGCAGCAACAAGCTGAAAAATTAGGCATGACCCTAAGTGATGTACAGCTTGAGCAAATGTTGGCTCAGCAGCCTAGCTTCCAAGAAAATGGACAGTTTTCGCAGAAATTATATGAAAACTATTTACGTTCTGTGGGAATGACCAACCAAGCATTGATTGCAAGTTTACGCCAAGACCATGCATTGAAGATGATTTCAACTTCATTGATGGATTATGCATTGGTGAGTAAATCTGATGTACAGCAGTTAGCGAATCTACAAACTGAACAACGCACTTTGCATCTTGCGAGTATCAAGTTAGATGATTATAAAAAAGGCGTGACAGTATCGAATCAAGAAATTGCAGATTACTACAACAAGCATAAAAACGAGTTTAAGCAAGTTGCCAGTGTCGATGTTGATTATGTGGTACTCACACCAGCATTATTACCTAAAGCTAACCTTGCTGTGACAGAGGCCGATTTACAGCAGGCTTATACGGCATTTGTTGATAAGCAGCAGAAAGATGTAAAGCGTGAAGTTAAGCATATCTTAATTACCACGGATGCGCGTGATGATGCAGCTGCACAAAAGCTTGCAAATGAAGTTTATGCAAAAATTCAAGCAGGTGAATCATTTGCTCAAGCGGCAGCTCAGTACTCTGAAGACCCGAGCTCTAAAGCGAATGGTGGTTTGGTTGAAGCCTATGCACCTGGTGTATTCTCAGCTGATTTTGATAATGCGGTCACTGCATTGAAAAATGGTCAGATTTCTAAACCTGTTAAAACTCAATATGGTTATCACATCATTGAAGCAAATGCACCAGCTGCCAATATTCCTTCATTTGAGACTGAAAAAGCACGTTTAACGGCTGAGGTTGAAAAATCGAAAGCTGCGAATTTATTCAGCGATACAGTGAATAACTTAAATGAAATGGTCGTCGGTGGTGATTCACTTGATGTTGTTGCGCAAGAAGTGAAGGGTGCGCGTATCGAATCTGCTAATGCTGTAACTTTAACAACTGATAATCCATATTTAAGTGATTTGAGTGTTAAAGCAAAATTGTTTAATGATGATGTGAAAAACGGTGATCGTAATGCATCTTCAAATATTCAAATGGCAAATGGCGATACAATCTGGATTAAAGTACGCAATTACCACGCAGCAGGCGTAAAGCCGTTAAACGAAGCAACTGCTGATGTGAAAGCGAAAGTAGTTGAAGCAAAAGCGTATAAAGCGGCTCAAGCGAAAATAGCAACAATCCTTGCTGACTTTAAAACTCAGCCAGCTGCTCAGGTGGTTGCTAAATCTCAAGTCACTTTTGAAAATGCAGGCACATTCGCCCGTTCACAAGGTTTAAAACGTCCAATTGAACGTGCAGCATTTAGTATCCCAGCACCAAGCAAAGAAGGTTTGTGGTCTGCAACTACAGCGAAATTACCAAACGAATTGGTGATCGTTGCGGTATCAAACGTAAATAGCAGTGTTGCAAGCACTTTGCCTGCAGAACAGTTGCAAGAGCTGAATAAGCTTTATCAGCAGTTCCGTGGTCAGCAAGTCTTGGAAGACTATACTGAATACTTGAAATCACAAGCAAAGATCAAATAAGTTTGTTCTAAGCATAAAAAAGCCAGTTGATATCAACTGGCTTTTTTATTGGCTGCTGTAATTATTTTTTCTGAATAAATTTGGCTTCTTCAGATTGTGGGTATTGGCTGAGCAGTTTGCTTCTATATTGATTTGCTAAAGCAGTATTTTTATCTACCTCTTTGGCAATACTATATAGCTGATAAACCGCACGAGATGCTTTAGCTGAATTAGGGTAGCGTGTGGCTACAATATTGTAGTTTTGCTTGGCTGCTTTATAGTCTACTGGCTCAACAGCCAAATAAAATTCAGCTAACCAAAAATATGCATTGCCAACATAGATACCATTGGGGTGGTTTTTAATGAAGTTTTGCATTGGTTGGATTGCTTTTTTTGCACCACCTTGTTTATAGGCGTCAAGCGCAACGGTATAGGCTGCTTTTTCTAACTCGATTTGGTTGGTGGTATTGCTTGTTGTTGCTGTATTCGCTGGTGGTTGGGCAGCAGATGGTTGTTGTGCTTTAGCTGCTGGTGCTGTTTGTTGCTGCTGTACTGGTGCCGTTGGTGCGATCGCAGGTGCAGCGGCTTCTACATTGTTTGTTGCAGTTGCAGCGGTTGCATCTTGGGCTTCAGGGTTATCTTCTGGTGGATCAATTTTTTGTGAAAGTAACTCTAAGCGCTGATCAAGATCAGTATAGCGATTGGTGAGTTCTTTTTTCAATTGTTCGATCGAATTATCATGTTCTTCAAGTTGACCACGTAACTTACGAATTTCTTCTTCAAGCTTCTGGTTCTTTTGCATGATTTCCCAGTTTAGACTTGGAGAGCCTGCAACAACGTTATTGGCTTGCTGTTGGCTTAAAGAGCGCGATTCAATTGGAACATTGGCATATAAATGCGCACTACTGAGCAGGGCAATAAAAAGTACGGAATGCTTTTTTAGCATAAAAATTCATCCATAAGTTGAAAATAAAGCTGTGGTCGAACAAGTCTTCACTTTTACTTGTAACACACGAGATATAGATTTTTGATCTAGCCATTAAAACAGCAACTCATTTAAATGCAATAAGCATTTACAATCTTCAAGCATTTTTGAAGAGAAATGCGGGGGTGTTGTTTAATGTTTGTGCATGTTGAAAATAAATAGATAACAAATATATAGCAGTTGATGATGAATTAGGCAGTTGAATTGAAAACTCACTGAAAAACAGTAACAAGTCTTGCAACTCGGGTAAAAATCTCTATACTTTGTCAGGCAATGGTAGCCCTGCTGGTAGCTTCGCAATTGTACTCTACGAACTCCGCCAGGACCGGAAGGTAGCAACGGTAGTAGAACTATGATGTGCCGAAGTCATGCTGGTGGGGCTGCCACCATTTATTCCTCTTCGCTCGTTCGAGCAATCGCTTTCATAATTACCCCCATATCAAAACCACGATATTGTAAAAATCGAATCTGTTTTGCTTTGATTTTTGGATCAGTCACGACTTCTTGTCCAAATTTTTTCAGTTTGAGCTGATAGGCTTGCTCGAGCCAATCTACTTCTTGAAGCTCTTCAGTAATTAGTTCTGTATCTAACTGCTTCGCTTTCAAAGCTTGTTTAATGCGTTGTAAGCCTTTGCCTTTTCTCAACTGGCTGGCTAACGTTAGTTCTGCCACACGTTGGTCACTTTGATAATTGTGTTGTGCTAATTCTTCAACTAGCTTTGCAACTTCTTCTGGATTGATTGCATAGAGATTAAGCTTGGTGATTAACTCAGCTTGTGAATAGTCACGACGGGTCAGTAGGGCAAAGGCATATGAGCGTAATCTCGAGCCTGTAAGAGTTTTAGGTTTTTCTGCTTTTTCAGAATTAAACACGTTTTATTTCCTCATTAAAGAAAAACGCCCCGAAGGGCGTTTCAGCTTAGCTTTCTAAGAAATCTGGTTCTTCTTCTTCAATGTCTGTACTTTCGGCTGGTTTGTTCTTGGTGAGAAGTTGTTCACGAATCAGCTTTTCAATTTCCTGAGCCATTTGTGAATTCTCTTCAAAGTGACGAATCACGTTATTCTTACCTTGACCAATTTTATTGCCTTGATATGAATACCAAGCACCTGCTTTTTGTACGATATCTTGTTGAACTGCGAGATCAACCAATTCACCGAGCTGGTTAGTCCCTTTACCATACATGATTTGGAACACAGCTTCTTTGAACGGAGGCGCCATTTTGTTTTTTACAACTTTAACGCGCGTTTCGTTACCTGTGATTTCGTCACCTTCTTTTACTTGACCAATACGACGAATATCTAAACGTACTGAAGCGTAGAATTTAAGTGCGTTACCACCCGTTGTGGTTTCAGGGCTACCAAACATCACACCAATCTTCATACGGATTTGGTTAATGAAGATCACCATACAGTTTGAACGCTTAGCATTACCCGTAATTTTACGAAGTGCCTGACTCATTAATCGTGCTTGTAAGCCCATATGTGAGTCACCCATTTCGCCTTCAATTTCGGCTTTCGGGGTCAATGCTGCAACAGAGTCGACAACGATCAGATCAATTGCACCTGAGCGAACCAACATGTCAGCGATTTCGAGCGCTTGTTCACCGTGATCTGGTTGTGACACCAATAGATTGTCAATATCAACACCGAGTTTACGTGCGTATTCTGGATCTAATGCATGCTCGGCATCGATAAAGGCACATGTACCGCCATTTTTTTGACATTGTGCAATTGCTTGCAGTGTCATGGTCGTTTTACCTGAAGATTCAGGACCGTAAATTTCGATGATACGGCCTTTAGGTAATCCGCCAATCCCTAATGCGATATCGAGTGTTAAAGAACCTGTAGATACAGCTTCAACTGCTTGTACAGTGTTATCACCTAAGCGCATCACTGTATTTTTGCCAAATTGCTTTTCAATTTGACTTAATGCAGCTTGTAACGCCTTACTTTTATTATCATCCATCTCAAAACCTCAAAACTTTATTTCTTAACGACTAACCCAAGTGGATGTATTGAATCTCAACTTGTTGGGACTTGGGTATAGTGGCAGATTCTAGTTGTTAATTCTACATCTGATCTGTGACTGTGCGACACAAGATGACGTATCCAAAATGAGAAAAAATCCACCCAATCTATTCATCATGATAAGACCAAGACTGAACATTTTCTTGTTTAAAACGATTGATATCACGACGATCTTTTTTACTTGGTCGATGATCTGGTCGGGCTAGATTATGCAATTTTCGTTGCGATGCATGCAACTCTCTACGCGCAATACTTTCCGTTGTTTCTTCATAAAGCAGTTGAGCGGCTGGTGCACCACCACGTACAGAAGAAAGTGCTTTCACAACCACGGTTTTTTTCTCGAAACCTTGTTGAATGGTCAATTCCATCCCAATACGCACATCTCTAGACACTTTCACCCGATCATTGTTGTGATGAACTTTGCCACCTTCAATCGCGGTTTTGGCTATCGAGCGTGTTTTAAAAAAACGTGCTGCCCAAAGCCATTTATCAATACGCATGGCATCCATGCTGTCTGTTTCATGCTGTTTTGGCATCTGTTACCTGTTGGTTGGTTTCAAGATAATCAAAAAGTTCGGTTAAATGGTCAAGTGCAGGATATGGCAGTTCGGTTGCAGCTTTTGCTGGTTTGTTACTTGAAGGCTGCAAGATACTGAATAATTGGGTAATACCAAAATCTTCAGCACCTTTAAGTACTGCAATCGTATCATCGATAAATACCGCTTGTGCGGGATCGAATGGGTGTGACTGTTGTAACTTTTGCCAAAAAGCGACTTCCTCTTTGGCATGCCCTAACTCTTCACTACTGACCATAAGTTCAAAGTAGGGGCTGAGTTCAACATTTTCAAGTTTCAGTTGTAGACCAGCGCGATCGGCATTGGTCAGTAACCAGCAACGATAACCTCTAGCTGTTAATTGCTGTAAGAGTTGGTGGCAGCCGATACGTGCACGAATTTTTTCACGATGTTCGTATTGCAGTTGTAAAACATCAACACCTACTTTAGCCGTCCAGTACGCCGAAGAATACCAAGATAGTGTATGCTTATGTTGTTGGTAGAATTGAAACAATGTTTGTTTACTTTGCTCCAGCGTACATTGATGTACTTGAGCGTGTCGTTCAGGCAAACAATGATTCCAAATAAAATCATCAAAGGCTAAATCGAGTAAGGTACCATCCATGTCAAACATGGCGATTGGCTGCTGTAAATCTGAATATGACATAAGGTTGGTCTATGTTTATTAAAACGCTTGCCCCACAAGATCAGTTAATTTCACAACTTGTTCCGATCATGGCACAGGCAAGTCAAATATTGTTGGAAGAATACCAAAGTTATTGTGCTGGTTGCGAGTTTAATATTCAGGAAAAAAGTGATGATTCACCTGTAACGCAGGCGGACTTAAAAGTAAATCACTTTTTATTAAAGCACTTAGCGAGCGTGACACCGCAATTACCAGTATTGTCAGAAGAGAGTGATTATTCTGCGAGAGCTGAATGGCAGCGTTGTTGGATGCTTGATCCACTTGATGGGACTAAAGAGTTTATCCATGAGCGTGATGAATTTACGATTAATTTGAGCTTGATTGATGGTCATGAAACAACTTTCGCCATTATTGCAGTGCCATGCGAGCAGGTGATGTACATTGGTTATACTTCTCAATTGCCTTATAAATATAGCTTTAGTCGACAAGAATGGTTTCAATACCAGATCGAAGAACATGATGTGGCATCACCACTTCAAATTGGTTTAAGCCATAACAGTAAAAACCCTAAATATAAAAATTTTATAGAACCAATTTTGCAGCATCGGGAAGTTGAGCGTCGTGAAGCTGGTAGTGCTTATAAGTTCTGTATGATGCTTGAAGGTGAAATTGACATTTATCCTCGTTTCCACCCGACATCAGAATGGGATACTAGTTCTGGGCAAGCTTTGCTTGAAAGCATTGGTGGTGGGTTGATGACCTTGGATCAAAAACCATTTCTATATAATCAGCGTGACACGGTCTTAAATGGTGGCTTTATCGCTTATCGAGATCAGCATTGCAAAAATATTGCATATGATGCGCTTAGTCGTTCTGGCATTTTAGATTGAGAGTTATATGGCTCATGCTATAGTGAGTTAAATTAAAGCTTGTATGTGAATATGACTCTACATTTATTGCCCAAAAGCATGTTTGAAGCAATTGATTTACTTCCAGATGCTTCTACACCTGTAACCTTATTTACACGTCATTCTTTGCGCGAATTGGTAAATGGTCAGGGTTTGGCTGGCTATGATTTGCAATTGACTGAACAAGGGCGGGATCTGGCTTATGCTTGGGGGCAATATTTAATTCAAAATACGGATCGAGCGATTCAGCATTGTATTTCTAGCCCGATTCAGCGCTGTGTGGATACTGCTGCTTTAATGATTGAAGGAGCTGATGAAACGCGCAAAGTTGTTAATACTCACCAAATAGAAATTGTTGAACAGCGTTTATTGGTTGAACCAGGCAGCTTTGTTCTGGATATACAGCAGGCAGCCCCTTATTTTCGTAAACAGGGTGCATTAGGTTTTATTAATAGCTTTGTCAATAATGCTTTACCTGGGATGAAACATCCAATTACGGGTGTATTTGATGTATTGGAATTGCTTTATCATACCCATCCGACCCAACAAAATGGTTTAAGTTTAGCTGTAAGTCATGACACGATTCTTGCTGCAATTGTTGCGGTGATCTCGGGTAAAAACCAAATTGAACAAACAGATTGGCCTGACATGATGGAAGGTTTGTTTGTATGGTTTGAGGGTGAGGACTTTAACAGTAGTAAGTTAAAATGGATTTGGCGTGGTAAGCGCGAAGAATTGACTATTCAAGATTTTAAAAACACCTAGAATAAAAAACAAACTATTTTTGCAGATAAACTGAACTTTTTATTTAAGTTGCAGTTCTTTTTTTATTTTTAAAAAATTAATCCCCCTTAATTACTTTAGCTGTTAGTATATATAAATGCATGATTTATATTAATTTTAACCAATTAACTTAATTTTTCATTAACGATAATTTATCAAGTTTTTCTTGGGGAAATGTGATGCAATTACAACTTAAGCATTTAACGGTTTGCCTGCTGTCGATCATGCTTGTCGCATGTGGCGGTGGTGGGGCTGATTCGGGTACAACAAATAATACTGAACCGCCAAAAAATGATCATGGTGCTGGAGGTGGAGCTAATCCTACACCAGGCGATGGAACCAACGAGTTACCGGGTGATGGAACGCCAGAGACTCCAAATAATGGTTCGGGAAATACAAAACCTGAAACACCAAATAATGGCAACACGGCAACAGAAACTCCGAGTCAAGGCGGAGGCGGGAATACAGAAACACCGTCTATTCCACCGGTAGCGGAAAAGTATCCAGAGCCTCGTAAAAACGTAATAGATGAATCGGTACTGGGTTTTTATGATTACGATAAACTTGGATTGCCACGGCTATTACGTAATGATTTAAATGGAAATTTTGCTGCTATGCTGCAATTTGCTCAAAGTCATGTGGTCAATCCTAAAAATAATGAAAAAGACTCAATGCCACGTCTAACGACAGAAAAAGATGCATTGTTATTGGTGACACCACTTGCCGAAATGGGGGATCTACAGAAACTACAAGTTGAGATTTATCAAGGCAATCAACTACTCAGAACGGTTAAATTGAAAGAGCCATCAAGAATTGCAGCCTCAGACCAGTCGAATAGTGATGGACGCCCACCTGTGAGTTACTCAAAAAGAGCGTGGACGGTTGCTTTGAAATGGAGTGAGATTCGTGCCGGGCTGCATCTTCGCGTGGTAGATCCGTTGAATAATCGTAGTGGTGATTTAACTGCGGACAATATTGATTTGGCTGCACCAGGGGAATTGGTGGTACAAAATATCCGTTTAGGTTTGTTAACGGATCCACCAAAGTCAACTGGTCACTATATGTTGCTTGAACCTGCAAAGGCGGGGACAGATTATTTTCAGACCATTCCTGCTGCACGTATGATCGTGACCAAATATGAGGATTTAAAGCTCAATAAAGTCATGGTCGCAAGTGGCGTAATCTATGACGCGGCAAGTGCAACCACTGGTGATGTTTATAATGGTGATATGCGTGAAAATACAGCTAAATCAACCTTTGGTGTGGGGATTAATTTAGCCAACTGGGGGGTCACCAGTGCTTCAATGGCAAGCCAAGAACAGCCGCAAATTACGCAAAGTGTGGTGGCGCATTATGCACGCGGTAAATATAGCAACGGTGAGGCAACTCATGGCTTAAGTGGCGGTAATGGTATGCTGACTTTGATTGACTCTGTAGGTAATGAGTTTAGTCATGAGATTGGTCATCATTATGGGTTGGGGCATTATCCAGGTTCTGTCGGGGATAATATGTTCTGGGCAGCACACCATGCAGATAGTGGTTGGGGCTATATCGCATTTAGAAATAAAATGCGCGGTAATCTCAATTGGACGACGACCAATTTAGGAGATGGTGCAAATGGTGTACCGAACTTCTTGAATAAATATGCCTATGGTTGGGATGCAATGTCTGGTGGTGCAACGGCAAGTAGCATTTCTAAATATACCCATTACACTGGTTATAGTACGTATTTAAAAATTCAACCTGCATTTGATCGTTATGTTTGGGATGCAACTTCCCCAACGGGTTATAAAAAATGGAATGCAACAACTCGGATGATGGAAGTTGCCCAGCCTAAAACACCAAACTCAAGTAATGTTTGGTATAACCGTGCGGATGGTAATTACTTGAAACCAAAAATGTTTGGTGTGCCAGTCTATACGATCTTGGGTGGATATGATCCAGAAGTGCAGGTTGGCTTAGTTTATCCTGCTGCGAAGGGCAACTGGGGTAATGTATTTGATCTACCGCAAGCCAATCCAAGTGCAGTAACCGCAAGTTGTTGGCTGAATGTGCAGTTTGCCAGTACGAGTCAAAATATCGCTTTAGCGCCACAGCGCATGAATTCAAATAGTAACGCCAATAAGTTCCATGTCAACCTTGCGCAAAGTGAGGCACCGCAGCAAGTGAGCTTGTATTGTAAAAAAGCCAATCAAGCGGCAGTACTACTTTCAAGTACATCTATTCCTACGAGTACAGTGGTTCTAACACCTGCAGTTGAAATTGGGAAAGAGGCTGAATATTCAGCCCTTAGAGCGATTGAGTTGCCTCAATTAGAGCAGGCTTTAGTCGAGAATAAAAACAAGCCAGTTGTAAATCTTTCGACGGATGCAAAATTATTATTTGATTCTTATAGAACCTTTAAAGATCAATTATCACCTGATGCTCAAAATGAGATGGTGCGTTATACCCAGCAGCAAATTAAGCTTTATCGACTCAATCGCTGGATTAATGTATATCGTTCGGACTTGACCAATTTAAATGCTGATGCATTAACTGCATTCCGTACTTTTGTTGAAAAGTTAGAGCTTAAAGGTGATTTGAATTTTGCATCAAGTACCAGTTTATTAAACAGAACCAATTGTTTAAAAGCTGAAAAGTTGGCGAATGGTGATTTAAATGCATTTATTAGTGGATCAACAGGCTGTGTCGGTGATGATTCCGAGAAATGGATTTATGATGCATTGGGTAAAATCCATAATAAGCAATATATAGATCAGTGCTTAACGACTACAGCTGGCAATGTTATCAACCTGACACCTTGTAGCAGTGCAAGTAGTCAAGTGTGGGAGCTTGATGCTACTGCACAAGCGATTAAGCAATCGAATCAGTGTTTTGATTTGGAAGGTGGTTATTTGACTAATAATCGTGCACGTTTAATTCGCTATCGTTGTACCAGTGGTGCGAATCAAAAATGGAGCATTCCAGTGATGAATAATAGCTTGGTGCTTGCTGGTTTGTCTGCGAAGAATCTGGTATTGGCGAGTAAGGTTTTACAATCTAGTCCTTAATGATTTGAGTGTTTTATCTCAAAGTCATAAATTGATGATATGAAGTCCTTTGGGACTTCATATTTTTTGATGGAAAAATTCTTAGAAAGTTGGAAAAATAATAAAAGTGTACTTTTAAAATGTATGAATTTTCGTCATGATATGAAAATAAAAAGCGAAACTTGACGCATAATTGGATAAAAAGATGTTATTAAACACGATTTACTTATGGGAGCCTGAAGTTTTTACAGGTAAAGTCCCTTCAGAAGATGATTCACATCAAGTTGCCTTTGAGCTGCATCAACAATATCGCAACATTGCAAGTCATGGTAGAACCTTGCAGGCATGGTTGGATTTATTTTCCAATAAGATTTGTGATCCACAATATCAGTCCTATTTTTCTGAACAGACGCAACAGTGGTTACAGGGAATCAGGGAGAGGTTTTCTCAAGGTTTGTATGCCAGTGTGCAACTTGATGTGCTAGCACATGAAGCACAGAATGATGCGGTATACCGGGTTTTTTATGAAGCAGTGCATGAAACAGGGATCGGCTTCTATGAGCCAAATTATAATGTTTGGGCTGTTGGGGAGTTGCAGTCGCCTGAAAATGCTGTTTCCAATATGCTACAGCCTTATTTGTTAGAGCCTTTGCAAATTAAACAGGTGTTGTCGATACCTGAGCCTGAGCTACCGAAACTCGGGAATAGTTTTCAAATCCCGCAGAGTATGCCTGAAGCGGAACAATTGATTAGCCATTGGTTTGAGCAACAGTGTTATACCCAAAATCTGAAGCTTGATGTATTTAATGTTGCGCATGACTTTATTTCGAATTGGGGCAATATCGGCCGACCAGAGTTGGCGTTGGATACAGGCTATCGCTGTTTTTTACTGACCCAAAAGCAGCTTGGTATTTTCTATCAGTTGAAAATGGTGCTTAGGAAATTAACAGTTAGTCCAATGCTGTCTTTTGCGATGGATTTTACTGATCGTTTTATTCCTGATCAATTGCAAGAGCATTTGCCTGAACGCTTGATTTTTCGTCTACGTTCGATGGATGTACATAAAAATACAGGGCAAAAAAATAATGTAGAGCCGAGTTTTGCGTTGATGGGTCGTTGGGATACACAAACAGATATTCAGAATTTTTTTACCAATTTGGATGCTTATATCAATTTCATTTTTTCAAATTTGGGGCAAGGTCGATTAGAGGTATTACAGGCTTGGGCTTATGGTGATATGCCAGCAGATCTTAAAATTGATTTAGATTTCCGTTTTGAGTTGATGATGATTGCATTAAGCCAAGATCAGTTATATTTGCAAGAACGTTATCAACAGCATAAGGCTTTGTTGATGCAGAGCAATGCCCGAGCGAGCGATTTGGGCTTGTTGGAGGAGAGTTATACATTATGTCAGAAGCTGCTCAAGATCGTGACAGAGGCGGGAACAGGCTTACAGCCTTATGTGAAAAATTAAAGGCAATAAAAAAGCCCGAAAAATTCGGGCTTTTTTATTTGCATCAAATTAGTTAGCTAATGCTTTAACTTGAGCGTTCAAGCGGCTCTTATGACGAGCAGCTTTATTTTTGTGGATGATGCCTTTATCAGCCATACGGTCGATTACAGGTACAGCTGTTTTGTAAGCTTCTGTAGCAACAGCATAATCACCAGCAGCGATCGCATTTACAGTACGTTTGATATAAGTACGAACCATAGAACGTAAGCTTGCGTTGTGTTTACGTGCTTTAACGTTTTGACGAGCACGTTTTTTAGCTTGAGCAGAGTTTGCCACTCGTGCACTCCTTGAAAATAAGTTGGTCTGGGCGGGCTGAAGTTAAAACCAATAAAACATTAGCAACATTCACCAGCCCGTAAACAAGTGCCATATTTTGAGGAAACTAAGCCGCGAAGTCAAGTCTTGTGATAGTTTTAAGTACATTTAACAGGTGAAAACTGTGCAAGAAAACGTTACATTAGCCTTAGTCATTGATTGGAACAAATAAAAATGAAAATAGGTGATAAAAAGGCAATCGTCATCGGTGCTACGGGTTTGGTCGGTCAAGCACTCATTGATGAGTTACAACATTCGGATGACTTCAATGCGATTACCGTCGTTGTCAGAAAAAATTCAGATACATTAAAAACTTACAGTAAAGTTAATCAGCTTGTTTTAGAGGATTTCTTATTACTCAATGATGAGGATGTCAGTACCTATACACATGCATTCAGCTGCTTGGGTAGCACCATAAAACAGGCAGGATCGAAAGAAGCATTTTATGCGATTGATTATGAAATTAATGCCCATTTTGCTGATCTAGTTCAGGACAAAAATATTCATTTATTAGTCGTGAGCGCGTTGGGAGCGAATGCTAATTCACCAGTTTTCTATAATAAAGTAAAAGGTGAGCTAGAAAATTATCTTAAAAGTCTGTCAATTTATAAGCTATCGATCTTCCAACCGTCATTATTAATTGGTAAACGAAGTGACGTGCGCTTGCTCGAAGATCTGGCACAGACGGCATTTAAGCTGGTGGAAAAAGCGTGGACCAGACCGTTTAAACTTAAACCTGTAACGGCTGAGCAATTGGCGCATACTATGTTGTTTGCAGCACAAACGCAGACAGCTGCATTCAAACTCTATGACAATTTAAGCATACAACAAAGCAAATAATGGAGAATTTCAGTGACAACGATCCCTTTCGTAACTTGTGATTTGTTAGATGATAATCCTGAAAAAGATCTACAAGTCGTAATACCTTCTCTCGATGGTAAATTCTTTAAAAGTTATGGTGCACGTAAGACCTTTGGTGGGCAGGTGGTTACTGTAAAGTGTTTTGAAGATAACTCCCGTGTGAAAGAGCTGTTGGCAACTGATGGTGCTGGCAAAGTCTTAGTTGTTGATGGCGGTGCGTCAATGCGTTGTGCTTTGATGGGAGATTTGATTGCTGAATCTGCAGTAAAGCATCATTGGAATGGTGTGGTGATCTATGGTTGTGTACGTGATGTCGATGCGATTGCAGAATTGGATTTAGGCGTACATGCATTGGCTGCAATTCCGCAAAAAAGTAATCGTAAAGGCATAGGTGAAGTTGATATCACATTGTATTTTGGCAGTGTGACGATCAATTCTGGTGATTATCTTTATGCAGATAACAACGGTATTGTGATTGCAAAAGAAAAATTAGCCGACTGCTAAAAGGATAGCGTTATGTTGAAAATGGTGAATCATCAATTCAAGGTTTTACAATCTGTGCTTGCAAGTGTAATTGAGGGTGGGCGAGGCGTCTCTGGCACACCATTTCCAAATCAACCTGCAAAAGCACTCAAGCTCTATGAATTTGAGGGTTCTCCATTTTGTCGCCGTGTCCGCGAAGTCATCACTTTGCTGAATTTGGATGTGGAAATTTATCCATGTCCTAAAGGTGGTCAAAAGTACCGCCAAATTGTCAAAGCAAAGGGTGGGAAGCGTCAATTTCCATTCTTGATTGATGAAAATACAGGTGACCAATTATATGAGTCACAGCAGATTATTCATCATCTATTTAAGCATTATGGTAAAACGGGGCAGACACCGAAGAAATTTAGTCATTACCCAAAACTCCCTTATGTCTCTACTTTAGCAACAGTTGCTAATGCAGCGCGTGGTGTATGGATTAATCAGCAGATTGTTGATCGTCCTGCGCCAGTGCAATTATTAGAGCTGTGGAGCTTTGAGGCCAGTCCTTATACGCGTTTGGTACGCGAGGTTTTGACTGAGTTAGAACTGCCTTATATTTTGCATAATGTCTCAAAAGAACGTTGGCAGGATATGGGGCCAGCAGCTTTACGGTTAAAACCTGGAAAATATATTCCATTGCCTAATGGCAAACGTGAAAAGGTTGTAGCGGTGATGGGGAGAGATATTCAGGTTCCGTATTTGGTCGATCCCAATACTGGCGTAAAAATGTTTGAATCTGCCAAGATCATTGAATATTTAAAGATGCAGTACGGAAAATAAATGTTGAGAAAGCATCTTGCAGAAGATGCTTTTTTTATAGGTGGTTGTGATGTGAGTGTTGCTTGATTGGTCGTTTTAGCGGTTTAATACCAGTGAAAAGTAGAGTGATGTGATTGATCGATGTTAAGCCAGCTGAGCAACCTATTTAAAAGTTCTAAAGAGACACCTGAGCAGTTATTTTTAAAAGAACACGCTTTAGTATTTGATATAGAGCAGGGCGCGATTCTAAATGGCGTGGTGTTGAATGGGTTGAGCGTTCGTTTGGAATATTTCTCTAATCGGAAACTAGATCGATTTGATGATTTAGAAAAGCTATTTCGGATTGCACCACAAATTAATGAAAAGATTGACTTGGAATTGTATTCACAACGTTTTGTTGAGCGATTAGGAAATACAGAAGAGAATCTAAAAGAATTGAAGCAAGCGATTAAAGTGTTAAACGACTATTATGTGCAGTTTAAACGGGCGAGATAAATGCGTCTGTTGTTTAACTAGAAGAAACATTAAAAATAAAAAAAGCTGAATCATTTGATTCAGCTTTTTCTGTAGCTAGACGAACTATTATTTTTCAATAATCGCTGTTACACCTTGACCACCAGCAGCACAGATCGAAACGAGGATACGACCTGAACCTTTTTCATTTAAGATTTTTGCAGCAGTCGCGATGATACGACCACCTGTTGCAGCGAATGGGTGACCCGCAGCTAAAGAAGAACCCTTGATGTTTAGCTTGCTACGATCAATTGAACCTAAAGGTGCATCTAAACCTAAACGCTCTTTACAGAATTTTTCATCTTCCCAAGCTTTCAAAGTAGAAAGAACTTGTGATGCAAATGCTTCATGGATTTCATAGTAGTCGAAATCTTGAAGTTTAAGGCCAGCACGCTCAAGCATACGTGGAACTGCATAAGCAGGTGCCATCAATAAGCCTTCTTTCTTGCCAACGAAATCAACTGCAGCAGTTTCAGAGAAGGTTAGGTAAGCAAGTACTTCGTGACCATTTGCTTTAGCCCATTCTTCAGACGCTAAAAGTACACATGAAGCACCATCAGTCAACGGGGTAGAGTTACCCGCTGTCATGGTTGCAGCTTCGCCTTTACCAAAGACTGGTTTCAATTTTGCTAATTTCTCAGCAGTTGAGTCAGCACGTAAGTTGTTGTCACGACTTAAACCCAAGAATGGCGTAATTAAATCATCGAAGAAACCTTCTTCGTATGCTTTTGCCATTTTCTGGTGAGAAGAAGCAGCTAAAGCATCTTGCTCTTCGCGTGGAATACCCCACTCAAGTGCAGTGATTGCTTGATGGTCACCCATAGATAAGCCAGTACGTGGCTCACCATTTTTAGGTGCATCCATAAGATCTTTAACATTAATTTTTGCTAAAGCTTTTAAACGGTCTTTACCTGTTTTAGCAATGTTAAGCTCAAGCAGGGCTTTACGTAAGCCGTCACCGAAAGCGATTGGTGCATCAGAAGTGGTATCAACACCACCTGCGATACCTACTTCGATTTGACCTAAAGCAATTTTGTTTGCTACAAGAAATGCTGCTTGTAAGCCTGTGCCACATGCTTGTTGAATGTCATATGCAGGAGTTTCAGGTGCAAGTTGAGTATTTAAAACACACTCACGAGTCATGTTGAAATCACGGCTGTGCTTTAATACTGCACCCGCAACCACTTCACCTAGGCGTTGACCTTGTAGGTTGAAGCGCTCAACCAAACCGTTTAACGCAGCTGTAAACATGTCGATGTTGGAAGCTGTGAAATAAGCGCCGTTAGAGCGAGCGAAAGGAATACGGTTACCGCCGATAATGGCAACACGGCGCACAGTGTTTTGGCTCATGGTTTTATCCTGTTGAACAGAAGGTTTGGTCGTTTTAGCTGCAGCTGCCTTCGTCGCTGTAGACGCAGCAGTGCTTTTTGTCGTACTTGCACTACGTGTTGTAGAGCGGGCACGCGTAGTTTTTGGTGTCGTCGTTGCCGCTTTAGATGTTGTGCTTGCAGTTTTACGTGAAGTTGAAGCTGCTTTTGATGTATTTGACACAGTCTCTTGAGCGGAAGTCTCGACTGCTGGATTTTCTTGAGTTGTTTTGCTCATAAGGCTTTTCCAAGCATAATTGCGATATTCTTGCTACAAACATACCATATTTCTAATACTGCTGTATTGACTAGAATGACGCTTGAGACCACATTCAGGTCAAGACATCCAGACATGAACTCAAGTATGATTTGCTATGAGTCAATCAGACATTGATTTCATGCCATATCCCAACATGATTCATGTGTTTGTAACAAATTCATTTGTATGAGAGATAATAACCATGACTGATCAGTACCAAGCATTTACACAATCACCTTTAGGTAAGTTTGTCGTAAAAAATCTAGGTTTACCATCACCAGTTGCGCTAGATCGTTTTGAAAGTGCTCAACCAGTTGTAAATGGTGCAGTATTGCTTGGCGCGGCACCATCAAGCACGATTTCTGCTGCGATTGCTCAAGTTCTTAGCAATATTCATGCAGATAGCTATGTGGGCAATAATGTTGAATTACAACAAACTGCTGCAAAAGTAGGTTTAAACCTTCGTCCTCTTAATGCAGATGACAAAGAGTCTAAGTTTAAAGCCGTTGTATTTGATGCGTCTGGTATTCAAGATTCAGAACAATTAAAAGCGTTATATGACTTCTTTAATCCAATTGCGCGTCAAATTTCAAGTTCAGGACGTGTGATCGTGATTGGTACCACACCTGAAACAGCGAAAACAGTAAAACAAGCGATTGCACAACGTGCACTTGAAGGTTTTATCAAGTCTGTTGGTAAAGAATTCAAAAAGGGTATTACTGCACAAGTGGTCTATGTGGATCAAGGCGCAGAAGCAAACCTTGAATCAACTTTACGTTTCTTGATTTCACCACGTTCTGCTTATGTATCTGGTCAAGTGATCCGTGTGTCTAAAGCAGATGTTGTTGATTTGGACTGGGCAAAACCACTTGCAGGTAAAACCGCGTTGGTCACAGGTGCGAGTCGTGGTATTGGTGAAGCGATTGCGCATGTATTGGCGCGTGATGGTGCGCATGTGATTTGCTTAGATGTTCCACAACAACAAGCTGATTTAGAGCGTGTTGCGGGTTCAATCGGTGGTTCAGTATTGGCAATCGACATTACTGCTGCTGATGCGGGCGAGAAAATCAAGACGGCTGCTGCAAAACAAGGTGGCCTAGATGTGATTGTGCATAATGCAGGGATTACCCGTGACAAAACTTTGGCAAACATGAAGCCAGAGCTTTGGGATCTAGTCATCAACATCAACTTGTCAGCAATCGAGCGTGTTAACGATTACTTACTTTCTCATGATGGTTTAAACGCAAATGGTCGTATCGTTTGTGTATCATCAATCAGTGGAATCGCGGGTAACCTCGGTCAAACCAACTATGCTGTGTCAAAAGCAGGTGTGATTGGTTTGGTGAAATTTACTGCACCGACATTAAAGAATGGTATTACCATTAATGCGGTTGCACCAGGTTTCATTGAAACGCAAATGACTGCTGCAATTCCATTTGCGATTCGTGAAGCAGGTCGTCGTATGAACTCGATGAACCAAGGTGGTTTACCTGTAGATGTGGCTGAAGCAATTGCATGGTATGCATCAACTGGTTCAACAGGAGTAACAGGTAACGTTGTTCGCGTCTGCGGTCAAAGCTTGTTAGGTGCTTAAGAACTTCAAGCTATAAAATCTCCCTTGCGGAGCGAATACTCCTCACCCTCTTTAAAAAGAGGGGAATTCCTAAAAATTAAAACCTGTATAATTTGTGGAAGCTCCCTCCTTTATGAAAGGAGGGTTGGGGAGGATTCCTAAAATATAAAAGGTTTATTATGAATACACGTCATTTTAGTCAGTTGCCAAAACCTTATTTAGCTTATCCAAAAGTCATTCAAGGTCTGATTTTTAAAAAGCCAAAGGGCGAAAAGGTATTGCCACAAGTTGAGTATGTGGTGGATACACTTAAGATTGATAGCAAACATTTAGAAAGTTATAACGAGATTTGTGGTTTTAAAAATGATGGTTTCGTACCAGCAATCTATTTGGCAGTTTTGTCGCAAAGTTTGCAAATGCACATGATGACCAGTGAAGCATTTCCATTCCCGATCTTGGGTTTGGTGCATATTCGTAACCAAATCAAGCAAACTCGCAAAATTGCTGTGAATGAGCAAATCACTTTATCGTGCAAGTTTGGCGAGCTAAAACCGCATGACAAAGGTTTACAGTTTGATTTCATCACGACTGCGAAAGTCGGTGGTGAAGTGGTGATGGAAAGTTTAACCACTTATTTATCACGCCAAAAAACTGAGAAAAAAGTGACTGAAAAAGCAAAAGAAGTGAAAGAACCTGCTTATCAGCCACAAGCAGAATGGAATATTTCTGAAAACACAGGTCGTCGTTATGCCGTGATTTCGGGTGATTTTAACTTGATTCATATCCATGCTGTAACTGCAAAAGCTTTTGGCTTTAAACAGGCGATTGCACATGGTATGTGGAGCAAGGCAAAAGCCTTAGCTAGCATTGAATTACCTGCGGCTTATGAGGCAGATGTTTGGTTTAAACTACCGATGTTCTTACCATCTACGGTGGAGTTTTTAACTGCAGCCGAGCCAAAACAAACAGATTTCTTGATTCGTAATGTGAAATCTAAAAAGCCGCATGTCGCAGGTACAGTGAAAGCACTCTAATCACGATCATGTCGTGTAAATGCTCCCTGTTGTTCGCAACAGGGATATTATAAGAAACATAAATATCATAAGGAATTGAGCTTTGATTAAAGAAATTCTATTTGCCGATACGCATAATTATCACGGTAGTGTTGATGAACGTTTCATTGACTTGGCGAGCCAATTTAGTCGTCTACAAGATGCACGTAGCCAGCAAGGCGGTGCAGCACTGGTGGTGTATTTCCAAGGTCAAAAAGTTGTTGATATTTTTACGGGGAAGAAATCTCAAGAAGAAGATTGGCAATCCAATACCTTGGCGATGTGTTATTCAACAGGGAAAGGGATTCTGGCGACACTTGCGCACATTTTGGTGAGTGAAGGGGTGCTGGATTACGAGCAACCGATTGCACATTACTGGCCAGAGTTTGCCCAAAACGGTAAAGCTAATATTAGCTTACGTCATGTTTTATCACATCAAAGTGGTCTATTTGATATTCGCAATACCATTGAAACAGCGACTGAAATGCTGGATTGGTCGCATATGCTGGATGTGATGGCAGCAGCGACACCACGTTTTGCTGCTGGACAAAGTTTTGCCTATCAGCCTTTGACCTATGGGTGGATTTTGGGTGGTGTGCTTGAGAAAGCAGCTAAACAGCCGTTAAGTTGGCTTATGCAGCGTTACCTAGTACAACCGCTTGAATTGGATGGCGCGTATTTTGGGACACCAACATCGGAATTAAATCGTGTTGCGCGTTTGTTGGAACAGCCAAAAATGGCATCTCAAGCTAAACCTCAGCATAAGAAAGACAGTCAGCCACGTAAAGCATCTTTATCGGAAAGATTGTTAGAGCTTTCAGGACAAAGCCCGCAAGATTTTCAGGATGCCATGATTCCTAAAGGGATGCGCAATTTTAGCTTCTATAGTGATGCAGGATTGCAAGCTGTTATTCCTGCGGCCAATGGGGTATTTACAGCAGATAGTTTGGCCAGAGTCTATGCAATGCTCGCCAATCAAGGGCAGTGGCAGGGTCAGCAGCTGATTCGCCCAGAAGTATTTAAGCAACTCAGTACGGTACAAAGCAAAGCCCGTGATCGCGTGATGCCGATTCCAATGCATTGGCGTTTGGGTTATCACCGTATTTTAACGATGGGCAAACGTGCACCGCATGGTTTTGGACATGTCGGCTTTAATGGCTCAGGAGCATGGTGTGATTTTGAGCGTGAACTCAGTTTTGCTTATACCCATAATTTTAATGTGACTTCGGCAACAGGGGATTATCGTTTGTGGGGTTTAAGCCAAGAAACGCTACGCTGTGCAGATGAAATACGAACAGGTCGAAAAGGCTGGTTTTAATTCGCCTTTGTTTGATAGGGTGGAATGTGGTAAATCACCGCCTCGTATTTCCTTTCAGTTTTATACGCAGCCACTGTCCCACCTAAAAATTCAGCCAGTTTACGACTTGGCTGATTATCCACTGCAACAGGGTATAAGAAATATTGGGTAGAGAGATGTGTAGAAGCCCAACGGAATACTTCTAAAATCGCTTCTTTGGCAAAGCCTTGATTGTGGTAATCTTCCCGAATCCATAGTCCTAGTTCGGGTGTTGCGGTCTGCATTCGATGCACACCGATAAGACCAATAAACGCCTGATCTTGTTTACGACGTAACACAAAATGTCGGTCGGTATTTTTTGCTTCTGCCAATAACCATTGTTGACCAATTTTTTCTTGCTCAGTGAAGCTTTGAGCAGGTTCCCAAGCCATATAACGGGTTAATGTTGTTGTTACACAAGGATAGATATCAGCAAGATCATCCATTTGAAATACAAATAAATCGAGTCTTGCTGTTTGTAATAATGCTCGTTTCATTGTTTACTCATTTTGATTTTTTAAATAGTTCTGCTTGAATAATGGCTTCGGTGTGGCGTTTAAAATCGTTTTCATTTAAGCCAATCAACCCCAGTTTGTAAATCCCTTCTAGACCACAGACAAATGCAATTAGTCGCCATGCGATGTCATCGCTATTGGTCTCAAAATGAAATTCACCTAATGTTTGGCCTTCATCAATCATCCGTACAATTGAACGATGCCAGTCTTGCATGGCAATATTATAGGCCCGTTTTATTTCTTCATCTTGATCAATAAGGACTTCAGCTTCATTCCATAATCTTAAATAAGGCTGGATTTGCTCAATATTTTCGCAACCAAGTAACAAGGAAAGGCGTTGCAAAGCGTTGACTGTACTGACTTGATTTTCAATTTCGTCTAGTTGTTGCATCAATTTGATAAAGGCTTCTGCTTTTAAATGCGAGCTGGAAGCAAAATGGTGATGTACTTGTCCTGTAGATGTTTGGGCTTCAGTGGCAATACGGCGAACCGTCATGGCGGAAAAACCTTCGTTTAATGCGACCTGCATCGCAGCTTGTAAAATCATTTCACGACGTTGTTCGCGGTTTAAATAAGCCATTCTTTTTTAGCACCTATGAGTACATACAAATCAGAGACAAATTAACTCAACTTTAAAAGTTGGACAAGTGTTCAATTTTGGTTATAATAACGCCAACTTGAACAATTGTCCAATTTAGAGGCATTTATGTCACGCAAGTGGTTAATTCTTGCAATCGTTGTACTGATTTATCTTCCTGTATCAATTGATGCAACCGTTTTACATGTGGCGACACCGACGTTGAGTGAGTCACTTTCATTATCTGCAAATGAGTTGCTGTGGATTATTGATATTTATTCCTTGGTCATGGCAGGTTTGATCTTGCCAATGGGTGCCTTGGGTGATCGTATTGGCTTTAAAAAGCTCATGATCATCGGTGGTATCTTATTTGGCCTTGCATCATTGGCCGCTGCTTTTTCTTCAACAGCATATGCATTAATTGGTTCTCGCGCTTTATTGGCCGTTGGTGCAGCCATGATTTTGCCTGCCACTTTATCTGCGGTTCGTAATACTTTTCTTGATGAAAAACAGCGCAACTTTGCTTTAGGTGTTTGGGCAACTGTCGGTGGTGGTGGTGCTGCATTTGGCCCTTTGCTTGGCGGTTTCTTACTCGAGCACTTTCATTGGGGCTCAGTGTTCCTGATCAATGTTCCGATTATGATTGCTGTACTTGCTTTAACTGTCTTTGTGATTCCAAAGCAGGCAGGGCAACCTAAGCAGAATCTTAACTTGTTACAGGCCATTGTATTGGTGGTTGCGATCCTGAGCATGATCTATGCGGTTAAGACTGTGATGCACGGTTTTAGTATCTGGTCAGTTTTGATATTCGCAGTTGGTTTTAGTTTATTGATTGGCTTTATTCGTACACAGCTCACATCAACTTCTCCAATGATTGATATTCAATTATTCAAACATCCTGTCATTGCAACAGGTGTGGTGATGGCAATTGTATCAATGATGGCTTTGGTCGGATTCGAGTTACTGATTTCTCAGGAGTTGCAATTTGTTTACCAACTTTCACCATTGGCTGCTGGGGCATTTATTTTACCGTTTATGATTGCAATCAGTTTAGGCGGCCCAATCGCCAGTATGCTGGTCAACCGTTTCGGTCTGCGTTCAGTTGCATCGCTTGGTATGTTGATGAGTGCTTTAAGTTTATGGGGCTTGGCAAATACTGACTTTATGCAGTCGAAGATGCAGGTCTGGAGCTGGATGGTTGTTTTAGGCCTAAGTGTGGAAATTGCTTTATTGGCTTCAACCTCTGCCATTATGTCTTCAGTACCGCCAAGTAAGGCGACAGCAGCAGGGGCAATTGAGGGGATGGCGTATGAGTTGGGAGCTGGTTTAGGCATTGCCTTTTTCGGTCTGATGTTGTCATGGTTCTATGCCAACTCGATTGTGATACCAACTGATGTGCCGTCTAACATCATTGAACAGGTGAGCAGTTCAATTGGAGAGGCGGTTCAAGCTGCCAAGCAATTACAACCTGCAATTGCTGAACATGTTATCACAGCTGCGAAACAGGCCTTTAGCCAATCGCATCGTTCAGTGCTGAATGTGGCAGCGCTCTTATTCTTGATCTTGTCGATTTTTATTTGGTTTGCTTTACCAAAGCGAGTTACAGTGGTTGAAGAGTAATGGTTTATCCTCATCCAAACTGAGTTTGGATGAGGATACTCTTAAGGTACACTTATTCCAAACTGACGTAAGATCTTACACAGTTGAATCATTGGTAAACCCATCAATGTGGTTTGATCATCACCCACCATTTTTTCAAATAAGCTAATCCCCAAGCTTTCACATTTAAAACTACCCGCACAATGCAAGGGTTGGTCAATTGCAATATAACGCTCAATTTCTGCCAATGTCAGCTGGCGAAATTTAACTTGGTAATGTTCAACCAGTGTCGTTTCAAAGCCAGATTGCAAATGTTGAACACTGAGCGCGGTACTGAAAAAGACAATCTGACCTGAGTTTGCCTGCAATTGTTGAATGGCATTTTCAATGCTTAAGGGTTTACCTATAAAGTCATACGGAGCATGTTCACGCCAAGCCACTTGATCGGAACCAATCACAATCGCATCAGGATGTTGCTGAGCAATCACACCTGCTTTCTCAAAAGCAAGTCGTTTAGCCAAATCATCGGCATGTAGTTCACCTGATGCGGATTCATCAATATCAGGGGAGATACAGCGATAATCCAAGCTTAAACGATCCATCAGATCTTTACGGGTTTGACTGCTGGATGCCAAAATCAATTCATGTTGGTTCATTACACCGCGTATTCCACAAGGATATTCAAGGGAACATAATGCAGAACGGCATTGTGGCAAGCATTTAACTTAATTGGTGGTGCTTGTCCTGCTTGATAAGCTTCAACCCAACGTGTCACACAGATACACCAGAAGTCACCTGGTTTGAGACCTGGGAAGCCCACTTCAGGCAATGGTGTAATGAGGTCATTGCCGACTTTTTGTGAGAAATTTAGAAACTCAGAAGTCATTTGTGCACACATCGTATGCTGACCTAAATCTGTGACCGCTGTGTGGCAAAAGCCATTACGAAAATACCCAGTGATTGGGTCATAACAACAACTGGCTAAAGGTTCGCCAAGCACGTTTAAACGATTAATTTTTGGATCTGGATGAATTGACATAATAATAGAAAGATTTAGTGACGGTGATTATCATAATCAAAACTGAAGCTTTCGGCAGCTTTTCTGCAAAAAAACTCACCTTTATTTCAGAGAATCATTTAAAATTATGCCGTTTTTAAAATCAACTAGAGAGCCATCCATGAATTTTCAGCGCATGACTGATCTTGATTTAACAGGTAAACGTGTCCTTATTCGTGAAGACTTAAACGTTCCTGTAAAAAATGGGGAAATTACCAGTGATGCACGTTTACGTGCTGCATTGCCAACAATTAAAGCTGCTTTAGAAAAAGGCGCAGCAGTGATGGTGTTTTCTCATCTTGGTCGTCCTGTAGAGGGTGAGCCAAAACCAGAACAATCGCTTGCACCGGTTGCTGCTTATTTAAGTAAAGCTTTGGGTCAAGATGTTAAATTATTCACAGATTATTTAGATGGCGTTGAAGTGACTGCGGGTCAAGTTGTGTTACTTGAAAACGTTCGTTTCAACCACGGCGAAAAGAAAAATAACCAAGAACTTGCGAAGAAATACGCTGCATTATGCGATGTATTTGTTATGGATGCATTCGGTACAGCGCACCGCGCAGAAGCATCAACTGAAGGTGCAGCACGTTTTGCACCAATCGCAGCTGCGGGTCCTTTATTGGCAGCAGAGTTAGATGCACTTGGTCGTGCAATGCAAACCCCAGAAAAACCAATGGTTGCAATTGTTGCAGGCTCTAAAGTATCAACTAAACTTGATGTGTTGACTTCATTGTCTACAATCTGTGATCAATTGATCGTGGGTGGTGGTATTGCCAATACATTCTTGGCTGCAGCGGGCTTTAATGTCGGTAAATCACTTTACGAAGCAGATTTAGTTGAAACTGCCAAACAAATTGCTGCAAAAGTCAGTGTTCCATTACCTACTGATGTTGTGGTTGCAGATGCAAGCCAAATCAACTTTGAAGATTTCCTTGGTTCATTGGCAAGTGCACAAGCCGTTGTGAAGAAGGTTGCTGATGTAACTGATACTGATATGATTTTGGATGTTGGTCCTGAAACTGCTAAAGCATTTGCGGACATCTTAAAATCTTCAAAAACAATTCTTTGGAATGGCCCAGTGGGTGTGTTTGAAGTAGATCAATTCGGTGAAGGAACCAAAACACTTTCATTGGCGATTGCTGAATCTGCTGGTTTCTCGATTGCGGGTGGTGGTGACACATTGGCCGCGATTGATAAATATCAAGTTGCTGATCAAATTGGCTATATCTCAACAGGTGGCGGTGCATTCTTAGAATTCGTCGAAGGCAAAACTTTACCAGCGGTTGCGGTATTGCTTGAGCGTGCTTAATCAAGTTTTAATTTATTGATTAATCAAGAGATAGCTTTAAAAGAGTCGATTTAAATCGGCTCTTTTTACTTTTGCACAACGTTGTCGTCATCAAAATGTCACATATCTGAAATATGCTTGTCACAACTTAACCAAGTAACTGTGGAAAGCCGTGATGAAATTTAAATTAACCCTTGCCGCTCTAATTATTGCTCCAATCATGCTGACTGCATGTGCAAAGAAAGAAGAAGCGAAAAATGCTGAACAGCAAGATCAAGCAGCTTCTGCTGTATCAACACAGACATCCCCAGAGCAACAAGCTGCAATTGATGCGATTGATAAACCGAATTTAGATGAAAATAATACAGATGTTGCTGAACACAGTGCAGCATCTGAAGTCGCTGCGAGCGAAGCGCACTAAGTGATTGAGAAAATAAAAGCCGATGTTAAAACATCGGCTTTTTTGTATTTATGAATTAGCTTTGCAGTAGAAGGTAAGCGTGGTCTGATAATCGTCATCACGTGCAAGAGAAGCATTTTTACCTGTAATTGTTCCGATTACACCAGCGGCAGCTTCGACCATTTTGCCTGTTTGTTCATCGACAACACCTTTTAGTACACCTTGGTATGCGGTTTTTTCGTCAACAACAACTGGGGCTGTATTACGAGTACAAGTTTTTTGAGCGGCAGTTACAGCATTGTTTTTTGCAATCAGGTTAGTTTTACCAATGCCTGTTACTTCGTATTGATTATTTTCTTTTTGAATTGCCAAAGTATTGGTTGGTGTCGATGCACATGCAGTTAGACCGAGTGCTAAACCACCAACTAAACTCATGATTAACGTTTTTTTCATTGCTTGTTCTCAAGTTACAGCTTAATTGTATTATTTGAACATAGAATTTCTGATTGCTTTTGCAGGTTCTGTACAGTTTATGCAGGGACTCTGTTAATTTTCTCAAATGAATGATGAGTTTAGCGATGATGATATTGGTTATTTACTCACGAAATTCAATGTGGATGTATGTGACAAGCATGAATTAAGCATAGTGGAAATCATGCAGATTATGCTAATCTAGCGCCATCCTTGTGTTAGTTAGATTCATTTCAATGACGGACTCAAATATAGAGACAATTCATCAAAATATTCATCAACGTCAATCTATTGGGCAACTGATTGAGCCTGCACCAAATACAGAACAACTCGAAAAAGCAGTGCAAGCAGCACTTACTGCACCTGATCACCATCGTTTAAAACCAACTCGTTTTGTGATTGTGACCCCTGAACTACGTGCGGCATTCGGTGAGAATTTAGCAAAAGCTTTAGCCGATTTAGGTGAAACTGATTCTGCACAACTTGATCGAGTGAAACAGCATCCGTTTCGTGCGCCTTTGTTGGTTTTAGCCTTAACCACGATTCAAGATCATCCTAAAGTTCCGCACTTTGAACAGATTTTAAGTACAGGTGCTGCGATTCAAAACTTCTTGTTGTCATTACAAGCGCAAGGCTTTGCAACCATGTGGCGTTCTGGGGTAGTGGTTGAGTCGAATTGGTTGAAACAGCAATTAGGGTTAAAACAACAAGATCTCATTTCTGGAATTATTTATATCGGAACAGCAGCGAAAGCGATTGCGCCAAGAGCAGAAATAGACAGTCAAGATTTTGTAAAAGTATGGCAAGTAACCTAAGCTTTGTTTTGCATGATTAAAGAAAGAAATTCGTTTCAGGATAAAAAATGACAGAGTTAAATTTTAGTGATTTAGTTGAGCCAGTTGCCGTAGATCAGAAAACAGCATTAAGAATTACGGTCTTGGGCGGTGGTAGTTTTGGCACAGCGATGGCAAATTTAGCCACTAGAAATGGTTGCGATACCATGATTTGGATTCGTGATGCTGCTGTTGCTGAAGAAATTAATCAAACGCATATCAATAAACGCTATTTACCTGATTATCCATTGGAACCTGCTTTGCGTGCAGTGGCTGATCTAGAGCTTGCTGTACGGGATCGTGACATTATTTTGGTGGCTATTCCAAGTCATTCATTCCGTGACGTACTCAAACAGATTGCGCCGTTTATTACTTCTCAGGCTGTGGTTTCATTGACCAAAGGCATTGAAGCAAAAACCTTTAGTTTTATGAGCGATATTATTCGCACAGAATTGCCAGAAGTACCGTATGGTGTTCTATCTGGCCCAAATCTTGCCAAAGAAATCATGGCGGGTATGCCATCTGGGACTGTAATTGCCAGTGAGTCAGAGTTGGTTCGTTATGCGGTGCAACACGCTTTACATAGTGCTTTATTCCGCGTGTTTGGCAGTGATGATGTACATGGTGTTGAACTGGGTGGTGCGTTAAAAAATATTTATGCAGTTGCGATGGGTATGGGTGGGGCTTATAAGATTGGTGAAAATACCAAAAGTATGATTCTCACTCGTGCATTGGCAGAGATGAGCCGTTTTGCGGTGAAGCAGGGTGCAAATCCATTAACCTTTTTGGGATTGTCAGGTGTTGGAGATTTATTCGCCACCTGTAACAGTCCATTAAGTCGTAACTATCAAATTGGTTTCGCATTAGGTTCTGGGAAAACATTAGATCAAGCGACCAAGGAACTGGGTCAGACTGCGGAGGGGATTAATACCATTGTTCAGGTGCGAACCAAAGCAGAAGAGTTGGATGTATATATGCCAATTACTAACGCACTATATGAAGTGATTTTTGAAGGTGCACCACCAATGACCATTGCGTTGTCTTTGATGAAGAATGGTCATCGTAGTGATGTGGAATTTGTTTTACCTCATCATGAAGTCTAATCAAAAAACTGTCATCTATTCGCGTTATGATGCAGCTATAAAAAATAAGGTCGTTTTATGCAGTTAACTTTAGTTCGTCACGGTGAAGCATCTCCAGCCATCAATGGAAATGATATTCAACGCCCACTCACAACACGTGGGCATCAACAAGCTGAACAAACAGGACATTTCTTAAAAGATGTGATTCAGCCTGAAATTTTTGTGGTGAGTCCTTTATTACGTGCTCAAGAAACTTTAGCCCATATCAAGGCGCATTTTCACGGCATTCCTGTGTTAATTTGCGATAAGATTAAACCAGATGATGATGCCAAGGATGCGATTGAGTGGTTATCCAAATTACCGTATGAGTCGATAGCAGTGGTGTGTCATATGAATGTGGTGGCACATATTGAAGAACAATTGACACATGAAGGCTTTAATCCATTTGCATTGGCAGAAGCACGTATTTATGATCAAGCTGTGATCGCGAATGGTTTGTCGACACAAAAGAATCGTTTTACACCAACATTATAATTTTTATATATCCGCAATAGGATAAGGGTACTGAACACCGATGCTGTATTTATGGATGCCCGAAACCAATGGAACATGGTATTGGTCGGCAGGGGAAAATTGGTTGCAGGCACAGAGTCTTGAACAGTTGATTCAGGACTTGCAAGAGCATCATGGAAAAGAGGCTGTGGTTTATTTTCCAAGTCGAAATGCGCAATTATTACAACAGCCAATGACCAAAGCACATTACAAACAATTGGGGCAAGAGGGTGTTAAATACCTCTTGGAAGAGTTTGTGACCTTGCCAATCGATCAAATGAAAGTGGTTCATCACTTTCACAACGATCAGCTCAATATCTTAGGTGTCGCGCAATATTCAATTGAAACATGGCAACATGCGCTGAGTCTTTTACCGATCCAGATAGCAGCATTTTTACCAGACTTTTTGATTTTACCTGAACCAGAACCGAATCAAGTGGTGTTGCTCAACCTGTATGATCATTTATTGGTGAGAGAAAATGCATGGACAGGTAACTCTGTTGATGATTTGGGACTGTTTTTGGAGTTTCAGACGGCAGAAACACAGTATAAATTTGCCAATCTGAATGCCGACCAATTGGATAGCCTCGCGACTGCATCAAGTAAAGATCAGCGGACTGAATTTGGTTATCAATTTGAACAATTATTAAGACCCAAACAACATCCATTTAATGTTTTGCCAAAATCAAAAAATGCAGAAGTACAGTGGTCTGGTTATTGGAAAGCGGCAGCAGCAGTATTATTGGCAGTAATTATCGTGCAACTTGGTTATGATGCTTTGCGCTGGGCAAAGCTGAAAAAAGTTGCTGATCAAACTGCGAGTCAAGCGATTGATCAGTATAAATCTTGGTTTGGTGAAGGTGGGCGAGTGACTGAGCAAAATCTTAAAAGCTCATTTGAAGGTCAATTGCGTATGAGTCAACTTGGCGATACACAAGCACTTTCATTATTAAGTCGCGTTGGACCAATTTTGATGCAAAAACAAATTGTTGCCCAACAAGTGAGTTATGATGCCTCTACTTTGGCAATGTCTCTCAAAGCAAAATCTGCCGATGATTTACAAGGCTTAGCACAACAATTAAATCAACAAGGTTTTCAAGCAGAGTTAGGCAATGTGCAAGCCGATAGTGTTGGAGCAATTGGGGTGGTGAAAATAAAATAATGAAAGCATTAACTCAATTACAAAACAGCTTTGATCAAAAAATTGAAGCAGTTAATGAATATCTACAAAGTTTGTCTGTGCGTGAACGTGTAATGGTGATTTTTACGACCATTTTTGTGATTGTGACTGTCATTGGATTTTCTTTGTGGAAAATGCACACCTTGGCAGAGCAGCAACAAAAGCGTTTAAATGATTTGAAAGATCTCACGGTATGGATGCAGAGCAATGCTGCAACGATGAAGCCAGCTAATGATCCTGGCTTAACTGCAGCAGATAAAATCCAACGTACAGCTCAGCAACAAGGCTTGGCAGTTTCTTCACAGCAAAATGGAGAACAGATTCAGCTGGTGGCCGAACATCAGAATTATGCTGTACTGGCTAACTTTTTGATGCAGTTGTCTCAAATGGGTCTCAGCATCCAAAAAATGGATATGGTTTCAAATAATAATCAGATTAAATTAACCGCAACAGTACAATAAGCGCTAAAAATAACCCTATGTCAGGCATGGTGTTTTGTTAAGCCTATGCCTATAATACGGCTACTTGAAAATCAGTAGACTGTGATTGGTATGTTATATTCATTGGCTCGCCCTTTGTTGTTTACTTTAGCGCCAGAGCGTGCACATGAACTTACGCTCTCTATGCTAGATAAAGCCCACAAAATTGGCTTTATGCATCAGAAAGTTGCAGCAAAACCTGTGACATGTATGGGAATTGAATTTCCAAATCCCGTGGGTCTTGCCGCTGGTTTAGATAAAAATGGTGCGCATATTGATGCTTTAGCTGCACTGGGCTTCGGTTTTATCGAAATTGGAACCATTACACCACGACCACAAGCTGGTAATCCTCTACCACGTTTATTCCGTATTCCTCAGGCAAAAGCGATTATTAACCGCATGGGGTTTAATAATGATGGCGTGGATAAACTGATTGAAAATGTAAAAGCTGCAAAGTTTAAGGGTGTTTTGGGAATCAATATCGGCAAAAATGCAGATACGCCTGTTGAAGATGCAGTATCTGATTATCTGATTTGCCTAGAAAAAGTTTATAATTACGCTTCTTATATTACTGTTAATATTTCATCGCCAAATACCAAAAATTTACGTAGTTTACAAAGTGGTGATGCGCTTACCGAATTATTGCAAACCTTAAAAGATCGTCAACTTGAATTGGCAGATCAATATAATCATTATGTTCCTCTGGTTCTTAAAGTTGCACCAGATTTAACCCCAGAAGATATTCAATTTATTGCTGCACAATTATTACAATTCAAAATTGATGGTTTGATCGTGACCAATACCACGCTTGGGCGTGAAGGTGTTGAAAACTTGCCAAATGGAAATGAGGCAGGTGGCTTGTCAGGTGCGCCCGTATTTGAAAAGAGTACCGAATGTCTACGCCAATTTTCCAAAGTGTTGGCGGGTCAAATTCCATTGATTGGTGTTGGCGGTATTTTGTCTGGCGAACAAGCAGTTGCCAAACAGCAAGCTGGAGCGAGCTTGGTACAAGTTTATAGTGGGCTTGTTTATACCGGTCCAACACTTGTGAAAGATTGTGTTAATGCGATGACTGTGTGAAATGAACACACTTGATATCATCATTCTGGTCATTTTGCTCATTGGAGGGCTGAACGGTTTGCGACAAGGATTTATCAAAGCCTTTGCGAACTTGATCGGATGGATATTCGCATTGATCGTTGGGGCAAAATATGCGGTAATCTTGGCACCTGCGATGAGTAGTCTAAGCCACGATCCTGTCGTGCAAAAAATTGCAGCTTTTGCTTTTATCGTATTGATCATAGTGGTGTGTACGTGGATAGTGTCTGCATTACTGAATGGGCTCTTGAAAAGTTTGAAATTGGGCCCATTAAATCGTTTAGCGGGTGGTGCATTTGGTTCTTTGAAAGGACTCTTAATTGTACTGATTGCTATGCAAGGTTTAGGACCTTGGGTTGAGAGTTCACCGCACTGGAAACAGTCGAAATTCGTACAAATTTTATTACCTTACGCACCTTTGGCTACTGAATTATCCAAGGATGCGGCAAATCAAGCTTTACATCAAATGACATCTGAAGGTGCGTTATTACATCGCCCTTCATCAGAAATGGACGAATCAGAACGTGCTTCAGTGAATGAGCGTTCTGATCATTCGACGAAAAATCCTTTTTATTAATCGCTAGCTTGTCGCGAGGTTGCTATGTGTGGAGTTGTTGGGATAGCCGGTAAATCACCAGTGAACCAAATGTTATTTGATGCCTTAACGATGCTGCAACATCGAGGACAAGATGCTGCAGGAATCGTAACCTGCCATCAAGGGCGTTTATTCCTCCGCAAAGATAACGGTATGGTACGCGATGTGTTCCATACGCGTCACATGCGTGCATTGCTTGGGAACTACGGGATTGGACATGTTCGCTACCCAACTGCAGGTTCATCAAGCAGTGCTGAAGCGCAACCGTTTTATGTGAACTCACCGTATGGTATTACCCTTGCTCACAATGGTAACTTGACCAACGCTGCTGAAATTCATGATGACCTGTTCAAGACAGATTTACGTCACATGAATACTGATTCTGATTCTGAAGTTTTGCTCAACGTATTTGCGCATGAGTTACAAAAGATCGGTACTTTAAATCCAACCGCAGATGATATTTTCCACACCGTATCTCGTGTACATGAGCGTTGCAAAGGTGCTTATGGCGTTGTGGCAATGATCACAGGCCATGGTTTGGTTGGTTTCCGTGATCCAAATGGTATTCGTCCTTTGGTTTATGGTTCTCGCGAAACAGAACAGGGTGTTGAATATATCATTGCTTCTGAATCCGTGGCGATTACGGCACTTGGTTTTAAAGTTGAACGTGATATTGCACCAGGTGAAGCAATTTTTATTGATGCCAATGGTCAATTGTTTACGAAGCAATGCGCGGCCAATCCTGAATATCGTCCATGTATTTTCGAATATGTTTACTTTGCGCGTCCAGATGCAACAATCGATGGGATTTCAGTGTACAAAGCTCGTTTAAAAATGGGTGAGAAGCTGGCTTATAAGATTTTGAAAGAATGGGGTGAGCAGCACGATATTGATGTGGTGATCCCAATTCCAGATACCAGTCGTACTTCTGCATTAGAACTGGCAAATATTTTAGGTGTGAAATTCCGTGAAGGTTTTATGAAAAACCGTTATATCGGACGTACCTTTATTATGCCAGGTCAGCAGCAACGTAAAAAATCAGTACGTCAAAAGTTAAACCCTGTTGAACTTGAGTTCAAAGATAAGAACGTTCTGTTAGTAGATGACTCAATTGTTCGCGGTACTACCTGTAATGAAATCATTCAGATGGCACGTGATTCAGGCGCGAAAAAAGTATTCTTCGCTTCTGCTGCACCAATGGTGAAATATCCAAATGTGTATGGTATTGATATGCCAGCCAAGGCAGAGTTGATTGCATCAGGTCGTACAGTCGAAGAAATCCGTGAAAATATTGGTGCAGACCGTTTAATTTTCCAAGATTTGGAAGATTTGAAAAATGCAGTGCGTACCAGCAAAGTTCCAGATTTAACTGAGTTTGATTGTTCTGTGTTTGATGGCGTTTATGTCGCTGGTGGTATTGATAAGGCATATCTTGATGCACTTGAGCAAAAACGTAGTGACGCTGCAAAAAGTAAATCAGATGGCTATATCGATGTAAATATTGATGCAGCATCAGTTGATTTAACTGGGATTAAAGAAGAGTAATCTCATCTTAATCTATAGAAAAGCGGGAATTTCCCGCTTTTTTATTTTATGATAGTGGGTACGGAAACCCTAACTGAAACAATGTAATCAGGAAAACTTACATTGAAAGAAATGAGCCATTATTTAATTGAAAATAAGAATATTGCATGGTCAGTCAGTTTCTGTCTTCTTGCAATGTTACTGACGGTCTTTATTCTCAATTTAATTTTGGGTTTGGTCGTTCATTTCTTTGATTATACCCAGCCGATTTGGTGGCATGTTCTTAGCCCATACTTTATCTGCTTACTTATTTTAGTC
Organism: Acinetobacter sp. Tr-809; assembly: GCF_011753255.1. Taxonomy (NCBI): domain Bacteria; kingdom Pseudomonadati; phylum Pseudomonadota; class Gammaproteobacteria; order Moraxellales; family Moraxellaceae; genus Acinetobacter; species Acinetobacter sp. Tr-809. The sequence continues at coordinate 404,213 of NZ_VWVZ01000004.1, forward strand.
TTGTTTTGGTCGGTAGGTGCTGAACTTTATGTGCTGCGCGAAGGTGGTCACTCGCTGGCAAAACAGCTCAAAGCGCGTCGTTTGGTTTTTGATGAAAGTACACCAGAAGAAAGTACGGCATTAAAGGTCGTTGAGCAGGTCGCAAAAAGTTTTGATATCGATACGCCAGCCGTTTATGTGCTCCCCGATGAAGTTGGGGTGAATGCTTTAACCGCAGGGTTTAGATCGCAGGATATCGTGATCATTTTGACTTGGGGGGCATTACAAAATCTGGATGAACTTGAACTTTATGGTTTACTCAGTTACGAATTTAATCAGATTTTATCTGGCGAAGCGGTTGAAAATACCAAGCTAAAAATTCTGTATAGCGGTTTAACTACTTTTAGCCAGTGGGGGAGTAAGCTGGCTCAGGCGGGTTATAATCCTTATGCAACGACTTATCGAAATAAGTTTGAAACTATTTTCGTTGCGATTGGTGGGGTCATTTGGCTGATCGGTAGCCTCGGTATCTTAATTACCCGTTGTATTAAATATTTGACATTGAGTGGTCGTACTTTCCGTAATGATCTCAAGACCATGCGCTTGATGAACAATAATGCCAATATTCAGACCTTGTTGCGGATTTACGTGCATCACTCTGGTTCGCAGATTCATAGTGCCTATTCTGAGTCGATTTCGCATATGTGTTTTGCTAACTCGCTGAGCCCTCAGAGTTGGATGAATATCCATCCAAGCATTAAAGAACGAATTTATGAATTAAATCCAACTTTGTTGCAAGATCTACAATTAGAAAATTTAAGAAAGCTGCGTAATCGTCCCTTGTTCAGCTTGTTCCGTTCTTTAGAAGAAGAAAGTGCAGAGCTAACCATGCCGTGGAGTTCTCCACAGCCATTGCCTTTATTGCGTTTATCACCAATTAGTTTTGCACTGAATGATGCAATCAAACCACTTAATCCAGAAGTGCGTAAGAATAAGAAACGTCCAGAATTAATTCAACGGGCAATGCAGACTGCGACAGGTTCACGTGAGGTGATGGTCGCGATTTTGATGATTCGTCAGTACCGTGAATTTATCCCACAAGAAGCGCCAGTAAGCCATGCGATTGTCGATGCTTTATTGAATTTGGATGGACGTATTCATGTGCAGATTTTCCATGATGCCTGTAAAAATATTGGGCATATGCCAACCAGTATTGCACGTCAATTTTTAACCAAGCTGGCATGTATTATTCAAGAAGACGGTGAAGTCGGTTTGCTTGATGCATTGCTATTGGAGCGTGTGAAACATGAGCTCAATTTAATGCCTGCACATTTGCCTGCGGCTTTTGAAGATGTGAAATCACAGATTGTACATTTGATTGATGCCTTACTACATGTACAGCAGATCAATAGCCCAAATCAGCTTGAAGTACGTGAGCGCATTTTACAAATGTTGTTGACTGAAGATGAAATGCAAATTTATGCCGATATTTCAGATGAGCCACTGGATTTAGCGGAAATCTTAAATGATGTCTCAGGTTTGTTGCTACGTGATCGCCTTAATATTTTGTCGATTGCAGAAAGATGTTTGTGGAATGATCGTATCATTACCCAAGATGAATTAGATGTTCTTGGGCTTTTATACTGGCGTTTGGGCTTTGATACACATGAAGTAATTGAACAGATGCAAAAGAAAAATAGTCTGATGATTATTTAATACAAATTCAGGAATTTTGTCCGAATCTTTTTTGCTAAACCGTTACGTGACAATCACATAAAGTGCTTACATTTCAGGGTAAGCTTGCCATTTATTTTTATTCTTGTATTACGTGCTTTTGAGTAAGTTATGGAACATATTGAAATTTTAAAAGCCTTATTTTTAGGCTTTATTGAGGGTCTTACCGAATTCCTACCCATTTCAAGTACAGGTCATTTGATTTTATTTGGTCATATGATCGACTTTCACTCTGATGATGGTCGTGTTTTTGAAGTTGTGATTCAGCTCGGTGCGATTTTGGCTGTGTGTTGGTTATATCGTCAAAAGATTTTTGACTTGGTCAAAGGTTTCTTTAGTGGTGATGCGGAAGCACGGCACTTTGCTTTTAGTGTCTTACTCGCTTTTATCCCAGCAGTGGTTATTGGTATTTTCGCGGTTGATTTCATTAAGAGCGTCTTGTTTAGCCCGCTAGTGGTTGCGGTTGCCTTAATTGTTGGTGGTCTGATTATCTTCTGGGTTGAGTCAAAGAACTTTGATCATAAAACGACAGATGCGACCAAGATTACCTATAAACAAGCATTCTTGGTGGGTTGCGCACAGTGTGTCGCCATGATTCCTGGGACATCACGTTCAGGTGCGACGATTGTGGGCGGGATGTTTGCAGGTTTGTCTCGTAAGGCTGCTACAGAGTTTTCCTTCTTCTTGGCAATGCCAACCATGTTAGGAGCTGCTGTATTTGATTTAGCACGTAATGCAGATGTGTTAACGCAAGATAATATGCTGAATATTGCTGTTGGCTTTGTAGCCGCTTTTATTTCTGCTTTATTGGTTGTGAGTGCATTGGTTAAGTTTGTGGAACGTCATACCTTACGCGTATTTGCTTGGTACCGTATTGTGCTAGGTATTATTCTATTATTTGTCTTCCTATAAAAAATAAAAAACATCTCCCTTTTGGCAACTGCGAAAAGGGAGATTCTCAGTTAAAATTCCTCTTCTTTAATTTAAATCCTTCAGATCTGGTTTAATAGCACAATGACAATAGCGAAAATGAATGCTCGAGACTTAATTATTGATTTGCTATTAGGACTTCAAGGTCGAGCGATTTCAATTAAACAAATCATTATTGCAGCTCGGCTTTTTGAGATTAGTGAAAATAGCATTCGTGTTGCTGTGACGCGTTTATCCAGTGATGGCGTGATCGAAGCGATTGAGCGTGGCGTGTACCAATTTAGTGTCCAATCGCACGAATGGGCAAATGTCATGCTGAATCGTAAGCATGGCATTAAACAAACCAAAGTATGGAATCAGCAATATCTGGCGGTTTTTACTGGTGAACTTGGGCGAGTTGATCGTACTGCTTTGAATCGTCGTGAAAGAGCCTTGAAACATTTTGGCTTTAAAGAATTAGAACAGGGGATCTATATTCGCCCAGATAATTTAGTGATAGGTTTTGATCAATTGATTACGGAATTAAAAGCTTCGGGTTTAGAAAATAATGCAAAAATCTGCCAAATTAGCCATTTTGATGCCAAAACTTTGACTGCGATTGCCGAGCTTTGGTCTACACAAACACTTAATCAGAATTACCAAAAATATAGCCAAATGATTCAACAATGGTTATCCACCGCAGCTCAATTAAGTTTAGAGGATGCTGCTCGTGAGTCGCTACTATTAGGTCGTCAAACAATTTCCTTATTGATGAATGACCCATTATTGCCTGAGAGTTTTGTAGATGTGCAACTGCGCGAGCAGTTTGCTGAGAGTGTGCAGCAATTAGATCAGACGGGCTTAGAGTCTTGGCGTAAATTCTATGAAGGGCAAATCGACTAAAAAATAATTACAAATATTACATTAAATTTAATTTTAATAGATTGACAGAAATATTACTTAATTTAAAATAAAAATATAGATTGTGTAGTTTTATAAGAATAGAGCACATACAGGATAGGGATATGAATACACGTGTTGCAATTAGTGAGCTATTCACGCGAGAAGAAATTACTGAACTTACTGAAAAATCAGACTTGCATGGCAGTTGGGCTGTGCTTTCGACTTGGGCTGTGATTGGTGGAACATTTGCTGCAGTTGCCAGTACATGGGAATATTTGCCTAGCTGGGGGAAATTACTTATGTGTATTGCGGCATTGGTGATCTTGGCAGGCCGACAATTAGCACTTGCGATTATCATGCATGATGCCTCCCATCAAAGTTTATTTAAAACCAAATGGTTGAATGATACGTTGACAGACTGGTTATGCGCGCGCCCGATTTGGAATGATCTACATAAATATCGTGCCCATCATATGCGCCACCACAGTAAAACTTCAATGCCAGCTGATCCAGACTTATCACTTGTAACAGGCTTTCCAACCACTAAAAAATCATTGCTGCGTAAGTTTGTACGTGATCTTTCGGGTGTAACTGGATTCAAGTTTGCAGTCGGTCGAGTGTTGATGGATATTGGAAAAATGGAGTGGACGGTATCAAATGATCGTCGCTGGATTTCTCAGGAAGGCAAACACTGGAGCGATTATCCAAAAACCTTCCTTAAAAATAGTGGCGGTGCGATTGCAACCAATGCGGCCTTATTTTCAGCATTGTGGGCAGCGGGGCATCCTAAACTTTATGCATTGTGGGTCGTGGCATATTTAACGCCATTTCCTTTATTCCTCAGAGTTCGTTCAATGGCAGAACATGCAGGAATGGAGACCAGCCATAGTGCCTTAACCAATACGCGTACGACTAAAGCAGGCTACCTTGCGCGAGCTTTGGTTGCACCGATCAATGTTAACTATCATAAAGAGCATCATTTGATGGCTGCTGTACCTTATTTTAAATTACCAAGAATGCATCAGATGCTACGTGAACGTGGACATGTTGCTGAACCACCGACGTATTGGCAAGTGTTGAATGAGCTGTCGGACAAAGCAGATTAAGCAATAGATTTTGGCTTTCTGTTTTGAATTAGAGCCATTACAACATCAATAATTGGAGAGATCATGGCTGCAACCAAAGAAGAAATCATGGGATTTCTGGCGCAAGAGTTTCCTCAGGCACTCAAGAAGAGTGTGATTGAAGACATTACTCCCAGAGGAGCACAACTGCTATATCAAGTGGATGCAGGGGATCTCAGACCAGGTCAAACAGTTTCTGGCCCAACTTTAATGCTGATTGCTGATTATGTGCTATACATTGCTATTATGGGACATTTGGGGTTAGTCGCGATGGCTGTAACCACCAATATGACGATTAATTTTTTCCGTAAACCAAATGGCAATCGTGATATTCGGGCTGTGTGTAAGCTGATTAAAGTCGGTAAAACATTAGTTACTGGCGAGGTATGGTTATATTCGCTTGACGATGAAGAGCCTGTTGCGCATGTAATTGGGACCTATGCACTTCCACCAAGTCAGTCAGCGAAGTTAGGCGGATAAAAGCGAAAAATTTTCTCTAAAACCATTTTCGAAAAATGTTTGATTCAATTGGGTGATTGACTAAAAATACATTAAAAATAGAAATCTCGTCATAGGATCATGTCGCTAAATCAGGTGAGATAAATACATAATAAATCTTATCTGGGAAGAACGAGATGATAATTAAAAATGGTTTTATTGCTTTAGCATTATTTGGATTCGCTGTAACAACACAGGCGAAGCAAACGGTCTGTGTATTTGATCCTGTAGGTAAATCAGGTGATGCTTTTGCATTGGCAAGGGATTATGCACTTGAAGCCAAGAAGTGGGGCGCAGATATAGACCTACGTGCTTATGTCGATGAGCGTGTTGCAGCAGAAGATTTAAAAGTTGGACAATGTGATGGTGCGATTATCAGTGGATTGCGTGGTCGACAATTCAATAAATATGTCGGTTCACTTGATGCTGTTGGCGCTTTAACTGATTTGAAAACGGCAATTCTCGCTTATCAATTGCTCTCTAAGCCTCAAGCTGCAAAAAGTATGATCAATGGCCCTTATGAAATTGCGGGTCTTGGAACCATTGGTCCAGCTTATCTATTTGTTACTGATCGCAGTATTAATACTTTGGCGAAAGCAGCAGGTAAGAAAGTCGGTGTATTTGCTTATGATGAAGCTCAACCAAGACTAGTTGCGCAAATAGGCGCACAAGCCGTTTCGGTTGATGTGACCAATGCAGGCGCGAAATTTAACAACCATCAAATTGATATCGTACCTGCCCCCATTGTTGCCTATAAGCCTTTTGAACTTTATAAGGGGCTTGGAGATAAAGGTGGTATTGTTAAATTTCCCCTGACCCAGATTTCAGCAAACTTTATTATTCGAAAAGATAAGTTTCCTGAAGGGTTTGGTCAGAAATCTCGTGAATGGGTTGCAGGACAACTTGGTCGGACCTTTAATATTATTTCAAAATACGAAAAAGAAATTCCGGCCAAATACTGGATGATTATCCCGTCTGAAGAACAGGTTAATTATATGAAAATGATGCGTGAGGCACGTATTTCACTGACTAAAGCTGGAATTTACGATCCCAAAATGATGAACTTCTTGAAAAAAGTTCGTTGTAAACAAAATCCGAATAACTTTGAATGTGCTCTCAATGATGAGTAAAGTTTGATTTAACTTATGAACCCTCTTTATTGATTGTAATTTAGAGGGTTTTTAGTTGCTAAAGTGACAATTTATTTTAAAAAACATAACAACATTTAGATATGACAAAGTCAAAGAACATGCTACAACTAAGCTGTTCAAATTTATTTGTGCTCACGATTTTCTACAGATATGACGCTACCGCTCGACTTAACACCCTTATCGCAAATTGAGTCAAATCAAGAACATATTTTAGCGATTAAGCGTAATGATTTATTACCTTTGTTGAACGATCCGCATCGTTTAAGTCATTACGCAGACCATTTGGTTCAGGCACAAGGTGTTTTACTGAATGGTGTTGATCCTAAGTTGAATCAGCAACTCAGTGAAGTGATCACTCAGATTATTCAGCAATTGTCTTTATCCAAAAAGTTTTTAGGCACACGTCGTTTTAATGCATTACAAAAGTGGCTGGGCATTGATATTGAATATGATGCAGGGCAAGTCAAATATCTGAAAGATTTAGATCATTTGATCAATGAAGCGAATCATTTGAGTCAACGCTTACAGATAGAGATCCAAAAATCACAATCGCGTTTACAACAGGCATTGGGTTTAAGAGAACAGATGGCTGCATATATTCAGGCAGCTGATCAATTCTTGATGGAATACCCTCAGTTTAGTAAGCAGCAAGTGCTGGATCATTTTGTTGAGCGACTATCAAAAAAAATCAATACTTTACAGACTTTACAGAGCAGTAATGATATTGCAATCAAACAGATGCAACTGTCACAGCATTTATCTTTTAGTCTTTTAGATCGTTTCAAAGAGGCTCAACAGGTATTGATTCCAGCTTGGCAATATCATTTAAAACAAAGCCGTGAATCAAAGTCTAGTGCGACGATTGAGCAGCTAGACAAGAGCCGCGAAGATTTAATCCAAAACTTGAAAAAATCATTACAGAAATAAGAGGGGAATATTATGTCCGATTCAGAATTGATCAAATCATCACATGAAACTGAGTTGAAGCCAGAACAGCGCTTTGAACAATTAAATTTAAAAGAGCTCGGTTTGCAACCGCATGACTATGCTGAAGTGATGGACGCGCATAAAGAACTGGCTGAAATCAGTACCATAGCTGTCGCTGAATACGGTAAAAATATTGCCAATAAGACTTCAACCTATACGGATGAATTATTGAGTTTGGTACAGAATAAGGACTTGGATGCTACAGGGCAAAAACTCAATGAAGTAGTGCAAGTCGCGCAACAGTTAAATACTTCCAGTATTTTGAATAAATCAAAAAGCTCAGGTTTTTTGGGTGGCTTACTGAGTAAGTTTAAGAACGCTAAACAAAATTTCGATCAGCACTTTAATACCACCAAAGAGCAGATTGATGTTCTAGTTAAAGAAATTGAAAGCTCACAATCAGGCTTGAAAGCACGTGTTGGGACATTGGATAAAATGTTTGATGCGGTGCAGGATGAATATAAACAACTGGGGGTTTATATTGCAGCGGGCCAGTTAAAGCAGCAGGATATTCAACAGCAAATCACGACTCTGACAAGTCAGGAACAAGATCAACAAACCACGCAGCAGATTTATGATCTCAATCATGTGGCAAATAATCTTGAAAAAAGAGTCAGTGATCTTCATGTTTTACAACAGTCTGCAATGCAAACACTGCCGATGATTCGGATTATCCAGTCGAATAATTTAATGTTGGTAGATAAGTTTTACGCGATTAAAAACATCACATTACCAGCTTGGAAAAATCAAATTAGTTTGGCAATTTCGTTGCAAGAGCAAAAAAACAGTGTGCAGCTAGCCAAAGCCATTGATGACACCACCAATGAATTATTACGTCGTAATGCTGAGTTATTGCATCAAAACTCTGTTGATACGGCAAAAGCCAATCAACGTTCTGTGATTGATGTTGAGACCCTTGAACATGTACAAAACACCCTCATTAAAACAGTAAATGATGTGATTCAGATTCAGAAAGAAGGGATGCAAAAGCGTGCCGAAGCAACAACGCGGTTACGTGCTTTGCAAGAGAATTTGAATCATTTAGTGTTAGAGAACAGTGGGCAGAATCCACCTAAATCTTGATATTTTTTAGTCGATAAAGGAAAGATCATTGTCACCCATAGACGATTTTAGTGTACAACCCATTGACCAACGTCTAGATGTTTTAAAAAAGCGTCAGCGACATCTGATGATTTGGTTCATATTAACCAGTATCTTGGTCGTTGTCACAATTGCATCTCTGGTTTTGCAAAAAGAATTTATCTATCGTTTCTTTGATCTTTCCATACATCTTCAGACTTTAGATCTGCCTTATCATGTTCAAGATATTATTCCATTTAAACAACCTGCCAATTATTTCTTTAATTTACTGTCATGGTTTGGCTGGTTGTTCCTAAAAGTCTTTGTTTCATTTTTCGGGGCTTTCTTGTTGCTCAGTTGGGTGAAAAAGTTTAAGTTTTTTCAACAACGTTTTCAGGCATGGTCGCAACGTATCTTGGCTTGGGTGATTGCATTTATGTTGCTTTGGTCAGGCTTAAGTTATATCCAATATGATTGGAAAGATGAAACCAAGCAGGCTTATCAGCAGTGGATGAGCTATCAAAGCAATATCAGTGAAAGCCAGATTGCACAAGATTTACAGCAGGCCAATATTTCTTCGACTGAAAAGGCTTACGTATTAGCACAAGTCGCTTTATTGCATCAACCGATTGACCGCAAGACTGCTAATGCTTACGTGAATCAATTGATCAGTGCAGAAAAAACGAATCCAGCCCAATTTAAAAGCTACGATTTTAAGCCAGAGCAATTATGGGTGATGCAGCAGCAACTGTACGGTAAAAGTATCACCTCAATCACGCAGCCTTTAGATGTACGTGCGCAGCAGGCAGAACGTATTTCTCAGATTGTGAATGTGATTTTATGGGGTTTGATCGTATTGGCGGTTACATTAAGCACAATTTTATATGTACTGGCCAAACATCTGAAAAATCGTCGTGTTCGAATTACCCAAAAGCTTGATGTCTTGTAAATCTTTATTCGGTTTATCCGATCAAACCTATAAAAACATACTGTTTTACCTATTCAGTGCTTTTGCGTACTATAGCTTCATTGAATGAATTTAGCTGATTTAAAAGTCTTAGCGTTTGGAGAAATACATGTTAGATCAAAATATTAAAACTCAATTAAAAGCTTATTTAGAACGTTTAGAAAGTCCAATCGAGTTGGTTGCTGCTTTAGATGACTCAGATAAAGCTGCAAAAATCAAAGAACTCGTGACTGAAATTGCTGAACTTTCTGACCAAGTTACGGCGCGTTTTGACGGTTCAAACGCTCGCCGTCCTAGTTTCGGTGTGGCTAAAGCAGGTGAACAACCACGTGTGTTCTTTGCTGGCTTACCGATGGGACATGAGTTTACTTCTTTGATCTTGGCATTATTACAAGTGTCTGGTTATGCACCTAAAGTATCTGATGAAGTACTCACTCAGATCAAAGGCTTAAACTTAAGCGCGAACTTTGATGTGT